>JAFGGN010000012.1 GCA_016930535.1 bacterium
ATAGCAAGGCTTTTAGTTAATTGTTTTTCCCCTTCTACTCTTCTACACTTTTACTCTTTTACATTGATTTTTCTCTGCGGTTTTCTCTTCTCTCCGTTTCTCATCTTCTCCGGTTCACGCTCCGACCTGACGACCCGATAGACCTGTTTTTCTTTAATCTTGTTCCCGGGGAACGAGACGGTTGATTTCTTCGATCAGTTTATCTGTTTCGGTGGATTTCAGCATAAACAGATCGATTCCCCCTCTGATGGCCATTTCGTTATCTTCTTTCATATCTCTGCATGTGAGCATGATCAGGGGGATATGCCGGCATTCCGGATCCAGCCGCAGCATATGCGCGACACCGTGTCCGCTGATATGAGGCAGCATCAGATCCAGAATAATCAGATCCGGTTTCTCTTTTCTGGCCATTTCAAGGCCCTTGAATCCGTCTTCTGCCAGCAGTATTTCGTTTCCGAATTCCTGAAGCCGGGTTTTTAAAAACTGTTGATGGTCGGCATTTTCTTCAATAAGAAGAATACGGCGAACGCCGGAAGCACTCATTTCCTGCTTCGACAACTGCAACCGGTCAGCAAACATTCTGAGACGGTCAAATGCCTTGGACAGGTTTTCGAGAATGAAAGGAGCATCCGCTGTTTTCATTTTCCATCCGGCTGTCTCGAGCCTGTCGGCCCAAAGATACAGCTCCCCGGCGCCGAGCATGCGTGCCCTGATTTTAAACTCCCGTGCTGATTTCTCCAAAAATGTCATTTGTCCGTTATGGACATGGTCGTGAAATGTCCGGACCGTTTCAGGAAACGTATTGATAAATGTATGAATATGTTCCATCATTGTCACGGAATCCCCGCCGAACGTCTGCATGGCCCTGTCCATATCCATTGCGGGTTCATGCGCTGCATCGAGATGGAAATCGGACAGTTCAGCATCCTCATGTTCAATTTCTGAAGGGATATCGTCTGGTCCGTCCGGAGCGGTTCCGGTTTGTTCAGCCGGATCGGAAATGTCTCCTGCAAAAAGGTCAATGAGGTCGGACGGATCCAGCGGTTTGACCGGATGAACCGTTATCCCAATCGTGCGGTATTTTGCGATTTCCTCCTCTGGAATAAGGGGAGAGTGCATCATGATGATATCGGGATTCAGCCCGTCATCATGAATGATTTGTTCAGCCAGTTTGAAGGCCCCCATGCCCCGAAGCGAGGAATCGATCAGAACCAAGGCTGCCGGTGTATTTTGCAGCATGAGCTGGTTCAACGCGGCCAATGCCGCCCGGTCCCCTGAAACACCGATGGGATGAAGGCCAAAGCGAGTCAATGCTTTTTCGATGCTCATCCTCAGTGAAAGATTCTCTGCGACGATCAGAACGGGCCTGCCCCTGTATTTCTCGTGCAGGTTCAGGGGACCCGCATGCGCCTGCTCCGGGACCTGTACATTAAGGACCAGGTGAATGGTACATCCCGTACCGGATCCCGGTACGGCCAGCGCCGGATCGCCCGTATCCATATGCGGGGATACCGGGCTTTCTATCTCCAGATGTCCCTGCATTTTCTCCGCCATCCATGCGCAAAGAACAAGCCCCAATACGGGCCCCGCATACGATTGCTGGTTGAATGCAGGAACAGGTGCCCCGTTCAGATTGCGGGCAAAAGCCTCCTGAAATCCGGCAGTAACCATGTCCCCGGTATCTGTCACCGAAAAACATAATCGCATGCTTCCCGCTTCCTGCATGTCGCCCCGTATGCGCAGAGTTACAGTTCCGGATTTTGTCCGCTGAATTGCATGGGTCAAAAGGCCGGTAATCATCTGCCGGATTCTTTTACCGTCCGCATAGATGTTGACGGGAAGATCCGGATCCGGATCCACAATAAGTTCCAGTCCTTTTTCAAACGCCGGAGCGGATGCTTGCCTGGCCGGTTCCATAAAGAGTTCCCGCAGCTTCGCGACAGTCGATTCGAACGTGAATTGTCCGGACTGAATTTGAATCAGATCATGAATATTCTGCGTCAGCCTGTGCAGATGCTCCGAACTATTCTGAAGATCAATCAAATCCCGTTTCACATCAGAACGGATATCCCGTTTCAGCATTTGACCGACGGCGTCATGCATGCGTTTCAGCGGACCGCTCATTTCATGATGAATACTGTGCAGCATAAAATCGTTCATGTCCGGCTGACCTGCACCGATAAGGGATGTCCCGGTTTCTTCCTCTTCACCGCCGGGAAGGTCCGTCATTTCAGGGTTGTCCTGTATTCCCCCGTTGAATTCCTGTTCCTGTGTTTCCGTGATTTCCGGGAGTATCCCCCCATCCACTTCCGTTTTGATAAGAATATAATTCGTGATCTCATTCCTGCTGTTGGTAAACGGCAGAATGGTCACTTCATGCGCTTTCTCGTCTCCTGATGCATCGGGGATCTGAACCACGTCCGTCCAGATTTTTCCGGTTTCGATAGTCGGCCATACAGATGCTTGATATTCATCCGTTCCGTGTTCACTAGTCCGGAGCAGCTCGGGAATCAGCCCGATATTTTTTTGATTGCACTCCTGGTTGGTAAAGATGAGGCGCCCTTCGGTATCCGTGATATCGATATCGAAGCTGAGATAAGTGAATGCCTGTTCGAGTGCCTGGAGAATATGAATCTCCTGTTTTTGAAGTGTGATTTCCGAAAGCACGATCAGTGCGAATCCGGTGAACTCAGCGGATGAAATGGCCTGTGCCGAGACGTTCCACCATTGACCGGCCCCCGATAAATACTCGAACTGTTGTATCCTGTTCGTCTCGAAAGTGTCCTGAAGGGCCTGTTTCAGCTGGACGCTGAACCCGGGCGGCATCAAATCGTAAATCGTTGTCTTTTCGGGATGGTGATCATCCAGGTCGAATTCTGCATGGTTGACATAATGCACATGGCATTCCCTGTCCACGCAAAAAATGATATCCGGAAGCCGTTTCAGAAGTTCATGAAGATCCGGAATGGAATGATGCGGTTCAAGAATCCCGGATTTGTCGGATAGGTCTTCTGATTGAATGATGTCTTGCTGTATATCCATGGAATCCTGCCGGAATCTGGAAAACGGATTTTCTGCCGTTCAATTTTTAACGGGATACCGGCCGTGTCTGTAAATCATGATAAGGCCTTTTTCCGTTTTTCCCCGATAAAATTATCCGCCCTGTGATACATGTTTTCTGCCTGAAATATAGAAAAGATCACAGGAATAATGCAACAGAAAAGTCATAGGATGACAGAAATTTAATATTTATGACTTGAAATTCATTTGCATTATTTGACCTTTATGTTTACTTTTATCACTCGATTTTGATTACCTGAAATCCAATATCCTGGTACGACAGCGCGGCAAGACAGCAGAGGCTAATATTGGGATGGTGTGTCATATTGAACCGATAATAATCTCATTCCTTTCTTCTCGATACGGGTAACCTGATTCCTGTTTATCTGCTGTACGGTCCCTTATTCTCATGATCAAACCCGGCATTAAACCGTCCGGGCATGGAACTGCTCCGGTGTATTGAGCGGTCTGATGGTTTCATTTTAGCATTTGGATGAAACGGATGATGACGAACGTATTGAAATCAGTATGGCGTCACAGGCCCTTGCTGGCCTGGGCTGTCCAGCAAATCAGGTCCGTCGAAGGCGATATTTTTCCGGAAGAGATCCATCATGTCCGGCATTCGGTGGATAAACGCATGCATGAATATCGCGCGGGCCGCATACTCGTACGCCGCGCAAGCAGGCAGCTTGGCGTCGCTGCATTTCCGCTGATTCCGGACTGGAACCGGTGTCCCCGATGGCCCGAAGGCATCGTCGGCTCCATCTCCCATACCGATGAAACCTGCGGCGCAGTCGTGGGGATGTCATCCCGTTATCACAGCATCGGATTCGATGTCGAAGAAATTAAAAAGGTCAGGCGCGTACTTTGGCCGACATTCTGTACGCCCGTTGAACTGGAACACATCAGCCGGTATCCCTCGTCCGATCAGCAGAAAGCGGCCGCGCTTATTTTCAGTGCCAAAGAAAGCTTTTTTAAATGCCATTTCTATCTGAACCGCCATTTTATCCGGTTTCATGATATCGAGGTCATTCTGTGCGCATCCGGGAAACGTTTCCGGATTTGTTGTCTGAACGGGGATCTGCCCCCGTTTCCGGATGCCAGCACCTGCCACGGCTATTATGATTCAGATCGGGATTTGGTGTTTACACTGTATCTTTGTGAGAAAGACGGATGTTGAAGGAGACAGGATCGATGAAAAAAACAGGGATTGCCGTTCCGTTGACGCATGCTCAGATGCGGATCTGGTATGCAGAAAAAAAATACAGGGGGCTGGGTCTGGGTAATATTGTGATGACGCATCGTTTCCCCAGGCCTGTGGATCCGGAGATCGCGGCCAGGGCCATTCGACAGTGTATCCGGTCGAATGACGGACTGAGGCTGCGGTTGAACGAGAACGAGGAAGGTGTTCACCAGACGCTGTCTTCATCGTGTTCAGATATGATCGATATTTACCATTTTAAGGATGAATTCGAAAAAGACCTGTTTTTGCATGAAAAATCAGCGGAAGTTTTTCAACTGACCGATTCGGATCTGTACTATTTCTGTGTCACCCATGTACAGGGGGTTACGGGATTCTATATGCATCTGCATCATACGATCTGCGACGGATGGACGGTCCGTCTGATCGCTGACCGGATCTGGGAAACGGTTCAAATGCTTGAACGGGGTGAAACGGATCTGAGGGAATATCCATCCTATCTGGCCTATCAGGAAAAAGAGAGACAATATATCAATTCACCGCAGTGCAGCCGTGACCGTGATTACTGGCTTGATTTATTGAAAAACATGCCTCCTCCCGTTCATTTCGGAACCTGCTCAGGACCGGGTCCGCAAATCGATTCGCTGCGGCTGAATTACTATCTCACACCGGAAGAAACCGCCGCAATGAATGCATTCTGCCGGAATCAGGATATTCAACCGTCCCATTTTCATTTTTCCGTATTTATTTTCTGTCTGAGCCGTCTCAGTTTTCAGAAGGAAATGGTACTTGGAACCATGGTGCATAACCGCACAGGCAGGCAGGAAAAGGCCACGGTGGGCATGTTTGTCAATACGGTCCCGTTCCGTGTCTCCGTGAACGGCCAATTGTCATTTATCGAATGGATTAAAGACATCGCCCGGCAGGTCAAGGGGCATATGCGCCATCAGAAATATCCGTATGATCTCCTGCTGCAGGATCTGAAAAATGTGTACGGATACGGAACCGACTGGCTCAGGGTGGTTTTTTCTTATGATAATTTCACCCACAGCATTCCCGTACAATGGCATCCCAACAAGTATGAGGTCGTTCCTCTTGTCCTGCATGTAACGGAAAGGGAATCCAGGGAACGGCTGAAATTTGAATTCGATTTTCACAGCGCAGCCTATGAAGAAACCGATATCGCCCGGTTGTTCGATTGTCTGAAACATTGCATGTCCGAAATAATCAGGCTTCCCCGGATCAGGCTGGCCGATCTGGAACTGATCGGCCGGGATGAAAAAATGCTGCTGCTGTCCCGGTTCAATGATGAAAACACTGTCCCCCCGTTTACATCCATTCCCTCCCTGGTCGAACAGATGGCCGGACAATACGCCCGTCACCCGGCCATTGTCGAGGGCGAATTTCAGCTGGAATACCGGGAGCTCGATGCCAGGGCAAACCAGATCGCGGCTGTGCTTCAGGAATCCGATATAGGCCCGGGCAGCCTGGTCGGCTGCCTTTTTCCCAGATCAACGGGATTGATTGTCAGCCTTCTGGGCATACTGAAAACGGGTGCGGCTTATCTGCCGATCGATCCGGCATATCCGGATTCACGGATCCGGCATATCATTGCGGACAGCGGTCTGAGACATATCATGGTTCATCCGGATTTCAGACACATGATCGATGAGGATATTCATGTCGTTGAATATTCAGCCGGTCTGTTCCGCAATAGAAAGAGGCTGTGCAAACCGGGCATTGCTCCTGACGATCTGTTGTACGTCATTTACACATCAGGCTCCACCGGAATGCCCAAAGGCGTCATGATCGAACACACCGGTTTCATCAATCTTTTACGGGTTCATCAGGTCCTGTTTCATAATCAGCCCTCGGACCGGATGACCCAGGCGGCCAGCCCGGGATTCGATGCCATGGCCCTGGAAATATGGCCGTGCCTGACATCGGGCGCGACGCTTTACATTGTACCCGATCAGGAACGCAAGGATCCGTCGCATTTGCAGCAATGGATGATCAAAAACCGTATCACGCAGTCATTTCAACCGACTGCTGTCGCCGAATCGCTGATTCATTTCCGATGGCCCGAAGAAACGGCGCTGACCCATTTGAAGACGGGAGGAGAGAGACTGACACAGGTCCCATCAGGAGAGCTGCCTTTCCGGTTCTACAACCTGTACGGGCCAACGGAAGATACAGTGTTTACCACATGGTGTGAAATCCGGTCCGGCAGCAGTAAAGGAAAGCTGCCCCCGATCGGGCGCCCCATCGCCAATCATGCCGTGTATATCGTCGATTCCGAAATGAATCTGCAGCCCGTGGGCGCGACAGGTGAATTGTGTATTTCCGGATGCGGTCTTGCCCGCGGTTATGTCAACAATCCCGAATTAACCAGAGATAAATTCTGTGTCAATCCATTTGCTCCGGATGCCGAAGCGCCGTATCGGCGGATGTACAGGACCGGGGATCTGGCGAAGTGGAACCCGGACGGCACACTTCAATATATCGGACGTCTGGACAATCAGGTTCAGATCCGGGGCTTCCGGATCGAACCGGGTGAAATTGAATATCATCTGATGCAGATTGCCGGTGTCAGGGAAGCGGCTGTGATTGCCAGGGGATCGGGAGTGAGAGAAAACAGGCTTCATGCCTATGTCTGCGGACCGGCCTCTCTGACATCCGGGCATATCCGCTCATGTCTGAAGGCTGTTCTGCCTGAGTATATGATTCCCACATCCATTCATCTCATGCAGTCGCTTCCCAGAAACTCACACGGCAAGCTGGACGGTTCGGGTCTGCCGGTTTCCGTAAACAGCGGGAAGCGAACATCCGGAAGCCGTCCGGTCAATGAGGTGCAGCGATGTCTTGTGGCTGCCTTTGAGAAACATCTGGGCTGTAAACAGGTCGGCATACACGATCATTATTTCGAGATTGGCGGAGATTCCATCAAGGCGATACAGATTGCGTTTGAGCTGCAGAAACAGGGTTACGATATGCATGTGACCGATTTGTACGAATATCCGACCATCGCTGAGATCAGCGGCAGAATCGGCCGCTGTCATGCAGCCGGAGGGACAACGGCCGATTCAGGCCCCGTGCCCCTGACACCGATTCAGCACTGGTTCTTTGAACGGCGGTTTGCGGATCAGCATGAATGGAACCAGAGTCTGATCATGCGTTCCGGGCGGCGTCTGAATCCGGAAATCGTGCAGTTGGTTTTGATGAATCTGATTCATTGCCATCCTGCACTCCGTTTTACTTTCAGAGAGATGAACGGCTCCTGGCTGCAACAGATGAACGATGCCGTTATCCCGTATTTCGATTATTTATTCGAGGATTTGCGGCATGAAGATGTGTATATCGATCATCTGCACGGTCATATAAATCATTTGCGGCAGCGCATGAATCTTGAAACCGGCCCTCTGGTCAAGGCAGCCCATTTCCGGACAACGGACGGAGATTTCATTGTCCTGATCATTCATCATCTGGTGGTGGACGGCATTTCATGGAGAATTATCATCGAAGATTTTATCACAGGATACACGGACTTTATGCGGGGCGGGAGCGGGAGATCTGCTGATGAAGGGATCCTGTTTTCCGACTGGTCATGCAAACTGGCCGAGGCTGCCAATACACCGGTCATTGAAAAAGAAGCGGCATACTGGCGGCAGGTCATCCGGTCCGGTCATGATCATCTGAAGACAGATGCGTGCGTTTCCGAACGGCTGACAATGGATTTCAGGAACAAAAAACTGATCGTGCCGGAACGGGAAACCGCACTTCTGCTCCGGGATGTGAACCGGACCTACCGGACCAATACACAGGACATCCTGCTTTCATGCCTCGCCCTGTCTTTGTTTCACTGGCAGAACATGACGCGGCTTTTTATTCATCTGGAGGGGCATGGCAGGCAGGCGCTGTCTGCCGGCGCGCGCGCGGCCCGTACAGTCGGCTGGTTCACATCCCTGTTCCCTGTGCTGATCGAGCTGCCCGAACATCCCGTGATTGCCGATCTGATCAAAACGGTCAAGGAAACACTCCGACGTGTTCCCGGTCATGGAAACGGGTACGGTATGCTAAAATACCTGAGCCGTGACCGTCTTGCACGACTCCTGTCCGGGGATGAGGAGCCGATGATTTGTTTCAATTATCTCGGAGAACTGGATTCATCTATGGAGAATAATCCCATGGGTCTTTCCATTGTCTCTTTTGAGCATACCACGGGCCTCATGTCCGAAAAAACCTACGCGATTGAAATCAACTGCTTTGTCAGGAACGGGCGTCTCGAGGTCTGGTTCGGTACGCATTGCCGTGAGTTTTCTGAATCAAACATCCATCGTTTTATTGAACTTTTCAATGAGAATCTCGATAAAATAATCCGGATCTGCACGGAGAAATCGCAACCGGAATGGACACCCAGCGATTTCGGGGACAGCTCGCTCTCGCTGTCGGACCTGGATACGATCAGTGGCTTTATCGACTGCATCGAATGACGGGGAACGGACCCGATGAATTCACAGAAAATCCAGCATATTCTGCCCCTGACGCCCATGCAGGAAGGACTCTTGTTTCATGCGCTTCAGTCTTCGAATCCGGAGACATATTTTGAACAAATCGCATTTAAACTGCATGGGGACCTCGATCATGAGATTTTGTTCCGGAGCCTGGGGATTCTGATCGAACGTCATGATGTGCTCAGAACATTATTTATTTTCAGCAATGTCGAAAAGCCGAAACAGATCGTGCTGCATCAGCGCCGTTCCGACCCGTTCTTCCGCGATCTTGGTTCGGAAACCTGTGAGACTGCCGAATACATCATCGCTGCATATAAAAAACAGGACCGGGTGCGCGGGTTCGATATCAGCCGGGATCCTCTGATCCGGCTGGCCCTGTTCCGTTTGAGCCCGGATGATTTTCAAATCGTACTCAGCTTCCATCATCTTATTCTGGATGGCTGGAGTCTCGGTCTGCTGCTGGAGGAATGGTTCGATATTTATTTCCGGTTCACCCGTAACGAAGTCCCCGATACGCAAAAAAATCATCAGTTCAGGGAATTTGTTCAGTGGGTTGTGAATCAGGACCATCGGTCCGCCTGTCTTTACTGGGGCCGGCTGCTCGAAGGACTGCAGTCTCCGTCCCTGCTCCCTTTTAAACGGTCGCCCGGCCAAATAAAAGATTATATCAGAGAGGAAGCTGAAACAGTTTTTGAACACGGCACGACCCGGCAGATCATGGCATTTGCTCAGAAAAACCGGGTGACTTTAAATGTTTATATGCAGACACTCTGGGGTCTGCTGCTTCAACGGTACACCGACTCGGATGATGTGGTGTTCGGAACGGTCGTTTCAGGAAGACAATCCCGGCTGAATGCCGTCGACCGGACCGTGGGTCTTCTGATCAATACGGTTCCGGTACGCCTGACTGCAGGACCTGGCACGGCGCTGTCTGAATTGCTGCAGCAGGTGCAGAAACAGATCATGAATTCGGGGCAGCATGATTTCTGCGGTCTCTCGGAGATACAGTCCGGATCCGGTTTTTCCGGAGGGCTTTTTGATCATGTGCTGGTTTTCGAGAATTATATCAAGGATGCGGTGATCGGAGCACTGTCAGGGGAGTCACGGGACTTTCATTTCAAGATGACGGATGTCGACATTTTTGAACAGACAAATTATGATTTCAACCTGCTCTTCATGCCGGGCGACCGGCTTCGGGTCAGGATCATATTCAATGCCGCCCGTTATGCCGAGTCGGACATCGGCCGTATTCTGGCGCATTTCCGGCATATTGTACAGGAGACCATGCTTCACCCGGAAGTTGCCGTCCATGATTACTGTATCGTTCCGGAAGCCGAAAAGCACCTCCTTATGCATGGATTTCAGGCGGAAATCCGGCAAATTGCCCCATTCAGGCCGGTCCAGGTGCTTGTCGAAGAGCAGGCGGCACGCATGCCGGAACAAATTGCCGTCATGCATGAAAACCGGACCATCACGTACGGATCGCTCAACCGGCGGGCCAACCGGCTGGCCGGTTATTTGAAGGAACAGGGCATTGGTCCGGATAGTATTGTGGGCGTTTATATGCGACGCTCCAGCGACCTGTGTGTGGCTTTGCTGGCCGTATTAAAAGCAGGGGGTGCGTATCTGCCGATAGACACCAGGACGCCTTCCGCGCGCATCACAAAAATAATAGGGTCGAGCGGCATGCGTCTTATTCTTGCACAGTCCACAGTGTCATTGGCCCCGGAACCCTCCGTTCCGGTCATTCCGCTGGATCAGGTTGAATATTTACAGTCGTACTCCGACAGCAATCCGGCCTGTGTCACGAAATCCCGTCACCTGATCTATGTGATTTATACTTCGGGATCCACGGGGGAACCCAAGGGTGTGATGATCGAGCACGGATCGTTTCACACGCTGCTTTCCAGTCATGACCGGTTGTTCGGTCTGACTGCAGGCGACCGCTGCACATTGACCGCGAGTCCGGCATTCGACGCCATGGCGTTCGAACTGTGGCCGGGGCTGGCCGCCGGTGCCCGGATGTTTATCGCACCGGACCGGGTCATTCAGGATCCGGTGGGCATGTTCCGTTTCATTCAGGATAACCGGATCACATTTTCCTTTCAGGCCACGGCTGTAGCCGAGGCGCTGATCGGTCTTCCATGGCCGGAAGATACGCCGATCCGTGTTCTCTGCACGGCAGGGGACCGGCTGAGAAAGTCCCCCGTGACAAATCTGCCTTTCAAATTTTATAATTTGTACGGTCCCACCGAGGATACGATCTGGACAACGGTCCACAGGCTCAGGGATCCTGATCCCGGGCTTTTTCCGCCGATCGGAAAGCCCCTGCCCGGGCATACCGTGTATATACTGAACCGGCATTACCAGCTTCAGCCAGTGAATGTACCGGGGGAATTGACCATCGGCGGACCGGGACTGGCCCGGGGATACATGAACGATCCCGAGCTTGACCGGAACAAGTTCATTCCCGATCCGGGGAATCCGGATGCGCGATTGTATCGTACCGGTGATATCGCCAGCTGGAACGAAAGAGGTGAACTCAGGTTTGTGGGAAGGGCCGATTTTCAGGTTAAGATCGGGGGGAACCGTATCGAACCGGGTGAGATTGAGGCCTGCCTGATGACACATGATCACGTGTCGGATTGTGCCGTTATTGCGATTCACTCCGGTCCACATCCTGCACTTGCGGCCTATTATACATCCGGGACCGGACTGAAACCGGACAGTGTCCGGAAGCACCTTGATTCACTGCTGCCGCCCTATATGGTTCCGCACACAGTGATACATCTTGATGCCATCCCGAGGACTTCCAATGGGAAAGTGGACCGTGACAAACTGCCTTTGCCTCAGAAATCACAAATTGTGACGGAGCATATGGCACCGCGCGATCCCGTGGAAATCATGCTCGCCGAAACCTGGAGCCGGATTCTCGGGCAGCCGGATATCGGTATATATGACAATTTTTTCGACATGGGAGGCAATTCGTTAAAGGCCATCGAGGTACAGTCGAATTGGTTGTCGGACTATGAAATACATGTTCAGGATCTGTATGATTTTCCCACCATTGCCGAACTGGCCGGTCAGTTGAAGAAACGCAAAAACAGCCTGAAGAAAATGTGTGATGAGATGTGCCGATTGGCCGATGTTCCCGGGCGTGACATGCTCCGTTCATCCCTTGAAGCCTCTGTCGGACAGTACCGGTATCAAATAGCCGATACCTTCCCCCGGGCAGTTGAAGAACGCAGGATGCCGGAAAAGGTACTGATAACCGGAGCCACGGGTTTCCTTGGCATCCATTTGCTTCATGATCTGCTTCAGTCATACGGAACACAGGTGCATTGCATTGTCCGGGCAGAAAGCGAGGATGCTGCATGGCAGCGTCTCAATGGCCGGTTCCGGTTCTATTTCGATCAGAACTTACGGGACATGGCTGAAGAGAGAATACAGGTGCATCCCGGAGATGTGACCGACATGAATCTGGGTCTCGACATCCGGGCCTATAATAATCTGGCCGAAAAGCTGGATTGCATCATCCATGCTGCTGCGGATGTCCGGCATGCCGGCCATCACAGCGATTTTCATCGGGTCAATGTAAGGGGCGTGGAAACATGCATTGCACTGGCGCGGTCCGGTCAGGATAAAATCATCCATCATATATCCACCTTAAGTACAGGTCTTGCCTTTGTGGACGGTCCGGCTCCCAGACTGTTCACCGAATTCGATGAAAATACCGCACCGGACAGCGAAGAGACGATCAACAGGCTCAGTAATCCGTATATACGGTCCAAACTGCAGGGTGAATCCCTGCTGTTCATGGCCAGGGAAGAGGGTGTGGACGCCCGCTGTTACAGGGTCGGCAACCTTGTGTGTCACTCAAAGTCCGGCCGGTTCCAGTTTAATATTCAGGACAATGCCTTTTATAAAATGATCCGGTCGCTCCTGCTTCTGCGCATGGTTCCAGACACCCGGGAGATCGAGTTTGATTTTTCTTATATCGATACGGTCAGCAGCGTCATCATGGCGCTGATTTCAAATGCAGGTTATGCAGGACACAACTTTCATGTTTTCAACCCGCGGGCCTGTTCGCTGCGTGAGCTCGGTGAACTTCTGCAACAGACGGACAATCCGCCTGATATCGTTCCGGTTCGGGATTTTATCGACAGGGCCCTTGACATCTGGCAGCGAAGAAGGGAGCATCATGTGCTGAACCTTGTCGAGTATCTGCATGTACTGATCTCCGAACCCAACCGGTATCTGTTCCCGGTATGCGAAAAGACGTGTCACATGGCCGGCCGGTCACCCGGAGACTGGCCCGTGCTCGATGCGGAAAGACTGAATCAGATGATACAATACGGCCATTCTGTCAAATATTGGTAATTTTTTTTCTGAAAAAGCGCATGGATGATCAATCCGGCCGAGTTTTGGCTTGCAATTGTCCATAAATTTTAGTATAAATAATCCATTATCAGCAACCTTCCACGTGATGAGCCTTCATATTCTGATCGAGACCAGGGGGAGGGTCGGATGAGCACAACTGTCAAAATAACAACATGCTGGTTAATCGTGTTGATGCTGGCTGCCGCTCCGGTTCCGGCGCAGCATGACGAATCCGAAACCGAACAGTTATTCGCCATGTCTCTGGGAGAATTGATGGATGTGGAACTCGAGATCGCCACGGCAGGAAAATTTCCCCAAAAAATAGCCGAGATCCCGGCGAGTGTCGTCCTGATCGAGCGTGAAGATATCAAAGCCAACGGTTTCAGATCCCTGGCAGAAATACTCTCGCATATTCCGGGTCTGTTTCCGATCGATGACTATTCGTGGGGCGGGTCCACGTTTGGTGTCCGCGGTTTCTGGACAGGCGTTGCCAACCGTCATATCGTGATACTGGTAAACGGTGTGAATCAGATTTCCGATTTCGAGTCCAATTATCCCCTGAACCGGATCAATGTTCCGGTAGAGGCCATCGACCGGATCGAAGTGATCCGGGGACCGATGTCTGTCATTTACGGCAGCGGGGCCTTTTTTGGAGTGATCAACATCATTACGCACGAGGGTCTGGAAGACCGTCCTGTCAGTCTGGCATCGGCCGGCATCGGTACCCGCAACAGGCAGAGAGCCGTATTACGTGTCGGCGAAAAAAGGGAGGATCTGCAGGTTGTACTGAATGCATCCCTGGATCGCACAGACGGCCCCGATATTCCTCTCTCAGATCTGATGACCAATACGAACGTTCTGCCTGCTTACGGTCTTGATACCGGGCAACGAAGCGGCGGACAACTTGAAAATATGGAAAAATATGTCAACATTGCGGGAAAATCGGATCATCTGCTGTTTGACTTCAGTTATTCCGAAACGAATAAGGAAGTCTATCTGACGGCGCCGTCCTATTCAGACGGCTCACTGTACTCGGTCAGAAAAACCAATGCGGCCGTGGGATACAGGGCGGCTCTTTCGGACAGACTTTCCATGATGACCAAGTTCAGTTATCACAATGCCAGCTTCGGTCTCGATTTGGATTTCCTGATGCCGGATTATGACCTGGGTCAGAAACTGGGTGAATCGGCCTGTGAATTCGAAATGGACCTTTTTTATAAACATAATCCCAGGTTCGACCTGACCGCAGGTATCACACACCGGTCCGCTCATGAGATATACAATACGCTGATGAGCACCACTTCCACGGATCCTTTTTTAATTCATCTGACCACATATCTGGCAAACGGAACGAGCCTTGTCAACCGGGCGGTTTTCATGCAGGCCAATGTCACTCCCGTGAAAAAGTTGAAAATTGTAGCAGGACTCAGACTCGAACAGATGCCCGATTACGATATAGGCCTCCGGTTTGCACCCTTCGATTCCACACAGTACAACGGGCAGAAAATACTCTATATCGGAGCGCTTCAGAGCAATGTGGTCAATACGCTTACTTACAGCTACGATGCATGGGAAGTCATTCCGAGGCTGGCCGTTATGTATCAGATCAGCAGAAGTCATATCGTCAAGCTTTTATACGGTGAAGCCATCAACCGTCCGTCCTTTCAGCAAAACATCGATAAATTCCTCGGGATGCAAAAGGATCTTGAACCCGAAAAGATCCGAACCTATGAAATTTCATATCTGGGATCCATATGCCGGGGATTTACAGCCGGAGTCAACGTGTTCCGCAACGAGATGACGGATCTTCTGATCCGTAACCATGGCTTCACGGCCGACGGCGCCTATTATTCCTATTTCTGCAATGCCGGCAAGATGCAGACGTACGGTACGGAAATTACTTTAATGCTCGAACCGATTTCAAAACGGCTCCTGCTTGAGGGCAGTATTACCTATCAGGAGACCGAGGACCAGAATCAGCCGGACATGGATGTGGCCTATTCCCCGAACTGGCTCGGTTATCTCAAAGCAAGGGCAAAACCCGGACAGCATCTCACGCTCGGCCTGACCATGAGGTATGTGGACCGCATTCTGGCCCTGTGGAATCCTGTTCTTGCCAATGAGAACGGTTCGGCCGGCAGACGGATCGGGGAAGCTGCACCCGGTTATGTGATCGTGGGGGGAAATATACGGGTTGATGATGTATTTAAACATGGGATTTATCTGAACCTGCGCGGATCCAACCTGCTGAATAAAAAATTCTGGTACCCGACATTTACAAACAATCAATGGGCCGATCGCGGTACCTTGGGTGAAATGCGTTCCGTTTTAATCACACTGGGGTATGAATTCTAATGAGATTTTCACAGAATGAGAGGAAATGAGAGGGAGAAACCGAAAGCGTTTTAAATCCGGTCATCTGGTGTTGTTCTGCATCATGCTTGTTGTTTCAGGGAATTGTATTCCTGGATTTTCGCAACCCAGCGAATACCTGTTGAAGGCTGTTTTTCTCGAGAAATTTACCCGATTCATCGAGTGGCCCGAGTATGCTGGTTTCAACAGTCCCGGGGAACCGTTCATCATCGGCATTCTGGGCAGGAATCCGTTCAATGTGGATCTTGAATCAGTATACGCCAATCAGAAGATCAAGAACCGGAAGGTGAGCATACTTCACCTCAGCGGAATCGATGAGATGGAAAAGTGTCATCTTGTGTTCATTTCCAGTTCTGAGAAGAATCGAATAAACCGCATCATCGATGAAGTCAGGGATAAACCGGTTTTAACGGTCAGTGATGAGGGCTTTTTCTCCGGAAAGGGTGTGATTATCAATCTCTTTCTGTCTGACAATAAAATACGTTTTGAAATTGACGAGGAGGCAATATATCATGCCGGTTTAAGAATCAGTTATCTGCTTCTTAAAGAGGCCGTTATTGTGAATCCTTACCGGGAACATCAATGAGAATTGTTCATAACATCCCGATCAAGTATAAACTGATCGTTATCATCCTCTCGGTGACCCTTCTGATTATCGGTTTGGCCTTCTGGATCGGGGGGTATCATTATCAGCGCTCTCTGAAAACCGATCTCATTCAAAATCTGGAAATGAACGCCAGACTGACCGGAGAGTACTGCGTCACGCCACTGGTGTTCGATGATCCGCCCGGGGCCGAGCGTGTTTTGAGTAAACTTCAGGCCGTTCCGCTGATCAGTTACGGTGCAGTGTACAATGACCGGGATTCTGTTTTCGCAGCCTACCAGATCGCGACCGAAGATATTCATCCGCCGTTTCCGATTGACAAAGCCAGGATCATGTTTCATGATGGATACCTTCATGTGCTTCAGCCCGTCGAATATAAGAATGTCTTTTACGGCCATGTATATCTGGCCGGATCCATGGATTCATACGATACGAAGATCGCTGAAGCTTACCGGTTCATGATCATCCTGCTCCTTATATTGATTGTTCTCAGCATCCTGCTCGCATTTTTCCTTCAACGGGTTATCTCGCAGCCTATACTCAAGCTGGCCCAGGTGACGGAGCACATTTCAAATGAGGCCGATCTGTCCCTTCGAGTCAAGAAAAAGGGATCGGATGAGCTGGGCGTGTTGTACGACGGATTCAACACCATGATGGAACAGCTTCATCTGCGTGAAATCGAAAGAGACAGGGCCGCTGAGGAGATCAAATCATCCCTGCGGGAAAAAGAGGTCATGCTGAAGGAAATTCATCATCGGGTGAAGAACAACCTGCAGATTATTTCCAGTCTGCTGAATCTGCAGTCCAATCACATACACGATGAAAATGCGCTGGCCATGTTTGTGGATTGTCAGAACCGCGTACGGTCCATGGCCATTGTGCATGAACAACTGTATCATTCGCCTGATCTGGCCAGTATTAATTTTTCCGAATATGTGGAGGCTCTGATCAACGGTCTCCAGTCATCTTACCGTGCCGATTCCCGGCGCATTCAGTTCGATGTGGACATACTCGATATCCCTCTGGATATCGACCGGGCCGTTCCCTGCGGGCTGATCATACACGAACTCGTATCCAATGCAATCAAACATGCATTCAATTCGCATCATGAAGGACTGATTCAGATTAAACTGAGAAGGGATGATCATCTGGAACAATTCTGTCTGTCGGTCAGAGACAATGGTCAGGGTATTCCTGAATCCATCGATTATAAAAACACGGATTCGCTGGGATTGAGGCTCGCTGTGATTCTCACGGAGAAACAATTGAAGGGTTCCATCGATCTGGACCGGAGTTCGGGAACCGCATTTCATATCTGTTTCTAAAAAGGGAGTATGTCATGAAAAATTCTTTCTGGTTCTGGCGATTGTGATTGTGCTGCTTATCGTCGTGGTGATTGTTGTGGGCGTGATCAACAAGGATAAACTGATGGCCAAATCGTTTGAACAGGTCAAACTGGTCGTCATGCAGCAGATTCCTGAAACCATGCCCTCGGACAGTGTGGCTGTATTGTTCGACAGTGCCATTGAAAAGATTCAGAACGGGCAGGTCGATCCGCAGATGATGGCCGATGTGTTCACGACATTTAAAAACAGCATGGGAGATCAGAAGCTCGATTCACTGGAAACCGCGACGCTGCTGAACAAGGTGGGAAACCTGTAAAAGCAAGATTGAAGAACAAAGATCAAAGAACAAAGAAACGGTGACCGCGGACCGCGAACGGAAGGCAGTCTGACGCGGCTGCTTCGGAGAAACGGAGAAGATGAGAAACGGAGAAAATGCAGCACACCTGCTTTCTCCGACCCTCCGTTTCTCTCATTCACCGTGACCCAAAGACCCAGCAGATCTTAAAATCTCTGCGGTTTTTACTTTTTTCTCCGTTTCTCCTCCTCTCCGAGGCCCCGTTTCTCTTTACCCGCCCATATACCCAGGCCGATCTGTACCAGGATGATCCAGATAATGATTTTTGGAAAGGGCGGTGCATTGGCTTTGGCATAGGAATGCATACCGGAAAGATAAAAATTGACTCCCAGATAAGTCATGAGTACGGTCCAGAAAGCCAGCATCGAACCGGTGCTGACGCACAGAATGTTATTGGTCTTCGGCACCAGCCGGAGATGAAGAACAACTGTATAAACCAGGATCACGATCAGGGTCCAGGTTTCCTTGGGATCCCATCCCCAGTATCTGCCCCAGGATTCATTCGCCCAAACCGCTCCCAGCAGATTTCCAATCATGATCAGCGTGAGACCGATGAGCAGGGATTGTTCATTGATGCGGCTGATATCGAGGGTAAACCGGTTTATCGATGTATTTTTTCCCGTAAATAAAATGATAATTAAAGTAATCAGACCCAGTATTGCGGAGAGGCTGAAAAACCCATAACTGGCCGTGATCACTGAGACGTGTGAAATCAGCCAGTGCGATTTGAGAACCGGGACCAGATTCATAATCCGCGGATCAGCCCATCCCAGGTGCGCAGTTTCAAGGATCAGTCCTGCGAGCACCGACGCAAGAGCCAGCGGAACACGGTGTTTTTTTATAAACAGAATTCCCGCCAGCAAAATGGCCCATGCAATATAAATCATGGATTCATATTTATTGGTCCAGGGCGCATGCCCGGCCGCGATCCAGCGCAGGATCAGTCCCGCATTCTGCAGAATGAAGCCAATGCAGATGCCCCCGGCCAGGATGAGGCTCAGTTTAAATGATGTGAACGACGGTTTCCACAGCAGGATCATGTGCCAGACCAGTAAAAGCATACCGAGGACAATCAGCGGTATGGAAATCAGATCGAACAAGGCAAACCGGTTGTAAATCATTTCCGTTTCCAGGCGGAGGGATGAAGGCATGAGCCTTTTCCCGCGTTCGGACTGAATGTATTCGAGCCGGTTCAGCCATTGGTTGGATTCATTCCACTGCCCGGCACGAATGGAAACCTTGAAATGATGGAAGGCACTCACAGCGGCTGTATCCGTTGCGGCACGATTGAACGGCACCCATTTTTCTGAACCAGCCGGACCGGGAACACAGCAGAAGGCGTCCCCTGAATGCAATTGCCGGAAAAGCAGCAGTTGTTCCTGAATGGTTAAAACGGCTTTGTCCGCAGAATCGCGGGACCGGGCGGGAATGCCCTGGGCGTGAGCGATCCGAGACTGCAGACGGTTCTGGCCGCCGGTATCGCTGAAAAACAATTCGGGTGCAACAAATCCCGGCCCGGCGTCGAGTCCCAGATTCGAAAGTATTTCCGGGTACGCGAGCCGGATACACGGAGCCGTTTCGGCGATTTCCGGATACACGGCTGTCATTAGAAGCCATTGGTCCTCGGACAGATTCAGGACCTTGTTTGGATATCCGAATATCCTCAGGGATTCATGGGCCAGCGTGTTCAGGGGTTTCATCCGGCCCTTTTCATCCTGGACCAGCAACCGGCCGAACCGGTGTGCGGCCTGCCTGTCGATGTGCGGAATATCCGGTCCCGCGAAAATAGTTGCAGGGGCCATACCGCATATGGACAGGATGATCAGCAGGGGAAGTTTTCCGAGCTGCCTGAGACGGCTTCGGGGATTGAGCAGGTTCATCAGGAGAGAAAGGATGAGCAGGGCATAGCCCGCATAGGTCACAGGGGTTCCCGGGTCCAGGGTGACCGAGAGTATCGATCCGTGCTCGTCTTCGTCGTAAGATGACTGATAAAACC
The DNA here is from genome assembly GCA_016930535.1 of bacterium. GTDB lineage: Bacteria > Zhuqueibacterota > QNDG01 > QNDG01 > JAFGCO01 > JAFGGN01. The sequence continues at coordinate 19,827 of JAFGGN010000012.1, forward strand.
GGTAATGCCTGTACTTCAGGATATGATTCATATAGATACGGTACGGCCGTTCCAGATTCCGTTCCGCATCGATTATGGTGACCTGGCTTTCGTATGCGGAGGGCATGCGTGAACCGGGATAGCGGTCGATGATGAATTTGTCGAGATGAAGCTGAAAGGGCAGATTCACGGCCATGGATCCGTAGGCGAATTCCATCTCCGTGCTTCCGAACGTCGACTTTTCGGGGATCCCCGTGATGTCCGGTCCCCCGAATAAAGTGATGTCCCGCGTATCATTCCCCTTATGGACACGGAGTGTTACGGCGCTGAAAAGATCCCCTGATCGTGCGTTTTCTTCAGGAGGTGCCGCCATGATTCTGCCGGTCGGATAAAAGGTCTGCAGCGCAAATCTGATTTGGCCCTGACTGAAGACGGTGCCTGCTTCGAATAACGACCGGTTCCCCGCTTTGACGGTCCGCCGGGACCGTTCTTTCATGGATATCAGATGCATGTCCTGATCGGATCGAATGTAAACCTGATCTCCCGAACACTGAAAATCAATGCCGCTGCCCTGAAAATCACCGCCGGCATGCAGATTGAACCATGTGCCGTTAAATGGCTCGCGGTCTCCCGGCCGAAGCAGGAGGGGCATGTTCCGCTCCCCGTCCGTGACACTGAGGGCAAGAACAGGACCGCCGTCGGGATCTTCCGCTGCCGCCGGAACGGCTTCGGGAAAATATGCCATAATCCGGCACGTAACCGGACCGGATGGCGAGTGTATTGTTTTCCGCCAGCTGTTCGATGACACGGCCGATAAATACAACGGAAAGGAGTGGTCCTGTCCGAAATCTCTGTCTTTTATTTTAATCTGAAGAAACGCTTTATCCGTCAGCAGTCTGCCGGTTTTTTCACCCTCACGGAAATGAAGCGAATAGCCATGCCCCGCATACCGGGTCGTTGCCGCACCGGCCAGAATTACCAGAAAGGAAAGATGGAAAAGCCCGGAAAGCCTTTTGCCCTTGCTCCACAGACGGGTCCGGAACAGGTTGGACGCAAGATTGATTCCGAGAAGCGCATAGATCATCTCCAGCCATCGGGCGTTATAAATCAGGGCCCTGGCCGTTTCGGTGCCGTATGATGCTTCAACCAGTGTGGCCGCCGCCAGTGCCGCAGCATAAATCAGAAATAAAATCACCATTGTTCTCATGGAAATGATGGCACGGATGCACATTTTCAGAATTTTCATAATACCTCGCTGAATATGTCAGAATGGTTTCCCGGTTTTCTATTCGCATGTTCCCATGGGCTGCGCCTCCAGGCTCATCACGGGCACGTGATTTCTATGATGGACGACGATATGATAATTGCCGTCCGGAACGCCCGGCATTTTCAGGATCGTGTCAACACCGCTGGTGTCGGCGACCATCCCGTTGTTCATCAGGAAAAATGACCGCTGAGAACAGGTGTTACCGTCCGGCTGTGTCCTCAGCTGAACCAGAACCCAGTCTGTGACATTGCCGGGGATGGCGCTCACTTCAAGGCTGTCGGCGAACGGACTTTTGAGAGGCATATAATCGCCGGTACTTAAATAGGATGTCATGCCCGATCCGGTAAAGGGTCCCTGGAGCCAGGCTTTGATGCCCGTACACACATAGCTGGTAAACAGGTACGTCTTGCCGTTGTGATTGTCCCCGTAATAATAGGCTCCTGCGAGCATGTCCGGTATCCGGTCCCCGTTGACGTCTCCGGCAGAAGAGACGGACCTGCCGAGAAGGTCGTTCGGATGTTCGCCGGTAAACACAAGGTCGGGCACATTGTTCATGGGATTGCCGCCCCAGAACAGATAGACCCGCCCGGTATAGGAAAGTGCGCCATAGGCGCCGATCATCAGATCGTCGAAACCATCCCGGTTGATATCCCCGGTTCCGGACAGGGCGCATCCGAAGAGATGGGCGGTATTCTCACCATCAATGACGATATCTGCGATGCCGTCCATGGCCGGACCTCCCAGATATATATGGGCGCGTCCGGTGAATCCGTTCCAGGTACTCGCACCGGCGGCCACATCGTCAAAACCGTCGCCGTTCACGTCACCGATACCGGATACCGCGGATCCGAATCCGCCCGTATCACCGGAAAGGATGATGTCGGCACCGCTGTCCAGGATGTCGCCGCCCAGGTACA
>JAFGGN010000113.1 GCA_016930535.1 bacterium
CATTTTCTTAATCCAAAAAGTATATCTTTTCCCCTTGCCCCTTGGGGTTGTGGGTGGCTATAGTTATAACATATTATTATATAGTCAGACCCGTCAATCTCGTTTCCTATTATTGTACAAAAATTTACTGATATTGGGAAAAAATCTGAATTGTACAATAATAGGCAAAATATTTTCCTATTATTGGTAAAAAACAATCCAAATCCGGCGCTTCAGTTTTTTCCTGTTATTGTACAAAACAAAAATATATTGAACCTGATTAACGGGGATGGATCTGTGCATGATCCATCATTTTAAAGATTGTCAATGGCTTCGGAGCTGAAATTCAAGATGCTTGTTATATGATTACAGATGAACGAATATGATAAAAATAAGTGATAAAATCAATAATAAAATCAGGGTTCACGGCTGTTTTACAATCCTGTGAGTCAATCCCAGCATCTTTATAACGCCGTAGGGACTTTCCCATAATCTCTTCTGCGGATTCCATTTTCCTCCGGAAGCTTTCACGATTCTGGCGAGCTTGATTTCACCGTACTTGATTTTAATAAAGACAATCTTATTGTACGGGATTCTTGTTTTCCCTGGAGAACAGGTTTTTTCATACTCAACCAATTCGACAGTCTTAATCTTTTTTTTACTTTCACGGTCGTACCGGTGTCTGATGCACAGCAGTTTTTCACCGTACTTTTCCACATATTTCCTGGTGCCCGGATCTCCGGGAGCCAGTGTTTTTTCCGTGATTAGATCAGATGATTTCATGCGTCACTTCCTGCATTTTTGATCAATATTTTTTTTATAGGGAAATTTCAGGCTGGGAGTGTGAAACGGGAGATTATGGAACGGCTGATTGAAAATAGGGAATAATAACTCAAGATGCAACAGGGAATTTCCATCGGGGTATACAGGATACTTTTCACATCCTTGTGTTCCCGAAGTTCTTAAATGGTCCGGATATCATCACGTATTTCAAGGCATGCACGATTTAAAAGGGGGAGGAAGGGAGTGGAAATTGTTATGATATACAAGTATAATCTTATTATTTATCAATTATTTATAAAGCTATGTCATGCTACGGTGCATACTATGGTGTATAGTACGTAGTATGAGCTCCGGACGGCCAGTCATGGCCGCCCGGTACTTCATTTATTTGAGCAGGATCATTTTTGTCATCCGCATTCCGGACGGTGAGGATAATCTGCACACATAAATGCCGGATGAATGGCCGCTTCCGTTCCAGGGGACGATGTGCTGTCCCGGATCGAGAATGCCTTCAAGCACGGTCTCGGTCAACCGGCCGGCCATATCGAATATTTCAAGCCGGATTGCGGTCCGGTCCTGCAGCTCGAACCGGATCAGGGTCTCAGGATTGAATGGATTCGGGGCATTCTGCATCAGTGCAAAATGACCGGGTTGCATGAGATATCTGTCCGACACAGCCTGGGGCGGGGTACCGGTGCTGAGAAAAACATTGTCGATCGTCACATCTGCGTCCGATGCGCCCAGATCGAATCCGAACCGGGCCTGCGAATCCGTGGGATCCTGCATGACGAATGTCAGTGAGTAAGGTCGGCGTCTCGTGGTCAGCGACAGGGTTTGCCCGCCGTAAACGGTCCAGGGATCCGCATTTTTTCCTGCAAAAGCAAATATCGTTCTCGGTGATGCGGCATGCGCGTCGAATGACAGGGCATATTCCTTTCCCTGCTCCAGAAGAATGCCCGTCTGCCCGGCGTGAATATCCCAGGCGTTCACGCCGCCGTTGTTGATCTGCAGCACGCATTCTCCGGTTCCGGATGACATGGATGCTTGAGCGGGAAAGAAAGTATTCAGGTTCCATTCCATGCTGCCGTCGGAAAAATCCGGATTCTTTGCCTGATTTTCCGGAACGAAACCAGGGATCTCCAGGATAAAATCATCGAAAGCATACTGCCCCGTATGGCCGCCCAGATCGATGTTGAAGGAGGCCGAAACCGCCAGGGGGACGGTGAAACTGAAATCGTATCGGGCCCAGGTGTCCGAGAGCTGAAACGTTGTTCCCGCATACAGATTGAAATTCGACGGATTGATCACGGCCGTATTGATTGTGCTGTTCGTCGCCGACCTGGCCTGGAAAGTCACGGTGTATGTCATGCCGGGTTCCAGCGGCAGCCCGGTCTGAGACAGCTGGACATCCCAGGTGTTCGTGCCGGGTGCGGTGACGTTCACGGCCAGGGCGTTCCGGCCTGAGGCCGGTCCGTTCGCGGACAGGCTGAAATCCGCCTGCGCGGGATACCCGGCGGATTTGTTCCAGTATTTGACGCCTTTTTCAAACCCGCTGTTTTTGAAAAGATTGTCAGAGACCTCGACCGGATATTTGATGACCTGTTCGCTCCCGTCCATGATCATCCCCAGTTCCACGGTGCCCCCGAAAATGCCCCAGTTTACGGAAATCCGGTCCGCGTTCTGTCCCGTGACGATCTCCGCCGTATTGGGGAGACTCCAGTCGTACGATATCCCGCCGATGTGCGGGGCGGTGTAGGTGAGATCCTTACCGCCGGGCAGCACGAAATCCGGTCCGCATACCGACATATCCTCCGGTTTCTGATACACCCTGACATAATCCACATCCATAACGGCCGGGAAAAGGGTGGATGCATCGGGTTCTCCGACCCAGCCGCCTCCGACCTGCAGACAGAGTATGAGGTAAAAGGGACTGTCAAAAGGCCAGGTGAGCGATCCGTTCCCGTCCCGATTGAACGTAAAATAGGTCAGGCCGTCCACAATAAAATCGATTTTGTCCCGGGTCCATTCGGCCGCATACACATGATAGGCGCTCTGGGCATCGGGCACCGTGGTGATGCCGCCCCGCGGCCCGGATCCCGTAAACGCATTGTAGGCGCCGGTATGCACGGTGCCGTAAATGCGGTTCAGTTCGTTCGTCGGATGTTCCATGATATCGATCTCGCCCGAATACGGCCAGTATCCGTAATTATCGTCTTCGGGCAGCATCCAGAACGCGGGAACGAATCCGCGGGAGCCCGGCAACCGGATCCGGGCCTCGATCCGTCCGTATCGCCAGTACATGGCATGTTTTGTTTTGATCAGGGCGGCGGTATAGTTGTATCCGTTGTACGGTTCCTTCAGGACAATCAGATGCAGGCTGCCGTCAGAGACCGACGCATTGTCTGCCCGGTCCGTGTAAAAATGCACATTGTCGTTCGATGGCCCTGCGTCAAAGGTCCAGACCGACGGATCGATGACCGGTCCGTCAAACTCGTCGGCCCAGACAGGGTACAGATCCTGCGCATGGACAGGCAGATATACGATCGATAACAGCAGTAAAATGATCCATGCAGGGATCATTCGGGCCGTTTTTTCTGAATACATCGGTTGGCCTCCGTTAAGAAAAAATGTCAGGTCCGGGCAGGCATACCATAATCAGATTTGCTATGAAATCCGGATCATTACTTCATAACGTTCCTGCGGCATATCCGGTTCCGTCTGAGAATGAACCGATCGAAAGTGATTCGGTGTTTTGTTTTGAAAAAGGCATTGATATGCGACCGGATGTCACGGGACTGCCGGGAATGTCCACAGATCGGCGCGTGCCCGGATGAACCGGCCCCGGCTGTCCTACAGTTCGCCCTGGAGGCCGATCACGTAGGTGCGGGGCGCCATGAGATTGCTCTCCATGGGCGCGTAGTTGTAGTTGAACAGGTTGCGCACGCCGGTTTTCAGCGTGATGTTCCGGATATGCACGTTCATGCGCACGTCCCAGAATTTCATGGGCTCGCGGGGGTTGATGGGGTATATTTTTACAGCAGCGATCTCGCTCGCATATCTGAAATCCGCCTGCAGGTCCACGGGGCCCCGCGACAGGCCGGCTTTCACGGTGACCAGGTTGTCCGGCCGGTAGGTGAGGGGCTGGTTGTACTTCAGATCCTTATGCTCCATGGCCGTGACGCTCACATCCAGGCTGGGGCTGAAGTGGAATCCCAGGATCTCGAGGGGCTGGCTCCACTTGCTCGTGATCTCGAGCCCGCGTATTCGTGCGCGGCCCACGTTGCGGAACTCGATGAGCCCGCGGAACAGGTCCAGGTGCGCCTCGATCAGGTTCCGGTAATCGTTGTCGAAAACGGACACATCGATGTTCCAGTTTTCCGTGAAATGATGCCGGATGCCCATATCGTACGCCCAGCACGACTCGGCCTGCAGGTCCGGGTTGGCCTTGATTTTCAGATTCATGACCGTGACTTCCAGGAACCGTTCCACGATCGTGGCGGCCCGGAAACCGCTGCCCACGGATGCACGCAGGCTGGTCACGGGCCAGGGCTGCCAGTTGATACCGAAACGGGGGCTGAACAGGTCCTCCTTCAGCCCGCCCATGAGCTGGTACCGGTCGTACCGCAGGCCCAGCGTGGTCCTGAGATTTTCCCGGATTTTCCATTCATCCTGCAGATAGGGGCCGATAAAATATCCCTTATGATCGCCGAAATATCTGGCGCTGCCCGCGTCGTGCTGAAAATTGACGCCCGCGGTCAGGGCATGAGCCGCATGCGGGATCCAGTCCGCCTGGAGCTCCGCGCCCTGTCCCAGAGAGGGATTGAAATCCGAGGATTCCCCGAACTGGTCTCCCATGAGACTGCGCACCAGGGATACGCGCAGCTGAAGACCGAAGCTGGGCGAAACGGGCACGGCGAGCTTTGAGTAGAGGTTGAGCTGATTGGTTTTTCCGTAATTGTCGAGGTTCGCCTCGTCCACTTCATACGGATCGTTGGGTCCTTTCCATTGAAAAAAGAATCCCCTGTCGATATGGCTGTAGGCCGCATATCCCGTCCATTTGAATCCATTGGGGAACAGCAGATCGAATTTTCCGGCCAGGTTGTACTTGGTGAAATCGCCTACCTGCGTGTATCCGGTCGATACATAACGGCCCGCTGAAATGCGCATGCCCAGGCGCCCGAACTGACGGCTGTAGCTCATGTCCTCACGGTTGAAATGCAGGCGCCTGTCCGTCCATTCCCATTCGGGATACTGCGGCGATCCGTATTCGCCGCCGGTCAATGAAAAGAGCAGCCGGCCGTCGCGGGAAGGGGTCTTGGTGATGATATTCACCACGCCGCCAAGGGCCGAGGCGCCCCAGAGCGTGGAGCCGGCGCCTTTCAGCACCTCGATCTGCTGAATGTCGAGCGGGGGCAGCATGTCCCAGTTGAATTCGCCCGTATCGCTGGCGTACACGGGCACGCCGTCCAGGAGCAGCAGCACCTTGTTGCCGGCCCCGAACGTATATCCCGTGGACCCGCGGATGTTGATCTGATTGCCGATAAAATTGACGCCCGGCGCGGATTCGAGCGCATCGATCAGGTTCATGGCGCTGCGGTCCTCGATTTCGCGTGCGGAAACCACGGAGAGCGAGGCGTTGGCCTGGTCCAGGCGCTGCTGCACCTTGCCGCCGAGCACGACAACGGGATCGAATTCGATGGGCGTTTCCTCGAGTACGATTTCGATTTCCGTGGTCTGTCCCTCGCGGACCTGCACATGCAAGCCGGAAGCCCGGTAGCTGATCATGGAAACCCGGAGCTCGTAGGTGCCCGGGTACATGTTCTGAATCACGAAACGCCCGTTGGCGTCCGCGCTCGCTCCAAGCACCGTGCCCGTAACCTGCACATTCGCGCCAGCGAGCACCTTGTCGTCCGCCGCGTCGCGTACGGTTCCTTCGATGCGGCCGGCGGCCCATGCCGCAGACTGAAAAATCATCCAGCAGAGGACCGTAAGATATAATGGAAACCGGTTCACTGTGCCTCCAGGGTGTTGAGCGATTTCCAATGATCCCAGTCCACATTGATCTGGACGCCTTCCACGGTTTCTCCGGGAGCGAGCACTTTTTCCCAGAATTCGTCCGGATGATCCGGATCGTAACACTCGGCCACGATCTGAATGTCATAGATCGGGGCGTTTTTCGGGAGCCAGAAAATGGCGATGTAACCGATCTGTCCGCTTTTAACGGGCAGAATGAAATCATGGGATTTGACACCGGGTTCGATCGTGATATCGATGGATTTGAGCCAGACCAGGTAATGAATCACGGACTTGGGTTCCGCATGAAACGCGGCAACGGCTGTGATGTCTGATTCCTGCGGAAAATCACCGAGAAAATGAACCGTTCCCCTGATGGAGGCGTCCCGGTTCATGTTGTCCCAGTTGGGCTTCATGGTTCTCTGGACCAGGGGTTGTTCGGGTGTGATATCGAAACCGATGGGTTCTCCTGTCAGCAGATCCATGGGCAGGTAGAGCAGGTCCGCAAGATTGGAACGCGTGTCCTTTGAGTACCACCAGAGCCCGTAGGCCTCGTAATGCCCGTAGGGCAGGTCGATTCCCGTGAGTACCGTATCCTGACCGACAGGCAGGCTGTTGGGACTCTGAAACAGCTCGTTGATGGCCCGCGGCGGGAACTGCGGGGCCACGATCAGGTATGCGCCCTGCGTATCGGCCGGCGGTGTGCCCCTGAACATGGCCTTGACCTCGAGCCTGCCGGGCATGGGCTCCAGCCCGTGATCCACATCGCAGCCGAATAACAAGGCCAGGATACAAAGACAGATGATCAGACCCCGTGATTTCATGATCGCTCCCTGAAAAGAGATGACGGGCCAATTTTATTTCAGCAGGATCACTTTCTTCTGATCCTGAAATTCCGGTGTTTCGAGCCGGATCACGTACAGTCCCGAAGGAAGGACAGTTCCGTCGTCGGATGTGCCGTTCCAGGTCAATGCGTGGCGTCCCGCGCTGAATCCGCGTTTTTCGATATCCCTTACGTGTTTTCCGGTTGCATCGAGCACGAAGCAGTGCACATCCGAGGCCCGGTCCAGGACAAAGTCAAATGAGGTGGTCATATTGAACGGATTGGGAGCCATCTGCCCGAGCATGAAACAGTCCGGAGACGGATTCGGTTTGATGCCCGTTGCTGAAAATTCGACCGTGTTCACGGATGGATTTGCCGGCGGATTCTGAATCCAGCTCCAGAGCTGTTCGGCCCGGGTCCGGTTCTGATTGGGCAGGTCGAAATAGGCGGTAAAACTGAAATCCAGGTTCAGGGCCTTGGTCTGGACAACGGTGTTCGTAAAACGGACCCCGTGATCTCCGTAACACCCGGGCTCGCCGGAATCATCCGCCACGAGAATGGCCTGATCCAGCTGACCGCCGTTCTGATCGTCATAGTAATAAAGGGACAGGGCATCCCAGTTGGATTCAGCCAGGTCGAAGAAATTGAAGAACGTGCCCTGGTTCCCGGTCATCATGGACCAGAGCTGCAGCCTTTCATCGGATGCCGGTTTATCCACGGTCATGTCCGGACTGTCCGGCAGCCCGTCCACGGGCACGGCCGTGTTGTATTTATTGTAAAACTGCATGCCGGCCGCATTGGCATTGAAATCCCAGGACTGGCGCAGATAGTCCATTTCGATGACGATTTCGAGCGAGGGATCGTCCAGGGCCGCTTTCAGGCTGTCCGGATCCAGAAGGGCCCCGCCTTCGAAACTGGCTGAATAGGGGAAAAAGAAGGTTTTGATATAGAACTCGGTGCCTTCAAAGGGGTAGCCGGCTTTGTTGTTGCCGAGTGATTCGCGCACCTCGCGGATGACGCGGACCACGGGCCGGTCCGTGTACGACAGGTACGTTTCGTTCGGAAACACGTAGAACATGACCTCCGTGCCGCTGTTGCCGTCGTTCCTTCCCATTTCAAACGGAATGCCCATGGCCAGGTCCAGGAATCCGTTCATGCGGATTTTCTGGGTGTCGAAAATATCCGTGTTGCTGCCGAACGGCGGTTTGATGATGATGTCCTTGAGAAACCCGTTGACCTGGCTGACGCCCAGTGTATAGGAGATACTTTGAATGGTATGCGTGGCCGGATCGAACGACATGGCGTACTTGTTTTTCACGTCATCCGGCATGGTCAGGGTTGCGGACCGGACAATATAGGCATAGGTTTTTTCCTGGGTCAGGGGATCCGTAAACGTGAGCTTGTACTTGGGATTGGCCTGGGCCTGTGCATCTCCGAAAACCGCATTGGCCGGGGCCTCGTCTCCCAGGTCGCGGATCAGGAAAACCAGTTCGTCGTCCCCGTCAAATGCGGCATTGGTGTCCGGATCCGCGTATGCCGTATTTGTGTTCGCGATCGCATAAAAATGACGGATTCGTGTGGCTTCGTCCTTCGACAGATCCGGATCGGCACGCCTCACCCGCTCGTCGATCTGAAAGGGCATCATGTGCCAGCCGCCGTTTTTATAGGCATACACGAATATTTCATCCACGGGCAGCTTTGCGTTTCTGACCGCCGGAATCTGGTCTCCCAGCAGGATGACGGGTTCATAAATACGGTCCTCATAGAGCTTTGCACCATAAAGCATGCCCGCAATAAAAATGAACAGCAGGCCAGATACCGCCATGTTCTTTTTCATGGTTCTGCTCCTTTTTAAAGCGTCGGATTCATGGATTATACGGTGTTCCGACGCATTGGTTTCTGTCTATATATTGCCGAACACTCTCAGGGCTTCGACGATCAGTTTGGGATGTTTCAGCAGCGCAGTCCTGAAAATCTGACCCATGGTCCGTTTCTGCGGATCGATGGCATTGACGGTATGGGCGATCTTGTTCAGGTCCGCATCGTCGAACTTGTCAACCACCTGCTGAATACGGTAGCATAACTCGTTGTTCCGGCCTTCGGCCTTCATCCATTGCTTGACGTAGGGTTTGAGCCGTTTGTCTGAAACATCGCCTTTTTTCACGGCTTCGGCCGCCAGTGCGCCGGCCATCTTTCCGGCGATCATGCCGTTGATGATGCCGCCGCCCGTCATGGGATTCACCTGATGCGCCGCATCGCCCACGAGCATGAGTCCGTCATCCGTGATCGTTTCCAGCGTGTTCACGCAGGGAACGCCGCCGGCCACCAGGGTCAGCATTTTGCCGTCCGGAAACTTTCGGTTCACGAACCGGCGCAGATATTCCACGGGTTTGATTTCTTTCGAATAGGCGCCTGAAACACCGAGCCCCACATTGGCCATGCGCGGCCCCTTGGGAAAAACCCAGGCGTAGCCGCCCGGAGCCACATTCAGTCCGAAATACAGAATGATCGTCTCTGGATCGATATCGATATCCGCAAGTGTCATCTGAACGCATGTGTCCATGTCCTTGGGCAGGGTCCGTGTTTTCAAGCCCGCCCATCGTCCCACGCGTGATTCCACGCCGTCCGCGCCGATGACGATTTTACCGTGCACGGTTTTCGTCTCACCAAGGTGGTCCACGGTCACGCCGCCGATCCGGCCGTTTGTGCGTATGATTCCCGATACATAGGCCCGCGTCACCACGTCCGCACCGGCTTCGCCGGCCATGGCGGCCAGATCGTAATCGAAGAGTTTGCGGTGGAGGACATATCCCACCTGGCCGCTGGTGACCACGTCCACGACTGTGTCATCCGGGGCCACGAGCTGTACCCTGGTGATTTCCTGTGCGATCCATTCCGGTCTGACCTGCCCCGTCACCAGCTCGAGTCCGGCCCGGGAGGTGCCTTCAGCGCAGCGTACCGGTATCCCGATTTCACGGTCCTTTTCAAACATGACGACGGATGCGCCGCCGCGTGCCGCGTGCAGGGCCGCCATGGAGCCGGCCGGACCGCCTCCGACCACGATGATATCATAGGTATCTTTCATGCGGCCACCTCCGGCACGCCCAGCGGGCAGATGTCCACGCAGGATTCGCACAGGGTGCATTTTCCCGGATCCACGGTGATGCTGGATTCTCTCAGCTCGATGGCGTCCGCGGGACAGACCGCCACGCAGGTGCCGCAGAAGTCACACCGTTCATGATCGATGCGGATTTTTGATGCAGGCATTCGGGGTCCTTGTTAATTAAGATTTCAGGAAATATGCTGTTTTTCCTGCAGGAAGTCAACATCTATATCAGAAGTCCGGTCAGACATCCGCTCCCTTTTTTCTGGCATTGCGCCTGACCCGTCTCCGTATGGGCCCGGTGCCAAAAACAAGCAGCGCCTTGACGATGGTTTTGATAAAAAAATGATTGTCCCTGCCGTAATTTTTCCACAGGGCCGGAAACCAGTGCAGATTGTGGTCCCAGCATGTGTAGAGAAGCTCGTAATGTTTGGGTGTCATATCGGACAGCAGAAACGGTTTCGCATATTCGAGCCGCGTGGTTTCCATGGGCGTGAACAGCAGGGGAACCACGATGCTCTGGTAGGGCCTGAGGCGCTTGATCAGGTCGATCGTCATCTGCACGTCCACCTGCTCCTCGCCGGGAAGACCCATGATGATCGTGGCACAGGAAACGAAATGATTTTCATGCAGCAGCTTGAATGCGCCGTGAACCACATCCGGCCACTCGGCGGGCTGAAAGGGGTAGACCTTTCCCTTCATGTGCTGCTTGATCAGCCGCGGGCTGCCCGTTTCGATGCCCACCTGCAGGGCCTTGGTCGGATGTTTGTCCGTACCCAGCTCCAGCACGCGGGAAACGCCCCGGACCGTCTCCGGAGAGCTCATGACCGAGGACAAGGACGCATGACTGGCCGTCACCCATTTGACGCCCGGCACATGACAGACCTTGTCGAACAGCTGGATCACGGCCCGGCTGTTCACGTTGAGTCCGTCGGACTGGTACAGGAAAATATCTTCCCCGTGCAGAATCACGCCGCGCTGGCCGTTTTTCAGATTCACCTTGACTTCGTTGATGATGTTTTTCAGCGGACGGGACCGGACCTTTTTCAGCGAGGGCACACAGAAGGCGCAGCTTCTGGCGCATCCCCGTGTGGCCTCGATCAGGCCGACAATGGTGCCGCCCGTGATATCATGAATGTCCCTGTCTCCGGCGATTTCACCTTCAGCGACCTCGGGCAGGGGGGCGCTGTTTTCGATGGCCTGCCTGAACAGTTTCGGCGCCGTCACCTCGCCTTCGCCCACGACCACGCAGTCGATGCCCAGGGCCTTGCGTTTGTCCGGATGGATGGCGAGCTGCCAGGCGCCGGGACCGCCGAGAAATATTCTGGGCTTGTGTTTCCGGACCGAGGGATGATTCAGCAGCTCCCGCAGCTTCACGG
>JAFGGN010000114.1 GCA_016930535.1 bacterium
CATTTTCTTAATCCAAAAAGTATATCTTTTCCCCTTGCCCCTTGGGGTTGTGGGTGGCTATAGTTATAACATATTATTATATAGTCAAAAACCTCTCCACCCGAATGTCTTATATAAGACATTTATGGCTAGTACAAGCCATTTTTCAAGGAGATGTCTTATATAAGACATATCGGAATGGCTAATATAAGCCATTTTTTCGTGCAGTTTCATTGGTGTGATTATGCAAATATACCACCTGTAATTTTCATATGCAATTGAAACCTTTCCGAAAATCCGGAAATATCGCAAAATTTCCCATCGGATTATTGCAAACCTCGATCCCGAAAATCACTTTTCCCCAAAAACCATTTGAAATTTTGTTTTTTTATCCCCTTATTTTATTTACATTCAAAAAATCATCAATGAGACATCCCTTCACGGAGGCCCTATGTTCGAGAGACTGTTCAAGTTGCAGGAACATCAGACGACGGTCCGGACGGAGATGACGGCCGGGCTGATTACGTTTCTGACCATGGCATATATCATCTTCGTCAATCCGGGGATATTGTCCACGGATTTCGCGGGGCAGCCGACGGGGCTGTCGTTCGACGCGGCCATGCTGGCCACGTGCCTGGCCGCATTCATCGCCTCCGTGCTCATGGGGCTTTTAGCCAATCTGCCCATCGCGCAGGCGCCGGGCATGGGAGAGAACTTCTTCTTCGTGACCGTGGTCATGGGAGTCACGGCCGCGGGCGTGGAAAATGGCTGGAAAACAGCGCTCACCATTGTGCTCATATCCGGACTCATCTTCCTCATCCTGTCCCTGTTCCGGTTCAGGAAGGCCATCATCGATGCGATCAGCCCCAGCCTGAAAAACGCAATCGCCGTGGGCATCGGTCTTCTCATCGCGTTTATCGGGATGAAGAACGCCGGGATCATCCTGGATGCGCCTCCGGGCGGGCTGGTGGCGTTTAACCAGAATCTGACCGAGCCGCACGTGCTGATCTTCTTCTGCGGGCTGCTCATTACGGCCGTGCTGCAGGTGCGGCGCGTGAAGGGCGCCATTCTGTGGGGCATCGTAAGCGCCACGGTCCTGGGCCTGGTGTGGGGCAAGATAAAATATGTCGGTGTGTTCGGGCTGCCGCAGTCGCATGCGTTTTTCCAGTTCGATTTCAAACATGCATTCATGCCGGAGTTTATCGCATTCATCGTGGTGTTTCTGTTCATGGACATGTTCGACACGGTCGGCACGCTCATCGGCGTGGGCGAGCAGGCAGGACTGATTAAAGACAATCAGCTTCCCAATGCGAACCGGGCGCTCGTGTCCGATGCGGTGGGCACGGTCGTGGGCGCGTGCTCGGGCACCAGCACCGTGACATCGTTTATCGAAAGTTGCGTGGGTGTGGAATACGGCGGGCGCACGGGCCTGTCCGCGGTGTCGACCGGATTCCTGTTTCTGGCCGCGCTTTTCTTCACACCCCTCGTGAGCATGATCGGCGGCGGGTGGATGACGGACGCGGGACCCGTGAACCCGGTGACGACCCCGGCACTCGTGATCGTGGGCGCCATGATGGTGCGCAATGTCAGCAAAATCGACTGGGCGGACGCGTCGGAGGGCATTCCGGCGTTCCTGATCCTGCTGGGTATTCCGCTCAGCTTCAATATCGCGGACGGTCTGGCCATGGGATTCATCACGTACCCGGTCATCAAACTGGCCGTGGGACGGGGAAGGGAGATCAGCTGGCTGGTCTATGCAGTCGCTGTGATATTCGTGCTTCGATACGTTCTCGTTAGGATTTAGCAAGATTAAAGAAACAAGATTAAAGATTAAAGAGAAAACCGCAGAGGCGCAGAGGACGCAAAGGATAATAGTAGAAGAGTAGAAGGGTAGAAGCGTAGAAGGGGAAAAACAAAACAAGCTTTTTTTCCCTTCTACACTTTTACGCGTTTACCCTTTTACAGCGAATGATTTTAGCCAAGGGAAAAAACATGAAAGATACGCCCGAACCATTCAAGGACCGCAGGGGGACCCTGGCGTTTTTCGGGGTGGTGATGATTTTTATGGGCGCGGGGTCGTTATTGCTGATACCGCTCATGCTGCTGTCCATGGCTGCCGGAATGCTGACTGGGGAGGGAGGTCAGCCGGCCGCGGCCATGGTGCCGTCCATCCTGTTTTATTTTGTCCTGGGCGGCGTGTTTATTGGTCTGGGCGTTGGGTCCGCCATGAAAAAGCGGTGGGCCAGGGCCCTGATCCTGGTTCTGCACTGGATCTGGCTCGCGACCGGTGTTTTTTCGACCCTGTTCATGGCCGTGATATTCCGGGACATTATCAGGATCATGGTCGGCGAGATCCAGGATCCCGTGCTTATGGGGCTGATGTACGCGATCGTGATTCTGACAACCGGCCTGATATTCATCGTGCATCCGCTGATCTTCATCGTGATCTACCGGAACCCCAACGTGAAGGCGACGTTCGAGTATTACGATCCCGATGAACGCTGGACGGACCGGAAACCCCTGCCCGTGCTGGCCGTGTGCTTCATGCAGGTTTACGGCGCAGTTTCGCTCATGTCCGGTGCGATGTACCACTGGACCGTGCCGTTTTTCGGCACCCTGCTGTACGGACTGGCCGGGGCGCTGGTCACGACGCTCCTGCTTATCGTTCAGGTGTTCCTGATCCGGGAATTATACAGGCAGAGCCTGCGGGCCTGGTGGGTGCTCGTGGGCCTGATCCTGACCGGTTCGGTTTCATTCGTGATGACGTTTATGAAGCACGATTTTCTGGAAATCTACCGGTTCATGAATTATTCGGAGGAGCAGATGGCCATGCTGCACAGCATGGGATCGTTCTGGAACCGGGATTTTCCGGTGTATATCCTGATCGTTTCCCTTTGTTATATTCTGTTTCTTTTTTATATCAAGAACTATTTTTCTGAAAAACAGGAGACAGCGCATGGATAACACAGTGGGCGTTGTTCGCGGCACAGACAAGCATCTTGAATTTCAGAAACTGCTCTCGATCACGCAATTTGACGCGGTGCTCAACGCACAGTTCGGCACATCCGGAAAAACGAAGGATCAGTTTTCGGTTGTGATCAAACCGAACATGATGGTGTACATCAATCCGAAGGATCATGAGGTGGTGGTAACGGACCGGGCGCTGGTGGAAGCGCTGGTCGATCACATCCGGGGCCAGGGCTTCACGAAAATCACGGTCGTGGAGGCGCAGAACGATGTGGGGCGCATGTTCAAAAATCACAACGTGAAATTTGTGGCCGCACAGATCGGGTACAGTCCGGACGGCAGGTACACGGTCAGGGACCTGACCGAGGAATCCGTAAAAACAAAGTATGAATACACGGATTTTTCGGGCCGTACGAAGACCTGGAAGCACACGGTGGGAAAGACCTGGCGCGATGCGGATTTCCGCATTTCGTTCGCCAAGTGCAAGACGCACGAGCATGATTACATGACCCTGGCCGTAAAAAACATCTACGGGTGCTTTCCGGATCCCGACAAGGTGTGCAAGTACCATATCCGGTACGAGGTGTGGGACGTGACCGGGCGCTCGTACCGCAACTTCCCGGTGCACTTTGCGTTCGTGGACGGCTGGGTGGCGTCGGACGGATTTCAGGGATACAAGATACCCAGTCCGAGGCATTTGAAAATGCTGTTCGGCGGCCGGGACGCGGTGGCTGTGGACATGGAGATATTCAGGCGGGCGGGACTCGATCCGATGAAATCCCGCATACTGAAGCGCGTGGTGCAGCAGCTGAATGACGGGAAAACCGTGTATCCGGAATACAAAGTGGCCGGGGATACGGGCACGAAATTCCAGGATCTCATGCCCTGGAAGAACGTGACCGACCAAATCGTGGACAGCATCGACATTCTGGAAGAGGTGTACGTGGCCTGGGGATTCATCAACATGAAACCGGCTGCGCTGTATATCGATTACACGCTGTTTCCGCCCAAAAACATCTTTTCACGGATCGGCGTATGGATCACGAAACTGCTGTACAATCTGTTCAAGGGATGCAAGTGGTATAAAAAACTGTATTCACGGAACCGGAAGGGAGGCTGATCCATGAAACTGTCCTTGCCGGCAAAACCGGATTTCAGCCCCGAGGCGCAGGAGCGCATTGCGGACGGCCATTTCGATGCGGCGGATATATGGGCCATTATCTGGACCACGGTCAAAAAACTGAAGGACAGGCCGGCCGTGATTCTGTGGAGCAGCTTCGCATGCCTGATGCTGTGGGGCCTGCACGGCAACCTGGAAGTCATCCGTTTTTTCGCGGGTTCGTCGTGGATCAAAACGGTTACGTTCGGGCTGGCCTGGGGCGAGGAGCTCGTGTCGTTCGTGGCGGGATTCATTCTGGTGGTGCTCGTCCCCTGCTGCATCATCCGGTTTCATTTCAGGGCGAGCCTGGGCGAATTCGGCCTGGGCTGGCCGGGACCTGAAAACCGCCGCAAGGCGTGGGTGTCGTTCTGGACGCTGCTCGTTTTTACGTCGGTCTTCGTCGTGCTCTCATCCGTGGATGCCGGTCAGCAGAAGACATATCCGCTTTTTCAGAAGTGGAACGTGGACGGTACAATTGCGCGGACCATCGCGGGCGGATGGGAATTTCTGGCATACGAGTGTGTGTACCTTCTGTTTTTTATCACGATCGAGTTCGCGTTCCGCGGCTATCTGCTCTTCGGCCTGCATTCCGTGGAGATCGACTGCCCCGGCGAAGAGGGTAAACGCACGGCTGTGCGCCGGTTCGGTCTGTACGCGATCCTGATTCAGATGCTGGCATACACCACCTGGCATTACGGCAAGCCGGTTCCTGAAATCGTGGGAACGGTTTTCTGGGGTGTGGGCGTGGCGGCCATTGCCCTGCGCATCCGGTCCCTGTGGCCCGTGATCATGGCGCACTGGCTGTACAATGTGCTCCTGGACCTGATTTTATGGAAAGGATGGCAGAAACACATTCAGTCGCTGATCGATGCCGTCTTTAAATAACGGAGATTTTTATCATGCGTGTGCTGAACACGGTCATTGCCATTTCGGATCTTCATCTGGGCAAACCGGAATCGTATCTGCATATCGAAAACCCGGCCTTTGACGCCAACCGGCAGGCCGTACTGGACATGCTGCACCGTCTCGGGCCGCAGGACGCGCTCGTGATCAACGGGGACCTGATGGAACTGTCCCTGGCCGGATGGGACAAGGTGTATGCGGATGTGAAGGCGTTTTTTCAGATTTTAGCCGAATCGGAAGCCGTAACCAAAATCATATACGTTCCGGGGAATCACGATCATCATTTCTGGCGCATGATGGTGGAACAGACCAACATCACGGGACGCATGCTCAAAGGCGGGGCCCCGCCTTCGAACGACATGTATCCCTATCTTTTCGTGGATGTCCGGTTTTCGACCCATGAGACGCATGAGCCCTGCGAGCTCATCCTGCCGCATCTGTGGCCCGAGAGTCACGAATGCCCTGAAATAATCGTCAAGTATCCGCATCATCTGTTTGCGGTTCCGGACGGTAACGGCGAACTGAGCTGTTACCTGTTCACGCACGGCCACTTTCTGGAGCCGCTGTTCAAGCCCATCAATTTTATTATCGAGCCCGCACATCTGGAGGAGCTGGAAGCGTTCAACAACGTTTGGCTGGAGGCGCTGGATTACGACCTGGGTCATGCGGGACGCATGTCCGAGCATTTGTTCGAACTGGAGCAGATCTGGCAGGCGGGCGGGTACAGGGCCCAGCAGACCGTGCGGCGGCTGTTCAGGGAAATCCGGAACACGCTCATGGAGTCGTTCAATCTGCCCTGGTGGAAATCGGTGCTGCTGCAGATCGTGCTGCGGGTCCTTTTCAGGCAGATCCCGGTGCAGGCCCTGGACAGAAAAGGCGACCTGCTGCAGATGCCCCTGGACGACAAGATGAAGAAACGCATCGTGCATTATCTCGAAAAGTACGTGCTGAACCGGTATCAGAAGGGCAAGGCGCGCGAGTATTTTCTGCCCGTGGACAAGGACATCCCCGCACCCTTCACCTTTGTGTTCGGGCACACGCATCGCCCCACAAAGGAGCCGGAATCCGTGCACATTTCGGGAAAAGAATTCCGGATCAGCAATACGGGCGGCTGGATGCGCCCGGACAACATCAAACCCAACGGCATGAACGCCGGCATTCAGGTGATCGACCGGGACGGCATCCGGTGGGAGAGCCTGGAAGGCGCCCTGTCCTGAACCTAAAAACAAAGGATGGCCCAGTGTCCTATTTCTTCATGCTTCTGAAAACCCTGCTGTACACGGACTGGATATCCTGGTTCATGCATTTCGGTATTTTTTTTGTGCTGTCGCGGTGGAGCGGGCTGAAATGGCAGTGGGCCCTCATACTCATTTTCGGTATCGAAGTCTGGGAAATCGTGGACTGGGCGCTTCAGGATCCCATGGTCTGGTGGATGCGCCTGGATACGTGGATGGATGTGCTGTCCGGCAGCGCGGGAGTGGGTGTGGCGGAGTGGGAAAAACGTAAAGCGTAGATGGGTATATGGGTGTATGAGTATATGAGATCCTGCGACCCGGCCCCTTTTTAAAGACCGCAGACGGCAGACTGCGGACCGATAAAAGCAGTAGATGGGTATATGGGTGTATGAGTATATGAGATCCTGCGACCCGGCCTCTTTTTATCGACCGCAGACGGCAGACCGCGGACCGCATGAAATCTCAAATTACAAATACCAAATGACAAATAAATTCCAAAAGACAAATTCCAAATGAAATCGGCAATGCGAATGCTTGGAAACAGACCGGGGATGCTTCGGAGAAACGGAGATAAAAAAGATCGGGTTGTTCTCCGTTTCTCATTTGCTCCGCGTCTCCGTTTCACTCTCCTGATAAACGAACGGCCCTTCATTTAACATTCAAAATCGTCTTTCTCCTTCCGATCCATTCCAGCACCTGCCACAGGATAACAAGACCGGCCATGGTCATGAACCAGCCGGTCTGGTTCTGATACGCGACCAGGTGCAGAAGCACGGCCCCGATCTGGAACGGAATCAGAAACACGAGAAACGCCAGCGCGCCCATGCGTTCGCCACGCTCCCGTTTTTTGGAAAACGGCGTCCCCTTTGACCGGAACCCGAGAATCGAAAGGAAGACCAGGCCGAGCATGAACAGGTACAGTGTATGCTGAAGCGCATGC
Source organism: bacterium (assembly GCA_016930535.1). GTDB lineage: Bacteria > Zhuqueibacterota > QNDG01 > QNDG01 > JAFGCO01 > JAFGGN01. The sequence goes on from JAFGGN010000114.1 coordinate 7,184, forward strand.
ACGGCCGAAAACTGCGTGACAAAAAGAATTCCGAGCAGCACATAGAACGGGATGATGAGGCCCGCGAACAGGCCGAGCCGTATGCCCGCCCATAAACGGACCCATGACGTGACCGGCGCGGAATGGAATATCCATGCCGCCTCCCAGTCCTGGCTGTACGCGCATGCCGTGGACGTAATCAGGAAGATGAAGGCGATAAAAAAAGGCAGCATCTGCATGCTGTTGGTGCCCCCTCCCAGGAGAGGCATGAGGAACGGATCCGTGATGTCATGCTCGATGACGCCCCAGATCAGAATGACCAGGGGCATGACGAGCATGGGCAGCATGGACGCCTTGACGGAACGGTCCCGCCTGAGCAGGTTCAGAACCAGATAAAATCCGGCGCGCGTTTCGGCGTGCCGGATGAACGGCCAGAAGCGCAGAACGGGCCGGATCCTCTGCGATGCCGGAACCGGAGACCTGGCCCGGACAGGGGATTCGGATGAAAAGGACAGGTCGTGCAGATAGCGCCTGGACAGTTTCCGGAATCCGGTCCAGAATAATAGAAGGCAGGCGAGCAGAATGCCCGATATCCAGAGAACCGGTTTTGCCTGACCGGCCCCGGACGCCGTTTCAACGAGACAGGCGAACCAGGCCGGGGGCAGCCATCTGAGCCAGGAGCTGCTCAGCTGAAATCCCGCGGTCGTGCTTTCCCATCCGGTGCGTGCGATGAACTGGTACAGGAAAATCAGCACCATGGTGAAAATCAGCTGAATGCCCGTGATCAGGGAGCGCAGTTTTTCAAACCGGAAAAGCTGAAGCAGGGATGTATAGACAAGGATCATGGAAGCGGCCGTGAACAGGTTGCACAGCACGGCCCCGGCCGTGTATACGAGCGGAAAGCGCGTTCCGGATCCGGACAGGAGAAACGTCATGCTGATCGGCCCCACGGAAAGCACCAGGCTGAACATGGCGATAAAAATCATGAGATGTGCGGTCCGGGCGAGAAACAGGGTGGAGGAGGATACGGGACGATGATACAGGATGTCCGGGTCGTCCGGTGTCCAGAGCACCTGGCTGCATTCCAGGATGATGCCCATGGCGGTCATCATCATCAGATAGGCGTATGTGAACAGGGCATACAGGGACGGCGACACGCGGGTCAGCAGGCTGAAACCCAGGCTGAATCCCATAACCAGGTAGAAAATCAGCCGGCGTACCCAGACCGGGGTCCGTCTCCCGCTTCCGGACGGGAGGGAGGCGCGCCATTCGGAAACGAGGCTGACACGGAGCAGGTTGCGGAACTGGCTCCAGTCCGGTCCGGAACGTTCGGAAACCGTCCGGACGGTCATGGCGTTTTGCCCGACGTGATTTTCCTGGAGAGGGCCCTGGCCAGTTCGGCCGTGTCCTCGTCCGAGGTCAGCCGGCTGAACACGCCCTCCAGGGAGGCCTGGCTCGTCATGGTCTTCAGATCATGAACGGATCCGTCGGCCGCGATACGGCCCTGGTTCAGAATCACCACGCGGTCGCAGAGATTTTCGACCACCTCGAGTATATGGGAGCAGTACAGGATGGTTTTGCCCTGATCCGCGAGATGGCGCAGCAGCTGTTTGAGCAGCAGGGCCGCATTGGCGTCCAGCCCGTTCAGGGGTTCGTCCAGAAGAATGACCGGTGGATTGTGCAACACGGCCGAAAGGATCACGACCTTCTGCTTCATGCCCTTGGAAAAGGACTGCATGGATTCGTTCAGATGACTGTCCAGCTTGAAGAATCCGGCCAGGTCGAGAATCCGGGACCGGAGGTCGTTTTCGTCCATATGGTATAGCCTGCCCGTAAACTGCAGGTATTCGAGGGGCGTGAGGCTCTGATACAGGGCGCCGGATTCCGGCACCACGCCGATGCGGCGCTTGACTTCCAGGATGTCCTGCTGCACATCGAATCCGCATATACGGGCCGTACCCGTGGCCGGGGGCAGCATGCCTGTCAGCATTTTCACGGTCGTGGTCTTGCCCGCACCGTTCGGACCGAGATAGCCGCAGATCTGGCCCGCGGGCACGGTAAAGGACACATGGTCCACGGCGGTCCGGCCGCCGTATGTTTTTACAAGATCCTGAATTTCAATCATGATTCGGACTGCCGCAATGCGTTCAGTTTTTCCCGGAGCAGGTCCTGGACGACCTTGGGATTGGCCTTGCCGCGGCTGGCCTGCATGGCCTGGCCCACGAAAAATCCGAACAGCGCATCCTTGCCGCCCAGGTACTTTTTCAGCGCATCCGGATTGTCGTCGATCACTTTCTGAACCAGGTCCCCGAGCTCGGATGCGTTCGACACCTGCTTCAGTCCCAGTTTTTCAACGGCCTTGTCCGGAGTGTCCCCGGTTTCCGCGATATGGTCGAAAACCGTCTTTGCCGCGGAATGCGAAACCGTGCCTTCATTCACGAGGCGGATCAGGTGTGATATGTCACCGGGCCGCACTTTCAGGTTCTCAATGCCGGTTTTTTCCTCGTTCAGTCTGCGCAGCACTTCGCCCATGATCCAGTTGGCCGCGGTTTTCGGATTGTCAGTTTCCCGCACCACATCCTCGAAGTAATCCGAAATCCCGCGGTCCTCGTTCAGCACGGATGCGTCATAATCCGACAGCCCGTAATCCGCGGTCCAGCGGTTCTTTCTGTCGTCGGGCAGTTCGGGCAGGGATTCTCCGACTTCCCTGACCCAGGCCTCTTCCACGATCAGGGGAGTCAGATCCGGATCCGGGAAGTACCGGTAGTCGTGGGCCTCCTCTTTTCCGCGCATGGGAACGGCCTTACCCGCGGCCTCGTCCCACAGCAGGGTCTGCTGGATCACGGCGCCGCCTTCACTGAGAATTTCGGTCTGGCGCTTGACCTCGAAGGTCAGGGCTTTTTCCACACCGCGCATGGAATTCATGTTCTTCAGTTCCGTTTTGACGCCCAGGTCCGTGGTTCCCACAGGCCTGAGCGATATGTTCGCGTCGCATCTCAGGCTGCCCTCTTCCATATTGCCGTCACAGATGCCCAGCCACCGGACCATCTGACGGATCTTGTGCAGGTAGAGATAGGCCTCCTTGGGAGAACGGATGTCCGGCTCGCTCACGATCTCGATCAGGGGCGTTCCGCACCGGTTCAGGTCGATCAGTGTCTCGTTTCCCGATATGTACGCTTCGTCGTGCACGGATTTGCCGGCATCCTCCTCGAGGTGGATCCGGTGAATCCGGATTTTTCTCTTTTCACCGGGTTCCGGTTCGACATCGATCCATCCGCCGAGACAGATGGGTTCCTCATACTGCGAGATCTGATAGCCCTTGGGCAGATCCGGATAAAAATAATTTTTGCGTGCGAATACGGAATGCGGCTGAATGTCGCAGTGCACGGCCAGTCCCATGCGTACGGCATATTCCACGGCGGTCCGGTTAGTCACGGGCAGGACGCCGGGCATGCCCAGGCACACGGGACAGGTTTGTGAATTGGGGGCCGCGCCGAAACGGATGCTGCATCCGCAGAACATTTTCGACAGGGTGGAGAGCTGCGCGTGAACTTCGAGTCCGATGACGGTTTCAAATTTCATGAATCAATCAGGTTCCTTATCGGTTTCGGGGATGCACCGGCCGTTTCAGTCAGGACCGGGGTTGTGTGTCCCCCTGGTGTGAAACAACGGCGATTATAAAGTCAATCCGACAATCACGTTCAGAAAGAGACTGCCGGGCAGATTGTCCTCATTGAACTGCGTGATTCCCATATAGGCGTAAAAATAGCGATGAACGATCACACCCGTGCCCGCTGTCCAGGCCATGCCGTCGAATTTTCTATCCCTGAACACGTATTTCCAGATCAGGCCCTCGTACACCGGGTCGAAAATATAGAACACTTCTTTCGTATTACCGAAAAACGGTCCGGCGCCGCCCACGACAAAGGGCCTGATTTTTCCACCGGCCATATTCAGGAAAGGCAGATCGATCTGTATGCAGCCCGCATGCAGGCTCAGATCATACGTCAGCGGATACAGCACGAATTCCCTGTACCAGATTTCCTGATACTCATCTTCATAGCGGTGCCTGTAACCCCAGAACGTGTAGCCCAGAGACACGGGCCCGATCTGGATAAGGCTCAGCCTGGCCTGCCCCTGAAAATTGAGCCCCTGGGATCCGAAGCGGAAATTGCTCGTTTCCAGGGCACCGGTTTCCCGGTCGATGGTCGCATAATAGGGCGGATCTTCGGACAGGATGGACAGAATGCCCATGCCCACATACACATGCGGTTTGAACTGTATGCACGATTTTTTGGGTATTTCCGCCACAGCCGCGTTCAGCGCGAGGAGGAACAGGAGCATGGTTGTCAGTCGTTTCATGAAAACCTCAACGGTAAAATTTGGATTGGATGATATCCTGATGGCGCTCGACAGCCAGGCCGATCAGCCGGTCGATCAGTTCCGTATAGCCGATACCCCCAGCCTCCCACATTTTGGCGTACATGCTGATGGGCGTGAATCCCGGGATGGTATTGATTTCATTCAGGACAATGCGGTTCGTGTCACGCTCCAGCAGGAAATCCACCCGGGCCAGACCGGCGCAGTCCACGGCCTTGAATGCGGCCACGGCCCTGAACCGGATACGTTCGGCCACATCGTCCGGGATATCAGCGGGAATCACGATCCGGCTCCGGTCGTCGATGTATTTGGCATCGTAGTCATAGAAATCGTTGCACGGAATGATCTCGCCCGGCACGGACGCCTGCGGGGCATCGTTTCCGAGTACGGCGCATTCGATTTCACGGGCATTCACGGCTTTTTCGACGATGATTTTGCGGTCGAATCCGGCGGCGTGATCCACGGCCCTGTTCAGGCCGCTTTCATCGTGCACCTTGCTGATGCCCACGCTGGAGCCCGCATTGGCCGGTTTGATGAAGCACGGATATCCCACGGCTTCGTTCACACCCCGCGTGATCGCCTCCGGTTCTTTCTGCCAGGCACTGCGCAGGAACCAGATAAAGTCCGTGGTCTCGAGGTCGTTCTGAATGAAGAGCTGCTTCATCATCACCTTGTCCATGCCCAGGGCCGATCCCAGCACACCGGCGCCCACGCAGGGAATGCCGGACAGGCTGGCGAGCCCCTGAATCGTTCCGTCTTCACCGAACGGACCGTGCAGGACCGGGAATATCACATCCGTGGACAGCGGCGCGGTATTGCCGTCTTCACCGATCAGGAGAAAACCATTCAGTGTGGGATCACCCAGCATGACCCGTTGTCCGGAGGCCCGGTCCAGATCCGCCGTACAGGCCAGTGGCGTTTCCGGTCCGATCAGGTGCCAGCGTCCCTCCCTGGAGATCTTGACAGGCTGCACCCGGTATTTTTTCCGGTCGATCCGTGAAAGAATACCGAATGCGGATTCCAGGGACACATCGTGTTCGGGCGACCGGCCCCCGAACAGCACCGTAACATGTATTTGTTTCATAGGCAATTCCGGTTTCTACGATTGTACCAATAATTTCGCATGTTTGCAACCCGAAAGTTACATGTCCGGATCCATTTTCCGGCATCAGGAACCTTTAGCGAAGTCAGTGGTTTGAAGATCAATCAATATCCATAATATCCCATCCGGCCGCTGCGTTTCTCGACCTTGATATCCTGCAGCATGCTGGATTTGATGTTGATTTTCAGATACACGCGTTTGTAACGTCCCGTGGGCGTCCAGTTGACCTGGGCCTCCCAGCAGTGCAGATCCCTGTAGATCACAAAATCCTGGCTCGACATTTTTTTGGTTTTCAGATCCACATGGCTGCGCCACGTGACTTTCCAGTTTTTGGTCAGACGAAAATCGAGATTGAGTTTGGTGTATACGTTTTTGCTTCGCCGGGTCAGCCCTTTGGAATAACTGATCCGTGTGCTGAAATTCCAGGGTATGCTGAATCCATCGCCGGATTCCGCGTCTTCCGGTTCGAAACGGTCCCCGGAGAAGCTGCCGAACGGATCCCGGCCCGAGTCCGTGAACGGATCTCCGGAAAGGTCTTCTCCGGGCACGGTTTCGGGCGTGATGCCCGGTCCGGACGTACGGGACGGGGCACTGCCGGCTTTTCCCTTCAGACTGAAATCCAGGCTCCATGTCATGTTCGTCATTTTGGCGAGCCTGGCCTTGCGCAGGGATTTCCAGTCCGTCCAGTCGATGCCGTCCGTGTACAGCGCGTCGGTCACAATGCCCTGGGATGTGTATCGATAGAATGAATGCGTCGTACTCATATTGAGGTTCAGGCGTCCAAGCAGCCTGGCCCGCAGAGAAGACTGCAGATTCTGCATCTTGTGCGTTTTGGCCTTCCAGTTGTATCCGCCAGAGGTGTTGAACGTGAACAGCTCCATTTTCCGGGCCTTTTCGCCCTCGCCTTTTTTCATCTGGAACACGTTGTTGATGCTGAACGACAGGGATTGCTGTTCGCTTCCCAGGGACGGGCTGACCGCACCCACGCCCGAATACGGATTTTTTCTCACTTCGGCATCGTTCGTGTCGGCCATGCTGACGTAGTATCCCCAGGCATCGTCCGTGAAGTCCGGCTGATACCGGAAGCTGACTGTCGGCGTGATCACATGGCGCACCTGAACGTCAGGGAAAAATCCGGACCTGAACAGTCCGTAGATTTTGGTGTTGGCGGACATGTTGGCGTTGAAGGTGCGTACCGTATAGAAGCCGCGTTCCTCCTTTTCTTCGAACGTATTGGTCAGCGTGTCCAGTTCGAACCGGTTCCTGCGGTCTGTCCATGTTTCATTGTAGTTGAGCTGAGGTTTCAGGTTCAGCCATCCGAACAGTTTGGGTGAAACATACAGGTTCAGCCGGTGATCCGCGCCCACACCCTCCGATTTCTGCGTTTCCCCGTGCCCGGGCTGATACGTGGTCCGGTTTCTGAGTCCCTTGAAATCGAAGGAATAGGGGAGGCTGAACCGGCGATACCAGACCTCCCTTCCGGAGGAAGTCCGTTTGCCGCCGATCAGGTTGCTCCACCGGTTCGAGAAACTGATCTGGGGCATGGTTTCGGAAACATGGAACGTGGTGGTGTCCTGGCGCAGGTTGCGCGTCTGGTTCATATTGACGGAAAGATTTCCGGAGGTTCCGATGCGCCTGGTAAAGGTGGCATTGGAAAGAATCTGCCCCCGCATGCGGTCGGTCCTGTTCGCACTCAGATCGCGGTAGATGTTGTCCGAGCTGACCAGCCGTGCATTGACCCGGATATTCGTGGTGGGTGAGATCGTATGGTCATGCTGAACGTTCAGATCCCACCGGCGTTCCTTGCGGCCGTCCGTTTCGAAGTCCTTGCGTGTAAAGTTGCCGGAAATACTGCCCCTCAGCACATCCCTCTTGTGATACCGCGTATCGCCGCGAAAAAGAAATCCGGATTTTTCGTAGTAGTTGACCGTGGTCCGCGCATCCCAGTATTCGCCGAGCACCCAGTAATAGCCCAGGCCCCTGAGGGACCGGCCCTCGTACGCGCTTTCGCCGTAGCGCGGGATCAGGAGTCCGGAATGCCGTCCCTTTTTGATGGGGAACAGCGCGAACGGCAGGGCCATGACCGGAATTTTACCGATATACATGATCACGGGTTTGGCAATGACCTTGTCGTTGACCATGATTTTCATCTGTTTCGAGGAAAAATGAAAATGCGTGTCCTGCGGCTTGTCGCATGTGGTGAATGCGGCGTCGCCCACGTAGATATTTTTTTTATCCATGAGCTTCATGGCCCGTCCGCGGTAATATCCCGCATCGTATTCGGTGCGGCCGCGTTCGACATAGGCCTTTCGTGTTTTGAAATTGTACAGCATCCGGTCGCCGATCATCACATTACCGGCTTCCGTAAATTCGGGTATGCCCTTCCATTGTTCGGTTCGGACGGAATCGCCGTCCTCCGTGGCGGTCCATACTGTATCCGGGGCACCCTCGGCCATGAGCTCGCGCTTGTCCCAGTCGACCGTGATTTTCGCAGCGGACAGTGCAATGTCGAGATACTTGACCCTGGCGCGGCCCGTGAGCACGGTGATTTTTTCATCCACCCAGTTTTCGATGATTTGCGCCTCATAGTCGATGGGGCCCTGCAGGTCCGACGCCTTTCTTCTGGAGCGATGCACGGTCACTGAATCCGTGGTCACGGAATCGGGCAGATTGACGGACACAGGCGCGTTCCGTGAGGAATCCGCCTGCTGCGACAAAGCGGGTTCCTGAGTGTGTGCGGGGACCGCTCCCAAAAAAAAGAGAAGGATTGCGGCCAGGCCGAATCCTTGTTTCCCTCGCGCAACGGGTTGTAAAAATGGTTTGAAAATCAGTGAGTCCTGTTTTTGATCCTGTACCTGACAGACGAAGTCCGGGACACCCGGGTTACACGGCCGGAACCGGGATGCGCATGAATATGGATGTCCCTTTTCAGGAAGCGGCCGTTCTGGCGAGATACGCGGCACCCACGAGTCCCGCAGAGTTTCCGAGCTCGGCCCTGACGATTTCCACGGATTTGGCGGCCACGGGCAGGGCATCCTGCGCCACGCGTTTCCGGGCCGCATTCAGAATGAAATCGCCTGCATTGGCCACGCCGCCGCCCACGACCACACGCTCGATGTTCAGGAGATTCGCCACATCGGCAATGGCGATGCCCAGATAATCGCCTGCCCGTTCAAAAGCCTCGATGGCCAGCGCGTCCCCGTTGACGGCGTCGTGATAGATTTCTCTGGGGGTCAGTTTTTCAACGCTGCGCAGGGAGGATTCAGCGCCCGCGTCCAGTTTTTCCCGGACCATGCGCACGATGCCGCGTATGCTGGCGTATTCCTCGATACATCCTTTCCGGCCGCAGGAACACACAAAGCCGTTGTAATCCACGGACATGTGGCCGAATTCCCCGGCCAGGTCGCGTACGCCGCGGAATATGCGCCCATCCAGCACCAGTCCGCCGCCCACACCCGTTCCGAGTGTGACCATGAGCATGTGCAGGCTGCCCTGGCCCGCGCCGTAGGCATATTCGCCGAGCGCGGCCACGTTCGCGTCGTTATCGAGAATGACCGGACAGCCGAGTTTTTCCTCGAGAGCGGGCGTCACGGACAGTTCGTCCCAGCCTTTCATGTTCGGCGCAAAATGACAGAGGCCGTGCTTCACATCGATCTGACCGGGAATGCCGATTCCCACACCGCCGATTTCCGCGTCGCCCGGTATCGACGCGCTCAGATCCCGAACGGCCCCGGCGATTCTGTCGAGCACATGGGGCGGTCCCTGATCCGCCTCTGTGGCGGTTTCGATTTCATGGATGATCCGGCCCGTGTCCGACACGGCGCCGGCTTTGATGTTCGTCCCCCCGAGGTCCACACCGATGTACAAAGAATTGTCCATATGATTCTCCGATAACTCAACTTTCGTGCGGATCCGGTGTCACGGCCGTCTGCGGATCCGCATGTCGTCTGTATTATATAAGTTACGCAGGATTTGAACAATAATCAACACAAACCCGATAAAAACCGCAGCAGTTTCAGTCAGATCGGGTATTCGGCCAGTTTGGGGAGCCAGCTCCAGTAATTGCAGGATGCACAGAGGGGCAGTTCCTGTTCCCGGCCCGCCGTATGATATTCACGCAGCCTTTTCTGCAATTCGCCTTTCCATATTCCGGACAGGGACTGTTCCGCGGCATTGCCGGTTTTCAGGGCCTGCGTCCAGTCCATGCAGCAGGGCGAAACAATGCCATCCGAGTTTACGAACATGATTTCCCAAAGCGAATAGCAGGGATACCGTCTGAATACGGATTTTCCGGTTTGAATGACGCCCCAGTTCAGTTTTTTCCATACGGCGATTTCCACATCCTCGTTCCGCCACAGTGCATGAAAGCGCCGCAGCTCGGCCTTCATCTCCGGATATTCGGGCAGGTCGATGATCTGCATGGAGATACGGGGTTTCCACGGGGATTCACGAACAGTGTTCAGAAAATGACGGATGTTATCAATGACCCGGTCGAAACGGGGACCGCGCACCTTTTCATAAAAAGCGGCCGTGGCCGCCCCGAGGCTGAAATTGACATGGTCGATCCGGTTTTCGATCAGGCTGATTTGTACGGATTCATCCAGACTGTGCGCATTGGTGGTGAGGTATACCGTATGATCCCTGCGTGCCTTCACCCGTTTCAGGATGGACCGTATTTCAGGATGGAGCAGGGGTTCGCCGTCCTTGTGCAGGGCGATCCGGCGGGGCCCGTGTGTGTCGATTTCATCCATGAGCTTTTCGAACAGGGCCATGGGCATGTGCCCGTATTTGCGGTGCATGTGCCTGTAATCCGGATGATGCGGCGGGCAATGCACACAGGACAGGTTGCAGACGCTGGTGATTTCGAGTCCGAACGCTTCCGGAAACTCCAGATCCGGTTCCGGGAGCCGCTTCAGTGTTTTTTTGATCCGGAACAGCAATTCACGGCCCGCTTCCGAGGCTTGCAGCCATTTTGTGAAGGCGCGCCTCAGGCGGTTTTTCCCCGCGTTCATTTACCGCTCCTGCGGGATTTCCACCAGTAAATCAGCCTTTCGCGTATGGTTTTTTCGGCTCCGAAATTTTTGGGCCGGTAGTAGATACGGTCCTTCAGTTTTTCGGGCAGGTATTCCTGTTCGACAAATCCGCCCGGGAAATCGTGTGCGTATTTGTACCCCTCGCCGTATGCCATGTCCTTCATGAGCCCTGTCGGCGCGTTGCGGATGTGCAGGGGCACGGGTTCCGCTCCGAATTGATCGAGATCGGCCATGGCCTCGCTGACGGCCTTGTAGGCCGCATTGCTCTTGGGTGCGGATGCGAGATACGTGGCGGCCTGGGCCAGGATGATGCGTGCCTCGGGCATGCCGATCGCGTGCACGGCCTGGAAAGCGGCATTGGCCAGCACCAGGCCCTGCGGGTCCGCGTTTCCGATGTCCTCGGATGCGAGTATCACGAGCCTGCGCGCGACAAACAGGGGATCCTCTCCGGATTCGAGCATTCGGGCCAGCCAGTAAACGGCCGCATCCGGGTCCGAGCCGCGCACGGATTTGATGAACGCGGAAATCGTATCGTAATGCTGATCGCCGCCCTTGTCGTAGCGCAGCGTTTTTTTCTGGAGCGCTTCCTTGAGCACGGTTTCCGTGATCAGCCTGCCCTTTTTATCCGGCCTGGACAGTTGTATGCACAGTTCGAGTGTATTGAGCACCTGCCGGGCGTCTCCTCCGGCCATTTTGATCAGTCCGGCTCTGACGTTTTTTTCGAACCGGACCGGAATGCTCTTCAGAAGCGTGTCCTCTTTCAGGGCCCTTCCGATCAGTGTGTCCAGATCCGCTTCGGAAAGCGGATTCAGGGTGAGTACGCGGCATCTTGAAAGCAGGGGCGCGATGACCTCGAATGACGGATTTTCCGTGGTGGCGCCCATGAGCGTGAGCGTGCCGTCCTCCACTGAATGCAGGAGTGCATCCTGCTGGGCCTTGTTGAACCGGTGAATTTCATCCACGAACAGGATGGTGGGTTCCGGTTTGCGCAGCCGTCTGATTCTGGCCTGTTCGATGATCTGGCGCATGTCCTTCACGCCCGAGGTGACCGCACTGATGGCATGGAACGCGGCCCCGCTCTGATTGGCGATGATGCGGGCCAGCGTGGTTTTGCC
>JAFGGN010000115.1 GCA_016930535.1 bacterium
TAACGCTGATCCGGCTCGACCTGTTCATTTTCGGACAGGGACGAACTCCAGTCGATGTGAGCGCCCCACAGGCGGTGTTTTCCGGACAACTGGAATGAATTGAGACTGCGTTCCGTCCAGCTCAGTACGCGTGTTTCAAACGTGGCCGTGGAGGGAAGATCCTGCCAGTAGCCTGAAAGGTACCGTGCAGTCGATTCACCGCTCTGCGTGCGGATATGCTGGGCCGTGATATGCCCCAAAGAAGCATTCTTGTATGAAAGTTTGAAAGTACTGCCCCAATTGGCCTGATGCGAGCCTTTGACATCGTTAAAAAGTTTTTGTGAATCCAGTCCTTCCACTTCATCGATCGGTCCCGGCATGTTCCATCGTCCGACCACTCCGTTGTCATAAAACGAATAACTCTGATCCCAGGTCAGAGATCCCAGAAAACCGATATTCTGATTCAGCAGCTGAAACTGGTTTCCAAACGCGATCGACATGGACTGGTTCAGAGGGGCATCTGCGGAAACCGGCGACATAAAGGAATTAAACGATTTTGAAAGACCATCCAGATAATAGGCCTCTTCACGGGTCCGGACGGAGCTGTAACGGGGTATTTCGATATTATCCGCCTGCAGAGCGACCGGAATATCCCGGGATCCGTCATCCATACCAAGCCAGTCGTTTTTTCCGCTGTTCGGAAGAATGAAATGATCGTTAAACGTGGTCTGATCGTTGTATGCCGCAGAGGTCGAAACCTGAAGCATGAATTTCTCGGGAAAATCCTTGATATTCACATCCACCAGGCCGCCGCTGAACGTGCCGGGTTTGTCCGGCGTAAATGTTTTCAGGGTCACGATATTTTCCAGAAGACCCGACGGCAGCAGGTCCATCTGGAAGGACTTCTTGTCCGGATCCGCACTGGGCAGCTCGATCCCGTTCAGTGATGTGGTTGAATAACGCTCACCCAAACCGCGTACATAGATGTATTTGCCGTCGATCACCGATGCACCTGTAACCTTTTTCATGGCTGCAGCTGCATCGCCGCTGCCTGTCCGGGAGATGGCTTCCGCGCTGATCGCATCGCTGACAGCCGTCGCTTTCTGGCGCATTTTCAGCAGTCCGGCTTCGGTACTCTGCACGGCACTGGCGGTGACGGTTACCACCTCTCCCTGAAGCACCTGTTTGTTCAGAGCCACGTTGAAGTGGACGGGCTCCCCGGTAAGCACACGCACATCCGTAATTTCACGTGTATCATATCCCATGTAGCTGATGCGCAGCATGTAAGTACCGAACGGAACACGATTGATGCGGTAATTGCCCTCAAAATCCGTCGTGGTGCCCAGTGTGGTTTCTTTGATAAGCACGTTGGCTCCGATCAAAGCGTCACCCGTGCTCTCATCGACCACGCGACCCGTAATGATCCCCCTCGATTGATTTTGCGCATTCAGAAATGTGGAAATACACAGAAGAAGAATGATTCCAAACCGATTTTTTGATAACATACGATACTGTCTGCTGATTAATTTAAATCCATCCATTTGAACAACTCCTTCCTTTACAGTCCCTGGGCATATGCCCGACAACATAAACGAAAAAATGCTCTGCCACCCGGCATTAAAAAATTAAGCTTTCAATGTTAATCCACTGATAGGTAAATGTTAGATTTTTGTTAAGAATTCAAGGCCGATTCGCAATCGGCGGGTAATGACCGCGGGAATATTGAGGTGCATAAAAATAAACACAATACTGTCCATAATGAGCAGAAAATAATAGGTCAAAAACCGCCAGGCCGCAGTAGTCAGAGCCATGATGCCTCCGGGAATGAAGGCAGAATACACAAAATAGAACGCAGCTTCAACACCGACGGTACCTCCCGGTGTGGGTATAAGAATCCCCAGACTGAAAACCACCCATTGAAACAGAAAAAAGAGAACAGGATCGACAGGTACGTTGAGAAAAGCCATCAGCGCAGAAATCACAGTATAACGGCTGGTCCACTGCACGGCGGTCAGCAGCAGTGTAACACAGAGCCTCCGCTTGCCGCTTTTGATTATCAGCCTGTAGATCAATGTAAAATCATTGATAAACCTGACGGTTCCGGAATAACATTTTTTCATTACATCGAACCGGCCCAGCCATTGTCTGAGCGGTTTGATCCAGATACAGGACAGAGCGACTGAAACGGCAGCAGCGAGAACCAGCCAGAGTGTCCTGGACTGAAAAAGGATCAGGAAGCGCCAGATGACCTGATCGAAAATCGGCAGCTGGTGGGCTTTTGTGATGATGATTGATACCGGAACAGCAATACTGAAGAAAAGCCCGATTTCCATACTTCCGAGGATCATGAGAGAAGCAGCCGTGCCTGCCGGAAATCCCTTTTGTACGAGCATTCCCAGTTTGACATAACCGCCCCCCACAGCGGTCGGGCTGATCGCCGATCCCAGTTCGCTGCTGATAACGATTTGAAAAGCATCCCTGAAACTCAGCGGATTTTTCAGAAAACGGGTCCAGATTATGACCTTCAGGGCATCGGGAATCCACGGAAACATGGAAAGAAAAAAGGCAAGAATCAGATATCCGAAAGACAATGAACCCATTGAGTCCAATACCGACCTGTCGGTTTTTAATATGGAAAAAACCGCATGGCCGATCACGCCGGCGGGAATCAGCCAGATGAGTATCCGGAATATCCTTTTAAAATCAGGCGATTTTTCGATGACGATTCCCGTCTGTTTTAGAAAGTTCATCATATAAACCAAACAGACGCGCAAACGTATGCTGCCATGATAGCCCGGCCTCGATGGTCGCACGTGCCTGGATTCCCATTTGACGAAAGCCGGAATCCCGGACCGTCTCCATCATCGCATTGGCCATACTCTCAACATGGTCCGGCCTGCAAAGCACACCCAACGACGCCGGTACACGCTCCTTCAGTGCGCCGGCATCCACGCCGATCACGCACAATCCGGATGCCTGGGCCTCGATGACCGAAAGACCGAAAGTCTCATGCGGACCGGCCGTCACATAAATATCCGAAGATGCCAGAAAGGATGCGAGCTTCTCCCTGTTGTGTTCATACGGAAGCAGTGTGATCTTCGAATTATGCCGGCATTGTTCCTTAATCCACAATTTCAGCGGTCCTTCACCCATCAGAATCAACCGTCCCGGAAAATGATCGGAAATGCGGTTGAATGCATGCACGAGCAGGTCCGCACGTTTTTCTCCATCCAGACGACCGGCATAGATGAGACCGGCGTCCCCGGGTTCCAGGCCCAGGCTGCGCCTGATCCGCGGATTCCGTTTCGCCGGGTGAAACTGGTTGATATCCACACCAAGACTGATATAGCGTACGTTGTCGATGCCCATGGATTTCAGTTTCGATTCAAGCTGACGGGAACTCGTTACTGTCGCATCGCAGCGGTTGTACAGATCTCTGGCATACTGTTCGACCCGTTTTTTTGAGAAAGAGGCCAGCCGGGATCCCAATCGCTCCTGAACGATCGGTTCCACGTATGCGGTCGGAAAATCCGTATGATAAAACCCGACCACGGTCGTTTCGAAAAACCGCCGGCAATAGAATGCGGTTTGCGGCAGGAGGTAGCTGTCACCGAGCTCAATAATATCGGGCATTTCAGATCTGAGTATCTGCTGCACTTTGTCCAGCCTCAGCAGAAACCGGTAGGGTTTGCAATTCGGAATCGGCACCCCCCTGATTGTGCAGGTTGTCAGGTTATGCGTTCGTATCACCCGGTCGCTTTCACCGGGCACGATCAGAATATGCGAATGTTCCGTATTCCGGATGGCCTTCTGCTTTGCATGAAGATAGGTCCGCACGCCGCCGCTGGTCACGGAATACGACTGTGTCATATCACATATTTTCAATGGGCTTTCCAAATTTTGGCAATCGATTGTTGAACCTGCTCATCTGTCCGGACCCGATTAAAAAGGATTGTTATAATACATTGAATTTCTTTCTGGAAGGCTGCAGCAGATCGATCCGTTCCATCGGAATATGAAGCGTCAGCAGATACTCCATGTCCTCCGGTGTGGTCACCGTAACATGATCCGCATGTTTAAGAATCATCTTGACCAGCATCAAAGGAAAACGTTCGAATCCATCCGCTGCCATATTGTAGAGTGATGCGTCGAATGTGGCACGCGGGAACATGGCGGTGACTGGAATGCCAAGCAGTTTACCTGTGCAAAGCCCAAGAATACCCATGGAACCGAATGAATGCAGATAGATATGTTGAAATTCAAAATCGAAAAATCGCTTTAAAATATTGAGAAAGGGCGGCAGACCGATCGAATGCGATTTGATTTTGAACTGACACAAACTTTTGTGATTTTCACGGTCGTCGGCGTTCACTTCTTCCTCTGAAAGTCCGAATGCGTAAATCCTGGCATTCCGGCTCAAGGTTCGGTACCTGTAATTCTTCAGGACCAGATGATGCACCACTTCACGGCTCGTCCCGTCCGTAAAAACCGCGATATGCTCCGGATCCTGATTGTCATCCGCACAGTATTTCCGCCGTACTTCCCGCATCAGGGGACGATCCCGGTACTCTGTCCTGAATCCGATCAGATAGACCAGCATTACCGTGATTACCAGGCGCAGCTCCCTGATCCGTTTCAGCACCTGTTTCAGTTCTGATTGCTCACCCGATTTCCTTAGAACACGGACCAGTGAATTATGGATCAGCGTGCTCGTGATTTCAAACAGTTTTTCATTGTTTTCATGATTGAATTCGAATCCCTCGCTCAAAAACTGCCTGAATTCAGGATGCGATTTGACGAGCCTGGCCAGTTCACGTACAAACAGACCGGAATTTCTGTTGCTGCTGCCTGCACCGAAAAGATCCAATTGCTCGTTGAGAAACAGCATGATACGGGCGGGGAAGTTCAGCATCCGGTCCGGATCCACATTATTGAAGATCTGTCCGGCCAGATTCCATATAATCCGGGATTTTAATTGACGGTTGTCCGTCATTCTTTCGAAGTGATGAAACGCCACCGATAAAATACTGTGGGCCACAGCCAGGGGACTCCCCCCCTCTTCCGAGGATTCGGTGCGTCCCTCACGGATATGTTTAAGCAATTCATTCCTGGAACCGGCTATGGGCAGACGCGTATGCGGCGAACCGACGAGAATGCCGCCATGATCATCCGAACCCGCAACCTGATACTTGATCCAGGGCTCCTCTCCACGCGGTTCCAGATTGTATTGATCCGCCAGCTTGTATAACATCTCGAAATCGAGTCCGGCCAGTAAATTTTCGAGTAACTGATCAGGCCAAAGCAGTTTGCCGCCGTTTCGCACTTCAAAGCATTTAAACAGGATCATCAGTTTTTCAAAATGGGCCAATGTCAGTGCCGTGGTCATTCTGAAAAACGGATGGGCCACGAAATGCAGTATTTTTTGGGCATTCAGATAGGCCGTCAATTCGTAAATATTCATCCGGAGTGACTGAATGATCCGATGTTCCGGTTCATCGATATCGAGCACCACCACGTGGATTCGCGCCCTGTCTTCGGGAAAATAACAGGTCACTTCCTCCCCGACAATCACATTGTCCAGATGTGCGATATCCTGTGCTCCTGCAATCGTATCATGATCCGTTATGGTGACATAATCCATACCGCGATGCATCGCCAGATCATATATTTGTCTGGGTGTTGTGTAGCTTTCCTTGATACCTAAGGATGCCAGGACAGGATCTCCAGTCACCGAATACTGTGAATGAACATGTAAATCGATTCTGGAAAAGCTTTCCAATGCACCTCCCTGTCAGTTACGTGATATTACCTGTTGATAGCTTTCCAGCAATTTCCTGTTGATCGTGTCCCATCTGTATTTCTGTGCAGTGAACCTTGCGTCACGGCCGAAATGCCGGCTCATATTTGAATCCTTCAGAAAAAAGGCGATTTTCTCGGCAAAATCCCCGGGATTGTTGGCCAAGGCGATCATGCCGTCCACTCCGCTCGTGATGATGTCGGCCACACCGCCTTTGTCGACTCCCACAGCAGGAATGCCTGAAGCGAACGCCTCGAGAATCACATTCCCAAATGTTTCGGTTGTCGACGGAAAAACGAACAGATCCGAGGATGCATACCATACAGCCAGTTCCTCGCCGGCTAAAAATCCTGTAAAATGCGCGTCCGGCAGTTCCTGTTCGAGTTCCTGGCGCATGGGTCCGTCCCCGATAATGACCTGTTTAAACCGGAATCCGCGTTCCTTCAGCAGTTGATTGGCATCGATCAGATCATTCAGATCTTTCTCACGAACGAGCCGGCCGACGAATAAAAGAATCGGTTCTCCGGATGAAGTCACCGAATTTCTCAGCGCATCGCTTCGTTTTTCCGGTGAAAACAGGTCCAGCTCGATGCCGCGCTGCCAAAGCTCGACACTGCCGATGCCTTCATTCTGTAATTCGGCAACCGTGCTGGGTGAAGGTGCATACGTACACTGGCACTGATTATGAAACCAACGGAGATAATGCCAGCCCACATCTGCAAGCATATCGAGTCCGTAATAACTCATGTACTGTACAAAATGCGTGTGATAGCTGCTGACAATCGGAAGCCTGCGCTTATGGGCGTATTTCAATCCGTAACAGCCCAGCAGGGTCTGGCTGACAATATGAACCAGATCGGGTCTGAATGCATCCAGTTCCTGAAAAATACCCTCGAAATAAGGCAGCCCCATGCGGTAATAATCATACAGTGCAAACGGAACAGAGGGCACCTTGCGTACTTTCCGGGTCCATTCGACCGATTCATCCGGTTTCACCGGAGAATAGAATTTGTACTCGATTTTTTCCGATTCAAGTGTATCGACCAGACGGCACAGTGTTTTTGTAACGCCGTCTTTATTGGGAGGCAGACTTTCCGTGAAATAGGCGACTTTCATGTGTTACCTCAACCGATGATAAGAAGACCGATTTTAGCACTGACCAGACCAATCAGGCTACCGACAAGCACGTCACCCGGATAATGCACACCATTGTATATTCTGGAAACACCGATAACCATCGCAATCAGATAGGCGGGCACAATGAACGCCGGGAAAAATGCACTCAGCAGAGCTGCCATTAAAAAGGCCGCGGCTGTGTGACCCGAAGGAAAACTGAATTCATCCGGGAAAGAAATCAGGTTTTTAATCTCTGAAATCATATTACATGGACGTGCACGCCTGATTTTTTGCTTGATGATTTTGTACAGTGGAATCTCGATAGCGAAAGCGATCAGGGCTGCCGGCAGAAACATCATTGCCGCTGTCCTGTTTAACAAAAAAACGACCAGTCCGATTACAGGATACAGATATCCATCTCCCAGTCTTGAAGCGGCGATCATGATCCGGTCCAGGGTCCTTCTTCCATTCATCGAAAAGATCTGAAGGCACAGAACCGTGTCCCAATCATGTAAATTTTGCATCACTGCGCTGATCATACTCGTTCTCCGGTTTGAAATTAACTTTCAGAATCAATTTTCTGAGCACAAGGTATCAGCGAATTATTAGAATTTTAAGAACGGTAAGTTAAATGTTTGTTAGGAGAATAAACAGCGATTGAGCGATTTTTAAAAACAAACGAAATTTTAACATAGTGCTCATAACCATAGAACATTTCCCTTGTGATATCGCCATTATTATTATAAATTGAAATATTTTGGTCATCAAAAAGGGATATACTCATGAGCCCCTATGCCAGGAAGCACCTGATCGAATTGATTTTATTTTTAATTGTACTTTATGTGTTTTTTGTCAGTATCGAAATGATGAGCGGCGCATTCAAACTTTTCGGAAAGGATTTTGCGAAGAATTTAATGACAACGACCTCCAATCCGGTTGTGGGACTCATGATCGGTCTTCTCGCCACGAGTCTCGTACAGAGTTCTTCCGCAACCACATCGATTCTGGTGGGATTGGTGGCAGGCGGAGGGCTTTCAATTACGAATGCGATTCCGGTTGTCATGGGCGCCAATATCGGTACGACAGTCACGAATACCATCGTCTCAGTCGGCCATATCGGACGGCGAAACGAATTCTCGAGAGCCCTGAGTGCGGCCACTGTACATGATTTTTTCAATATTCTGGCCGTCACCCTGTTCCTGCCGCTCGAGCACTTTACGCATATTATCAGCAGATCCGCCATGTTTCTTGCCGATTCATTCGACCATATTGGCGGATTAAAATTCGTCAGCCCGCTGAAAGCAATTGTCAAACCAGTCACCGAAATGTTGATCAATGGGATTCAGTCTGTGCTGCCCGACCCGGCATGGGCCACGGCACTGAGCATTCTCGTTTTCGCTCTCGTCATGCTGTTTCTGGCCCTGAAATACATGGTCGATCTGATGAAAAAAGTCGCCATGGGCCGGGTCGAGAATCTGCTGCATCAATACCTTTTCAGCTCCCCGGTCAGTGCATTCATTCTCGGTCTCGCAGTGACGGCAATTATTCAGAGCAGCTCCGCAACGACCTCGCTGATTGTGCCAATTGTTGCAGCAGGTATTCTCAATGTGGCCGACATCTTTCCGTTTGTTCTGGGCACCAACATCGGCACGACCATTACGGCCATTCTGGCCTCACTGGTGACGAAAAATCCGGCAGCCCTGTCCGTTGCGTTCGCCCATCTGCTGTTCAACGTCGGCGGCACCATCTGTTTTTATCCGCTTAAAAAAATTCCGATCGCCATCGCCTGTCAATTCGGGAAATTCACGGCCAATCACCGGTATATTGTGCTGACCTATCTCGTCTTGATGTTTTACGGCATACCGCTGCTTATTATTTTCCTTTCAAGAGGAGGCTTCTGATATGTTCAAAAAATTGATGGAAATCATGCGCAAGGGGGACCTGGTCGACCAGGCCATTGCCGAAACAGGAGAGATGTTCACCAATGCAAAAACCGTATTCGTAGAAGCGGTGGCCACGCTGAAGGAAAACAGGGACTCCAGTTTTGATATTTACAAGCTCGACCAGAAAATCAACCAGGGAGAGACGGCCATCCGTCGGAAACTGCTCGAAAACATGGCCATGAATCCCCGGCAGGACATTGTGGCATCCCTTGTGTTAACCTCGATCATCATCGACATCGAGCGGATCGGGGATTATTCAAAAAATATCTACGAACTGCGGAAACTCTGTACAAAAAAATCCCCGTCCATCGATCAGGAACTGATCAAACAGGCGGAGTTTCTGGCAGGCCAGTTCGATGCCATCAGCAAAGTGTTCGGCATCGGGGATATGCATGTAGGGCAGCAGCTGATGGACCGGTTGGATCCTATCCGGAAGAGTTTCGACAAATACATCTCTGACGTTGTGAATAAATCAGGAATCGAGGTTGCGGACGCAGTCGTCAATGCCCTGTTCGCGAGATACCTGAAACGGGTGGGCGCCCATCTTGAAAATGTCGCTTCGAGTGCGGCCAATCCGTTTGATAAAATCGGATTTTATAAAAAAGAACCCATAGATTAACACTCACTGAACGCAATGCTCATGAGGGCACCTTTATGACGTTTGAAATGGCTTTTCATATCGTTTTTGAAGTCATTGGCGGATTGGGATTATTCCTTCTTGGCATGAAATACCTGTCCGAAGGCATGCAGGCGGCCACAGGGGAACGTTTAAGAAAACTCCTGAATTCACTGACAGAAAACCGTATCATTGCTTGCGGCGTCGGCACCAGTATCACCGCCCTGATCCAGTCGAGCTCGGTGACCACGGTCATGGTGGTCAGCATGGTGAATGCCGGGCTGATTACGCTCAGGCAGGCGATCGGCGTGATCATGGGCACCAATATCGGCACCACCATGACAGCCTGGCTCGTGGCGCTGAACCTCGTCGATTACGGGCTGCCCATTCTTGGAGTCGCAGTTTTGGTCTATTTATTCGCGAAATCCGACCGCGTCCAGTTCATTGCCATGGTTTTTGTCGGACTCGGCATGATTTTCTTCGGACTGGAACTGATGAAAACCGGGTTGGAACCTCTCAAGGATCTGCCTGAATTCATGCACCTGATGGCCGCGTTCGAACCCCGGACACTGTTCGGATTATTCAAATGCATCCTCGTGGGGGCGGGTCTTACGGCGATCATTCAGTCGTCATCCGCCACGGTCGCGCTGACCATCACACTGGCCATGACGCAGGCCATCACTTTTGAGACCGCCGTGGCGCTGGTTCTCGGTGAGAATATTGGAACCACCATCACCGCGTTTCTCGCTTCCCTGGGAACCAATACCTCTGCACGCCGGGCCGCTTACGCGCACATTCTGTTCAATATTATCGGCGTTACGGTCATGATCCCGGTTTTTAAATTCTATGTTATATTTCTGAACGAAGTACTCCATGAATCGCTCCCGATCGCCACACGAATCGCTTTCTCGCATTCGTTTTTCAATCTGTTCGTCGTGCTTATTTTATTACCCCTTCTCGGACCCTACACGCGGCTGGTCGAGATCCTGGTCCCGGCGAAGAAAGTCAAGGAAAAATCGCATCTGACCTACCTGGATATCCGGTTATACGACACACCCGCCCTGGCCATCGAGCAATCCCACAGGGAAATCGCGCTCATGGGAGAGAATATCCATAAAATGATGGACTGGCTCCGGACATGTATCGAAGATAAAAACGAAAACCGGATCATCGAAAACAAGATATTTCATCGGGAAGAAATTTTCGATCATATACAAAAGGAAATCGTTCTTTTCATCGGTAAAATGCTTTCGGGGAATCTCAGCGTTTCGGTAACGACTGAAGCCAGAAAGCAGCTGCGCATGGCCGACGAATATGAATCCATCAGCGACTATATCGTTTCCATCCTGAAAATGCGCTGCCGTTTAAGAAATAATGAATTGCAGTTCGCGCCTGAAGGTGACAGGGAAATTCTTGTGCTTCATGATACAACTGCGGCTTTCCTCGATACGATCAGCGAATCAGTAAAAATTAAAAACAGGGATACGATGTCAAAAATACAGACCCTGAGCCGTCGTCTCGTTCATCAGATCAAGGATATCCGGGGGGAGCATCTGATTCGGCTCGAAAAACAAAAGACCACACCGCTGGCCAGCCTGATATTTCTGGACATGCTGAACGCGTACAGACGCATACAGGATCATGGATTGAATATCGCGGAGGCACTTACAGGAGAAAAATGAACCGTTGAGCGAAAGATCCGCTCCCGGAGGGCGTGAAACGCCCGAGGCGGATGGTATGAAGATCAATCAAGATCTCGAACGGATATCATCCAGCTGAACCGGTCTCTGATGATGCTTGATCGTCATCGCCTGGTATATGAAAACGACTTCCTCGGCAATATTTGTCGAGAGATCCGCAATGCGCTCCAGATTTTTACTGATCAGTGCATAGTTCAGGGCCCTGGGGATGAGTTTCGGATCGGACATCATGTAAGTAAGGAGTTCCCGGAAAATCTGGTCGTCGAAATTATCGACTTCATCGTCCCGTTTACAGATATCCTTGGCCAATTGAGGTTCTGCGTTCACAAAGCTGTCGATACTCTGTTTGACCATGGACTGGGCGATTTCGGCCATACGCGGAATGCTGATCAGGGGTTTGAGCGGATCATTGTGATTGAGCCGTTTCGCAAGCTCCGCGATATTGACCGCATGGTCGCCGATACGCTCCAGGTCGTTGTTCAGCTTCATGGCTGAAGTGACAAAGCGCAGGTCAGACGCCATGGGCTGATTCAATGCCAGCAGCCTGAGGCATTCCTCGTCGATCTGGATTTCCATCTCATTGATCCGTTCATCCATATTGATGACTTTTTCCGCAATCAGGTCGTCGCGTTCGACCAGGGCTTCGATCGCGCATGCAATCGCTTCTTCAACGGCCATGGCCATATGGATCAGATGTTTTTTCAGTGTATCGAGCTGTTCATGAAAATGGCGTTCCATGGTTTTTCCTGTTTTTTTTACCCATCAACTTCCCGTTATCCGGATTGATCACTGCTGCATCGGCCTGCCGGTTAAAAACGCAGACAGAATCTTTTATCTTTTGCTTTTATTCTTTCTATTTGGTCTTTGTTCTTTGATCTTTGTTCTTGACTTATCCAAACCTTCCCGTCACATAATCCTCTGTTCTTTTTTCTGAGGGATTCGTGAATATTTTGTCCGTTTCATCAAACTCGATCAGGTCTCCAAGGTAGAAAAATGCGGTGTAATCGGAGACCCGGGCGGCCTGCTGCATATTGTGCGTCACGATGACGATTGTATAATCATCCTTGAGATGGAAAATCAACTCCTCGATTTTCTGGGTGGCGATCGGATCGAGAGCCGAAGCCGGTTCATCCATCAGGATGACATCGGGCTGAACGGCCAGGGCCCGGGCAATGCAGAGCCGCTGCTGCTGACCGCCTGAAAGCGCCATGGCCGACGTATCGAGCCTGTCCATCACCTCATCCCACAGTGCCGCGTTTTTCAGGCTTTCCTCGACGAGGTGGGCGATTTTTCCCCTGTCCCGCTCACCGTTGATGCGCAGGCCGTAGGCGACATTTTCAAAAATGGATTTCGGAAACGGATTGCTTTTCTGAAACACCATGCCGACCCGGCGCCGCAGATCGACCACGTCGATGTTCCTGTCATAGATATCCTGACCATCGAGACACACGGTTCCTTCCACCGAGGTTCCGGGTATGATATCATTCATCCGGTTCAGTGAACGCAGGAAGGTGGATTTGCCGCATCCGGACGGACCGATCAGGGCCGTGACTTTATTCTTCTGAACTTCCAGACTGATATTTTTCAGGGCATGAAATTTTCCGTAATAAAAATTGAAATCTTTCGTATACAGTTTTATTTCGGACATGCGTTGCCTCATATAACTGAATTGGACTTACATTCGTTTGTATCTTTTGCGGAACCGGTACCGGATAAAAATAGCCGCCGTATTCATCAGAAGTATCAGCACGATCAGGACCAGGGCCGTGCCATAGGCCAGGGGCCGCACTTTCAGAATTTCATGATGCTGGGTGGACATGATGAACAAATGATAGGGAAGCGCCATGAACTGCCTGGTGAGCACTTCCGGGAATTTGGGCAGTATCGGCCAGAAAAATGCCGCGCCGGTAAACAATATCGGTGCCGTCTCTCCGGCTGCCCTGGCCAGTCCCAGGATGGTTCCCGTCAGCATGCCCGGGACCGCATAGGGAAGCACATTCGAGCGAATGGTCTGCCATTTGGTCGCACCCAGGGCGAGAGCGCCTTCACGGTAGGACATCGGCACGGTCTTGAGGGCCTCTTCGCTGGCCGTGATGGTCCAGGGCAGCGTGAGAAGCCCCAGGGTCAGGCCCGCGGAAAGAACGGATAGTCCCAGGTTCATCATCAGGACGAACAGGGAGAAACCGAACAATCCGTACACGATCGAGGGAACCCCGGACAGGTTCCTGATGGCCAGACGGATCAGCCGGACAATGCGCCCCTTGCTTGCGTATTCGTTCAGGTAGATGGCCGCGAACATACCGATCGGAACCGAAAACACGATGGTGACCAGGCTGACCCAGAATGTACCGACAATGGCCGGCCAGATGCCGCCTTCGGTCATGCCTTTCCGCGGTTTATCCGTGATAAATTCCCAGGTGACGGCACCCGCACCCTTGCTGAAAATATCATAAATGATAAAAAAGAGAATGCCGATAACGAGCAGTGTGGCCAGTTGAATGACGGCGAATCCGATTTTTTCCTCGGTTTTTCTCAGGTCCGGTTTCATCGGTTCACCTTCTGATATTTTTCCAGCACCATATCCGAGATCAGGTTGACCACAAATGTCATGATAAAAAGGATGAACCCGATCACGAACAGGGACCGGTAATGAATGCCGCCCTGGACGGTTTCTCCAAGCTCGATCGCGATCGTGGCCGTCATGGTCCGGATGGAATCGAGAAACGAATGCGGCATGGCCGGTGCATTGCCCGTGGCCATCAGCACGGTCATGGTCTCACCGATGGCACGGCCCATGCCCAGCATCACGGCCGCGATGATTCCGGAAAGCGCGGCTGGAATCGTGACGCGCACCAGGGTCTGCCACTTGTTCGCTCCCAGCGCCAGCGAGGCATTCTTGTACTCCTGGGGTATGGACATGATGGCGTCTTCGGAAATACTGATAATGGTCGGCAGGGCCATGACGGCCAGGAGCACGGAACCGTTGATCGCATTCAGCCCGTTCGATGTATGGAAAAGTTTGGCCAGCAGCGGTCCAACGACAATGATACCCAGAAAACCGACCACGACCGACGGAATGCCTGCGAGTATTTCGATGACGGGTTTGACGATTTCACGCACGCGGGGGTGCGCCACGTCGGCAATATACGCGGCTGTCGCGATACCGACCGGTACGGCGAGAATGAGCGCCCCGAGGGTCACCATGAGGGTGCTCACCAGAATCGCCAGGATGCCGTAGGATTCTTTCACAAAGGATGTGGGATTCCAGTTGGTATTGCCAAAAAAGGCCTTGAGACCGAGCTCCCGAAAAGCGGGAAATCCCTCGATGAAGAGGAGCGAGAAAATCCCAAGCAGAACAACAATGGCAAGCAGCCCGTGTGCGAAAAAGAATTTCTCGATCAGAAATTCTTTCAGATGGCGCCATCGTGTCCGCCATCGCCGGCGCCGTTCATGACTCAGACTTTCGTTCATATTCTTATTCTTAACACTTTTTTTCACAAAAACAAGCCCTGTTTATTAAAAGTAGAGAACACGGGCTATGACAGCCACAGCCCGTGTTCTCCAGAAGTAATATTATTCACCGGCTTCTAGAAACCGGCTTTCGCATTCTGTTTCAGATAATCGCCGGCCACCGGATAAAAAGCCATCTCTTCGACAATCTTCTGTCCTTCCCCCAGCTCGAAGGCGATAAAATCCCTGACCGCACCGGCCGGTTTGCCGTTCACATACTGGTACAGGGCCCGGGCAATGGGATATTTCCCGGATTTGACATTGTCCGGAATCAGCGGACTCACCGGCTCCGCTCCCAGTTTCTGGGCGACGGACAGAACCTGCAGTCCTTCACGGACATTGCCCTTGTCATCATACACATAGCCGACACCGACATAACCGATGCCCGCTTTGTCGGCAATGACGCCTTCGACGATCTGTGCATTGCCGTTCATCTGTTTCATTCGTGGAGAATAATCCTTGTTGCCCAGGACATGCTCCTGAAAGAAAACATAGGTGCCGGAATTGGCCTGACGGCCGTACAGGGAAATCGGCATATCGGATCCGCCTACCTGGTTCCAGTTCAGAATTTCGCCCCGGAATATCTTCCCGATTTGTTCAATGGTCAGATCTTTAACCGGATTGGCCCCGTTTACCACGACAGAGAGACCATCGATGCCCACCACAATTTCATACGGTGCAACACCGTTTTCTTTGGCGGCCGTGTATTCCTTGTCCTTCATGGGACGGGATGCATTGGCGATCTGCACCCGGTTGGCGATCAGGGCCGCGATTCCGACACCCGAACCGCCTCCGGTCACCGCAATCGCAGTTTCCGGATACTTTTCCATATAGACTTCGGACAAACGCTGCACCAGATTGATCAGCGTATCCGAACCCTTGATCTGAATAAAGTCCTGTGCAAATCCCCGGGCACCCAGGATTCCGAGTGCCAGCACGATCATAAGAAAGTTCCGTTTCATTTTTTGACTCCTCTTTATTGATTCAACAAACTGTGATGCACACCTGATATGTTATTCCACTATGATTTTTCCGCTGTTAAACTTGTAGTACAGGGTCAGACGCGCGGTCAGATCCGCATCCGTTCCCGGTGCGGCATAGGATTTATATACGATATTGGGCATCAGGTGAAGATTGCCCACAGGGATATAATCGAATCCCGCAATAATGAGACTGGTCTCATCATCCTTGCCGCCTTTTACCAGGCCGTTCGCAAACGCCGTCCCGACATCTTCATTCGTGTTGGGATCAAAGTAATCATACCGGCCGAAAACCTTGAGCTTGGGAACCGGTGTGATCCACGATCCGAAAACCGAATATCCGGATTTGACCACGTCGGCCTTTTCCGCGGAAACGATCGCTTCGTCCTGTATTGCAGCATTCCTGATACCCGATTCCTGATTCGTTTTTCTGAACCATTCAAATCCAAGGGTATAATGCAGACCGCTGGTCCCGGCAAATCCCTTGACAGTGTAATACCCTTTGCTGCCCGAAAAATCTTTCGCGTATTTGAATGCCGTATTGTCCGGATCCTGCCTTTCGTAGTCGGCATATCCCTCGATGATCCAACCGCCCGGCAGTGTCACCCACAAGGCATAGCCCACTTTTTTATACTTGTCGACTTCGGCCGATCCGTATCCAGGACCGTTCATGAGCGTCAGCCAGTGATGCAGGTTCATCGACAGATCCCCTTTCAGCGCAATTCCCATATCGGCCGAAGAGCTGATCTTGTTCAGGTCCATGACGGTTTTCTCGATGGAACGGTATCCCCACAATTCCTCCGCATTTTTGAACGCGTTGGTCTCCGCGATTCCCAGATACAGTTTGTGATTGGGGATCAGATTGGACCATTCGAGGTAGGCATGCTTCACGAACGGATTGATTTTGGTACTGCTTCCAAATTCACCTTGCTCAGATTCGAGACGAAAACGGGTTTTGATGTTTTCCGTCAGATTGTTTTCAAATGTAAAATAGATGCGCCGTATCGTGAAAGCGTTGAGGGATTCCTGACTGTCCGCATGATTCTGCGCATTGAAATAATAATCGCCGAAAAACAATCCATCGATCTTCGAAACAACCTGGGCACGCACCAATCCCGCTGAAAATCCTGCAACAAGCAGAACTGCCAGAACAATTTTTCCACCAGCCTTCATAGCCTTTTCCTCCTTACAGTTTCCCTTTTTCATTTCAGACTTTGAGTGTCTGATGTTAATTCCACCCAATTAACGATTACAAACTAATTCGGTTTCGTTAGAATTTGATGTGTGGATTGTTAGAGTTTTGTTAGGACATTATTATACAGTAATATCCGGATAAATCGTTTGCATTTCGATGAAAATTCGATTATTTTATGCCGTCAAAGAATGAGGAACCGATTATGTCCGTCCGTCTGCACCATGAAATGGATCAGCTGAAAAAAAGCATCCTGACGCTGGGCGCCGCTGTCGAAGAGGCGCTGCACCTGGCCGTCAAATCGCTGCAGGAACGCGATGAAAAGACCGCTCAGAAAGTGATCGACAGTGACCAGGAAATCGACGATATGGAGGTCGATCTCGAGGAGGAGTGCCTCAAGCTTCTGGCCCTGCATCAGCCGGTGGCCACGGATCTGCGTTTCATCGTGGCGGTTTTAAAAATCAACAACGATCTGGAACGGATCGGCGACCTGGCCGTGAACATCGCCGAGCGGGCACGGTTTCTGGCTTTTCAGCCCCCTGTGAATGTTCCGCTGGATTTCGGCAGCATGGCCGAACTGGTGCAGCGCATGCTTAAAAAAAGCCTCGACGCACTGGTCAACATGGACCCAAAGCTGGCCTGTGAAGTGATCGATGCAGACGATGAAATCGATGAGATGAACCGGAACATGTATCAGCTGATCCAGGAAGCGGTCACGCAGAATCCCGAACGGATCGAGCGCCTCATTCACCTTCTCAGTACATCCCGCCACCTGGAACGGATCGCGGACCAGACCACGAATATCGCCGAAGACGTCATCTATATGATCGAAGGCAAAATCGTCCGGCATAAAACCGAAGATTACAGGAAGAGGTAAGGCGGTGTATGGGTTTATGGGTTTATGGGTTTATGAGTATATGAGTAAATGAGGCCCAGCACTCTGACCCCATTAAGAGACAGCGGACGGCTGGACCGCGGACCGCAAAAGACAGTGAACCGGAGAACCGGAGTATCGGTGAAACGGAGAAAAAATTTCATTCACCGTCTTACTTATTCAATGCCGAAAATATTGCACATAAAATATAACGTCCTTACAGGATTTTTTTATCTTTTGTCATTTTTCTTTGGTCTTTGGTCTTTGTTCTTTAGTCTTTTTCTCCGTCTCTCCGTTTCACGTTCCCGA
>JAFGGN010000116.1 GCA_016930535.1 bacterium
ATGAACGTCATACGGCGGGAAAGGGAACTCAAGGCCATGGTCGCCGCCGTGGCGCATGAAATCAGGAATCCCCTGGGAGGCATCGCGCTGTTCGCCGGGCTGCTCTCGGATGAGATCGGGCCGGATGATCCGGCACGAAAGCACCTGGAACGCATTCAGGCCGAGGTCCGGTATTTAAACGACATTGTGCACCGGTTCCTTGAATATGCCAAACCGGATACACCACAGCCGGAATCATTCATGCTTTCGGATGTGCTCGAAGAAACGTACGACATTCTCAGGCAGCGTCTGGAATCGAGCCGTATCCGGCTGATCATGACCGGGGATGATCCGAAACGACAGCTTTGCTCGGATCCGGGACATCTCCGGCGCATCCTGATCAATCTGCTGGAGAACAGCGTAAATGCCGTTCAGACCGGAGGCAGCATCACGGTCGGAATAACCGCAGACAACGGCCTCCTGCGTATTCAAATCGCGGACAGCGGTCCGGGCATCACTCCGGAACATCAGGATCGTATTTTCGAGCCTTTTTTTACAACCCGCGAGAAGGGATCGGGGCTGGGCCTGGCCATTGTCAAACGGCTGACGGAAGCGCTTGGAGGCCGGATCGGTCTTGTTCAGTCGGGACCGGAGGGCACAGTATTTGAATTTGTCCTGCCCGAAAACCTGAAAATGAATAAAAACCGGGACAGCGGATGAATCCAGATTTAAAAATTCTCATCGCGGAAGACACGGGATCCATGCGGGAAGCCATGGTGCAGATTCTTCAGAAAGAAGGGTATGCAGTCACGGCCGTAATTAATGGGTCCGAAGCTCTGGATCAGATCAGGAAGCAGGACTTCGATCTGGTGATTACCGATTATAAAATGGGCGAAATCAGCGGCCTGGATGTGCTGAAAACCGTGAAAACAAAATCCGAATACGCGGAGGTGCTGGTAATTACGGCTTACGGCACCGTCGAACTGGCGGTCGACATGATGAGGGCCGGAGCCTGGGATTTTATGACCAAGCCCTTTTCAAAGGATACACTTATTCTGAAGGTCAGGCGGGTCGCGGAACAGATACGTGAACGAAACCGGTCGGAGCGCCTGTATGAAGAAACCCGGTATTTCAGGGAGGAACTGAAGCAGCAGTTCAATGTGGGCCGGATGATCGGCAGCACACCCGAAATGAAAGCCGTTTTTCAATCGATCACCAAAATTGCCGGCAGCGACAGTGCGGTCTTCATTCAGGGAGAAAGCGGCACGGGCAAGGAGCTGGTCGCCCGTGCGATTCATGAGAACAGCCCGAGAAAACCGGAACCGTTTATCCGCGTCAACTGCGGTGCCCTGGCCGAGGGTGTTCTTGAAAGCGAGCTGTTCGGACATGAAAAAGGGGCCTTTACCGGGGCGCTCCGGCAGAAGAAGGGGCGTTTCGAACTGGCCCATAAAGGCACCCTGTTTCTGGATGAAATCGGGGATATCCCGCTGAACACACAGGTCAAACTGCTGCGCGTCATTCAGGAAAAGGAATTTGAACGGGTCGGCGGTGAAGAAACGCTTCAGGTGGATGTACGCATCATCGCGGCCACGCACCGGAACCTGCCCGATGAAGTCAGGAACGGCCGGTTCAGGGAGGATCTGTATTACCGCCTGCATATCCTGCCGGTTACATTGCCGCCGCTGAGACAGCGCAAGGAAGACATCCCGCTTCTGGCAAGCTATTTCCTCGGCAAAATGACCGCCGAGCGGGGGTTGCCCGAAACCAGTCTGACAAAGGAAGCATCGCGCATACTCATGGACTATTCCTGGCCCGGCAATGTGCGGGAACTTGAGAATGCGCTGGAGCGGGTGCTGGTGCTTACGGATACACCTCAGATCGACGCCGGCGACCTCTCATTTCTGACATCACATATTTCCGGCACGGAGATTGCAAAAGACTCATGGAACCTGGAAGCCAGTCTGGATACACTGGAACGCGAACTCCTGGCAAAGGCCCTGAAACGAACCCGCGGGGTCAAGGCCAGGGCCGCACGGCTTCTGGGAATTAAAGAAGGCGCCCTCTACTACAAGCTCGAGAAATACGGACTTTTGGAAAAGGAGTAAACCCATCATGAAATCGAGGAGACGCCTGGTCCGCATCATTGGAATGTGCGCTTTGCCCCTGATCGCGGGATCCGCTATAGAAAGACAGCAGCAGGTTCTCGAAACGCTGGATGTCCGCATGGACTCTTTAAAAATAGTCCGTGAGCAGGGCATTCAGGAGAATAAGCTGCTGGCCGAACACATACGCCAGTCCGGGTCCGGCCACAAAAGCTACAGCGAACACAAGAAACTCGAGAAACAGTTTCAAAAAGCCCAGCTCCTGAACAGGCAGATTCAGACAGCGGAGAATGAAATCAACCGGCTGAACCGGCAGTATCAGGACACACTGCAGGCCCTGATAGGGAATTATGAAGAAAAAATCAGCGAATCCATGACCCGGTCCCGGAAAGCGCCGGATGAGTCCTCACAGAGAA
This sequence comes from bacterium, assembly GCA_016930535.1. GTDB lineage: Bacteria > Zhuqueibacterota > QNDG01 > QNDG01 > JAFGCO01 > JAFGGN01. The sequence continues at coordinate 2,498 of JAFGGN010000116.1, forward strand.
AGCATCTCGAAGACGCCGGTCGGATGATGGCGGAAAAAGACGCCTGGAGCATGAGACTGGCCCAGGCTCCTTCTTCGGACATTCAGGCCATGGAACTGACGGTTCTGCCGTGGGACGGTTTCGAATCCCTGAATATGAAACGGGACGCACTGCTCGACCAGGAAGATGCGCTCCGCAGGGAAGTGGCGGTTTTGGACGATAAAATCCGGCGGATCAGACAGGAGCACGATCTGCGGAAAAAGATGTCGGATATGACAAATGAGCTGAACCTGTTCGACGAAAACGAGGAAATCATGGACCGCGTGGTCCTGCGGGGACATACGAGTGAAGCGAACAACGTGTTCGACATACCCCCGCGCACCGGCGTTGAGGCCAATGTCGATGAAAAAGCCCATTTCGACCAGCTGGACGGAACGGGTTCCTCAACCCTTTATCCCTATGCGGACCAGGATTGGTATTCGGCAGCAAAGACGGAAAACAGCATGTTCGACAATGAATCTCAAATTAATATTTTACAAGAATATAAAAACAAATTGACGGCCCGTGCGGACAGTCTGGGAAAACGGGCGCAATGGTTCGACGACCAGGCCAGATCCAGAAAGAGAATACAGGAGTAAACGATCCGCCTGAGACAGATGGTTTGAACATCGATCTCCGTCAGCCGGCAGCAAACACATCCTGTATGATTTCGCAGCTAAGCGCCTGTCAGAATCCGGGTTTCATACCATAACGATTTCATTCAATGACCGGACAGCGGAAGTGTATTGTCATTTTACTGTTGTTCCTCGCCGGAACCGTCCCGGGTCAGAATTTCAGATGGCAGGGGCGGATGGATATTTCCCTGGTGCAGGACAACAATGTATTTGAAGCACTGGACAACTCGGACTCGGACCAAAGCGGCCGGTTTATGCTGTCCGTAAGCGGTGCCTGCCTTGCAAAAAAAATGCACCGGTTCGATTTGAATTATTCCGGCGGCCTCGAGGGATATCAGCATTACACCCGTGAGAACAGGACCGTGCATCACGGTTCCCTCTCCTATTTGATTCAGCCGTTCAGATTCGGCAGCCTGGGCGCTTCGGTTCAGGGACGTACCAAAAAGTTTTTCCGGTCCGACCGCGGCTATGAATGGATGAGGGCCGAATGGTCTGCCCTGGCATTCCTTCCCTGGGGCGTCTCCGTGCGGGGATATTCTTCCTGGACATCCATGAACCACCGTCTGAGCGGGTGGTTCGATTTTACCAGCCGGGCCGATGGCGTCCGTGTACAGTGCCGCATCATGCCCGAACTGAAATGCATCTTTCAGTACCATACGGAACTCGAGCAATACGACAGAATCGCATACGGTCTGGATTCTCAGGCTCCGAACCAATACATTTACCTTCCCAAGCTTATGCCGCAGAAAAATCTGATCCGTGAAATAACCACAGGCGTGGAATGGACAAGGGGCCTGATCTGCCGTCTTAATTTTACCTATACATGGCAGGTTTCCAACAGTTACGGGTACGATTACGAGAAACCCGGCATCGAAGGGATACTCGTCCGAACGCTGCCCTGGTCGCTGACCCTGCGCTGTTACACCCGTTATCAATCCAAATCCTATTCCGAACCCGTACAGAGCGCCATGCAGATCAACCCGGACTCCGAAACCGATGAAAACAGGCAGATTCTGTGTGACCTGATCCGCGATCTCCCGGAGAACCGCTCGGTCAGAATCCGCCTGGGCCTGTACCGGAACGAATCCCCGCTGAGGGACCTGTATTATGACAAAATGATCTGGTCCGCGGGGATTTCGCAATCGTTCTGATATCCGGCTCCGTATCGTTCCGGAATCCTCAGATTTTTGCAGAATCCTCAGTTTTCTGAGGTAACTTTCAGATTTATTCAGGGTCGGCATCACACTGTCACAATGACTGAAAAAAAAATTCTACCGCATGGTTCAGGACGGCCCTGCCTGATTTCAGGTTCCTTCTGCCGTTTTTACGTTGGACGATCCTGTGCGGGCCGGCCGGTACGGACAAACGGATTGATGGCGGGGCGTTTGGCATACTCCTTGAAATAAATCCGTAACAGCGCTGTAGAGGGCGCTTCACTCTGCTTGAAAAAAATCGGAAATTGCGGGTTCGTTTCATTCAAACCAACGGGAGATCGTATGAAATACCGGATTCAAGCAGTGCTGTGGTCACTCCTGATTCTATCCGCTTTCGCGCATGCCGCGAATGCGGACCTGATCAGCCGCTTCCGCACTGCATCCCACGAACAGCGGCAGATCTGGGTTTCCCGGATTCAACAGGCTGCGGCTTCGGATACGGGTTTTTCTATTTCAGGAACTCTGTACAACCTCGATCCGGGCATGACAAAATATGCATATGTGCATGCATGGACCGCGGATCCCCCTCCCGGCAACGCGACTGGCGATTCGCTGGTCTGGAAAGGGATCGGACAGCCGGACAGCCTGGGCAGGTATGTCATCGGCGGACTCGTTCCCGGCAAATATGTGGTGCAGGCGACGGCAGACGGTTATGAGGATCTGTACTACGACAATGTCAGGGTTTTAAGCGACGCCCGGACCGTGGAAGTATCCGAAACCCTTTCAGCCGTGAATGTCGATTTCAATATGATCCGGATCATGCCCGGAACCTCGGTTGTCACGGGCACGGTCACGGATGCATCGACCGGAAAAGCCATTCCCGGGGCGGAAGTCGTCCTGATCAGCCGGACCTGTTACTGTTTTTACAACACGTTTACAGACTCCACCGGGGTGTACACATTCGGGGACATGAAGGCCGATTCCATGATCATCGGTGTGTATGCGGACGGTTATCTTCCGGAATTTTACCAGGATGCCCATTCGGAACAGGAGGCCGCCGCAATCGGCCTCGCGGACCAGGAACAGCTGAATATCGATTTCCGGCTCGATCACGGCGGCTGTATTTCCGGCATCATCACGGACAATACCGGTGCGCCCGCACAGGGCGTGTTTATGCAGGCGATCACGGAAAGCACCGATTCCGTCGGATGGATCGAACCCATGGATTTCCGCTTCGGGTATCACATCGCGGTAACGGATTCCATCGGACAGTATACCATTAAGGGGCTGCCCGACGGGGATTATTTTATCCGCGCAGACAGTCCCCGGCTGTGGGGCGGACAATCGGCCTACTATCCGGGCGTGGACCGCATCGAAGATGCCCTGCCTGTGACTCTTTCCCAGGGCGGCGACGTGACGGGAATCGATTTTACCGTCGATTTTCATCCGCCAATCGGCGTCATCGAGGGCATTGTCAGGGATAAAAACGGCGATCCGGTGGTCAAGGCCGTGATTTCACTGCGACCCTACCCGGCTTACAGGTCCGCCATGTGGTACTATGAAACCGCCAGAACCGACAGCACGGGCCATTACCGCCTGGAAACCATTCCGGACGATGCCTATATTGTCATCTGCACCTGGGAAACGGCCATGCAGTACCTCGATTATTTCTGGCCCGGCACAACCGAGTACGAAGAGGCCGAGCCCATCCGGATCACGGCCGAAAATCCGCATTACGGGCATGTCGATTTTAACCTGCCGTTTGCGGAATCCCGGGCCAGCATCTCCGGTCAGGTCCGGGCATCGGACGGGCATCCGCTTTCCGGTGTCAATATTCAGATCGGGCCCGCGTTCGAGGACGAACTGGATCCGGACATGCTCCGGTCCGGATGGATGTGGACACAGACGGACAGCAGCGGCCGTTATATGGCCGAACATGTGCCGCCCGGATCCTACATCGCGGAAGCGTCCTGTTATATGGACAATCTTGAGGGACGCCAGTATTTTGACCATGCGGAAACGCGTGAAACGGCCTCGATACTCGAGGTGGAAGAAAACACGCAGATCACGAATGTGAATTTTGACCTGACCCTGAGACCGGTTTACGGATCCCTGACCGGCGTGGTGCTGGACAAACAAAACCGTCCCGTGGTCAATGCCTATGTGGAAGTCATGCCGGACGATGCCTGGATGATGCTTACGTATATGGATATATGGTCCGGGTATACCATGGTTACGCTGACGAACGAGGAGGGACGGTACCGGTTTCCGCAGTTGTACCACAACGATTACCGTCTTGCCGTGTACGCTAACGGCGGATACGCCTTTTATCCGGACGCCGTCGTATGGGATATGGCCACATCCCTCCCTGTCGCCGGGGGAGATACGGTTTACGCCGATTTCAGGCTCGACATTTCGGAATACAGCGCCTCCATCAGCGGACATATCAGTTCGGACTGGAACATCTGGTACGGATACAACGATTCCACATTGGCCATGGTCAAGGGATCCATCTGGCGGCAGGAAACATTCGTGGTCACGGCCAAGCCTACAATCACGATTCAGTCCTGGCCGGAATCCGAACGCGTGTATTCGGCGGTCACCGAGGCGGACGGCGCTTATACACTGACCTGTCCCCCGGGCGAATACATCGTACAGGCCTTTGCATCCGATTTTCTGCCTGAATATTATGACAATGTATACGAACCGTCCAAGGCCGTCATCGTCGGGACTTCACAGGCCCGGCCGGCCACGGGTATCGACATGACCTTATCGCCCAAACTTTACTGGTACGTCGAAGACGGCATCACACGCAGGTCCGGAGTCAACATCATTTCAGGCACGGTGACCGATGAACAGGGAAATGCCGTGGCCGGGGCCGATATTTATGTATACAGCGACAGCGGCCTGCCTATTTTTTCCACCACAACGGACGAGACCGGCCGCTTCAATTTTGCCGGCCTGCAGAACGGCACCTATTACATTCAGGCGAACAAGGCGGGCATCGGTTCCGTGTACAACGGCAATGTGCATTCACTGGACGAGGCGCCGCCTGTCGCATTGGACCAGAACAGCCAGGAAATCAATCTGATCCTCACACCGACTGGTGTCGACGGGCATGAGAGCCTGCCCGGTAAAATACGCCTGATCGGCAATTATCCCAACCCGTTCAATCCGCAGACGGCCATCCGCTTTGCCGTACCCGCGGAAATGCGGGTCACGCTGATCCTGATCAATGCACTGGGACAGGAAATCAACAGAATCGAGGATACTTTTGAGGCGGGCGAACATACGGTTCTGTGGAACGGGCTGGATGCGAATGGCGCCGCACTGCCTTCCGGACTGGTTTTCTGCAGACTCCGGGCGGGCAGCATAACCGAAACACGAAAAATGATATTAATACGATAAAAGCCCCTGGCGGAATCCCGGTGATGGTCTTCTCTCTCCCCGTGATCACCGGGATTCCGGGGTGCCTTTTTTGGAAATACCGGCTGATATCAAGAGGAGGCATGTATGAAATTCAGGAGTATGCTGGTTGTGATGACGCTTCTCGGACTGGCCTGTACCAAACAGGTCGAAAAAATTATTGCGCCTCCCTCCGCGATCGGTACGCTGGTGGGTGTGGTCTCACCGAAAAACAGCGGTGCCAAAGTCTATGCCCGTCAGGAAGTGATCCGGGATTCCACGGAAATCAGCCCGGCAGACGGTGCATTCTGTCTGGACGATCTGCCTGTGGGCAATTATGACATTCTGATCAAGGCCCAATTTTACGGATCGACGTGGATACGGCACGTGGATATTCAGGCAGGCGGCATCACCTATCTGGGGGATATCACGCTGTCGGACGTGCCGGACCTCATCACGGGACATTATCCGGAAGACGAATCCGAAGTAGTATTCGACCGCCGGTGGTCGCGGCTTTCCATTTCCGTGAGCTTCTCCGAAGTCATGGACCGGGAAAGCGTGGAATCGGCCTTTTCCACGGATCCGCCAAGCGAGGGTCTGTTCAGCTGGGGATCGTTCGCCCAGGATCCCGAGCCCATTTATTTTTCGGATGCGGAATGGGCCAATGCCGACAAGAATGCCGGCGGCGAGATCACGACCTATACGAAAATCCGTTCGTTCACCTACAGCATGGCCAGACGCGACTGTTACACGGATACGGCCTATACGGTCACGCTGTCCACAGCAGCCATGGACACAGCCGGCCATCATCTGGAATTTCCGCTCTCGTTCCGGTTCAGCACGGTTCAGTCTTCCACGAGCCAGAACACCATTCTCACGGAACCCGAACACGGAGATATTTATGTGGATCCCATGACAAGCGCCTCCATATATATGACATTTCCGCGCCGCATGGATCCGGTCACGACCGAACAGGCCGTCCGCATATCACCACAGACAGATGCCATTTACGTATGGCCGGACATGAACAAGCTCCGCATTTATACAGGCGGTCCCCTGCACTGTGCACAGGTCTATGAAATCACGGTGGACAGCACGGCCAGGGACCTGGACGGCATTGCCATGGGCGAATCCTATACGTTCTCGTTTGAAACGGCCCCGCTCGAGCTGGAATCCGTTTCCCCGCAGAACGGAGAAATTTTCGTACGCACGGACAGCCCCGTATGTTTCAGGTTCAACACCTATATCATCCTGTCCTCCGTACGCGACGCATTCAGCATCGATCCGCCGCTGAGCGGCAGTTTTATCAAGGGATGGAACCGGTACAACGACGATTCCAAGGATGCGGTTTCTTTCATCCCCTCGGGCAGCATGAAGGTCAACACCAAGTACACGGTGACCCTGAATACGACGGTGCGGGATCTTCACGGAACCCATCTGCCGGAACCGATCGTATTTTCATTCGTCACGGAGCCGGAATAACCCGGTACGAACCGGAAAAATTCCATTAAAAAGGAACATACCTTATGAAACAAGCGCCTGAATCATTCCGCATCCTTTTGCTGATTCTCATGACATGGATCCTGGGATGTTCACAGAGTACGGCGCCCGGACCGGACGCGGCCCAATCCTTTCTTCCGCTCGCAGTCGGAAACCGGTGGATATACAACGGAAGTCCGGACAAAAATCTGGATATCCGGGAAATATGGACCGTGACTTCCATGCGGATCATCAGTGGATATCCCTGCTACACGATCCGCATGCAGTACACGCACAGCGATATTGTCAATGAAGAACGATTCCACCTGGACGGAAAGCGGATCTACGTTTCGAACGATGCCTCGGGCAACATGAAACTGCTTGCAGACTTCGGTCTGGAGCCGGGCGAAACCGCTTCTCACAAGGTTGATGGATTCCGGACCTGTATCACCCTGATCAGCCGGACCGCGGACATGTGCGTATTCGTGAGCGACGCACCCCAGATAGCGGACGATGAAACCGAGATCACGTTCATGAGGGGCGTCGGCATCACGGCCCGGCGGTCCCTGGCCTGGGGAAACGGGATCGCGTTACTGGATTACAGGCTTGTCTTTGAATGACTGCAGTCAGGAGGTATAAAATGAAAATCAAACTGTTTTTGCTTTTTTCGGTCCTGGTCCCGCTTTTCCTGTTTGCGGACGGATTTATTATTCCCGAGCCGGGCATCAATGTGGCCGTCAAGTTCCATCATGTCACGGTCACGATTCAGAACCAGGTGGCCCACACGGAAATCGATCAGGTATTTCTGAACGACACGGACATGGACAGCATCGAGGCCATGTACGTATTCCCACTGCCCGAAGGGGCAACGTTCACCAATTTTGTCCTGTATGTGGACGGCGAACCCATGGAAGCGGAAGTACTGGACGCAGATTCCGCACGGAACTACTATGAGAGCATCGTCCGGGCTCATCTGGATCCGGCCCTGCTCGAATATATCGATAACCAGACGTTCCGGGCGCGCATCTGGCCGATCCGGGCGCACGGGGAACGCCGCGTCCAGATCGCGTACGACGAGATACTCGATTACAATAACGGCATCATCCGGTACATGTACCCCCTGAACACGGAAAAGTTTTCTTCCAGGCCCCTGGAAAGTGTGAGAATCGAGGTGGATCTCTCCTCTCCAGATGCAGTCAAATCCATCTACTCGCCCTCACACACGATCAATACGGTCAAAACGGACGATTATCATGCCACCGTGACCTATCATGAAGAATATATCACGCCGGATTCGGATTTTCTGCTCTATTACACGGTTTCCCCAGAGGAAGTCGGCATGCATGTGCTCACATACCGGGAGGCGGGCGAAGACGGCTTTTACCTGCTCATGGCAGCCCCCCAGGTGGAAATCAGCACCACGGAAGTGATCAGGAAAAGAATGATTTTCGTGATCGACCGGTCCGGCAGCATGTCGGGCGACAAAATCGTCCAGGCCAGGGAGGCGCTGAAGTTCTGTGTCTACAATTTGAATGAAGGAGACGTTTTCAATATCATCGATTTCGACGATATCATCACCTCCTTCAAACCGTCGCCCGTGGCAGCCGAATCGGGCCGGATTTCCGAAGCCGTGCAGTATATCGGCGCACTCACGGCCAGAGGCGGCACCGATATCAACAATGCACTGCTCACCGGACTCGGCAACATGCAGGAAGACGACTACGCCAACATGATTATCTTCCTGACCGACGGGCAGCCCACGGCCGGCGAAACCGATGAAACCCGCATTCTGTCCAACATACTGGCTGCCAACACAAAAAACAGCCGGATTTTTGTGTTCGGTGTCGGCTACAACGTGAACACGCATCTCCTGGATCAGCTGTCCGAACAGAACAACGGCGTGTCCGTATATGTCAGCCCGGACGAGGATATCGAAATCGCCGTGTCCGGATTTTATCAGAAGGTCAGCGCGCCCGTGCTTGCGGACTGTTCCCTTGATTTCGGACCGGTCACGGTTTCGGATCCGTTCCCGGCCGCGATCCCGGACCTGTTCAAGGGGTCCCAGATCGTGCAGCTCGGCAAATACCTGAACGGCGGCCAGACCATGGTCACGCTGTCCGGAACGGCCAACGGCGCTGTTCAGCAGTTTACCTGCGATGCGGATTTCACGGACGATGATCTCACCTGCGATTTCATCCCCAGGCTCTGGGCCATACGCAAGGTGGGCGATCTGCTCAACATCATCCGCATCGAGGGCGAAAACCAGTCCCTGATCGACGAGGTGACCGAGCTGGCCAAACGGTACGGCATCATCACACCCTATACATCCTTCCTGATCACGGAAGATGTGGCTCCGTCGGACAACTGGTACGGCCTCGGGGACAAGGCCGGTGCCGTGGCGTTCGACAATGCAGTCAATATCGGCAACTGGCGGAACGCGGAAAATACCAGCAACACCAGCGCCATGGGCGTGAAATACGTGGGCAACAAGACGTTCTTCATGCGTGACAGCGTCTGGGTCGATGCCCAGTACGACAGCAGCAGCGCCACGAACATCATCGCTTTCGGAAGCGCGGAATTCTTCCAGCTCCTCAAGGACAATCCGGAGCTCGGGGCCTATTTCGCGCTGGGCAACAATGTCCAGCTCAACTGGAACGGCAGCAATGTTCAGGTCGGCGGCGGGTCTTCGGGCACGGTGATTCCGCCGTATATACCGAACGACTATTATCTGTACCAGAACGCGCCCAATCCGTTCAATCCGACCACGCAGATCCGTTTCGTGCTGCCCGCGCAATCCCGGGTGGAGATCTGGGTATACAACACGCTCGGTCAGCAAATCCGCACCCTGTTCGAGGGCACGCGGCCCAAGGGACACTACTTCGTCACATGGAACGGTCTCGACGACCGGGGCAATCCCGCGGCGAGCGGCCTCTACGTAGTACGGCTCGTTACGGGCAGTCAGGTGATGACGCGCAAGATGGTTCTGGCGAGATAAAATGACGATTTTATTCAAACAGTTGATGATAGAAGGAGACGCATATGTATAAGAAAGTTATCTCAGCGTTTGCGATAGCACTTATTTTGATTTTCACCGCCTGCGAACGCAACTTCCTTGTCGGTTCCAACGACGATTCCGGAGACCGTGAACCAGTGGCGCGCGACGCCACGTCCCTAGAAAAAACCCTCGCCTCCGCGGATAACACATTCGGTTTCAAACTTCTGAACCAGCTGAACACGGAAACCGGGGATTCGAACCTGTTCATATCACCGTTCAGCGTGTCCATGGCCCTGGGCATGACATTGAACGGCGCAGCCGGTGAGACCGAACGGGCCATGCGTGAAACACTGGAGCTGACCGGCCTCAGCCAGGAGGAAATCAACGAGACCTATCAGACGCTTATGGAACTTCTGCCGTACCAGGATGCGAAGGTGCTCTTCGAAATCGCCAATTCCATCTGGGTGAAACAGGGATATCCCGTACTTCCGTTTTTCCTTGAAGTCAATCAGACGTATTTCGACGCGGAAACGCGCGAAATGGATTTCACCCGGCCCGAGGCCCTGGACATCATCAACGGCTGGATCTCGGACAAGACCCACGGAAAGATCGAGAATGCCCTGGACCGGATTCCGCCGTCGATCGTCATGTACCTGATCAATGCCATCTACTTCAAGGCGGCCTGGACCTACGAGTTCGATCCGGAGGATACGTACACCACCCCGTTTCACACGCCCTACGGGGACAGGGACTGCCGCATGATGCAGCAGGAAGGCAAGTTCCTGTACTTCGCCACCGACGATTTTCAGGCCATCGATCTGCCCTACGGCAACGGCAAGTTCAGCATGACCGTCTTTCTTCCGGCTCCGGGGACCTCGGCCGACGATCTCATCGCACAGATGACCGATGCCAACTGGCAGCTCTGGAAAACCCGGTTCGATTCCGCCAGCCTCGTGCTGGGTCTTCCCAAATTCAAGGTGGAATACGGTACGCTGCTCAACGACGCACTGACCGCGCTTGGCATGGGAATTGCTTTTTCCAGCAGTGCGAACTTTTCAGGCATCAATCCGGACGGCGATCTTCTGATCAGCCGCGTTATCCATAAAACCTTTGTCGAGGTGAACGAAGAGGGAACGGAAGCGGCCGCAGTCACCATCGTGGAAATGATCGAGTCGTCCATCGGTCAGTTCATGATCATGAACCGGCCCTTTGTCTTTGTTATCCACGATCATAACACAGGGGCCATCCTGTTCATGGGCAAGATCGTGGAGCCGACGCCGGGAGAATAGTCATTGGCTCTCCGGGATGTCTCTGCAAGTACGGCAAAGGCATCCCGGATCATGCATTACCGGAGGATCCTGTATGAAAAACCTGTTTTTGATTCTCAGCGGACTCATGATTTTCACGGCCTGCGAAAGGCAGACCACGGACACATTAAAGAGCGATGCGGACATGCAGGCGGATCTTGTTCAGCTGGACGGATGTCAGCGCGGTGGTTTGGAGAAGACAGCCGGACAGGACTCATGCTTTACCTGGACGTTCGACGATGTGCTCACCACGGATTTCTGCGTCGAGGCGAACTGCTGTCCGGATTCCGGCCGTTTTGTGCTGGATTACCGGATTGACGGGTCGCTGATTCACGTGGCCGTGACCGATACGGCCGGGAACCTGTGCCGGTGCAACTGCCCCTATCTCATCCATACCGAATTCGCGGACCTGACCAAAGACACCTATCTTTTTGAAGTGGAGTATAACGGCTCGCGGCTCTACAGCGAAAACATCTCCCGATAGATGACCATGCATGACAGGACACGGCACTGCAGCACCGGATGCCGTGTCCTCAATATTTACACGGAGGGAAGGCCATGAAAAAATTGATGCTCCTTGTGCTGTTCTCCATGCCTGCGTGGGGACAGACCATGCTGGCCGACATTGCATCCCCGGTCGAAACCGCATTCGGCACCTATGAACCCTGCCTCGTGGACATCGAAGCGGATGCCCCGCAGTTTCAGCTGAATGACGATCTCTCCAATGTGGAAAATATCGGGGACTTCACGCTGACAGCCGGACAGATCGAACTGCTGAAAACCAACCACTTTGTGGTGACGCCGGCCGGACAATTGAATCAGGAAACCCGGTACAATGAAATGTTCGACCTGTACAGCGAAACGAGGGAGCAGGGCATCCCGTCGTTCATTACCACGGATGCCATGCTGCACGGCTTTCATCTCTGCTTCGATCATATTCTGAAAACCTGCGAAGAGGAACGGTTTTTCGGCGACCTGTTCACCCTGATCGATGCCATGTCGCAAAGAACCCGGGAGAAATACGAAACAGCCGCGGACACACTGGTCAGGAAGGCCCTGTTCCGGAATCTCGATTATCTGCTGGTGGCCTCCCAATTGCTGAACCCGGTTGTTTTTGATTTCGATCCCCTGCCGGAAGGCCGTTACAATGAAGAAATATCCCTGATCGGTTCTGCAGAAGGTTTTTCATCGTCTCCCATCTTCAAATATGACGAGGATTATTCACAATACAAACCCCGCGGGCATTACACCCGGAGCGACTCACTGAAACGGTATTTCAAAACCATGATGTGGCTGGGCCGGATGACATTCGGGTGCGAGGATAACAGCGAATACAGCCGGACCATGACACTGAGCGCGATTTTACTCACACAAACCCTTTGCGGCCTGACCGTTCACGGGAAACCCGCCGTGGACGTCTGGGACGGCATCTATCAGCCCACGGTGTTTTTTGTAGGGAAAAGCGACGACATTAATTTTCTGCAGTACAGAAACATCGCCATGACCATTTACGGGGATGATTTCACGGACCGGGAACCCGACTTTTTCGGCGATCCGGACAAACTGGCGGATTTTCTGAATGCCGCACAGCAGCTCGAAGCGGCCCGAATCTCCTATCCCGGCCAGCCCGCAATCGGCTGGCGCTTTATGGGACAGCGCTTCGTTCCCGACTCCTGGATCCTGGACGAGCTGGTTTTCCCGAAAATCCCGAACCGGATCATGCCCACGGGTCTGGACATCATGACCGTGCTCGGTCCCGAACCCGATGCCGCCGGGGAATGGGCTTTTCAATATGTGCCCGAAACGGACAAGACCAATCCTTTTTACACGGCCAGGCTGGATTCGCTGAAACAGGTTTTCCGGGATGAAGCGCCTGAAGTGTGGGCGCAAAACGCCTACTGGAACTGGCTGTACTGCCTCATGCCGCTTCTCACCCCCTGCGGCGCCGGATATCCGTATTTCATGCAGACAACCGCATGGCAGGACAAGAATTTGTTCGCCGCACTGGCGAGCTGGGCGGAACTGCGGCACGACACCATTCTGTATGCAAAACAAAGCGGTACCCTGACCGCTCTTCCGCCGGCAGCCGTACTGGCCCAGGGTTATGTGGAGCCCAATCCCCATGTATTCGGACGTCTGGCCTCCCTGGCCAGGTTCATGATCGAGGGCCTGAAAACGCGGGATCTGCTCCTGGAGCCCTTTCAGTTATGCCTGGAAGACTATGCCGATCTGGCCGAGGCATTGAAAATCATGGCTGAGAAAGAACTCACGCGTCAGGCACTGACACTGAACGAATATCAAACCATCTTCGATTTCGGGCGGCGTTTGCTGGGAATCGTCAGTTTCGATCCGTATACATCCGGTCCCAGCCCGTGGAACGACGATCTGGAACCCATGCCGGTAGTGGCCGATGTGCATACGGATGCGAACACAATGACCTGCCTCGAAGAAGGCGTGGGATATCCCTATGCCGTGTATGTGCTGTGCCTGATCGAGGGCCGAATCGTCCTGACCAGGGGCGCCGGCTTCTCCTACTATGAATTCGAAAGGCCGTTGAGCCAGGAACGCCTGACCGACGAGGAATGGAGGGGCATGCTGGACCGGAACGAAGCCCCGGATCCGCCGTCATGGACCGCCCATTTTATGAATGGGCAGGAACAAGCCATGGAAGCGGAATTCTACTCATGGAAAAAACCCGACAGTAAATATCTGCGCCTTTCGCTCAGCCAAACCAGTCTGACAAACACGGACACGCTCGTGGTCGACGTCATGACGTATTTCGGTAATGGCGCCGCACCCGTTCTGAAACGATCCTCACCCGGAGGCCAGACCGAGACGTACGTCCTGACGTCGGTCGACACGTATCAATGGCGGGCCGTACTGCCTCTCGCCCAATGGGAAGCCGGGAATTATATTTTGACGGCATCGGTCATGGACGGCCAGGATGAAATCAACTATTATGCGGCATTCAGTCTGATTTCCGGATCTTCTGTCCAAAAGAGCATGCCTTCCGGATGGCATCTGTCCGCTCCGTTTCCCAATCCTTTCAATCCGGTTACGACCGTCCGTTTCAGTCTGCCTGAAACCGCGTTCATGCGGATCGACATTCTCAACATCCAGGGACAGATTGTACGGACCCTGCGACACGGCTTAACGGATCAGGGGGATCATGAAGCCGTGTGGGCAGGCGATGACGGCACAGGGCTGGCCGTACCGGGCGGCGTATATGTGCTCAGGCTCCGGACGGGGAATACAGTCAGAACACAAAAACTGGTTCTTTTGCGATGACGAATTTCAATCCCGGAAGAAATCGTAAGTCAGAATGTGAAACGAAGACACGGAGAAAAAGAGAAACGGAGAAAAGAACCATGTTTTTTACCGATTCCCCTTCGCTCCGTTTCACCGGTTCACTCTTTCCCGCAATCCTGTTTTCTTTGTTTTGGATTTGAGATTTGGAACTTATCCGCCTGAGGCGGACAGATCTTAATTTTGGAATTTCTTATTTGTGATTTATTTGCTTTTTGGGATTTGTGATTTGGAATTTTACAGCGGTCTGCCGTCTGCAGTCAGTGCCGGATTCTCCGTTTCTCCGAAGCTCCGTTTCACCGGTTCAATATCTTTTGCGGTCCGCGGTCATCATGGAGGGATAGGGCGGAATGGCCTCATACACCCATATACTCTGCTATATTAAATATCAAGCGTTTTCTCACTGCATCCCAGAATATTTTACTACCAGCACTTTTCCGTATTGTTCCTGAC
>JAFGGN010000117.1 GCA_016930535.1 bacterium
GGAAGAACGGTAAATGGTACAATTATAGAACAAAAAAAATCCCCGTAACTTTTCAGTTACGGGGATAATTCAGCCTCCCCTAGGGGACTCGAACCCCTGCTGCAGGATCGAAAATCCTGAGTCCTAACCACTAGACGAAGGGGAGGTTGTTACTGTATTCGATGTAAAGAACGTCTGTTTCCGTGTTACGCCAGGGTGAGTAACGGGACTCGAACCCGTGACCTCCAGGGCCACAACCTGGCGCTCTAACCAAGCTGAGCTATACCCACCGTTTTCGGTCGAATAATATATGAAAATAATGGCGCGGACGCAAGCAAAATTTTCATCGTAAAAAAATGCCCCGGCAAATGTACCGGAGCATTTTAATGCCATGAAAAGAGCCGGTCCGTAAGGGACCGTCCCTTCCCGCCTGAATGTCCTTCCTGTTCAGCTGACCAGATTATGCACTTCGGGACGCGGATCTTTGACCTTGGTGAACCTGCGCCGCGGATCTTCATGTTCCAGAAAATTCAGGCGCCGTCTCAAAACACCGTTTTCACGCATCAGATTGGTTTTCGAACCGTAGGCAAGAACCGCCATGCCCATCATGCCGCATAATCCGCCGACCAAAAAAGCAATTGCACACCAGCCTAACATAGCGCTACCCTCAATGTGTAATGGTTAAACCCCGTTTTCAATTCCAAATCGCAATGATTTTCATCCATCATCGCACATTCTCAGTCGTTGCAAGGATTGTTCCGTTTTTTACATTTTCTTCACATTTTCATATCTACTGAATTGTCTACAAAAACAGCGCCATGAAATCGAAATCGCTAAACATTTTAAATTCATGGCTTTATTTATCTGTGAAAAATTCCGAACCAGGTTCAGAAACACAGCCCGCATAGAAGTCCCGGCCCCTGCACCCCTTTGCGGAGAACCCCGGACCGTGCCGGATTGCGGCAACATTTTCCGCGGTCCCGATGCAGCGAACTGTAAAATTTTCCGGTTCTTTTCCGCACCGGATTTCAGGCCGGGAAATCCAGGAACATGCGGAAACGGTCCGGCGTAAAATTTGAGAAAACTTTTTTTAAACCCCAAGCGTCTTAATATCGAGAGACAGGAAAAAGGGAAAGTGTCCAAATGACTGATGCCGCTTTGATCGCGCGCTATTTGAAGGGCGATATGAATGCGTTCAACACATTGATCTGGCGATGGGAGAAGCCGCTGTACAACTTCATCCTCCGGATCATGGGCAACCGTGAAATTGCAAAGGATCTGTGCCAGACGGTATTCATACGCATGTACAAACAACTGAAGACATTGAACGATCATGAGCGGTTCTCGTCATGGGTATACAGGATCGCCCTGAATTTATGCAAGGACGAGCTCAAGAAAAAAAGCCGGCACCGGCTGCTTTCCTTGGATGCCATGACGGACGAGGATCCGGACCGCGATCAGTGCAAAAAACAGTTCACGGACGAGAACGCGCTGACACCAGAGGATCTCATGCATCATAAACAGGTAGAACGTATCATTAAAACGGCCCTGAAGCAGATTCCCGAAGAACAGCGCGTTGTGATCGTCATGAAACAGTATCAGGGGCTCAAGTTCACGGAAATCGCGGATATTCTGGATGAACCGATCAATACCATCAAATCCCGTCTCTACTACGGCCTCAGGGCCATGAAAAAAGTGCTGGAAGAATCCAATCTTGGCAAGGAGGTGTTGCTCAATGAAATGTGATATGGCTCCGGAATCGCTCGTCTCTTTACTGTACGCCGACGCCGAAGGTGAAGAAGAGCATAAAATCCGAAAACATCTGGAGGAGTGCGAGGATTGCCGTCGAACATTTCAGGAGTTGCAGGAGACCACGGAAATTCTCGGAAAATGGGAGGACGAGATCCCCGCGCTCAAAACCGTTTTCGTACAGGAACCGGTTTCCGCCTGGACCTCATGGAAGGAACGGTTGTGGGGAAAACCCTCGAATCGCCTGGCCTGGGGCCTTCCCGTGCTTGTCGGCGCCGTGCTGATCTTTCTTTTCGCGTTTCAGTTCCAGGCCGGCTACGAGAACGGCAAATGGCATGTCTCGTTCGGGAAAAAAGGCCTATCCGAAAAACAGCTCGAATCCCGCATGGAAACGATGCTCGCCGAATGGCAGTCCCGGAACACGGAACAGCTGGTGCAGCTGATCCAGGAGAGCGAAACGCGCCAGCGTATGAATTTTACCATGGCGATCAATGATTATGCCCAGCAGCAGGAAATGAAAAGACGCCAGGATCTGCTTCTCGTGGGGCAGGGACTGGAGGGACTGCAGCGGCAGACCGAGGGCCGGTACTATCAGACAAGCACGCTGATCAATGACCTGATCCGCATGAGCAATTCACCGGCTCCGCAGCCGTAGAACCGAGAAAGTGAGGTGACTGAAACATGATTCATCGTTTCCGTTTTGTAATATCCGCCGTTCTTGTCTTGCTGGCTTTGCCCGTTCTGCTTCCGGCTCAATACGCGGAAACCGACTCGTTCCGCCTGAAGCGCGATCTGCGCATCATGGAAGGCATTCTCGATAAACTGATCGACCGGCAACAGGTGGACATGCGCATGCCGGGCGTTTCGAAGGGCATTTATATTCCGGAATACGGCATGATTTTCTACATGAAAAAAATCCAGCCGTATGAGCCCGTCATGCTGAAGGCACTGGAACAGAATCTGAACCAGGTACTGGTCAATCAGGCCGGGTCCGGTCAAAAAAGGCGGCCGCAGACGGCCGGGGAACCGGTTTTCCGGGTTCAGGGTGAACATTACGAAAAATTCCGTCAAGAGACTGAAAAACTCGAAAAAGAAGCCCTGGATCACATGCAGGACGGTATCATCGAATTCTTGAGCAATTATGCTTCTTCAATGTCGCTGTTAAAGGACAGGGACAAAATTGCAGTGCTGGTCCATCTGGAAGGCTGGCGGTCCCTGCCGGATCAAAACGGATTCATGACCGCCTGGATCGACCGGAAACAGGCGGAAACACTCAGACAATCCCGGGCCGCCGATGCCGATGCCAGATCCGGTATTCATATCGATATGAAATCCGATGACACAAATATGAAAAAAGATATCGATATCATGACCGAAATACTGAATCAGGCCATGACCACCGGTCCGAATCCGCAGTATGCATCTACGTCCGGACTTTATATGAAAGGGCTCGGCGCCCTGATATTCATGGAAATACAGCCAGCCCTCTGGTTCGGCAACATGGACTCCCTGTTTTCCGTGGTGATTCACAACAGCGGCGATGCGGTTTCCGGGTACAGCTTCACGGCCAATGCGGGCATCAGCGCCCGTCCGGGCGGACAACAGGGCAACCGGGCCCAGTTGAATAAACTCCGGGACGAACTGTTCGACCTGATGGCTTCATACGGACACACGCTCAAGCTGAAACCGGACGAGCAGATCATCATCGATGTGAATTTGGGATCCAACTTCACTTTGATCGGATTCAACAACGATCCGACCAACATGAGGCTGCAGCTCACAAAACGATACCTGGACGATTACAATGAAAGAAAGATCGGACTCAAGGATTTAAAGAAAAAACTGATTGTTCAGTATTTATAATTCCTTCTCCAAGTTCCCCGAAAAAGCCTCATGATTTTTCATTCATGAGGCTTTTTCCTTGTCTCTGAGCTGAAAATTCCGCACATTGTTGCAAACCTTTTTTATTATTACACTGTCCAAACCTATGAAGATGAAAGAAACGGCCATGCAAATGCCCGGGGATCTGATTCGAAAAGCACAGCAGGGTGATCCCGATGCCTTTCAGGAGCTTGTCCGCCTGCATGACAGGAAGGTCATGGGACTGGCCTGCCGTATGCTCGGGAATATTCAGGATGCAGAAGATGTCTATCAGGAAGTGTTTATGCGCGTTTACAGCAACATCCGGAATTTTCAGCACAAAAGCAGCTTCGAAACCTGGCTGTACAGGATCGTGGTCAACACCGTGATCAATTTCAGACGGTCAAGCAAAAGGCATCGCGGCTTCACCTCCATTTCGGACCAGTTCGAAAAAACTGCGGCCTGGTCGCCGATGGATGAAAAGCCGCTGCCGGATGAAATTGTCATGAATCAGGAAATCCTGAAAAACATTCATGACGCGCTCGACCGGCTGACCATGATTCAGCGTACCGTATTCACCTTGCGTTTTTATCAGGAATTCAAGATCAACGAGATTGCGGACATTCTGGAATGCACGGAAGGAACCATCAAAAACACCCTGTTCCGCAGCATCCGGAAGATGCGCCAGGCACTTTCCGTATATCAAACTGAATGATTCGAGGAGTCGACCATGTCAGTCAAGCATCTTTCCGAGGACCAGACGTTATCATATGCCCTGAACACCTGCAACTTTCAGGAAATGGCGGAGATCGAATCCCATCTCGAAAATTGCCCGGAATGCCGGGCACGGTGTGATCAGGCCGGAAAATGGGCGGGCCTGTTCGGACGCCGGGAAATATTTCCGGTGGAAGAGGAAAACCTCATCCGTGCACGGAACCGCCTGGATGCCGGCCTGCAAAAATCGCCCGCTCAGGCCCGAAAATCCCTGGCGGCATTCCTGAATATCCGCATCCCTTCGCATATCCGTACGCGGCACCTGGCCATGGCCGCGCTGCTCTTTATCGGCGGCATGCTGGCCGGGCATTATATGAGGCCCGGTCAGACAGATCCGCAAACCAGCCTGCTTGCGGCGCTTCAGTCCGGAAATCCGGATTTCAGAATCATCCGGTCCGAAACGGATCCGAATCAGGTGGAAATCCGGCTGAGAAGCATGGAAGAAAAAGCATACCGGGGCGATATCCGCGACCCGGAAATCCAGAAGGCCCTGGCATATTCCCTGATCTCGGAGGAACGCGACAATGTGCGCATGCAGACGCTGGACATGATTCAGCTGGCCTCCCAGAACGAGACCACGGAAAATGCGCTGCTGAATACCCTGGCCAACGATCCGAATCCGGGTATGCGATACCGGGCCGTCAAGCTGTTAAAACAATTCCCGGTCAATGATGAAATGATCGACCTGCTTATCCGGGTCCTGTTCCAGGAGTCGAATCCCGGCGTCCGTATTCAGGTCACTGAAACTTTGCTCAGGTCCGGAGATCCGGAGGTATTGCCTGTTCTGCGTAAAAAGGCCGAGAAGGACGAGTACGTCAGGTACGTGCTCGAAGCCGCTGAAACAGAAAAGGCCCTGTCTGTCAGTCATGACTGAAATTCGACAATAGAAAAGGAGAAACACAATGAAACGCATCAGAATCATCCACAGCCTGATACCTGTACTGTTGGTGGCCGTCACGGCAGCCAACGCGCAGGCGCTTGAAAAAAAGAACGACTACTGGCAGCTGAAAACCGAAAAAAACTTTCCGGTCAAATCCGGCGGCACGCTGAAGCTGGAGGAAATCAGCGGGGACGTCGAAATCGATGTCTGGGAGAAAAACGAGGTTCAGATCAGAGCAATCTATCATTTCAATGTGATCACGAGGGATGAGGCGGAAGCACTGTCCAAAAATTTTGAAGTTGAATACCGGAACTCGGACAACCGGGTCACCATTTCAGCGCCCGAGGTGCATAAACAGTCCGTGTATGTGGATTATGAGATCCTGTTACCTAAAAAATTCAACTGCGATATCGAGGTGCAGGGCGGCGATCTCAGCATTCAAAATGTGGACGGGAGCGTGAATGGAAAAGTCGGAGGGGGCGATGTGGAACTGTCCGGACTGACCGGCCCGCTGAATATCGACGTGGGCGGCGGCGATGTGGAAATCGATGGATGCCGCAAGGATATCGACCTGAATCTCGGCGGCGGCGATCTGGAAATCCACAATGCCGGAGGGGCCATGACGATGAATGTCGGCGGGGGTGATGTGGAAATCAAGGACAGCGAGGGACCGGTCACACTGAACCTTGGCGGCGGCGATCTGGAGATATCGGGCCTCGGCAAAAATGTGGATCTCAAGGTCGGCGGCGGTGATGTGGAATTGAAAGAAATCAAAGGCGGGCTGACATGCCAGCTGGGCGGAGGAAGCACTTCGCTGAAAGACATTTATGGTGCTGTCAAGGTCCAGAACGGCGGCGGAGACATTGAAATGGCTCTTTCTTCCCGGGTTTCCGTCAAATCCCCGATCACGCTGGAAACGGGCATGGGCGATATCGAACTCAGCCTGCCTGCGGACGTGAAAGCCTCATTGCGCGTGGAAGTGAAAAAGATGTCCGGATATTCGGATGAAGAAATCGATTCGGATTTCCCGCTGAATGTGTCTTCCAGTGAGAAAAGCAGCAATACCGTGATTGCCGAAGCCGAGCTGAACGGCGGCGGCGCTCAGATTCTCCTCAAGACAAAGGGAGGCAGCGTCTCGATTGAAAAGGACAACGACTGACGGGGCCTGTCATAAAATAACCGGATTGTAAAAAGCCCCGCCCCGGCGGGGTTTTTTCATGCAGCGGCGGCAAAAAACAGAGGCACTTTGTGTTTCACAATGAAACACTTGCCCATCTTGAAACACTTGTTTCCGCCGGCGGGAGAATATTTGAGGATCATGATTTCAGAATCTGTTGAAAAGTCCCGTTTTTTGCCATTGTATTATTTTATTAGAATATTTCTTATTATTTGTTTTTATTTTATTTACAATTTTAGTCAAAAATCATTTGTTACATTTTCTTAAAATTCCGGAAAATCATTTTTTACTTTGATCTCTGGCATAACTTTTGTAAATTCAAATGAACAGAATATAAACTCGGTAGCAATAGATTCCCCCTAAGGCGCCCCCGATGGGATGTGGCACAACGCAATAACCTGTCGGGGGATTTTTTTATTCTTATCCGAAGGATTCATTTTTCAGTGATATGAAACGGAGCCTCGGAGAGTCGATGAAACGGAGATGATAACAATGTCAATCACCGTCTCTCCCCGTCTCCGGTTCTCCGAAGCATTCGCGGTCCGCAGTATTTTTTAGGGGATGGGTAGCGGGGACCCATATACGCGTCTGCCCTTCTACTGGTTTTCGCGGTCCGCGGTCCGCCGTCAGCGGTCTGATTGTGTTTGGAATTTAGAATTTGTTGTTTATGATTTATTTGTTTTTTGGGATTTGAGATTTGTGATTTACCTGCCGTCAGCGGTCTTATCCACCCATATACCCATACACTCATATACCCTTATACCCTTATACTCTTCCACCCTTCAACATCCTTACACCCATCCACCCCAGGACACTGCCGGTCACATAATACGGAAAATCGAGCCAGGTGAACGTATCGCCCAGCAGCGTACGGCCGATCAATGTCGCCCGGATAGCGGTGAGGAACGGCGGATGCCAAAGCTGAAGACATTCCAGAACCGATGTGGCCAGAAACACGATCACGGAGATACGGACCGGATGTGCTTTGGGAAACACAGCGGCGGCGGCCAGGCACCAGAAAATTTCATACAGCACACCGCCCAGAGACTGACTGACCCAGATTTTGCCGAATCCATGATAATGCTTGGTGTAAAATCCAAGCGGAACGAGAAAAATCAGAACGCACAGAATCCGGAGCCTGAACCGGCTTGTATTATCCATAAAATCCCTCAGTCAGATTTGCATGGTAAGCACGATAATAAAATTTCTGTAAATGATCAAGCAAATTCGTTATATTGAAACCATGCCGAGACCGGATAAAAAACCCGAGCTGCTGGTTCCCTGCGGAAAGCCGGAATCCTTCTGGGCGGCTATGGAAGGCGGTGCGGATGCGGTGTATTTCGGACTGAAGCAGTTCAACGCACGCACCCGCGCCATGAATTTCACGCTTCAGGAAATGCATGCGCTCATCGAAGAGGCCCACCGGAGAAAAAAGAAAGCGTACCTGACCCTGAACACGGTCATCACGAACAGGGAACTCCCTGCGCTTGCCGAAACGCTGGTCCGCGCCGGTGAAACGGACATCGATGGTATCATCGTCCAGGACTGGGGTGTCTGCACGCTGATCCGGAAGCATTTTCCGGATATCCCGCTGCACGCCAGCACACAGATGGGCATACACAACACGCCGGGAGCGCGGAGCCTTCAGAAACTGGGATTCCGTAGAATCATTTTCGCGCGTGAACTCACACAGCATGAACTGGCTTCGATACGGCGGAACAACCGTATCGAAATGGAAATCTTCATCCACGGGGCCCTGTGCTATTCGTTCTCGGGCAGCTGCCTGTTCAGCAGTTATCTGGGCGGATTCAGCGCCAACCGCGGCGCATGCATGCAGCCCTGCAGGCGGAACTATCGGGCGGGCGGGAAAGATGTATTCCCGTTCAGTCTCAGGGACCTCGAATTGATCGGTCATATTCCGGACCTGATTCGGCTGGGCATCGACGCACTGAAAATCGAGGGCCGCATCAAATCAGCCGAATATGCCTATACGGTGGCCAGGGCATACCGGATGGCCATCGATTATCCGGACCGGATCGGTGAGGCAAAGGCGATGCTGAAAGCGGATATGGGACGTGAAAAAACCGGCTTCTTTATCGGCGGATCCCTGAAATCCGTGATGACCGGGACACCGGCTACGGGCCTGTTGCTGGGCACGGTGCAGGAGGCGGACGGCCGCGGATTCTCCGTTCAGACGGATCACCGCATCGAAACAGGAAACCGGCTCCGAATTCAGGATGCACAGAATGAGCTCCGGCACGCCCTCGTTGTCCCGGCCTGCCGGCGGAAGGGCCATTCTGTTTATATAGAGGCGGGAAAAACACAGGTCCGGTCCGGCGATCGGGTCTACCTTGCATCCACGGGAGGAACCCGGTTTCCCACCAAACTGCGTCCCAAGACCTCGATTGTGCCCGGGCCCGTACCGCAGAAAAAAATCCGGGGGGTTCTGTCCGGTATTCACGCCTCGAATCCGTCCGGACCGCCCCGGTTGTATCTTAGACTGGACGCGCCTGAATGGATACGGCAAATACGGACCGATTCAGCGGAACGGATCATCCTGAAATTCAGCCGGAAAGATTTTCATGCATTCGATCCGCAAAGCCATGAAACGGCTCCGTTCAGAGAAAAAATCATCATGGAACTGCCCAAATTCATTCCGGAAGCGGATGCGGATCCGTACAGGGAAACCTGCAGCAGACTGTCTGAAGCCGGAATCCGTCATTTCATGCTGGGTCATTTCACGCAGAAGGAGCTCGTGCCGCGGGAATGCGCGCTCCTCACGAACGAGAATGTGTATGCATTCAACGACGCGGCCGTATCCTTTTTAAAGGAAGAAAAAATCGGTGATTTCATCTATCCTTTTGAGAATGACATCGACAATTTGTTGAGGGCGAAGGACAAAACCGGCATCGTGCCGCTGTATTTCAGGCCCGAACTGTTTTTTTCACGCACGCCCGTGCACGAGGTTGAAAAGGACGGAATTTTTGTCGATTTGAGGAAAAAACGTTTTCAAAAGCGGATCAGGAACGGCATGACCGTTATCCTGCCCGAACATCCCGTGGCCCTTTTCCCGTACAAAAACAGGCTGATTCAGTCCGGTTTCCGGAAATTTCTCATCGATCTGTCCTGGCAGGCCCCGTCCGGGATAAAGCTGAAAAAAATACTGGACCATTATCAGGCCGGTACGCCCATCCCCTCGGCCACGTCGTTCAATTTTAAGAAAGGACTGAAATGACAGCTGGCAGCGGGCCGCTGGCCGAGAATGCCTCGGAGAAACGGAGACGCGGTGAGACGGAGATGTTAACAGCAGATTGCTGACGGAGGACCGAGGACCGCGAAAAATTCCAAAATAGCAAATCACAAATGACAAATAAATAACAAATTCCAAAATTCAAATATCCAAACATATTATTTTGACCGCGGATCGCTTGACATGGACGGCCGAGACGGCCGTCCTACATAATATAATTCTCTGTGGTTTTCTCTATTTTTTTCTCCGTTTCTCTTCCCCTCCGTCTCTCCGTATCCCATTCGGTCCCAATGATATCTTAAATATTGCTCATTTAAGAAGAACTATTTTCCCGGCTTTCACCCCGGAAACACTCTCGAGCCTGACAAAATACACACCGCTTTCAAGCTCCGAGGCATCGAAACGGACCTCATGGGCACCCGCGGATTTGAATCCCTGCCAGAGGACGCACACCTCTTTGCCGAGCACGTCCGTCACGGTGAGCCGCGCCGGTCCGGACCGGTCCAGCGTATACGAAACGGTCGTGGACGGATTGAAGGGATTGGGATAATTGGATCCAAGACCGAATGCCAGGGGCTGCACCGGCTTTTCCGCGATGCCGCTGCCCGTGGATATGGAAAACGGGGGATCGGATATATCGTAATTGCCGGGATGGCCCGCATCCTGAATCCTGATCAGGCAATTGTCCGACGGATGATCCGATATCAGGAGTCTTCGCGGACCGGGATCCGGCGACTGGATGACATTCGCCGGCTCCCAGTTCAGACCGCCGTCGAACGAAATATAAATTTCCACATAATTCACGCTGTTGGTCATCCAGGAAACCTTGAGCGTGTCACCCGGCGCAAAGACCTCCCTGCAGTCCGGCCAGTCGAGTGTATCCAGCAGCAGCCATGGAGGATCGCAACACCATGACATTAACACAACCGTTCCGAACCGCCAGGGTTCCCGCCAGGTCATATTGTCCGATCCCCACCACCGTATCATGTTCTCGCGGATTTCGTTGTCGCGGTCGTTTACCTGGACCTCGAATCCGATTTCCAAATCAGGATCCTGAATTATATTCAGATCGGCGAAGGGAATTGCCAGTTCCAGGACATATCCAAATCCCCCCTCAAGTTCTCCCCAGGAGAACACATTGTTTTCCGTCCCGCCGGAAGCTTCCCCCCACACGTACCGGAGCTGGACATCGTCCACACCGTCAAACACATCGCCCTTGCTGTTATCCCCGTCGAAATACAGTTCCACGCTGTCGTTTTCCCAGGCATTCGCGCCCGACACACTGATCTCATCGTCGATCACCTCGATCCATAAAAAAAAGAAATCGGAATCCCACATCATGCGGAATTCCATCTGCAGGTCCCGCCAGTCCTCGATTTCCGTATAGCTGCCGTCTACGACATCATCATTCGTGAACACGTACGTACAGGATTCGATCACGTAAGATTCATCGGCCCAGACAGCATCCATTATACCGTCTATCTCAGGCGCCTCCGATGTACCGAGAACGCTCGACGCATCATCCGCTGTAAAAAAAGTCAGTTCCGCCTCACCCCATATATGGGCCCAGTGCCAGGCATCGTTCGAATCACCCCACCAGCGGAACATGTTCTCCCGGGCCTCGTTATCCCGGTCATTGATCTGAATCTCGAATCCGAATACACTGCCTGCTTCTGAATCGACTTCGATGTTTGCCAGTGGAAACGCCGCTTCGATAATATACCCGTATGCATCACCGTCCGGATTCTCCCAGTCCGCCACCGCGAATACGGTGCCGTCCGGGCAGTTGTCCACGCCCGATGCATCCGTGTCCTGATACTCGATGCGCACCTGCACGTCATCCACGCCGTCGAAGGCCTCGACCACCTTCGAATTGTCCCCGTCGAAAAAATACTCCACGCTGTCGTTCTCGTACGAATTGGACGAGGAAGAACTGATCTCGTCGTCCACCACCTTCACGAACACGTAGAGATTTTCATAATCCCAGAGAAGCCTGGCCGCAGCGAAGAGGTCCAGGTAACTGTCCGGAGGCGCCGCATCGTCCCGGTTCAGCACAACAACCCGCTCCGTGGAAGCGGACCAGTAGAGTTTGTCCATATCCCCGTCGATCACGGGCGGATCCGCGGCATAATAAACCTGCCACACGCCGTCTTTTACATGGGCGGACAGGTTCATACAAACCACGATGCCCAGGAGCACGATAGCAATCCGGTGTTTTCCGTTCATCATGTATTCCTTTCGGTTGAAATGGACCGCGGACGGCAAGACTGCGGACCGCAAATGCTTCGGAGAAACGGAGACACGGTGAAACGGAGAAAAAAACCGAGCAGGATTAAACCGATGAATCTTTGATTCTCCGTTTCTCATTCTCTCCGAGGCCCCGTTTCACACTCCGCCCCAACGACTTCTTTAATCTTGCCTCTTTGTTCTTCGTTCTTTGGTCTTTGTTCTTTATTTTAAAAGGATGATTTTCCCTGTCTTCACCCCCGCCCCGCTCTCGAGCCTGACAAAATACATACCGCTTTCAAGCCCCGAGGCATTGAACCGGGTCTTATACGAGCCCGGGAACTTGAATCCCTCATCGATGACGGCCACTTCCCTGCCCAGCAGATCCGTTACTGTGAGCCGCGCCGGTCCGGACCGGTCCAGCGTATACGAAACGGTTGTGGACGGATTGAAGGGATTCGGATAATTGGGCCCGAGACCGAATGCCCGCGGTCCTTCCGGACCGTTGACAGAAGTGACGATCGTAATTGGCGTGGTGACCGATTGTTGAAATGACGGATCATCGTGATCGACGAATTTGACCAGGCATTCGTTTGTCGTGCGGTCCGGGACAATCATGATGCAGTCGCCAAAGGCCGGCAACGCAGTACCGACCTGCTCCCAATCGAGACCGTTATTGAAGGAAATAAATATATCGATCGAATGGACATAATTCGAATCCCAGGAAAATTTCAGTGTATCGCCCGCTGCAAACGTTTCACCGCCATCCGGCTCGAATATCGAAATATATTTGAAATTAAAGGGATCCGGCGGACAACCGGTGTAAAAAACAAGCGTACCAAACAGAGACGGATCGTTCCAGCTCATTATATTGGAGCTCCACCAGCGAATGATATTTTCCCGCTTTTCATGATCCCGGTCGTTCACATGCAGCTCAAATCCGACAACTTCATCACCCCCCAATCCGAACGGCAGATCCTGACGTGGAATTTTCAGCTCGAAGGTATATCCCTCGAGTGAATCGAGCCGGCCCCAGGCATATTCATTGTTTTCCGTTCCGTCCGAGTCGCCGGTCCATGTATAATGCAGCCACATGTCGTTGTCATCCCATTGACGGTTTTTTTCATTGCCCCCATCGAAAAAAAGCTCGATACAGTCATTCTCCCACCAGTTCGGGCTGGAAATACTGATTTCGTCATCGATCACCTCGACCCACAGATACAGCGCATCGTAATTATGCATGACGCGGAATTCCATCTGCAGGTCTTCCCAGTCCAGAATTTCGGTATACGTACATCCCGGTACGTCACAATTAGAGAAAACATACGTTCCCGACTCTATTGCAGGGGCATAATCGAACCAGTCATCGTCCAGGATGCCGTCGATTTCAGGATCCGGGGCCTGCCATTCCGAATGGAGCACATCGTCGGCCTCGAAAAAATTCAGTTCCGCCTCCCCCCAGAGATTGGCCATGTGCCAGGCGTCATTCGATTCACCCCACCAGCGGAACATGTTCTCGCGCATCCCGTTGTCCCGGTCGTTGATCTGAATTTCCCACCCGAAAACCGTGCCGGCCGATGCCTCGATATTCACGCTGGCCAGGGGAAACGCCGCCTCGATCGCATAACCGAACGCAAGCCCCTCAAGATTTTCCCAGTCCGCCACTGCGAACTCCGTGCCTTCAGGGCATTCATTCACTCCGGACGGATCCGTATCCTGATACTCGATACGCACCTGTACGTCATCCACGCCGTCGAAAGCCTCGATCACCTTCGAATTGTCTCCGTCGAAAAAATACTCCACACTGTCGTTCTCGTATGAATTGGACGAAGAAGAACTGATCTCGTCGTCCACCACCTTGACGAACACATACAGATACGTTTCATCCCACATCAACCGGGCCTCGGCAAACAGGTCCAGATAGCTGTCCGGAGATGCTGCATCCTCCCTGTCCTGCCTGATGACACGCTCTGTGGAGGCGCACTTATACAAATCGTCCATCTTCCCGTCGATCACGGGCGGATACGCGGCCTGCGGAATCTGCCATACGCCGTCTTTGACATGGGAAAACAGACTCAATGCTGAAAAAAAGCATAAAACCGTTATCCATCTGTGAAACGAACGCATCGGTCTCTCCATTCAGACAGAGGGATCATGAAAATAATGAAGCAGGGGATTATTTCAAACAATATAGGAAATTTAACAGTGAATTACAATAATGAAGGTCAAAATGTATTGACCGGACCGGGCTCCCTGAACGGATTGGCCGGCTCCGCTATTGATCGATCAGGATGAATTTGGCCAGCATCTGCTGTTCGCTCTGGGACATGGATTCGAGGGCCTGCGCCAGTTCCGCGGCCACGTGCAGCTGTTCGGACATTTCCCTGGTCAGCGTATTCACCTGCTCGACCGCGGCCATGTTGTTCTCGCTCAGGTCAGAGACATTCTTCATGGCCTCTCCCACTTTATGGGACGATGCCTGCATCTTCTCCATGGCATTTGCAATGTTCTGCATGCGTTGTTTGTCCAGTTTGACGAGATGCTGAATCTTGTTCAGTGCGCTCATGGCCGAATCCGTAAGTTTTGTGGATTCCCTCATCTTGCCGAGGCCATCGTTCATTACTTTTTCCACCCGGGAAATGGAACCCTGCACCGTGTTGATCAGCGTGGCGACTTCCGTGGTCGCATCCGACGTACTTTTTGCCAGGGACCGGATTTCACGGGCCACGACCATAAAGCCGTGCCCGAATTCGCCGGCCTTCGTGGCTTCGATGGCCGCGTTCAGCGCCAGCACGTTCACCCTGGAGGCGATATCATTGATCAGCTCGACCACATCGTCGATACGCTCCGAATTCTTGCCCAGATCTTCCACGATGCTCCAGGTATCCGAGACCGATTCTTCGATCACTTTCATGGTCTTGAGTGTTTCGTTCATGGCTTCGGTACCCGAATTCACAGCCTGGGTCGTGTTCTCCGTAGCTTTGGCGCTTCTTTCGGCATCCCTGCTGACCCTGTCGATCTCGTTCATCAGGTCCTGAAGTTCGTCTCCCGTGTCCTCGACATGCTTGTTCTGTTTTTCTGTTCCCTCGGCCATATTGTTCATGGCTTCCTTGATCTGCGCAGTGGCCTCGCTGGTCTGATACGTGCTGCTGGCCAGGTTTTCACTTAAGCCCATGAGGCTGGCGGCCTGTTCCGCAATCGTATACACCATCCCGCGCAGGCTGAGGGGATCGCTGTTGTACAATCCGACGGCAATGCCATGTTCCACAGCCCTGTTCAGATACGGGATAAAGGATTTCTGGGGCGCCATGGTGACAAAACCGTCATAACGCTGCTCGATCAGCGCATCGATCACGGGCCCGTAAATTTCGATGGTGATATCGTTGACCCGGTGCACCTCTTTCGGCGCATACACATCGATGGTGACATCGTGCTTGTCCAGTGTCCGCATCGCTTCCTTGACGCCTGTCAGAATGGATATCCAGAACGCGGTATCGTCCCGGCCAAGCACCGCGATACGGAGGGGACGCGGCGCCTTGTCGATGAGCGGCTTGGCCATCTTGGCACGCAGATGATCCGAAAAAACCATGCCCGTGGTTTCATTCCAGAACAGCTTGTAATTGTCCCTGTTCACCTCTTCCATGTCCGTGAGAAGAAGCGGCATGGGAGGCTTCCATCCGGTTGCCAGATGATTGTACATATGAATGACCGGGTTATACCCCTGTGCGAACGAGTTCTGGCTCAGTGTGGCCGTGATCACGCCCTCTTTCACCCAGCGCATGGTATCGTCCATCAGATCATGGCAGACCACCTTGACCTGACTGGCCCTTTCCCTGGCGACCAGGGCCTTGGCAAACTGGGCCGGCGGTGATCCGCACGCGATATAAATACCGGCCAGATCCGGATGTTTTTCCAGTACATCGAGGCCCGCCTGATAGGCCTTGCCGCCTCCGGCGGAAGCCTCCACAAAATCGACCACTTTCACATCGGGGTATTTTTCACGGATGGCATTGAGAAATCCGCGGCGCCTCAGATCCAGGTTCGTTGCGGAAAAAGACTCCGCCGTCACCACGACCTGCCCCTTTCCCCCCAGAATACGGCCCATGATTTCCCCGCAACGCCTGCCTTCCAGAAACGAATCCGCACCCACGTAAAAAAGCCGCTTGCACGGAATGCCCGTGATGTTGTTGAATGCCTGTGCCGCATCGTTCAGACCCCGGATCAAATTGTTGAATATATCGGCCATATGAACGAGATCCGACTGGATCCGTGTGTCGAGCGGCTTTGTTGTAAAATGCATCTGACGGGAAAAATTTCCCTGGGACAGTTCTGCAAGACCGCCCGACAGGGCCGGCATTTGTTCAGAGGCCAATGCCTGCCCGGTCTGCATTATTTGTCTGGAGGGGCGCATCTGAAGATGATGCATCAGCCAGAACAGGGCCAGCATCAGTATGCCGTAACCCAGAAACAGTCCCGTGACGATGTACGATATCCGGACCGATTCCGCATTTTCATTGAGAAATTCTGCCTGAATCCATGAAAAAGTCCGGATGCCGGCGAAAACAAACAGGCCGAAAACAACAAGTGCGATATAATGTATTCTAAAATCAATGAAATGCTGAACCCACTTCGAGCGCATTGTCTTCTCCTTAAACGCCTGAAAAATCACGCGTGGACGCTATAAAACCGTATTTACCCTCTTTTCAGGACAATAAATCAAGGAAACAAATGCAATAATTTTGCCAAAGCAGAACAATCGGTGCTGTTTATTTTATTATATGTAACATCCTCTTAAAATTCAGCAAATTTTGCGGGATTTCATCCGTTCGCAAAGCCCGGTATTTCAAAAAGAAATCATCGGACCATTTTGTAAATGGCATAGCTGCACGCCTTTACCCTGATATGATATTGACCGTTGTCCGATTTCATCTTCACCTTTTTCCCTGCGATGAGCTCATGTTTTTTCATCACCGGACTGATCGTGAAAGACGCCTCGCTGTCACGGCCGCTCGGATTGAGAATCACGAGAACCGTTTCATCCTGATTGGCCCTTGCATAGACGAACGGATAGGTTTCGGGTTTTGCATAAACGGGTACGAACTCCGCATAGGCAGCCAGGGCTTTTTCCCGTTTTTTCAGCTGAATCAATCTGCGTACCCGGTTGAGCAGCGAATCCGGATCCTTTTCCTGATCTTCCACATTCGGGGCGTCGTCGGCCGTATCCACGGAAAGATACAACTGCTCCGGATCCGCTTCTGAAAATCCCCTGTTTTTTCCGGATGTCCACTGCATGGGCGTGCGTCCGCCGGCCCTGGGTTTGTAGGCACCTTCAACAAAGGGCAGTCCGTGAAGCTGGCGCATGCCGATCTCGTTGCCGTAAAAAATAAACGGAATGCCCGGCATGGTCAGCGAAAAGGCATAGATGATTTCAAGGTCATCTGTGGACCGTTCGATATTCAGACGGGACAGGTCATGGTTCCCGAGCGGAAGATTGATATAGCCTTTGCCCACGGTCTTCCCGTATTGATCCAGATAACTTTCAAGAAACCGGGTAATGTCTCCCTTGCCTTCCTTATCGAAATAGCTGTGCCCTTCCGAATACCCGTTTCCGATCCGCCAGCTCTCCTTCTGGAGAATATCGTTGTACCCCTGGAACCAGTGGAAAAAATCCGCATGAAAACCGCCGCCGTTCAGGGCCGATTCAGGATGTGACCATTCAGCCACCATGAACGAACCGGGATATTCCGTGTCCATAATATGCCGGATCTTGTTCCAGAAAATTTTCGTGCCATTGTCGCGTGTCATGTAAAACTGGTCGTTGCCGGTAATGTTGGCATTTTTCACCAGTGCGCCGGCCATATCCGCCCTGAATCCGTCCGCACCCATATCCATCCAGAACCGGAGCACGCGCTTCAGCTCCTCCTGCAGGGCCAGGACGTCCGGATGATCCACGGGAAGCATCCAGGATTCCTCACATTTGGTAAAACCGAAATTCAGGGCAGGCTGGCTCCAGTAAAAATTCCGCATGAACTGACCGTTCCGGCGGCTGTAGCCCTTGATAAACGCATCCCTGTACGCTTCCGGGGGATTGATCCACGTGTTGTCCGTCCAGATGTACCAGTTGGAGTATTTGTTCTTCTCCTGTTTTGCGGATTCCTGGAACCAGGGATGGTCGATACTTGAATAACTGATGACATAATCGAACAGGATTTTCAGACCGCGTTTTTCAGCCTCGTCGAACATGCGCTTCGCATCGGCGTTGGTGCCGTACCGGGGCGCGGTCATGTAATAATCGGACACATCGTAGCCGGCATCGTGAAAAGGAGACTTGAAAAACGGATTGATCCAGAATCCGTCCACACCCAGGCTTTTCACGTAGTCCAGTTTCTGAATGATGCCTTCCAGATCGCCGATGCCGTCCGCGTTTGTATCGTAGTATGTCTGGGGATATATCTGATAAAACACCGCATTGTGCAGATATTCCGGTCCGGGAGGCACGATGACCTTCCCGGTAATGGTTCCGGATTCGATATCCACCGGCTCCAGAGCGATAACCGGGTTGATTCCGAAAACCAGGATAAACGGCCATATTTTCCAAAGTTTCATATTGACACCTCCGTCATCAAATTGCACAATCCGACAATACCGCTTCAAGTTAAATCCGGCAGGGTATGAGGATCAAGCGGTTTTTATGGTAATGAGGTTACATAAAACGGAATATGGGTATATGGGTATATGGGTTTATGAGTATATGGGTATATGCGGCCCTGCCTCCCCCTTTCCTGTATTTTGACCGCGGACGGCGGACCGCAGACCGCGAAAACCAGTACAAGGGTAAACGCGTATATGAATATATGGGTCCCCGCTACCAATCCCCTAAAAAAGACCGCAGACCGCGGACAGCGGACCGCTGACCATGAATGCTTCGGAGAGACGGGGAAGATGAGAAACGGAGACTGAAACCCGGCCTCGCCTTTTTCTTCGTATCTCTGTTTCTCACCACTCCGTTTTATGGTCCGCTTGCGAGGGACGGGCAGGGCTGCCCGTCCTACATAAAATCTCTGCGCCTCTGCGTCTCCGCGGTTTTCTTATTTTTTTCTCCGTTTCCCCGTTTCTCTGAAGCTCCGTTTCACGTTCCGACTCTACGACCCTATTGACCCAATGACCCAAAAGACCCTACTGTTTCGCGAAGCTCGTCTTTACGGACACGGATTCCATCTGGCCCAGTTTCCCGGTCATGGCCCCGATTTCATCCGTGGTGCCGTCCACGATGAGGGCGATAATCGAAAGATGCCTTTCCCTGTAGGGCAAGCCGAGTCTTCCTAAAATGAGGGGGCCGTATTCATGAAGAATTTCGTTGAGTTTCTGATAAGCGGCATCCGGCTGATACACGATGATGCTTACCACGCCGATCCGTCTGTCCTTTGATGGGTCCATTTCCGTTCACTCCGATGCATCATGAATCCACTGGTCACGCCATGCCCGATGGTTCTAAAACTGTACGGTCATGCCTGCGCCGCTGTACTGAACGATCCGATCGGGATCGGGCTCGATATCCACTCCCGTACCGTGCCCCGGACGTACGAGAACGAGCCTGAACCGGCGGTTTTCCAGCATGCCGGGGAAGGCGCCCTCACGGTCCGAGATGTTCAGCCGCTTTCCCGCATCATCCCAGGTCAAATGAATGAGCACGTACGCGCCCCGTTCGTAATTGTAATTGTCGTTTTCGTCCTCATACAGCGTGAACTCACCGTCCGCACCGGGATAAATACGGATTTCGAGCGGATCCGCCGGCTTTTCCGCGGCATACTGAAGAAACGGGCCTGTCGGGACGATGGAACCGGACCGGATATAAACCGGGCAGATCTCGATGGGCGCATCCGCAGTGACGGTCCGTCCTCCCGGCTGTGTTTCACCGGTCCAGAAATCGGTCCACACCGGCCCGGAGGGCATATAAACGGACCGCGTCTTTGCCTTGTCGACTTCCTGTTTTTCTTTGGCGAAAATGGAAGGCGTTTTCCAGAACATGCGCATGCGCGCGGCACCGGTGGAACGGTTCTCGACCTCGACCGTGATATCATACGCCTTTCCTGCTTCGAGATCCACGATTTCGGTATACCGTTCCGTGCTCCGGTAAACCCAATCCAGCACGCGGCCGTTCAATTTGATCCGGTATTCGTCGAAACATTTGAAATGGAACTGATGGGGGCCCGTTTCTTCGGGAATCAACTGCCCCTCCCAGCGAATGGCATACGTGGAATCCGTGACGTAGTCCGGCCGCCCCGTATACCAGAAAATATCGATATTCGGATCGGTCTGCGTCCTGCTCAGGGTCCGGTAATCCGCATCCTTGTAATAAGATGCCTCCAGCCCCGGTTCTCCTGAACCTGTTCTCAGAAATCCGGATCCGACAAGCACACTGCTTTCAGGCGGATGATGGACCATGAATTCCGTGACCGGACAGACCATCAGGGCCGGACCGAACATGAACTGATCGTCGATGCCGTACGTGGCGGTATCGGCCGTAAAATCCATGGGCAGTCCGCGCATGATGGTATAACCGTCATGCGTAACCTGCCAGGCCAGGGAATATATATACGGCATCAGGCGGTACCGCAGGTGATCGAACCGGATCAGGGTTTCCGTAAATTCCCCCATCTCCCAGATTTCCCGCGGTGTTTCGGAACCATGAGACCGGAAAATGGGTGAAAACGTGCCCAGCTGAAACATGCGGGCGTACAGTTCCTGATACGCGGGATCCTTGCCGCCCTGCATGAACACGCCGCCGTAAGCGCCGATGACAAAGGCGCCGATGTCGAAAGTCCAGTAGGGGATACCGGCCATGCAATGGTTGATGCCCGCGGAGATCTGGGCCCTGTACACGTCCCAGCGGGCGCCGATATCACCGGACCATGTGGTGGCCGCGTTGCGCTGCTGTCCCGCAAAGGTCGAACGCGTGAGTATGTAGGCCCGCCGCGCATCGGATTCCGAACGAAGGTTTTTATACAGCGCATCGGTCATCACGAGTGAAAACGCGTTCAGGTACCGGGCCCAGGATCCCAGATGATTCCGGCCCACTTTTTTCATTTCATATTCCGTGGCCGCCTTGGTCAGTGCATTGACCACATCCGGCTCCGTGGAATCGATCCACCACCCGTCGATGCCTTTCGAATAGAGCCCTTCCTTCAGATATTTCCAGTACAGCCGGTTGGCATCCGGATTGAAGGCATCGTAATACTTGAATCCCGCCCAGCCGACCGGATCATAGAGATAGCCATGCTTGAGCATGTCCCTGTAAATCGCCGTATTCGGTCCGAGTGCGGGCCAGATGGAGATCATCAGATGATAATTCATGTCATGGAGCCGGTCCACCATTTCTCCGGGACGCGGAAACAGGGTCTTGTCGAAAAACATGCCGCTCCAGTTAGGCGCGCCGTTCCAGTAATCCCAGTCCTGAATCATATTGTCGATGGGTATTTTCCTTCTGCGGTATTCCATGGCCACGTGCATCAGCTCGTCGCGCGTGTCGTAATGCTCCTTGCTCTGCCAGTATCCGTAGGCCCATTTGCCGTACATGGGCGCATGGCCCGTCAGATCCCGGTATCCCCGGATCACGCTGTCCATATTCACGCCCGTGATGCAGTAATAATCGATCTGATCCCCCACATCCGACCAAAGCGACATGCCTTCGGAACCGTCGCGGAAAACGGTTTTTCCCGTATTGTCCCATAAAATACCATAGCCGGCTGTCGAAATGAGAAACGGCGTGACAGCATCCGTATTGGACTGAACCAGGACCACCTCATGATCCCGGTAATTCATGATGCCGTCCTGATGCTGACCCAATCCGTACAGGCCCTCTTCCGGTGTCAGTTCGAATGTCTGCTCGATATGAAAGGATTTTTCAAAAGGATACTCAACCGGTTCGAACCCGGGGGCACCTTTCTCCCTGAGCACGGTCCTGTCTCCATCGAGAAACCGGACGGAGCCGTCACGGGCCGACACCCGCACCGACAGCGCCGGCGAGCTGATGACAACAGATCCACGGGCCGTTTTAACGTCCACCGGGACCGGAGGCAGAGAATCCTGAATTACGATCAGGCTTCTTTTTTCACCTGTACCGTCCGGGGGCCATTTCATCACATGAACGATGTTTTCCGCATGAAACCGGATGGATATGTTGAGGTTTCCTGTTTTGACGAGAGCACCGTTGCCGATGCGTTCGGCGACCATGTTTTCTTTTGCACAGTTCATGAACAGGATCGATGTCAGAAAAGCATAAAAACACATATTGCGGATGAACATGCATCCCCCGGATTTGGTTGATAAATGTCGCGTACGGACCTGCGTTCCGTTGCTGAGAAAATATACGAAAAATTCGAGGGGTTATAAAGCGTTTTATAAACACGGCCACGTATTATCAGGTCAGAATTCGGCCATGATCCGTATTCCCAGCACGGATTTGACGATCTCGCTGATATCCTCTTCCATCGGAATCTGATAAAAAAGCCCGGGCCGGACCTGTCCCCGGCTCAGACTGACTCCGAACGTGACGACATTCATAAAACGGTCGCTGAAATCATCGATGTCTTCGGATATGATCATGTTTCCGACGAATTCCACGGACAGGTCCACGGGCGATCCGTGCACCACGGCCGCGATGCCGTAATGCAGGAGAAATTCGACATCATTATCGTTCTGGTCCTTTGTGGGAATCCATACGATCGGACCGGCCTCGAAATTCAGGTCGAACTGTTTGTCCGAGGCCGCGGTTTTGGCAAAATTCAAATACAGTGTCATGATATCCGGTGCGAACTGGTACAAATCAAAATAATCCGTCATCAACGCGAGCCATGAAGCGAGCCATTCATCGTCATCGATGGTGGGGATATAAAGACCGGCGGTCGTATAAATCCCGGTCGATCCCCTGTGCTGAAGTCCGAAAAACAGGTTGCCGATACCCTGTTCTGTATCCATGTCTTCCATTTTGAATGTGGCGAAAGGCAGGCCGCAGATCAATGAAACATCTTCACGAACGGGCGCAGAGACATTCAGATGGTAAACGCCTGACAGGACCGAGAGCCCCAGTTCGTCCACATCGAAATTGGGACGAAGAAACCGCAGTCCGACAGTCGTTTTATCCCCCGTCCGGGGCTGCATCATGAGTGTCTGTGACATGAGCGGCAGAGCCACACATGCAACACAGAGTAAAATGCATTCGGCCTTGACGATTCCCTTTTTCATATCATCCTCCCTCTTTTTGATTTGACGGGCCCGGAATGATCCGGTCCGTTACGGCCGCATCAGGACCGGGCCGGTTTTCTGACCTGTCGAATCGTTCAATCTCTTCCTGCTCCGGCATATCGCATCAATACTCATGATCGATAAACGACATGTTGATCCGGAATTTCAAATGCCAGAACGGACCGAAAATATCATTGTCAAATCCCTGGTATGTATTGCCGCTCCATAAAATCACACCCGGCAGAATCTCCCCGCCCAACTGAAAATTCCGGGTCTGTATCAGATTGAGTCCGGCTCCCGCATACAACTCGAATCCCGACATATGATCGGAATTGATGACATCCCCGTCCGAATAAATGGTATTCCTGTAAGTCCAGAACATATGATGGATGGCCAAACCCCCGATCAGGGTCTGCCCCACAAAGCCGTACTCCGGTGTCATCAAAGCCCTCACTTCACCGCCGATGGCCAGCAGGAGCACACCGTTTTTCAGCGACCTGTCGAGCCGGCTGGTCTGCTGAACCGGGGCCCACATGTATTCGACATAAACCAGTGCACGATGTTTCAGAGACAGATTTTCACCGAAACCGATGAGCCCGTGATTGTATCCGTAAAAATCTTCGCCGCTCAGCAAACCGGTTCCGCCCATGATGCTCATGACCCTGCCGAAACGGGGTTTCAGTGAATCCGGTCCGGCTGCGGACGATTCACCGGACGCCAGGGAAGAAACCGGCGTGCTCCCGTCCTCCTCATATACCGGTTCAATCCGTTCAATCGTTGTTTCAACCTCCCGCTCACCCTCATAGTTGTCGGAGGCCTTCTCCATGGCACCGCTTAATTTTCCCCTCCGTTTGACCGTGTGGGACTGCGAAGCGCATCCCGCCCACAGAAATGCAACACAGCATATCCCTGCCGCCGCAAAACGGATGATTGGCTTTCGTGTTTTCATCATCAATCCCTCCCTTATCATGTACTGATGAACACGGAATGCAAATTGTTGGCTGGTGACTGTTCCGTTACTTTTGCAGGATCATTTTCTTTATACGGACGGTACCGTTTACATCGATCCGGCAGATATAAATGCCGCTCGGAAAACCATCTGCGGCCCACCGGATTTGATGGATTCCCGGAGACTGATTTTCACGGACCGGAACATCGACCGTTTGCCCAGTCAGATTGAGCACATCGAGCGTCACAAATCCGGATTCCGTCAAAGTGTATCGTATCCACGTGGATGAATTGAAAGGATTGGGCGAATTCGGCATCATGACAAATGATCCGGGCGCTCTGCCCGGATTGCGAACGGCCTGGCCCGAACCGGTTTCCTTCAGAACGACATTGTCCAGAAAAAAATCACCGTCACTGCCGCCGCAGTGAAATTCGAGCCGGCATTGATAATCATCCGGATCATGATACGGAAAAGTCATGGAAAAATGCTGCATATCAATCCTGAGCTGCTCCGTAAAAATCCTGTACGGTCCAACATGTGTTTCAATGATTCTGTTGCCCGAGGCTTTTGCATCGAATTCAAGCTGATAGCCCGCCCCCTGTTTCATTTTGATATTGGGCTGCACCAGCCGGACGCTGCTCATTGCATAACCGCCGTTCTGAATATGAACATGTCCGACATTTTCCCCGTCCACGGACAATGCCCCCTGGGCACCGGCATCCGTCACAAGTTCCCAGGCCTCTTCATTCTTCCCGAAATCACCGTTGTAAAGCATGTTCTCTCCCGGATCGACGAACCGGACCGGGACCTTTTTTAGATTGGACGGGTCGCTTTCTGTCTCCGACTGATCCACGGACGTCACCCTGAAATACCAGTCCGCGTTGTTGGCCGGCAGGTCCGCCGGCAGAAGATAGGCGCAGGGCCGGTCCGTTGTCTTGATCAGGCGGACCGGATCGGGAAGCGTGTCTCCGAAAATGTGATACTGCATGATGCCGGATGCACCGAACTGATTGAATATGAGGTAAAGATGATCATAATAGGATTCGATGAGCAGGTACGGTGCCGAAGCCGCGCCGTCCCATTCGAACCGGAAGGAACGGTCCGAATTCGCACCTGTTATTTCATAAACAATGTCGCCCTCTTCCGTCACTTCGGTCAGAAGCGGGGATCCTTCGCTTCCCCAGTTGATCAGTGTATGATTGTCGGACAGGCGCTGCGCATTGCCCTGTGAATAGGAATACCACATTTCGGGAGGATCATATGACCAGACTTTTTCAGCGGTCATGGCCGTTTCATCTATCCGGTACTCCACCACCCGGCTGTACCGCGGGTCACGCAGATTCCCGTTGTCATAAACCGTATAATGCCCGGGTTTGCCCGGTACGGGTCTGGCACTGTGTTGAAACGAAAAGCGCAGAGGTTCGTTCACGAAGGTGAACTGATTGTACACGCCGCCGAACCGCCATATGATCTCCCCTGTGTCGTGATCGATTTTCAGCACTTCGCTGTACGGCCTGTTCGATATGATCAGCTGCCCGTCATAATCCAGTGAAATGGAATTGATATGCGAATACTCCAGATAATACTGGGTCAGATCGATATCCGTGGCGTCCGCAATGTTGTAATGGTCGCGGCAATGCCATTCGAAAACGATGTCTCTGTCCCCGTCGAGTTCGATCAGGCTGTTTTCCTGCCTGTAAGCATCGGATCGTCCGCCGGGCACGATGCCGCTCATGTCGATCGGCATATAACTGATGCCGATGAACAGCGTGTGCCCGTCGGGCAGTCTCAGGAAATCGTGGCCCCCGGTCTTGTAGCCATGCCCCACGGTCAGCGTGTCGAACGGCGTATAATGATCGTCCATCAGCACGAATTTCGCACTCGTGCAATATCCGTCACAGTAGGACAGGATTCCGTCCGGATGCACCATCAGGTCGAATACGGGGTACACCAGCCTTCGGTAAAAAACAGGCGTGCCGTCATTATTCAGAATCATGATGTAATCGGATACCGTGGTGAAAATGAAGCCGGGCGCGGTTTCGCCGTCCTGCTGTATTTCAAACCGCGGAAAATTCCATGGCACCGGAACACCGCCGATCACGCGGGCTTCCTGCAGGGAACGGTCCGGATAAGGCGATGTGCAAACGGGCCCGGGACAGTTCAACCGGCAGGTATGGACCGCATCGTCAAATACCGGTACATCGGGCCCGGCATGGAGCGGATGGCACAGTATGCCTGCTGAGACAAGAAGAAAGATAATGCGAAATTTACGGGTGTCAATCATTAAAACATATTCCTGACTGAATGATGTGATTCCGGACGGACAATTTCTCCGGCCATGTTTATCGCTTTATGAACCGGTTTTTTTCCGTGAATAGTTTGCCCTGATCCAGTTCCAGTTGAGTATGAGATGGATGACAGACAGCACAACAAGAACAACACCGCCGCCCTCATGCATGGTTTCAAAAACCTCTCGATCCAATGCGTCGTGCATCATGCCTGTCGCGGCCTGGTTCACGACCAGAATGCCGAGAACAGGATTCAGAATTTTGAGCCAGGTTCCCTTTCTCATCGTTTGGTTCCTCCTGTGTAGTCAGACACCTCCGGGATGTCCCGGGGACCTCCCGGAGGTGTCTGTTTTAGTCAAATTCCCCGCAGCCGG
This sequence comes from bacterium, assembly GCA_016930535.1. Classification (GTDB taxonomy): domain Bacteria; phylum Zhuqueibacterota; class QNDG01; order QNDG01; family JAFGCO01; genus JAFGGN01. The sequence goes on from JAFGGN010000117.1 coordinate 26,751, forward strand.
TCCTGATAGGCCTTTAACATTTTGTCCCTTGCCCCGGGGTCCGACAGCACGGACCGTTTCGCTTCCTGATATTCGTTTTCATCGATTGTGGTGAACGGCGTTTCACGCCAGTATTTCGTTTTCAGAAAGGTCCGGCGGCATTCATGGCAGGCACTCCAGGTCTGCAGATGCGCATGGATCATATAATGTGGTGCCGATCCGCTTCGCCTCTCCTTATCATCACTGTACAGAAAACCGTCCGCACCTCTGTATCCCCCGACGAGGTCGTACTGCATCACCTGCTTCCATTGTTCATGCGTATACTGTACATCCAGCATCTCCATCGGCCGGCCGCAACGGCTGCACCTGGCGCGGCCCTTTGCGACTTTCAGTACGATATACACCGTAAACAGGACCATAAATCCGAAGAACAGACCCATGACAGCCGTCTTCCCTGACTTCAGGAAAAAGAGCGCGGCCACGGCAGCGGACAGGCATAAAAACGAAAGCCAGCCGATAATCCGGGGAAGCAGTGCGGACCGGGATCCGGCTTCTTCGTCGTACCGGTAATCGCTCAATTCGGGTGGTGGATTTATTCTCATGACGTTTGCCTCCGTATTATACTGTATCATTATTTTATGAATGGACGGCGGACCGCTGACCGTGAATGCTTCGGAGAACCGGAGACGCGGTGAAACGGTGATGTTAAAAACAGACAACTGACGGCGGACCGCAAACCGCTTGACATGGACGGCCAAGACGGCCGTCTTTAAAAAAACTCTGCGTCCTCTGCGCCTCTGCGGTTATCTCTTCATTCAACATTCAAAATTTAACATCGTTATTTCTCCGTTACTCCGTCGCTCCTTCTCTCCGTTTCACGCTCCGACACGACGACCGGCTTTCTTTGAATTTTTATCTTATCGTCTGCCCAGATAATCATCCCATATTTCCAGTATTTCAGGGATGTTCCTTCTTCCGAATCCGATCCGGACACGGTTCTCCTGGCTGCCGAAAAGCGTGGACGGCACCAGCATGATGCCTTTCTGTTCGAGGAGATCCTGACAGAAATCGTCGATGGAACCTTCGGTCCGCACTTCGGGGAAGGCAACGGGGCCCGCATGCGGCCTTTGCCACACGAACCGGTCCGGATATTTTCCGAAAAAACTGTCCAGTGTTTTCAGATTGGTCATGATGATACCGAGATTCCGCCGTATCAGCTTCTCCTTGTTTTTCAGTGCGATCAGGGCCAAAATTTCACTGGGTCCGCTGCTGCATATGGTGGTATAATCCTTGAATGCCTGCAGGGCCGTCATCATCGCTCCGTCCCGCGTGGTGAGCCATCCGATTCGCAGGCCGGGCAATCCGAAAGTTTTGGACATGCCGGACAGGGAAATGCCCTTTTCATAAATATCCGCGACAGACGGGAGGCGATGTGCGTCTTTATACTCCAGATAGCGGTACATCTCATCCGAGAAAACACGGATATCATGCTTCCGGGCCAGTTCGAGGATCCGGTCCAGTTCATCCCGGGAAATCATGGTTCCGGTCGGATTGTGCGGGAAATTGAGAACCAGGAGGCGCGTTTCCGGCGTTATCAGGCGGACCAGATCGTCGGTCACAAAACGGTTTCCGTCACGCGGCATCCAGGCGGACACATTCGCGTTCAGGCTTCGCGCGATTTCATGCAGAGATTGATAACACGGGAAAACCGTCACCAGATGATCTCCGGCCTTGAGCAGCACGTTCATGGCGATAAATATGCCTTCTTCCGGCGCCAGCACCAGCACATCGTCCGGTGTGACCGCATGATAGAGCCGCGTGATCTCCTCACGGAGAAGCGGATGCCCCTGCGATTCCGTATATGCGAGCCGGAGATTCCCCCACAGTGAGAGGGATTCCGCGTCCGCCATGCCGAGCAGTTCCTTCAGGGTCAGCGGCTCACAGTCCGAACAGCTCAGCAGATGCGGTGCCGAGAATTCGTGGACGGCAAAGTATCGTTCGAGTTTGAATGGTTCGATGCGCATGCGCTCTGTCTTTATGATGAATGGATTGTCGGATTGTTCGTGATGCGGACCCGGTTAAAAATGGTGGATATTTCAGACAAAGTCAAGGGAAAAGGACGGCATTGAATCGGTGTATGGGTTTACGGGTTTATGGGTTTATGAGTATATGGGACCCTGCCTCCCTGCCCCTGTAAATAATTGACCGCGGACGGCAAGACCGCGGACCGCAAGAGAAATACCAAATCTCAAATCCCAAAATACAAATAAAAAACAAATTTCAAATTACAAATTCAAAATAGGACCTCAGACGGCGGACCGTAGACCGTTAAAGCTTCGGAGAGACGGAGAAGATGAGAAACGGAGAAAAAAACAGCTTTTCTTACTCTCCGTTTCCCCGTTTCTCAATCTCTCCGCTTCACACTCCGACACAACGACTCATTAAACTTTGTTAATCCTGCTCCCGAATGAACGCATCCAGCGCCTCGACAAATCTCTGGTTCTGGTCCTCCGTGCCGACCGTGATGCGCAGACAGTTTGGCAGATTGTAATTCTCCACCGGGCGCGTGATGAATCCCCTTTCGAGCAGGGCCTGATATAAGGGCGCGGCCGGTTTTTCAAAATCCGCGAGAATGAAATTGGTCTGGGAGGGATAGTATTTGATCTGAAGCCGTTCGAATTCCGCCTGAAGAAATGCCCGTCCCTTCCGGTTGATTTCAATGGATTTTTCGATATGCTCCTGATCGTCCAGCGCGGCCAGGGCCGCGGCCTGGGCCATGCGGTTGACATTAAAAGGCGGCCGTACGCGGTCCATGTACCCGATCAGCTCCCTGTGCGACACACCGTATCCCACACGAAGCCCGGCCAGCCCGTATATCTTCGAAAATGTGCGCAACACGATCAGGCGGTTGCGGTACGGTGCGTACTCCAGGCCGTTGGGCACGTCCGGATCGTCCACGTATTCCGCATAGGCCTCGTCGATGCAGATTACGATATCGTCGCGTATGTGTGACAAAAACCGCTCGAATTCCCGCGTGCTGAAAATCCGGCCCGTCGGATTGTTGGGATTGGCCAGGAACACCACCTTGGTTTTTTCATTCACGGTACATGCCACGGCATCCATATCGTAGGTCATGTCCGGTTTCAGGGGAACCGTGATCTCCTGCCGGTTGTGAGAGATCCCGGCCAGTTTGTAGATGATGAACGACGGCTCTCCGGTCACGATGTTTTCGTTCGGAGCCACGAAGGTCCGTATGACGAATTCGATGATCTCGTTGCTTCCGTTGCCGATGATCAGGTTGTGCGGTTCGATGTCATATTGCGCCAGATGGGCGGCCAGCGCCTCCTTCAGCGTGTAGCAACCGCCGTCCGGGTAATAATGCATTTCCCCGCACGCGGCCTTCATGGCCTCGATCGCCTTCGGGGACGGTCCCAGGGGATTTTCATTGGAAGCCATCTTCACCGGGTCGGGAAGGCCCAGCTCGCGCTTGGTTTCTTCGATCGGCTTGCCCGGCTGATAGGGCCGTAATTTTTCGATATTGCGCGTGACCAGCGGTTTCATGATTCACTCCTGATTTACTTGAGTAATAACACCTTGATGGTTGACCCGATACGGACCGATTCCGCCCGGACCAGGTACACACCCGATTCGCAGGATCTGGAAAACCGGTCCGTGCCGTCCCACAGCATCATGCATGCTCCGGATTCGTCCGTGTTCTGTTTCAATGTCCTTATTTCCCGCCCCAGAATATCGTGGATATGCACGCGGACGGATTCATATCTGCCTGCCCGGAGCCGCAGCATCACCCGCGTATTGAACGGATTGGGGAATGCCGTCAAACCAAAGGACTCCGGCATGCCCGCCTGATAAAGGCCGGTTCCGGCGTCCCTGCCAAGAATGCGGCCGTCAAATGGCGGAATGATGACGGATTCAACGATCCCCCCATGATTCACCGACGGATCCTGAACGCCCGCCAATGCCCTGTAAGGCGTTTCCAACAGCACTTCAGCCGGTTCTTCCGACGGGTTGACCAGGGCGATGCCGTACTCGAAATCCCTTCGCCATACGGGCTCGCCGCCCTCCTCGATCCGGATATCGTCCAGCACGATCCCGCCGTCCTGCCTGATTCCGAAAATGAGGTAGTAATCGTCATGAGAGCCGGTTTTAAATACGCTGCTCAGCGAATCCGCCATGCCGGTTTCCGGATCCCAGGTTCTGGACCACACATCGGTAAAATCGTTCCCCGTGCCGGACCGGACAATCGCATAAAAATACCCGGCATCCGCTTTTTCAAGAACACGGTATTTCCATGAAATGGAATAACGCGTGTCCGTTTTAAAATGTATCTTTTCCGTATCAGACCAGACGAATTCATTCCATATACTGGATTGATCGGGATTCTCCGCTTTCAGACTCGCGGTTCCGGCAATCACCTCGGCCGGATCCTGCGTGATCCGCGCCAGAGCGTTCCATGGAGGAGAAATAAATGTATTCAGGTTCCCGGTTTCGAAACCTTCGTCCATGCGAAGGATCCCGGAATTCAGGGGGCGTGCCGCACCATCGGGTTTACCCAGATCGAAATCGTATTCGTCGTACCACCAGTCATGGCCCCACCAGGTGGTTCCGAAATCGTAGCTGTACAGCCCGTCCCCCATCAGAGCCGAGCACAGGCCGAAACGCATGCGGTCATACCGGGTTCTGACCCATTCCACGGTATCTGCAGGACAGGTATTCCAGGGATTCATGCCGTACACGCTCCACATCCAGTCCGGCCCCTGGCCCGTCATCAGGGGAAGCGCCCAGGGCGGCCGGTGCAGATCCGTCCAGGCCCGGTACTCCTCGATGAAAGGCCTGAACTCGGCCCGGCCCGCACTGATCCCGTTCAGGCCCATTTCAAACAGCCGCCCGTGCATGTACGGCGCGTACCGGTGAATGGCGTCGTTGCCGCAGATCACGGCATTGGGCGCCCCCTCCCGGATCCGTTCCAGCAGCGACAGCACGCCTTGCTGCCAGGCTTCCTGGATGGTGTCGTGATCGTCCCCCAGTCCGTCCTGATCGATGTCGATGTTCCGGTCCCCGAGCGCGCCGTTCCACATCCAGAACACGTTTCCCTGAACCCGGTCGAAATACATGCCGTCATAAACCAGGCAGTCTTCGCTCCATCTTTCCAGTATCCGTTCCGCCATATAGGCCACGCAGGCGGGATTGGTCAGGTTGTACATGGTATGACCCCAGTATCCTTCGTAGAGGATGTGGTTCCGGGGATCACAGAGCACGCAGTTATACAGCGGATCGGACGGATCGTGTGCGGCTTCCTGAAAAACCGCGTCCTCGGATCCGCCGTATGAAAAGGAATATGAAACGAGCGCCTTCAGATCCGGATTGATGCGCCGGGCCGCGAACACATCGGCCTTCGGGAAGGATCCGATCACAAGATCATATTTGGCCATGTCCGCAGGGATGTTCACGCTTGTCCTGTAATTCCACCACAGGGCGAATATACGCGGAAAATCCGGATCATAATCCAGCATTTTCCGCCGGTTGAATACGCGTGAAACGGGCCACGGATCCGTCGAAGAGTCCGGTTTGCAGCGGACCGTCCATGAAAGGGGATGATCCGGATCGGCGGGCCATGCGAATTCATGCACGGTTCCGCCTTTCGCCGTCACCGGGAATGCCAGATCGGGATAAGGCCGGTCGGACGTATCGCAGCGGCACAGGGCCGGAACATCCGTATTCACACGGATGACCATGTCATGCTGATCCGGAAGCAGCACATCACTTGTTATACCGGAGACCGTGACCGGATGCGGAACCGCGCTGCGCGGTCCCGCGGCAGTTTCTCCGGACCATGCGGATCCGTTATAGGTGCGGATAAAGCAGGCAACCTGGTCCCCGGCCTGAAAATGCGCCGGATCCAGGGCCGCATCCATGTTCCTGTCCGGATATAAATACAGGGCCCGGATCTCGAACTCCCCGAGCGGCCGGCTGAATATCCTGAATTCGTCGATCGTGGCATAGGCATTGGGCCCCGCCCACACGCCGCAGCCGATGAGAAACAGGCTCCCCTCACCGACTGGCGGATCATAGGCCCGGTTCGCCGAAACACAACGTCCGTCCAGATAAAGCTGCTGGATGTCTTTGGTTGCATCCCATGTCCACACCAGATGATGCCAGTCCCCGGCTTCGAGCGGCATGGATGCGGTCCAGGTGCCGTAATAGGTCCCGCCGGTCTCGCTCACGCCCGTAAACTGGTTCCCGTCTTTACTGGCTTCGATATACAATGCGTTGTCATCGTCGATTCGGTACTCGAACAGCCGGTTCCACTGATCGTACACCGCATGGCCGATATCGAAATCCAGGGCGAACCACAGGGACACGGATCCCGAAAGTACGGAGATGACGCCTGCCGGGGAATATCCGAAATGGGCAAAGCATTCCCCGATATGACCGCCCTGCCCGAAACGGCCCGGAACCACTTCGACGCCCAGCAGGTCAACGGGTGACCTCTGCCTCCTGGAGGTCAATCCGTCCTCGAAATCGAGCCGGAACGTCTCCGCTCCGGTTCCCATGGCAGCCTGGATGCCTTTGACGGTCCAGCGGTACGTCAGCTGCTGCACGCCCGGAGTCCATTGAACGGCCGCTGTCACGGGCAGGGTTTCGAACGGGGGATCGGGAAAAAGCCCGGCGGTCTGTGCATGGGATGCCGGCATGAATGCCAGGTTAAAAAGGAGGACGAGCCATGGTCTGAACGTGATCTTCAAAATCGCACCCGGTCAATGATCCGCATCTGTTCAATCCTCTTTCATTATAAACGGAAAGCCTGTGAATGTCAACAGGGAATTTATGGTATCTGACACCTCCGGGAGGTCCGGGTGGACCTCCGGGAGGTGTCAGGCACAATCGCGGAAAATTCCCGCATTTCCGCATTTGACTGTTATATGTACGACATGAAATTACCGAGAGAACAGCCTTCTAATATTTTGTTTTTTAATTGCTTGAATGCTGCGCAATTCCTATGGCACGCCGCTTGCCTGAATCTGAACAGCAAGCGCATACCCCGCTGCTTTCGGCGGGGTAAACGAGCGAATACAAATTATTTTCACACATTACAGATGAAGATTTCCCGTGGCCTGCCGCGGGGAGATTCATTCCCGGGAAATAAACAGAAACACGACAGAAGGGAGCAGCAATGAAGTATCTGATGAAAGCGGTGATATTCATGATTTGTATCTCAGCTTTTTCGATCCGGGCCGGCGCATTGACGCAGCTCGTCCGGGGGCAGGTGATGGACCAGGAAACCCGGACGCCGCTTTACGGGGCGAATGTGATGATCGCGGGCACGAATCTCGGCGGCTCGACCGATGAAAACGGATGGTTCCGGATTTCCGGGGTTCCCCTCGGCCGGTATGATATCCAGGTATTTTATATGGGATACGAACAGATGACGATTCCCGAGATTCCCGTGCATTCGGGCAAAGAGGTGGTTCTCAACGTTGAAATGCGGGAATCCGTCATTTATACGCAGGCACTCACGGTCATGCCCTCGATCGACAAGGAAAAACCCCTGAACGCCATGGCCACCACCAGCGCCCGCACATTTTCCGTGGAAGAGACACGCCGTTATGCGGGCGGACTGGACGATCCGGCGCGCATGGCATCCGGTTTCGCGGGCGTGACCACGGGCCAGGTGCAGGACAACGCCATCATTATCCGCGGCAATGCGCCCAACGGCATTCTCTGGCGGCTGGAGGGCATCGAGATCCCCAATCCCAACCATTTCGCGGACGGCAATTACGACGGCGGCGGCCTGGTGACCCTGTTCTCGAGCCAGCTCCTGGACAATTCCGATTTCATGACCGGCGCCTTCCCCGGTGAATACGGCAATGCGCTGTCCGGCGTATTCGACATGAATCTGCGCAACGGCAACAACGAGCAGCACGAATACGCGTTCCAGGCCGGCATCCTGGGAATCGACGTTGCAGCCGAGGGGCCGTTTCAGAAGGGCAGTCCGGGTTCTTATCTCTTCAATTACCGCTACTCGACCACGGCGCTTCTGACGCCGATTCTGAATACGGAACAGATTCCCAAATATCAGGACCTCTCATTCAAGCTGAACTTTCCCACGCGCCAGGCGGGCACATTCAGCCTGTGGGGCATCGGCGGCGTGGACACGAACCTGGAATACGCCAGCGACGATCCGGACGACTGGACCATAGACTGGGAACGGATCGGATACGAATGGAAGGCCCGTGTCGGCGCCGCGGGTCTGACCCATAAAATCACAACCGGGGACAATACCTACATCAGCACGACCCTGGCCTCCACGGCCAACAAGGTTTCTTTTCATCAGGAGCGGTATGACGACAGGCTGGAGCTGCAGAAGGTGCAGTGGATCGACAGCGAGACGGGCAAACACACGCTCTCTGCATTCGTGAACCACAAGTTCAATGCACGGTACGCGAACAAAACGGGTGTGGCCGTGAACTATCTCTTCTACGATCAGAATTTCCGGGCCGCACTCGACAATGTACCGCCCATGCGGTCGTATATCCGTGAAAGCGGGGGCGATTTGCACACCCAGACCTATTCACAATCCTCCCTGCGCATCACGCAGGACCTGACCCTGAATCCCGGACTGCATTTCGAGTTCTTTCATCTCAACCGCCATTTCTCGGTGGAACCGAGAATCGGCCTGCAGTATGCGTTCAAACCCGGCCAGAGCCTGTCCCTGGCATACGGCATGCACAGCCAGCTGCCGGACATCCGCGTGTACCTGACGCGAGGGGAAAACGGCATCCCCGTCAACCGGGACCTGGATTTCATGAAGGCGCATCATGTGGTCCTCGCCTATGACCGGAGCCTCACGGAAAACGTGCGCCTGAAAATCGAGCCGTATTTTCAGGCCCTGTCCGATGTGCCCGTGGTACGGGACAGCAGCTATTCGTTCGCGAATTTCAAGTCCCAGTGGTTCTTCGATCATCCGCTCGTGAACGGGGGTACGGGAAGGAACGCGGGCATCGACATCACACTGGAGCGTTTCCTGAACAACAACTATTATTATCTGCTGACCGCCTCTGTTTTCAGCTCGAAATACACGGGCGGGGACGGTGTCGAAAGAAACACGCGCTACGCCCGGAACCTCGTCCTGAACGCCCTGTTCGGCCGCGAATTCCACATCGGCCGGAACAACGTGCTGGGCCTGAACGGCCGGTTCACGGCCATGGGCGGCGAACGGCGCAGCCCCGTGCATCTCCCGCTCACGCAGGCCAGGCAGGAGATCGTGTACGACGAAACCCGTGCGTTCGAGATGCAGAATCCCACGTCCTATGTGCTGGACCTGACCCTCACCTGGCGGATCAACCGGAAATCCGTGTCCCATGTCTGGGCCCTGCAGGTGAAGAACGCCCTGGGAGCCAGAAGCATCAACGAACCGAGTTACAACTGCCTCACGAATATGGTTGAAAAAGACTACGACACCATCGTTCTGCCGTCGCTGAGTTACAAGGTGGAGTTTTAAAGGGGTGCTCTTTTCATGGAAGGTAGTCGTTGGCGTTACCTCCCAGGGAGCTCCAAGCTCCCTGGGAGGTAACTGTCTTCCCTCTGTCACGATCCCCCGTTCTGCCAGGCAGGGCGGGGGATTTTTCATTCAGACACCTCCGGGAGGTGTCTGAATCCTATGACGTAAAAATCGCATTAAGATAGAAGAACAGAACGAAAAGGCAGGTAAAAAATATCAACAGCAACAAAAGAGCGATGTAAAACAACCTGACCGGACTATTCCTTTCGAGACCGATTAATTCGATGATATTTTCAATGTCCTGAAAATGATTCCAGAAACTGATTTTATAATCATTCATATGACAAATCGTTTTTATGATATAACCGATAACAATGGCAGGTACAGCCGCATAGGTTATATTTTCAAAATGACTGAAAAACAGGATCAAATCAATTATAAGCATGAATTCCTCCTGCCCTCCCAGAGATATCCCTTCCCCGCTTCCTGAACACGTAATAATCCGCGTTCTTCGTGTATTCCGGCCGGCCGGTGCGTTCCTTCCGGGACGGATTTGTACGGGGGATGAAATAATCCTCCAGGTCATCCCCGGAAATCCGGACCTGTTTTCCGCGTTCATGGATCACGGCTGCGAGCCCGAAAACCGGGCTCCGGGCCGCTTCGCCCGCATCGTCATGATGATTGTTGGTTAGGATCAGGCCGCCGGGTCTCAGGTACCTGTGACAGGATGCCGCGATACCGCCCGCATAAAGCGATATCAGCAGATCAAAACTGTTGTCACGCAAGGAAAGATCCTGCGTGAAATCCAGCCCGATAAAACGGACATGCGCGGACCGGCCGTACTTTTTGTTCCGGTCCACCAGGGCCTGAACCGCATCCGTGTCTTTGAAAAAATCCGCCGCCATAACGCCGTTGTCCACATACACCACATGCGGAAAAAAGAAGGACGGCGTCACGTGGATCTGGCAGCCCGGATACAGCACCGTTTCGGAGGGAAACGCATCAGCGAGCGCCTCGAAAAGGCCCCTGCGCTCGAGATGCATGTCGGAGAGATAGGTTTTATATAAATGTTCGACGGGATTGTCCGGCATGAGCGGTCCTTCCATCAATCAGCATATAGTTACAGCAAGGCAAGTTAGAGCTTTATATATATTATTCACGGCAAATAAAAAGATCAGGACGCGACAACGGAATCCGCTGCCGCTGCGTCCTGATCTTTAAAATGCATTCCCGCGCTTATTTCGCGTCTTTGTCTTCCGGTTCTTTTTTCGGATCCTTTTCTGAAGGTGCCGTTTCTTCCGCTTTTTTCCGGAACTCCGCTTCGATGGTATCGCCCAGGATGGCCGGCAGCTTGATGCCTGACATTTCCGCGAATTCCTGCAGGCCGGGCAGGGCTTTCACCACGCTGGAAAGCCAACTGGCCGTGGTGGAGGTGCCGTTTGGCCCACCCATGCCGTCCATGACCACGACCTTGTCGAACTTGATGCTGCTGATGGCCTTGGTCTGCGCTTCCACGATGGCGGGCAGCTGTTCCACGATGAGCAAGGTGGCTGCCTTGTCGGGATTACCGCCAGCCGCCTTCACGATCTCTTTCAATCCTTCGGCTTTCTTCTGAAGCACAGCGAGGATACCCGCGGCCTGACCTTCCATTTCCTTCTGAATGGCAAGTCCTTTTCCTTCCCCTTCCCGGGTCAGACGCGCTTTTTCCGCCTCCGCCGCTTTCTCGATTTTTTGCCGTTCCACATCGGCCGGAACCACAACATGAATTTCCTGCGTGATCTGCTCTTTCTTCTTCCGTTCGGACTCGGCTTTCTGTTCGGATTTGTAGGAGGCCTCGAGCGCTTCGGCCGCCTTGATTTTTTCCGCGGAGATGGCCCGTTTTTCCGCATCGGCCACGTTCTCCCGTCTGTCGGCATGTGAATTGGCCTTCTGGATCTCCGCCAGATTTTCTCCTTTCACGGCTTCTGCCTCGGCTTTGGCCACGTTCACGCGTTTTTCCTGGTCCGCATTCGCTTTTCCGGTCTCTCCATCGCGTTCCTGCTTGGCTACTTCAATTTTCGCCTTATTGATGGCCTCGGCGGCCGCTTTTTTGCCCAGGGCTTCGATGTACCCGGATTCGTCATTGATATCCGTAAAATTGACGTTGATCAGATACAGACCGATCTTATTCAGCTCGGATTCGACATTATCCATGACTTTTTTTTCAAATGCTTCCCGGTCCGCATTGATGGATTCGATTTCCATGGTGGCCACGGTTGCACGCAGCTGCCCGAAAATAATGTCCCTGGCCAGTTCTTCGATCTGGCTAGGTTTGAGGCCGAGAAGCCTTTCAGCCGCATTGATCATTATCGTCGGTTTCGTGGAGATACCGAATGTAAACCGGGATGGAATATCGATACGGATGTTTTGATTCGACAGCGCCTTGGTCAGATTGATATCCGTGGTCATGGGAGTCAGATCAAGAAATTCATAGGCCTGCACCAGCGGCCATACGAATGTCGCGCCCCCGTGAATCGGCAAGGCGGACTTGTCCTTGCCCACGTTTCCGTACTTGACCAGCACTTTATTGGACGGGCATTTCTTGTAGCGTGCGGCTGCACTCAAGAACAGGATAAATACAATCAATGCCAGCGCGCCAACCAGGGTCAACGAATACATACAGCACCTCCTGTCATCTGAACTCTATTTTCGATTTATTGTTTTATTTTCTCGACAACCAGCAGGTCGTCCGACAGCCGGACCACCCGAACCTGCTGACCCCGCCGAAGTTCAGGCCCTTCCGTTACTGCTTCCAGCTCCATTAGCCGCCCCTGAAAGGTGATGCGCACTTTTCCCTGTCCCTGCATTCCGGCGGGAATTATAATCGAAACGGTGGCGCCTTTTCCCACCGCCTGCGCCAGTGAAATATTACCGCTGCTTTTCAGCCTGGAGAGGCCGATCATGATCGACATCACAACAGCGACGAACAGCATCCCCACCAGAACGCTGCACACGATCACGAGCCACAGCGGCATGCCCCTGTCCAGGCATCCCAGCCCGGTCCATGAAAATCCCATGAAAAACGCAATCATATTGCGTACCGTAAAATAGCCCACGAACGGATTTTCATGCGAATGCTCCCCTGCGTGGTCCGAATCGGCATGGCCGTCCGTTCCGTCACCCGTGTCCGCATCGGAGTCCGAGTCGCTCCCGTGATCACCCAGCCCGAGAATGGTCATCAGTGCCTGCAACAGAAACAACACGGTCGAGAACACAGCGAGCCCCCAGAAAAACTTCTGGGCCGCGATCAACGAATCCCACCATTCCTGCATAAGATGATCCTCCTGATAAGTGGATGGTCGGTTGACCTGCATCCATCCGATTGCCCGAATGATTACCCTTGTGATGTGATTATATTCAAGATGATTGTTTTAATTAAAGCAATAAAATTAAAAATAAAAAGGATTTCTTGATTTTTAAAATATTTTATACCAAGTTTCATCTGGTGCCGGTTTAAAAAATTGTTCAATTTCAGGGCAAGCCCCAATCGACTCTATCTCTGCTTACTCCGGTCCTCTGCGGTAATCCTTCTTTGGTCTTTGGTCTTTGTTCTTCAATCTTTAACCTTGCCCTGCAGGGATCACCCTCATTTTTTTCCGGCAATTTTATTCAGCATATCCATGGGCGGTTCATCCACCGCGATCAGATACATGCTGTCATCCTGTTTTAAAATATAATCGTTCGGATAATCCTTTTTTTGCGGATTGGTGATCCATTGCTCTTTCATCCTGAATTCGGGTTTTCCGTCCCCGCCGATGATTTCCGAGCCGTCCTCATCCTGCTTGGGTACCAGCACTTTCGTCTCCACACCAATGAGAATGATACTCTCGTCCAGCAATGTTTTTGCGGCATCCTTGAAACCTCTCCCGACAAATCCTTCCGGTACTTTCTTTTTATAAAACTCGCTGCCCGAGTTGAATTCAAGGAGCTCGTTCAGCACATTGGAAAGCCCGTGATTCAGGGCCGAAGCGACCATCAGATTCCCGCTCATGTGATCCAGGCAGATGGTCTCATCCACATGCACGCGCTCCAGGTGCTTTTTAAATTCCGAATTTTTCAGCTGGACGCATGTATATACATTGCGGTTCAGTGATTCGATGGCAAGCGTGATCAGCAGCGCCTGCGCATCCGGATTCGCTCCCTTCTCAGCAAGCCTGTCGAACTCGGTCAGCACGATTGCCGTATCGGCCTTCAATATGCCGGCCCGTTTCAGGTCCTCCTCCCTGCAGGGATCTCCGGAAATAAAATCCACCCGGTCCTCATCCACGGGCCGTTTCTCCAGATTGGCCAGAATCACGATCGGACGCTTTTCAGCGATATCGGGTGAAAGCAGCTGAGCCACAATATGCCTGCCCTGCGAATTCCAGCCGCATATGATAATATGATTCGAATAATCCACGCGTTTCATGATCCGGCCTCCTTTTATCGACAGATCCACATAGAATGTGACAATCTGGGCCCCGACAATGGCAATAAAACCGACCCCTGCAATCAGGCCGACAGTCATCGCAAGCCTGGCCAGGCTGCTGTCCCATTCCAGATCTCCCAGTTCACCCATGAAGAGTATAAACACCTTGGTCAGGGCTTCAAAAAAACTGATATCCACCTCAAGGGCGATGATGCTCGAACACAGCAGGATCAGGAACACGGATATGCTCAACGTGATCCATATGGGATACCGGTAAATCTTGTTCACCAAAAATTTCGACGCCCTTTTAAATCCAGACCGTGTCAGTTCCATCATTTTACCTCATGATTTGAAACATTTCCATCAATCCGCAATCCTGCGCCGGCTGCCCCTGCCTGTTTCAGCCGGACATGACAAATATCGGATGCGTGAGATACGGCATCCCGGCTGTACTCATGGTCCCGGTACAGATACACCCGGGATACACATCGAATGTCCAGCGCAGCCCGCAGTCCGTCATTCGGAATTTCTCTTGTTGTGTAAAAAAAATGAGTCACATAGACAGAACCGGCCGGTTACATGACCCACCATCGGGAAGTTGCCTTAATGATAGCAGAATTAAAAAAATATAGGGATATAATTTAGAAATTTCAATAGACTTTTTAGAAATGACCGCGGAGGGCGGACCGCTGACCGAAAATGCTTCGGAGAAACGGAGAAGATGAGAAACGGTGATATTAACCGCAGACCGCAGACCGCTGACCGCTGACCGTGAATGCCTCGGAGCGACGGAGAAGATGAGAAACGGAGGGAATGGGACATGATATAAATCCGGCCGGTTATTTCTTCTCCACCAGCTGCCCTGTTATATATTTGTGAAGCACGCTTTTTACAAATGTCTGATATTTCAAACCCTGATGCCGGGCGTATTGTTTTATCCTGTCCAGTTCCTCGGGATGGATACGGATATTCATTTTCGTTTCATTTTTCAGATGCTCTTGTGCTGCCGCCCTGAACGCCTTCTGCATTTTTTCCGAAGGTCTGCGCAGCCGGGATGGATCGATTGAATGGATCGCTTTATCCAGATCCCTCTCTTCTTCATCAAGATATTTTATATGTTCGTCATTCATGGTTTTGATCCTCAATTAAATATTTAAATTTTCTGGACGGGAAAATGGTCTTTAAAAACAATCTTTCGCCCTTTTTGATATAGGGTACGCAAAAAGGATAATTATTGATACTGACGACAAGGATTCTCTGATCCGGGTATTTTTTATTATTCGGATGTTCAAAATCAAGCAGGATCCCATTTTCGGAGATCGATTTGATCACATCGATGAAAGTGACACCTCTTTCATTAAAAAGCTGTTCATTCTTTTCCGGACTGTATTCGAAAACCATACAGGAATATAAAGTTTTGTGCGCACAATGTCAACACCTGAAAATCGGTTGACACCTCCGGGAGGTCCTTCGCACTTATCTCCCAGGGAGCTTCAAGCTCCCTGGGAGACAAGCCCTGTACTGGCCTGCAACATATTCCCCGGAATTCCGTCTAATAAATAATTGACATTCCAGACTGTTATCAATCCTTGAGGAGACCACGGATGAAGTACAACCGTACCGCCTTGCTGTGCATCGGCTGCTTCCTTTTGATTCTGTCCGCCGGATGCCAGAAAAACGGCGAAAAAAAGAACGATAAAAAGGACGAGGAGACCCTGATCCCCGTGGAAGCGGCCGTGGTGACCGAAGGCAGCATATCGGCCTATTACAGCAGCACGGCCACGCTGGAAACCGAGGCCGAAACCGATGTGGTGGCCAAGGTCGGCGGCGTGGTGCAGCGCATATACGTCGAGGAGGGGGATCATGTACGCGCCGGGCAGGTCCTGGCAAAGCTGGACGAGGAGAAACTGAAGTTCCAGGTCGATCAGGCCAGGGCGTCCCTGGACAAACTCAAAAACGAATACAATCGCAGCCAGGAGCTCTTTAAAAAAGAGCTGATCAGCACGGAAACCTTTCAGCAGGCCAAATACAGCTATGAGGTGCAGAAAGCCGCGTACAAACTGGCGGAACTGGATCTGGATTACACGGACATACGCGCTCCGATCGGGGGCGTGGTGGCCGAGCGCATGATCAAGGTCGGCAACATGGTCGCGCTTCATGCGTCCGTATTCCGCATCACGGGACTCGACACGCTGCTCGCCGTCCTGTACGTCCCGGAAAGGCATCTCAGCAAACTGCATGTAAAACAGAAAGCCGTTCTCGAGGTGGATGCGGTCGAAGGAGCGCTCTTTCAGGGGAGCGTCAAGCGCATCAGCCCCGTGGTCGATCCCTCCTCCGGCACGGTCAAGGTCACAATCGAAGTCACGGATAAAACACGCAGGCTCAAACCCGGAATGTTCACGCGCGTCAAAGTGGTGTACGACGTGCATGAAGGTGTGATGCTGCTTCCCAAGGATGCGGTTCTGGCCGAGGACAGGGCCTCTTCCGTGTTCGTGGTCAACGACAGCCTGGTGTTCAAACGGGATATCGAAACCGGCTATGTAAATACCACGTTTATCGAAATCACCCGGGGCATCATGCCCGGAGACACGGTGGTCACCGTGGGGAAAAACAGCCTGAAAGACAGCTCCAGGGTCGAAATCGTCAATATGAAAAAAGATACGGTCACGGTTAAGGAATAAGAAATCGAATGACAACGGACATGCCATGAAAATTATCGATATATCCATACGCCGGCACGTCACCATCGCCATGTTCACCCTGGCCGTGATTCTGTTCGGCCTGGTCGGTTTTTCCCGCCTGAGGATGAATCTGCTGCCCGAACTGTCCTATCCGACCATCACGGTGCGCACCGATTATCCGGGCGCCGCGCCCGCGGAAATCGAGAACCTGATCTCGAAGCCCGTGGAAGAGGCCCTGGGCGTGGTGAAAAACGTGAACCGCGTGCATTCCATTTCCAGGTCCGGCCAGTCCGACGTGCTGCTCGAGTTCGTCTGGGGTACGGATATGGATTACGCGGGTCTGGACGTTCGCGAAAAACTGGATGTGCTGCAGCTGCCCCTGGACGTACAGCGCCCGGCCATTCTGAGATTCGATCCGTCCCTGGATCCCATTCTCCGGTTCGGATTTTACCGCAGGAATCCGCAGGATACGCTCGCAGCCGGAAATCCCGGGGACAGTTTCGACGAGGAGGGCCTGAAATACCTGCGGCGTTTCGCCGAGGAGGAAATCAAGAAGGAACTGGAAGCGGCCGTGGGCGTGGCCGCGGTGAAGATCAGCGGCGGGCTCGAGGATGAAATCCAGGTGCTGATCGACCAGCAGAAACTGGCCCAGTTGAAGATACCCGTATCCGCGCTCGTGAACCAGCTGGCCGCGGAAAACGTCAACCTGTCCGGCGGACGGCTCGAGGAGGGCACGCATCAGTATCTCGTGCGCACCATCAACCAGTTTCGATCCGTGCCCGAGATCGGGGACATCATCGTGGCGCACGAGGGACAGAAACCGGTGTACCTGAGAGACATCGCCATGGTCCGGCACGGGTACAGTGAACGGGAAGCCATCACGCGTTTTGACGGCCGTGAAGCGGTTGAAATCGCCATATACAAGGAAGGGGATGCCAACACCGTGGCCGTGGCCCGTGAAGTGGAAAAGCGGCTCGGACGCGTGCGCGGCATTCTGACCGAAGACATGGTTCTGGTCAACGTATACGACCAGTCCAAATTCATCAATCAGGCCGTCAACGAGGTCATCTCGGCCGGAATCATCGGCGGACTGCTGGCCGTGATCATCCTCTATTTCTTTCTCCGGAATTTCTGGTCTACGGTAATCATTTCCCTGTCCATTCCCGTGTCCGTCATCGCCACGTTCAACCTGATGTACGGTGCGGATCTCAGCCTGAACATTATGTCCCTGGGCGGCATTGCGCTGGGCGTCGGCATGCTGCTGGACAATTCCATCGTGGTGCTCGAAAACATCGCCAGGCACCGGAGCCAGGGCAAGGACGCATTCACGGCAGCCGGAGACGGGGCAAGCGAAGTGGGCATGGCCGTCACCGCATCCACACTGACCACGGTGGCCGTGTTCTTTCCGCTGGTTTTCGTGAAAGGCATCGCCGGACAGCTCTTCCGCGACCAGGCACTCACGGTCACGTTTTCACTGCTCGCCTCGCTCGTCGTGGCCCTGACCCTGATTCCCATGCTCGCATCGATTAAAAGGGATTCGAAACCGCCGGCCGGATCCGGACGAAAACCGGACAAACCGCCCCGGACGGCCTTCGGCCGGTTCATGAGAAAAACCGGGCACCTGCTTTTTACTACCATCCCCGCCGGACTGCTTCGCCTGATCCTCAAAGGCCTGTCGAAACTGGCCGCGGGCGCTTCTTTTCTGCTCAATCCACTGCTGAACCGGTTTCAGTCCGGATATCAGCGCATCGAAAACCGGTACCCGGAAATCATCACATGGGCATTGAACCATCGCCGCAGCGTCATCGGCATCGCATTGGGGCTGTTCCTGCTCTCCCTTTGGATCGGTGCCAACCTGGGCGTGGAACTCATTCCCCAGCTGTCGCAGGGCGAGTTCCGCGTGGAATTCAAGCTGCCCCCGGGCACGCCTCTCGAGAAAACCGATGCGGTGATCGCCGCTATTCAGAACCGGTCGGCCGGTCTGAAGGGCGTACACACCCTGTTCTCGGTGGCAGGCACGGGAAACCGCATGAATGCCAATCCGGAAGAAGGCGGCGAAAACTGGGGCGAGTTGAACGTGGTGCTGAATTCAGGTGTCAGCCGCAGTGAGGAAAGAGCAATTATGGACCGGATCCGGGACCACGTGGTCCAGGTGCCCGGCATTCAGTATAAATTCGGAAGACCCACGCTGTTCACGTTCAAGACGCCGGTTGAAATCGAAATCGCGGGATATGAGCTGGACCGCCTTGGGAAGGTCAGCGCGGCCATTGTCGGGAAAATGGAGGCCTCGGACCGTTTCACGGACGTGAAGTCGACCATGGAAGGCGGGCATCCCGAAATCCAGATCTATTTCGACCGGGAACGCGCCGCAGCGCTCGGACTCGCCGTATACGAAGTGGCGGACCGCGTGGTCAGCAAGGTGCGCGGCGACATTGCCACACGCTATTCATGGCGCGACCGGAAAATAGACGTGCTCGTGCGCACGCGTGAACAGGACCGCAATTCCATCGACGGGATACGCAGACTGATCGTGAATCCCGAAAGCGACAAGCCCGTTCCCCTGGAAGCCGTGGCAGACGTGGTGGTGGGCACGGGACCCGGCGAAATACGCCGCGTGAACCAGGAGCGGGTGGCCGTGGTTACGGCCAATCTCAGTTTCGGGGACCTCGGAGCCGCATCGAAGGAAATCGCGGATATCATCACGGCCGTACCCGTTCCGGCTGGAATCGACGTAAAACTGGCCGGCCAAAACGAAGAAATGCAGGCGTCGTTCCGTTCCCTGCAGCTCGCTCTGCTGCTGGCCGTTTTCCTGGTCTATCTCGTCATGGCTTCGCAGTTCGAATCGTTTCTCCATCCTTTCGTGATATTGTTCACCATTCCGCTGGCCCTGATCGGCGCCGTGCTCGCCCTGTGGATCACGAGCTCCACCATCAGCGTGGTGGTGTTCATCGGGCTGATACTTCTGGCCGGCATCGTGGTGAACAATGCGATCGTGCTCATCGACCTGATTAATCAGCTCAGGGCGCGCGGCATGAAAAAACAAGAGGCCATACTGGAAGGCGGACGATCGCGCCTGCGCCCCATACTCATGACCACCCTGACCACTGCACTGGGGCTGCTGCCCATGGCCATGGGATTCGGCGAGGGTGCGGAGGTGCGTTCTCCCATGGCCATCACCGTGATCGGCGGACTGACCGTTTCCACACTGCTCACACTCGTCGTGATACCCGTGGTGTATTCAATGTTCGACAGAAAAGACTGACACGCAGGATCCTGTTATGGATATTACCGAATTTTCACTGAAACGCCCCATCACGATGCTGATGATTTTCGTCTGTTTTCTGGTCATCGGTATCATTTCCAGCCGTATTCTGCCCCTGGAGTTCTTCCCGGACATCAGTTTTCCCTATATTGACATCGATCTTCCTTATCCCGGCTCCACTCCCGAGGAAACGGAGCGCCTCATCACCAGGCCCGCAGAGGAAGTGCTGGCCACGATCAGCAATATCAAGAATATGTATTCCCGGTCCGGTGAGAACGGAGGACACGTATCCCTGGAGTTCGAATGGGGTGTGGATCTCGATTTAAAAGGCCTGGAGGCCAAGGAAAAACTGGACGGTGTCCGGCACCTGTTCCCCAGGGACATGGAACGGTTTTACATAGGTAAGGCCTCTGCATCGGACTGGGAACTGATGGCCCTCCGCATCTCCAGCAACCGCGACCTGTCCAACGCCTATGACATGCTGAACCGCAATCTCAAGAGGCGGCTGGAACGCATCGAGGGTGTTTCGAGAATCAACATGTACGGTATTGAAAAAAAGGAAATCCGTATTCAGCTCGATGCCAATAAAATCATTGCCCATCATGTGGATCTGAACCGGCTTTCCGCCCTGCTCCAGCGCAGCAACTTTCAGGTGACAGCCGGAAAAATCACGGACGGTTCGAAACGATTCGTCGTGAGGCCCATCGGCCAGTTCGCGGATGTTCAGGATGTGGCGGATCTGATCGTGGCCGATCCGGACATCCGACTGCACGATATCGCCGACGTATCTTTCGAACACCCGATCCGTGATTACGGAAGACACCTGGACGGCAAATATGCCATCGGTCTGGATGTGTTCAAGGAATCCGGCGCCAACACCGTGGAAGTGGCGGACCGTGTTACGGCGGAAATCGAGGCCATCGGCAAACTGCCTGAAATGGAGGGAATCAGCTTATTTTATATGGACAACGCTGCCGAAGGCATTGTCTCATCGCTTAACGAACTGCTGAATTCCGGCCTGCTGGGCGGCCTGTTCGCCATTCTCATCCTCTTTTTCTTCCTGCGCCGGCTGTCCACGACCCTGATCGTGGCACTGGCCGTGCCCTTTTCGATTTTCGTGACCCTGGCCTTCATGTATTTTCTGGGCATATCCCTGAATATTCTCTCCATGATGGGACTCATGCTCGCCGTGGGCATGCTCGTGGATAATGCGGTCGTCGTGACCGAAAACATGCATCGGTACCAGCTGAAGCACGACGAACAACACCATGCGATTCTCTTCGGCGCACAGGAAGTGCGGCTGGCCGTCACAGCGGGAACGCTCACCACCTGCATCGTGTTTCTGCCAAATATCATCAGCCCCAATGATGAAATGTCGCTTTATCTGAAACATGTGGGGATCACCATCTGTATCGCCCTGGGCGCTTCGCTGTTCATCGCCCAGACCGTCGTACCCCTGCTCGCCTCGAAGACCCGGCCGCCGGACAGGAGCAGGAAAACCGTGATCAACAAGCTGATGGAAAAATACCGTGCCGTGCTGCACTGGACCCTGAAACACCGCAAATGGAGCATACTGGCCTTTGTCGTGATCCTCTTCAGTGTGGCCGTGCCCATAAAGCTGGTGCCGTTCAAGATGTTCGACGAACCCGACGACCGGAAATTCCGCCTCCATTACAACATCGAGGGCGCATATACACTGGATAAAGTGGAAGAAGCAGTGGATATCATGGAAGCCTATCTTTTCGAACACCAGGAAGAATTCGAGATCCGTTCCGTCTATTCATATTATGAGACGGACTATGCCATGTCCACCATCCTGCTCGAAAAGGGGGACAAGGCCCATAAAACCATCAAGCAAATCCAGGAGCTTGTCCGGAAGGATCTGCCGCGCCTGCCCATTGTGCGTCCGTCTTTCGAGTATCAGGACCGGGGAGGCCGCGGCGGTGAATCGGTGCAGGTGAAGCTCACGGGCAAATCCAGTGAAGAACTGGTGCTCCTGTCGAAGGATATCGCCTGGGTGCTGTCACAGATTCCGGGTCTGGTGGATGCCCGGTCCGAAGCGGAAACCGGGCATCAGGAAGTGCACGTGATTGTGGACCGCAAACGTGCGAGCCAGTACGGATTCACCACGGCAGAAATTGCAAATGTGGTATCCGCGGCCCTGCGCGGAATCAATCTGAGACGATTTCACGATGAGGAAGGGGAAATCCAGACCAGGCTGGTTTTTCAGGAAAACGACCGGCAGAATCTCGACCAGCTGCAGAACCTGCCCCTGTTCGATAAAAATAACAATCCCGTGAAACTTGCGACATTGGCGGATTTCGAGGTCCGCGGCGGTCCGAGGTCCATCCGGCGTATCAACCGGAACACATCCCTGAACGTCATATCCAATCTGAACGGCATCAGTGTGAACGAGGCGCGAAATCGCATACAGAACGTGCTCAAGGACTACCGGTTTCCGCCCGGCTATGTCTGGAACTTCGGCGAGCGATTCGACTACGAGCAGGAAGCGCTCAACACCATGCTGTTCAACCTCGTTATGGCCCTCGTGCTTATCTATTTTCTCATGGCCGCGCTTTTCGAATCGCTGATTTTTCCGGGTGCGGTCTGGACGCAGATCATCTTTTCGGTCGTGGGTGTGTACTGGTTCTTTTTCATCACGGGCACCACCATGTCCGTCATGGGCCTGATCGGCATTCTCATCCTGATCGGCGTGGTCGTGAACAACGGCATCGTGCTGATCGACCACGTGAACCAGCTGCGGGAGAGAGGCAAGTCCCGTGAAGAGGCCATTCTCGATGCGGGCCGGGACCGTCTGCGTCCCATTCTCATGACCGCGGGCACCACGGTGCTCAGCCTCGTGCCGCTGTGCATGGTCACCACACAGATCGGGGGCAACGGCCCGCCCTATTTCCCCATGGCCCGTGCCATTGTCGGAGGCCTCACATTCTCCACCCTGATCACGCTCCTCATCCTGCCGACCATTTACATTCTGCTGGATGATCTCAGGAACTGGTTCAGAAAAATCTTCCACGCGGCAAGGATGTAAATGGGGTCATTGAGTCGTAGGGTCGTTGGGTCATTGGGTCGGGGCGTGAAACGGAAAGAAAAGCAATGTTGGATTTTAAATGTTGAATGAAAAGAATAAAGATGACCGCAAAGACGCAGTGGACGCAAAGAAGGAACAGAAGAGTAAAAGATTAGAAGGGAAAGAATATCAAAGTATAAACATTGCTATTTTTTGGGGATGGGTAACGGGGTCCCATACACCCATTTCCTTATATACTCTGCTATATTAAATATCAAGCGTTTTCTCACTGCATCCCAGAATATTTTACTACCAGCACTTTTCCGTATTGTTCCTGAC
>JAFGGN010000118.1 GCA_016930535.1 bacterium
AATCCCAAGCAAGTCTAAAAATAGTTATTTGATTGCATCGCGACCCCTAAACTCAGGCAAACGGGTTAAAATGAATCCGGTCGCGCGCGACCCCCAAAACTCAGGCAAACGGATCAAAATAAATCCGGTCGCGCGTAACTCCGCATGCTTCCATGACCTTTACGCAGGCGTTGATCAGACCCGGACTGCCGCATAAATATCCCTGGATCTGTGTACAGTCCGCGATTTTCAGATACCGTTCGAGCGAAACCGTAACAAGCCCCGTTTCACCCTGCCATTGGTCCCCGGGATCCGGTGAGGACAGGGACGGCACAAAGGTAAAATCCGGGATGGATTTCTCCAGTTCCTTCATTTCATCGATATAAAACAGGTCCTTCCGGCTGACCGCTCCGAAAAAGAAGGTGATTTTCCGTGTTACCTGTTTTGCGGCCATGTCATGCAGAATGGAAACCATGGGCGCCATGCCGGATCCACCGGCCGCGAGCACCATCTCCTCATGCTGTCCGTGAACCTGAAAATCACCCATGGGGCCGACGAAGGTCACCCGGTCACCCTGCTTCAGAACACGGTGCACCCATGTGGTGCAGATGCCATCCGGAACGAGGCGTATCATCAGGTCCACCTGATCTGTGCGGAACGCTGGAGATGCGATCGAATAAGCCCGGGAAACACTTTCTCTGACTTGATCGTATGGCTTTGTCCGAAGCTGAATATACTGGCCCGCCTTGAAATGGATCCCGGGCGGATCGATCAGTTTGAGGCGGCACAGTTTGATATCGTATGTCAGATCCTCGAGCAGCATCACCTCGGCACTGAACTCGTGAATATTGAACAGGGCTTCCGGGATGCGGATCTGCATGTCTTCCCTGACCTTGACCTGGCAGGCAATACGGATCTGCGTCCCGATCTCCGTTTCGGTCAGCAGGGGCGCTTCTGTGGGCAGCAGCGGACCGGCCCCCTCCTGGATTTCACATTTGCAGTATCCGCATGTACCCCGCCCGCCGCAGGCTGACGGCAGAAAAATTTTATGGCTGTTCAACGAGGCGAGCAGGGACGACCCGCCCTGCACTTCGAGTGTCTTGTCTTCGTTGATCCGTATGCGTACCGTCCCGTAATTGGCCAGAAAACGTTCGGCGATCACGAGTATCACGGCCAGAACGGCGTTCATGGCCGTTACGATGAGTACGGTCAGCAGTATTTTATCAATCATACCGTTCGGTCATGTGCTAATTTTGAAAGTGTGACGGAGAACCGGGGAACCGGTGAAACGGAGATTAAAGACATGTCCGTAATACATTTTTTCTCTCCGTTTCTCCGTTTCTCTCATGCTCCGTTTCACGTCCGGTCTATCTCTTAACTTCCTTCATTGTATTTGAACCATCCCCGAAAATCCGATAAAAGCCATGGCCATAATGCCGGTAATGATGAGGGCGATGCCCGGCCCCCTGAGTGCGGTCGGTATTTTCTTTTCATTGAGCCGCTCGCGGATGCCGGCCATGGCCAGAATGGCCAGCAGCCAGCCCAGACCGCTGCCTGCGCCGAAACAAACGCTCTGAATGAAGCTGTACTGCCGGATCACCATGAACAGGGAGACGCCCAGAATGGCGCAGTTCACCGTGATCAGGGGCAGGAAGATGCCCAGATTGATATACAGCAGTTCGGAATACCGTTCGATGAACATTTCGAGCAGCTGAACCGTGGCCGCAATCACGACGATAAAGACGATGTACTTCAGATATTCGATACCCGCCGGCACGAGTATGTAATAATAAACCACCCAGTTCAGGGCGGCCGTGATGGTCAGGACGAAGGTCACGGCCAGGCCCAGGCCCAGTGCGGTTTTCAACTGCTTTGAAACCGACAGAAAACTGCACATGCCCAGAAAAAAGGTCAGTAGTATATTGCCTGTAAATATCGCGGCAAAAAAGAGCACCCATGGAGATATGTGTTCCATCGAGAACTCCTATGATCCCGAGTGCGTGAGTTTATGGCCCGAAACGCTGTTGGCGATCCAGATGAAGAGTGCCAGCATGAAAAATCCGCCAGGAGCCATGATCATGAAAGACCATTGCACCCATCCGCCCGTGTATCCGAGCCCGTGAATCAGGGGATCCATGACCTGAATCCCGAGCACGGTGCCGAAACCGAGCAGTTCACGGACGAACGCAATGACGAGAAGGACCCATGAATAGCCGATTCCGGACAGCACACCGTCCCAGAGCGACAGCAGCGGTTTGTTGCCCGAAGCGAAAGCCTCCATACGGCCCATGATGATGCAGTTCGTGATGATCAGCCCCACATACGGACCCAGGGCCCGGCTGATGTCCGGTACATAGGCCCGGAGTGAAATATCCACGATCACGACATAGGACGAGATCACGAGCGTCTGCACCATCATGCGCACCCTGGGCGGAATGACGTTTCTCATCAGGGAGATGGTGAGGGCCGAAAAGGCCGTGACAAATGTCAGACCCAGCCCCATGATCAGTGTATTCAGAAAGATGTTCGTCACCGCGAGCGTGGAACAGATTCCCAGTATCTGCACGGTCACCGGATTGTTTTTCCAGAGATCGTCTTTCAGTAGCTGCATGGATTTCGAAACGGGCATCATTGCCTCTCTTTATTCAGAAAATTCCGTTCCGGCCTGCATCACACCGGAAGCCCCGCGCAGCAGGGCCAGGTAAAACCGCAGGTCCGTATTCAGCATATCGAGTACGCCGTCACAGGTTTGGGTGGCTCCGGTGATGGCCTGAAGTTCATGTGTCTGAACCTGCCGGTTCGATGCGTCCTTTTTGCGTACCATGCTGATACCGTCCTGTCCGGATGCCGTATGCGAAAACCGGCCGAGACCGAGGTTGCGGAAATAGGATTTGAATTCCTGTTCGGATATGCGTGCACCCAGTCCCGGTGTTTCCACCTGGGATAAAAAATCGATGCCGGTCATGGCGCTCAGATCGGCGTTCACCGCGGCAAAGGCCTCGATGGTGCCCCACAGCCCCTTTCCCCTCAAATGAAAACCGTAAGCGGACGGCATGCCGGATGAATCCACCCGGATCCAGATCAGGACGGAATCCCCCGTAGTCAGAAAACTGTTTTTCAGAAGCGGTTTCAGTGAATCCGGAACGGGCACGGACCGCAGGATGAATTCGCGGCTGCGAATTTCAATAAGATCGGCGTTGTTCCAGGGCAGGTCGCCCGTGGATGCGTTCGGCGGAAGCGCATCTTCCCGCATGCCGCCGGGCATGACATCGAATGCATACATCACGGATTTCAGCTCCTGAATCCGGGTGTTCATCCGGATGCGGGACCGGGACAGTTCATTCACGGCCGCAAGTGCGGCGATAAAAACCGCCGTGACCGCAGCCATGAAAAAAACGGTTGTCAATGCGCGTTTCATGCTGTCACCGGTTTTATGTTCATGGACCGCGGTATTTTGGTTCTCATCGCGACCTCCCGGCCCCTTTGACAGCCACATCGATCAGTGACGCGAACATATTTCCCAGAAGCACGGCAAACATCAGCCCGCCGGGGAAAAGCGAAAACGAACGGATCAGAATGGACAGCACTGCGATAAGACCGCTGTATATCCACTGCCCGGCCTTGGTTCTGGCCCCGGAAACCGGATCCGTCACCATGAAAAACCCGCCGAGCATGGCCCCTCCGCTCAGCAGGGCCGTGACGGGATCCATGATCCTTGAATCGTGTGTCCACACGTAAAGCAGGGTTTGAAAAACCAGGTAGGTCGAGAAAAATCCGGCCACGAGACGCCATTTGGATGTCTTACTGATCAGGAGAAAAACGCCGCCGGCCAGGAGCAGCAATGCGGATGTTTCACCGAGACTGCCGCCTCCGATGACCGTATTTTCTCCCATAAACCGGAAAGTGCCATGGATGTTCCCTAAAAAAAGCTGCTGCCATGAAGGCAGGATCTGCGCACCCGCCTTGAATGCATGCGAGACCGTGGCGGCTGTGACGCTGTCCGGAAAAGATCCGGAAACGGACCGCCAGGCTGTGAAACCGCCGGGAAACGCACTGAAATCCGCCGCAGGCAACCACCGGTTGGTCATGTGCACGGGAAACGTGATGTACACAAAGGCCCGGGCAACCATGGCCGGATTGAAAATATTGGCACCGAAACCTCCGAACGCCATTTTTCCGAACACGATGCCGAAAACCGCGCCCAGCACCACCATGGGAAACGGCAATGTGGGCGGCAGGGTCAGGGCATACAGAACCGCGGTCACGAGCGCGGCTTCGGACACCCTGCCTCCTGTTTTGCGAACAAACAGCCATTCGGTCGTGATGCAGGCCGTAACAGAAACGAGGACGATGGCCGCGCTGACCCATCCGAAAAAATAGACGGATCCGATGCATGCGGGCAAAAGGGCGGTCAGCACCTGCCGCATGGGCGTCTGTTTCTGGAATTGGATCGGGAACGGCTTCATTCAGAGCCCCTGACGTTTCGGCGTTTCACTTCATCCGGATTGTTAAAGTTGCAATAAATTGTTCGAAAAGTCAATCATAAAAGGGTTCCGTCCGGCCACTGTTCCCAAAACACGGTCTCTTCCAGGGGGCGGCGTTCACGGGGGATCTGTTCTTTTTCACGCGTCTGTGCATCGGCCCTGGCCGGATCTCCCGGATATCCGGCGACGATCAGGGCAAAAATCCGGTATTCCTGGGGGATACCAAGTTCCGTTTTGACGCCGGCCTCGTCGAATCCGGCGATCGGGTGCATGACCAGACCCAGATCCGTGCCCTGCAGCAGCATGTTTTCGACGGCCAGGCCGAGATCCATTGCATAGTAATCCCTTCCGCTCTGCCTGCATCCCAGATCGGGCTTCGATACGGCTGCAATCATGCAAGGTGCCTGAACCGCCCAGAAATTGCCGCGGGAAATGTGCTGTTTCAGATCGGTTGGGGATTGCTTCCGGACCACGACAAAACGCCAGGCCTGCTTGTTGGAACAGGATGGCGCCCATCGGGCGGCCTCGAGTATGAGAAGGATCTTTTCCTGCTCGATGTCCCGGTCAGGATCGATAATCCTCAGACTTCTGCGGTTTTTTATAATGGGATGCAGTGATTGTTCCATATCGGCACTGACGTAAAATAATTGTACCCGCTGCCTCAGCCGTTGAACGGATCAGCCCGGCGAAGTGATTCAATCCTCTTTAACAACCAATACCAATTGTATCTTTGGGTTTTTATTACACCGTTTCTTTTTCTTTGTACTTTGGTCTTTTGCTTTTTTCTTGCATCTTGAATCTTGTTTCATGAATCTTAAATAAAGACCGTCTTGTCCGCCTTTTCGGTTTCCCTGACATACAATCCCACGGCGCCGTATTCATCGATCCATTTCGTTTCCATCTGTTCCCGGGAAAGTCCCATCAGCTCCATGGTCATTTCACAGGCGATAATTTTGCCGCCGAGGGCCTTGAAATCCTCCATCAGCCGTTCCGGTGAAGCCACGCGGTTTCTTTTCATGCGCCGTTTCATCAGAAACGTCCCGAGACCCAGAAAATGCATCCGGGACAACGGTGCCTTTGACAAACGGCCCCTGACCAGACGCTGGAGGCCCCAGAACGTAAAGTAAAGGGTCACGCTTCCGCCCATGGATAACGCGCCGTTACCGATAATAAGCGCGCTCATGACTTTATCGAGGTCCCCGCTGTGAACCACGATTGTCATCTTCATCTGTGTATCCTACCTCTCAATGAAGATTTGCCAGACACCGTCTGTTTCTTCCGTTTTCAGGAGTTTCAGCCCCAGGGAATCCACGGCCATGGGAATTTCCTCCCTGGATGCGCCGTGTGTTCCCCGGATGACGATGACCTTGCCCTTGTCCGCTTTCATCACGGCTTTACGCATCTCGACGAGCGGTACCGGGCAGGTTTCCCCTGTCACGTCCACAATAATATCTGCAACCATATCATTCACCTCTGAAAATGACATTCACTCCGTCAATATCCCAGAGCGGCTCGATGCGCTCAATAATTTCGTTTTTAATATTAACGGCGAACTGATGATCCTCGGGCATTTCGACGAACACGACAGCCTGGCCGTTGTTAATTTTACATTCCCGGACCAGCTTGGTCCTGACCACATCCAGACCGGCGAGCGGATTGATCACGCGGGAAAGCCGTTTCATGATCAGATCCTCCGTGGTCGGCACCTGCTCTTTCAGCAGGCCGTGCTGATGCTCGTAATTCTCGATCGCCGTCCTGAGCGCGTCGACCGCAAGCACGGCACAATGAACCTTTACCGGAGGCAGTCCGCCGAGTTCGTCGTTTGCGGTTTTCCAGTTGATCTGCTTGGCCTCCTCCAGGGTTTTGTTCTTCGCCAGATCGGTAATGATCGAACCCGTGGCGATATTCGAGGCGCAGCCGTATGATTCAAACTTGATATCCTCGATCCGGTAGCCGGAAGGATTGACCTTCAGATAGACCTTGACCATATCCCCGCATGCGGGGCTCCCTTCGGTGGCCTGGGCATCCGCATTTTCCAATTTTCCGACATTATGCGGGTGCATGAAATGGTCCAGCACTTTTTGTGTATAGGGAATGGACATATTCTCTGCGCTCCTCTTTAATTATTTCAGCGGGCTGATTCGTCTCAGGGCTTCGACTACTTCCCTGCTGCTTTCCACAACCCGGTCGATTTCATCGGGCCGGTTGAACCGGCTCAGCGTGAACCGGATGGATCCGTGGGCCCTTTCATGCGTGAAGCCCATGGCCATCATCACATAACTGGGCTCGAGAGACCGGGAGAAGCATGCGGAGCCCGTGATCACGGATATGCCCTTCATATCCAGATGCAGCACAACGGACTCACCCTCAATACGATTGAACGATACATTCACATTGCCGGGATGGCGTCTGGAAAGATCCGCGGCTCCGTTCAGCACGGTCCCTTCGATTCCCGACATCAGTCCGTCCAGAAGATCCTTCTGCATATCCCGGACCGCTTCCGTATGTTCCGGTTTCGTCAGTTCCACAGCTTTGCCGAATCCGACGGCACCCGCCACATTTTCGGTTCCGGCGCGCCTGTCGAATTCATGATATCCGCCATGCTGCCATTTCTGAATCTTCGTATCCGGCCGGATATAAAGCGCGCCGACACCCTTGGGGCCATGCACCAGATGCGAACTCACGGAAACCAGATCGGCGGGTATGGTGCCTAAATCCAGTTCGATCATGGTCAGCGTCCTGCAGGCATCCACATGGAACAAAACCTCCTTTTTCCTGCAGCGATCTGAAATAGCGCCGATGTCCTGCAAGGTGCCGGTTTCATGATTGGCATGCTGCACGCTCACCAGAAACGTTTGGTCGGTCAGGAGCCCGGCGATATCGTCCGGATCGACGAAGCCCTGATCATCGACATCGGCATACGTGACCCGGAATCCCTGTTTCTCGAGCCATTGGGCGGAATGCAGCACGGAATTATGTACGGTTTTGGATACGATCAGATGGTCTTTTTTTCCGCGAAAGGCCCATGCCGTGCCCTTCAGGGCCAGGTTGTTGGATTCCGTTCCGCCGGATGTAAAAACAACCGATTCGGGATCCGCGTGCATTGTTCCGGCGATAATGGCCCTGGCCTGGTCCAGAGCTTCGCGGGCCTGAATGCCCGGCGTATGACTGAACTGGGATGAAGCCACGGCATACTGGTCCGTAAAATAGGGAATCATGGCTTCCACAACCGCGGGATCTGTCCGGGTCGTGGCTGAATTATCCATATAAATACGTTCTTGCATATTTTGTCCGTTCATGGTCCCATTGTCTTATTCGGTAAATCTTTCATGATTTAACGGGCGAATCCGGGGCTGGTTCCCGTTTAAATGAAATAAATAAAAATCAAGGAGATGAGGAACAACAATACCCCCGATATACTGGCCACGGCAAAGGCGGCGGTTTTACTCGTGATCCTGCCCTGAACGATTTTCAGCAGTCCGTACATGGCGTGCATGATAAAAAGAAAAAGCAGGGGTACATCGATCCACGCCGCATAATGAATCCGGTATCCCGCGGATGCGCCGAACAACTGAATACGGCCCGCTATCACGAATCCGGACAGAATTTTCAATCCCGTAAAAAGGATCAGGAGCAATCCGCTCCATCTGTGAAAGATGCGGATAAAAACCGCCGTTGAAGCCGGCTTCATAAGTGGTCCCTCCCTTTTATGTCCTCGCTGGTCATCAGATTCAGGCTTCAATATAACGGATGCCCGGAGTCTGAAACGGAGAACCGGTGAAATGGAGTTGTAAAATGCGGACCGCAGAACACGGACCGTCAAAAATTCCAAATGACAAATCTCAAAATTCAAAGAAATCACAAATCTCAAAATTCCAAACACAATCGGACCGCTGACGGCAGGACCGCGGACCTTAAATGCTTCGGAGAAACGGAGACAGGGTGAAACGGAGACGATACGCACTGACCGCGGACCGTGGGCCGAGAGTACTTCGGAAATATCGCGATCTAAAAATATTACGTCCCTACGGCTTCTATAAATATTACGTCCCTACGGCTTCTATAAATATTACGTCCCTACGG
>JAFGGN010000119.1 GCA_016930535.1 bacterium
ATGAACACGGGTTTTTCTCCCTGTCCGAATGCACCGTATACAACGGGTGCATCCGCGCCGCCGCTCTGCGGGACGAGCTGTCCGCGCCATACATCCCCGCGCCTGAACAGCACGGAATCTCCGGGCAACAGCGCCGCCGTGTTTACACGGGTAAGGGAATTCCAGGCCTGCTCCGGTGAGAGGCCCGTGTTTTCATCCAGCCCGCTGCTGCTCACAAAGTACGTGGTGCCGAAAACCGAAGCGGAGACCAGGAACATCGCAGCCGGGAGAAATTTCGTCAGCAAAAGGTTTGAATAAGTCATGTTAAAGTGTAATCCATTAATTCGGAAAAATCAAGCGGGGAATATAAATAAAAAAGACGGGGAGAAGCCGGATTCCGCTTCTCCCCGGTACTGGAAGATGGAGAGGATGGAAAATAAATAAAGGGAAATTCCTTATCTGATCATCATCATCTTCATGGTTTTTGAATACGAATCCGTTTCGAAACGGCACAGGTAGATGCCCGTGCTCACCTGGCGGCCCTGGCTGTCGAGCCCGTTCCAGGTGACCGAATGTGCGCCTGCTTCCACCTTTTCGTTGATCAGGGTGGCAATCAGCTCGCCGCGCGCATTGAAGATCCGCATGTGAACCTGCTCCGTTCCCGGCAGCGTGAACCGCATCGTGGTGCTGGGATTGAACGGATTGGGGTAGTTCTGATTCAGGATATACGTATTCGGCGAACCCGTGGCAAATTCCACGGACGTCACCATTTTTTTGTCATAATCCCATTCCGTATAGAAAACGGGATAGATGCTCCCGAACTGGGCCTCGAGCACGGTTTCGGGCTCGAAGTCATCGATATTGGCCACATGGTTGTTGCCGAATCCGCTTTCATTGTCTCCGCCGCCGATGCCGAACTTGAATTCCTGGCCAACCACGTCCGAGCTGTCCTTGTAGAACATGAACTCATGGGTGAAAATGGTGTCCCCGGCCACGACATCGCCGTGCGTGCCGTCGTCATACATGGCCTTGTTGTCCAGTTCCATGAGGTGCGGACCCCAGTCCGGACCCGCGGTGTTGCTCCACGCACCCGTGATGGGCCCGTTCACGGCCACGCCGAGCGTCAGCACATCCTCTGCATTGGAGATGGTCAGGCCCTCGCCGCTGACCGGTTGAATGTCCAGCAGGGGATCGCCGCCCAGAAACAGATGATAATAGGCGGGCCGCAGGTCGCATGTCAGCTTCACCTTGACATCCTGCGCGAGAATGTTCAGGTTGCGGAAGAACGGGGTTCTGCGCTCGTCCGTTGTGCTCTTCACCGTGTCCACGATCGCCTGCGTCCATTTGCGCAGTTTGAGGCGGCGTTTCTGGGCCTCCGAGTTTCTCGGATCGTGGTAGTTGAAGTTGAAGTACACCTCCATATTGGGGGCGCCGTTCTTGATGGTAAAATAGTTATAATCGATCGTGTCCTGCAGGGTGGTGACCACCGTGTCCGCACCGGCATAATAACTCGAAAAGCCCTGCCGCAAAAGCGGAATGATCGTTATCTCCTTGGCCGTCTGAAAATATCCGAACCGGGCCTCGACCGTATCCCCGTATGTGAAGCCGCGGTTCCGGATGGCGTTGCTCATGTCCACCAGCACTTCGAGATATACCTTGTGCGTATGCACTTTCGGAGGAGGACCCAGCCCGCCGAAATACACATCCCAGTTGCCTCCGTTGTTGTTGTCCCAGTTGGTCCCGTCCGTGATTACGAAATGAATGCTTTCGATCGTATCCACGGTGGCGATTACGAGAACCCACTTGCCGTCCGCATTTTTGGTCATGGGCGATTGTATGGCCGCCCCGTCGTTCCAGAGCACGCTGCCTTCGGGCCACATGATTTCAGGAGGCGGGTGCCATCCGCCATGACCGGTTTCATTGATTCCCCAGTGCATCTTTACATTTTCGGCCGACCCTCCAATCACGGCGCTGAGTGCCGGATCGAACGTGATGGTGAGCGTATCACCGAAATCCGGTTCCACAGGCTCCCATTTGGCCTGGTCCTGACCGAACAGGATCAGGGGAATCAGGAAACAGAATAAAATGACCAGCTTCTTCATGTAAAACCTCCTTTTTTTTGGTCTTTTTATGAATGTATGGTTCGATATCCGTCAATGCCCTTTCAGGATCAGTTAAAACTGAATACCGATCGCGACCATGTGAATGTCATCGAACAAACCGAAATCCGCCAGTGTGTAATCCATATGAATCGTCATCATATTCTGTACGGGAAGACGGAATCCGGCACCGAAGGTCAGACCCTCTTCGCTGTCCTCCCTGAACAGGGATTTGTATCCGCCGCGCAGGAATACCATTTTCATGAGTCCGATTTCCGTGCCCGCGTTCAGCACCTCGGTATTGTCGCTGGGCCTCAGCGCGTCCAGGGCCATGGTGCACTGCAAAAAATCCGTCCGGATCACGTCCATGGCCACGCCCACCCGGAAAAAGATGGGCAGGGGCCACCGGTCGGTTTTCAGTCTCGATACGATGGTTTCGTTGTGTCCGATGGTTTCAGGATCCAGGTCCACCCGTTTTAACAGATCGCGGCCCTCCATCTGTATGTCGGTACCAAAATTGCTGATGCTCATTCCAAGGCGCATGTCGTTGAATTCGGTCACGAAAAGCATGCCCAGATCCAGCGCGAATGCGGTGGCCGATTCGTTCCAGATTTTCTGCTGAATGTACTTGACGCTGCCGCCTATGGAGAACCGGTCCGTCAGAAGTCTGCTGTAGGACAGCGAAGCACAGATGTCCGACGCGCCCCATTTTTCACCCGTGCCTTCGGGCTGCTCGACCGTGGTGACATCCTCGTCATCACCGTAGTTCAACTGGGTGACACTGACACCGATGGCATTGACCGGATTGAGTTTCAGACTCAGACCGACCCAGTTCAGGGATGTCCCCACGAGCCAGTTCGTATGCACCACGTAGAACTGGGACTGCGGATTCTGAACAAAACCGCCCGGGTTGTAGTAGATGGATGTCGCATCGGAGGTCATGGCCGTAAATGCGCTGCCCATGGCCGTGGCCCTCGGGCCGATGCTGATTCCCAGAAACGGAACACCCGTGGTTCCAACCTTGGACTGGGCGAACAGGTGGATCGATGCACACAGACAAAGCAGAAACAGTCCGGGTTTGTGATGATTGATATATCGATTCATGGCTTTCTCCAGCAAGGTTACTTGATGATGGCAAGTTTACCGGTTTTATTGCCCACTTTGGTTTCGATTACATAGAGATAGATTCCCGCCGCCACATCCAGATTTTCCTTGGTTTTCAGATCCCAGTTCAGTGTGCCGTTGTTGATGTCCGTAATCGTATCCAGGGTCCGGACATGCTCGCCCCGGGACGTGAACAGATGCACCTTTGAATCCTGCGGCAGGTGAATGAAAGAGACCATTCTCGGACCCCGGCCGCTCGTGATCGCCGGAGGCAGCGGCAGCTCGTGCGTCGTGGCCACGATATACGGATTGGGAACCACGCGTATCGCTTCCAGATCCTTTTTGACATAAGACTTCGCGGACGGCCTGTCCGAGCGGAAAGTGAACACATCGCCCGTCCGGAACGGCTTTTTGAGAGCGATTTTCAGGGTGTCTCCCGTATGAAAGTCGAAAATGAGATCCTTGCGCTGCGTGAAGTAGATATCCCATGTATAGATCATTTCACCGTTCTCGCCAGGCTCCAGCAGCACGATCTCGTCGTAAGGCGACAGTTTCCGGTTGCCTTCGGGATTGTTGTAGATGAAATCCAGATAACGGCCGTCCGTGACATTGTAAATTCTGAAATTGACGGGAATGGCCGGAATGAAGGATTCGGGCATGGCGAGGGAGGTATCCGCAACCGTGTCGGAAAATTCGAACCGGTAATCGGCCGGATGCGGTTCGCCGAGCAGCCTGTCCTTGCCGAAATTGGTATCGATGATTCTGAACGTGAAACTGTAGGACCGTTCGCTGTCCGTCCAGCCCGAATTCAGTGTATCGATGCGCACGTCCCAGTGATTGTCGAAGGACAGCCGCATGCCGTCGAAATTGTCCGTATCCAGGGTCTCCTCCTTGTACGGATTGTTCTCCATATTCGGACTCCTGAATACCGGATAGTACTGATACCGGATCGTGTAGGTGTCCCTGTAGCGCAGGGAACCCGGCCTGCTTCCCTTGATCTTGCCGCCGACCGTATCCAGTATGTACAGCGACGGATCCACGGTATCGCCCATGCCGTCCTCGACCACCACGGTTTCACCGGCAATATGCTGATTTTTCAGACGGACGATGATGGTGTCCTGGGCCGTAAAGGATTCGATGACACCCGTCAGATCACGAACCGAGTAGGAGGTGGTGACCGGAACAAAGTATTCGGACGGGTCATTCATGTCCACATTGGGTTCGCCGGGATCCGGCAGTCCGTTTCTTTCTGTACCGTCCGGGTCGTTCGTGTCCATGATGCCGTCCGTGCCGGTATCGTCGGTGAGAACGTCCCAGTCCCCGTCATTGTCGATGCCGTCATTGGATGTATCCAGAAAATCCACACGGTATTCGTGACCGGTGAGTTCGGTTTCATCCACAACCTTCGAGTAGACCCGTCCGGTCCCGATCACCCGGCCTTCCGAGAAAAGCAGGGAGCTGCCTTCCGGGGGTTCATAACCGAGAACCGGTCCGTTGGGAATCGCGGCTGCCGTATTCTGAAAGGTCCGGACCTCGCCGGATGGCAGAATGTCGATACGCTTGTCGTTTTCCTGCGGGAATATGTCCTTGGACGGATCTCCGCGGTCATACGCGACCAATGCGTAAAAATAGCGCCGGCCGTTTTCCACATCTTCATCCACGAACATATGTTTGAGACCCGTGTTCTCTCCCAGGTTGAAGCTTGCGCCGCGGCTGTCCTGAAAAGCCTCCTCACCTGCACGGAAATATCCGTCGATGTCGTTGTCCAGATCCATCTGTGCCAGAGGCTGATAATAGATCGGCCTTCCGTCCGCATCCGTGATTTTAAACACTTCATTGAAATTCTGATCCGTGGCCTTGTAGATTTTATAGCCCTCGAAATCATATTCCTTGAGCACCGGATCGAAGGAGTTTTCCGACTTCCGGTCCCAGTACAGGGTGACCTTGCCGTCTCCGGGAACTGCGGTCAGGGTCGGTTTGTCGGGGGGCGGCGGGAAATTATAGTCGTTGTTGTATATGTCCTGAACGGTCACCCGGTTCTTCAGCAGGTCCACGATGTCCACCTGGGGACCGCCGCCTTCACCGTATACCAGCGCCAGTGAGAAATGACGGGTTTCACCGGCCGGCAGCGGAAAATATCCGGAGCCGTAAATGAAATCGCCGTCTTCACCCTGAATCGGTTTGTTGTTCACGATCGAGGCAGGCACATCGAAGAATCCGGGTGACAGACGGCCCCACAGCTCCTCGTCGTCCGCCATGGAGAATTCCCCTGCCGGTGTAAAGTATTCAAAGCTGGTCAGGCCGATCTGGTCCGATTCATCGACATCCGTGGCATCGAAATTCGGTTCACCGGCCGTGGGCACGCCGTCGCCCTCGCCCCGGTCGTTCGAACCGATCAATCCGTCCGCGCCGATGTCATCGAATTCCGGGTTCCAGTCCCCGTCATTGTCGATGCCGTCATTGCGTTTTTCATCGATCAGATTGTCGTTCAGGCCCAGACCGTTGACATAGTCCTTGTACCGGACCGGTGCCAGCTTATCGATCAGCACATTGCCGTCCTGATCCTTACGGATCTGGCGGTAGTGCAGATAAAAATTTTCATCGATCAGGCCGTCAAGATCGTTGTCCACGCCGTCATAAGCGTTGGGATTGATGGATTCCTCGCCGTCCTCGGTGATGACATTGCCCTCGGCAAGTACAGTGACACCCGGTTCGATGACAATGGGCTGACGCGCATTCCTGGTCGTATAGCTCGTGGTCTGGCCGGGAACCGTCACGACCTGCCGCTCATAGTTTCTGTCGATCAGGACCACTTTGTCACCAGCCTGGATGGTACGCGGAGCGAAATCCGTTTCAACGAAAAACGGCGCCGTGGACGGAACCAGGAGATTCTGATCCGCGTCCCCGTCATTGTCGATGCCGTCGAACGGGTTTCCTGGACTTTCCAGAAACGCATATCCCACCACACCCACGTCGCCGGTCCACAGGGGGTTCCGGCTGGCGTCGTCGTCGAAATCGCCCGTATAGGTCAGATCCCTCTCCACATCGAAAAAGGAATAATCGTCGTCATACTCCCGGTAATCGCGCGTGGACGTCACACCGAGATAAGTGCCCACGAGCATGCCGAACACCACCTTGTTGTAATCCGTGGTGCTCGTGTTCGTGATTTCATACAGCCAGAAAATACAGTCCTGTGCCAGAAAATTGGGCCACTGCATGCCGCGCACCTTCACTTCCAGTCCCAGTCCGTTCCGGGCCGAATTCGTGGAATCCGGTTTGAATGCCACGCCCCAGATATTGTTCGATGCGTTGTTGAACTCGCTGTCGTTCTGGTCGTCCATCACAAAATAGCATTCTTCGGAGGCCGTGGTCAGTTTTCCGCGAAAGCCGTTCCAGGATCCGGGCCAGCCCGGATCTTCGGGATCGTTCATGCGGTCGGGCCAGAAAGCGGGCCAGGAATCCGGATCGCTGAACAGGGCCACGCTTTCCTCGCCTTCATTGAAATATCCGGCCACGGGTTCAAAGGACCAGTCCTTGTTCTCCGGGGATCTCTCCGCCTGAAGCGTGGGCCGGCTGACCGGACTGATCACGACCGAGTGAAAGACCGTACCCTCGTCCGTCACGACTTCCGCTCCTACCATCGGGCTGACATCGCCGATATATCCGTTGTTCTCGTAGATCCAGGCGCCGCGTGCCCCTTTGATGTCCGGCTGGCCGATGACGCCCCAGTTGCCGAATACGGTTTTCACCAGGTTTCCCCGCATGATGGCTGACCTGTGATATTCGGGCCCGCTCTGTGCAAACAGCAGGGACGATGCCAGGATCGGAAGAAGCAGGGCTGAACCGGTCGCTCTTATCGTCAATTGTAATTTTTTCTGCATAGAATCGTTTCTCCAGTTATGCCTCTTGGTTTGGCTGTTCATATTCCACCTCGCAGCATGGGTGAATTAATCCACGGTCATGGAAACACCCACTTCAATGCGCCGCGGCTCGGAATAGTGGGTGGCATTGTTGTACCATTGATCCAGCGAATTGATGAACTGGGATGGATTGGATTTGGCCGCATCCAGCTGGTAGGTCGTGAATCCGGCCCTTCCCGTGTCGTCGTATACATTGATTTCGTTCAATGTGTCGAATACGTTCAGGATGCGGCAGAACAGGGTGAGGGTGCCGTAACGTATCTTGAAATCCTTGTAGGCCCGCAAATCCACGTTGTAGGCCGAGGGTTTGCGCTGGCTGTTGGTCTGCAGAACGGAGATGTCTTCCGTGGGCGGTGGTGTAAAGGGGAGACCGCTGCCCCATTGCGCGATGACGCTGGTACCCCAGCTCGGTCCGCCGTAAGTAAAGGAAGCGTTGACCGTATGCTTCTGATCCCAGTCCAGGGGCGTCAGCTGAATTTCAGGCCATGCACCTCCGCTGGACGCATTGCGCGCCTGTTCCGGATCGGAGTTGCTGGCTTTTGCGGACTGCAGCGTGTAATCCAGTGAGGCGGACCAGTTCTGCGAGAACCGTTTGTTGACGGCCAGAATCATGCCCTTGACCAGCCCGAAATCGCTGTTGATGATCTTGTTGTACGTGGATTCGGATCCGAATATCTTGATGGATTTCGTATTGGTGCCGGCCAGGTCCCGTATGTCCCTGAAATAGCCGGTGATGGAGATGGCGATATCCTCGCTTACCTGCTGCTGGAGGCCGATTTCGCCGCTGATGGTCTGTTCGGGCTTCAGATCCGCATTGCCGATCACGCCCAGGTTGCCCGTGCCCGCATCCAGCTCGAAATCCGGATTCTGATACAGTCTTTCGAAACGGGGGATCTGGAAGAAATGTCCGTATGAAAAATGAAAGATACCGCGATCCGTGACCGGGAAGCTGACACCGAGTCTCGGGCTGATCTGAATCTTGCCGGAGGCATCCTTGTACCAGTAGGACTGCCGTTCGGCCACGGTGACCGAAGGTTCCCCCGGATCCTGCCGGCCGTTGCCCTCGGTCCCGTCCGGGTCGTACGTATCGGGAATGCCGTCCGTACCCACATCCCTGTACCGGTTCTCCGCCTTGATGGGTTTGTATATGGTCGGATCCGATTCATCGCGGAGCACGACGCCGTCCGGTTGAAAATAATCCATCCGGATGCCCACATTCACGATC
Organism: bacterium; assembly: GCA_016930535.1. Taxonomy (GTDB): domain Bacteria; phylum Zhuqueibacterota; class QNDG01; order QNDG01; family JAFGCO01; genus JAFGGN01. The sequence continues at coordinate 8,328 of JAFGGN010000119.1, forward strand.
ATGTTTTTGAATTCCATCTTGTCCTGAAGGTATCCGGATATTTCGCCGGGGCGGTGCGTATACTCACTCGCGTAAACGGTGCTGTCGGGCATCACGCGCGTCGTGATATACGGGCTGTCCAGTTTGTAATTGAGCCCGCTCTGGCTGTCGGCCGGACGCAGCGTGATGTCATGCTGTTCGACCAGGTATTTTCTGTATTCCAGTCCGAGTTTCATCTGATGTGTGCGGGTCACCTGGCTCGTGATATCGAACTTGGCGAGCCAGGTTTGTGTTTCCCTGGAGAAATGGGAATTGTTGGTTCCCCCGGTTTTAAAGCTGTACGGCTGCTGTGATTCGATAAAGGGATGGATGTATCCCGGATCATGGACGTTTTCGTACACGTAGTGTTTGTACGTTTTCGAAAAATTGGAGAATCCGAGATTGTAAAACGTGGTCGGATTCAGTGTATGCGTCACCTGAAAGATATGCGTCTGACCCTCCCTGAACCGGTTCAGGTTTCCGTCCGGATTGTACAGGAAATTCCTGTCATAATCCTCGTAATCCACGTTGTCGAGTATGTAATTGTACGAAAGCTTGATGGACGGCGACAGCCTGTAAATCAGTTTGCCCTGCAGATACAGCTTTCTGTTCCAGTTCATGGGAACGATTTTCCGGTCCCCTTTTGCCCCGCTGTGCGATTGAACGTATTTTTCGTAATAATGACTGAAACTGTCCGGATCCACATTGCGGTACAGCTCCATCAGCCCCTGCATCACGACCGCGGAATCCACATAGCTGTTGGTGCCGAGCACGTAGTTGAAGCCCACCTCGCCCGAACCGACCCCCACAGTATCCTGGGCATATTCAGGAAAGAAATCGGCGATGTATTCCGGGGGTATGATGATCGCACCGTCCTGAAACATGTCCTTCATCTGCGAGCTCGTCACCGCATTGGGATTGTATTTGCGTTCGCCCTGCAGCCATCCGTCGAAATAGATCTGACGGGCGTTCACGTAGAAAAACAGTTTGTCCTTGATCAGCGGTCCGTGTATGCCGCCTTCAAAATTCCGGATGGCCACGGGATTGATTTTATCGATCCCGGTGAAGATTTCATCGTGCCGGCTGACGTAATCCCCGAAATAGGTGGAAAAGGAGCCGCCGAAATCGTTGCTGCCTTCCTTCGTGGTGATGTTCACGATACCGGACATGGCCTGGCCGTATTCCGCATTAAAGGCGCCGCTGACCACCTGAAGTTCCTGAACCATGTCCTTGTTGACATCGACCACGGTTCCGCCGTCGTATACGTCGGTCACCGGAATGCCGTCTATCCAGTAGCTGATTTCACCGCTGCGGCCGCCGCGCACATGGATGCCGCCGCCCGCATCCTTGATCAGTCCGGCCTGCAGTTCGACCGCCTCGGAGACTTCCGTGACAGGAAGGGCCGCAATTTCTTCGGCACCGACCACGGCCGTGGTGGCCGTGAGGTCGCGGACGACCATCTGCCGCTCCGCCGTGATGGTCACCGATTCACCGGTTTCGAGCACGGTCGATCCCAGCTCGAAATCCATTTCCGTGGTGAAATCCACGGAAACGTTGACGTTTTCGATGCGCAGCGGATTGTACCCGATCATGGTGGCTCTCAGTGTGTATTTTCCCGGGGGAACGTTGAGGATCAGATAATTGCCGTCCATGTCCGCGGCCGCGCCGTAAATGGTGTTCTCGATCAGAATATTGGCGCCCATCAGGGGATCCCCCGTGGCGCCGTCGAGCACGATACCCTTGATTTTGCCTGTCGTTCCGGCCTGTAATACGGACGTGACTGCGATAAAAATGGTCCATAAAATCCATCGTCTGGGTTGGGTCATAACGGACTCCATGGTTTATAGGTGGTTAGTTGTTCAATAATTGTTTTGCCCCGCAACTGTCACGAATGACCAGGTGGGTGGAAAAGCATCTGTTCAGCCGTTCCGTTTCATGGTTGCCGATCATGTGTATCAGATGTTCCACGGCTGTACGGCCCATTTCAAACAGGGGCTGGTGGATTGTGGTCAGCCCCAGATACTGCGCCAGTTCGATGTCGTCGAATCCCACGATGGCCATATCCTGGGGCGTTTTCAGACCGGATTCCTGAAGCGCGCGCAATGCACCGGCTGCCTGCACATCGCTGGATATGAACACTGCGGTCGGACGGTCGGGAAGTCCGAGCATCTGTTTCATGGCGTCGTATCCCGCCTGGCGGTTGAAACCATCCTTGTCCGTATTGGTGTCGCTGATCACCAGATAGGATTCGACGAAGGGGACATGGTTGTCTTTCAGTGCCTTTTTATAGCCGTTCAGACGGATTTGCGCCGGAATGCTTTTCAGCTGGGCGTCGATCATGCCCACCCTGGAATGACCCTGTTTGATCAGATGGGTCGTGGCCAGATAGGCTCCCTGTTCATTTTCCACGGAAACGGAATCCAGTTCGTCATGCATGTTGTCCACGAGCACGATCGGAAAACCGGCGCGGAGATATCTTTCCTTGTATTTTTCGCTGATCGGAAGGGATACCAGGAGCACGCCGTCCACACGGCGTTCACGCAGGGTTCTTTGCAGAAAAAGATCGGTGCGGTCCGGATTGTCCACATTGTACAGCACCATGTCATACTGATATTTGGTGATTTCCTGCTGTATGCCGCGCAGCAGTTCCAGGTAGAAATATCCCGTGAATGAGGGCAGAATGATGGCCATCATATGGGTTTTGTTGCGTGCAAGGCCCCGGGCCATGGCATGGGGCTGATACTTCAGCTCCCGGATGGCATGAAGCACGCGGGTCTTGGTTTCCGGCGTGATCTGTGAACTGTTGTTGAGGACGCGCGAAACGGTGCCGATACCGACACCGGCTCTTTTTGCCACATCATATATGGTGGGTTTCATATTCCCTCTCCATGGCGTGGAAGCCCTTCCATGATGCGGCCAAAAAAAATGGAAGTTCTGGAAGCGCTTCCAATGTTTCCATTATACAAAATGGATTTTTCTTTGTCAAGGGATTTTTGCAGAAATGATGACGTTTTTGTAAAAAATATGACAGGTATGCCATGTTTCCAGTCATATCCCATGACATGGGACATGACCCGGACCGAAGATGCCCGGCATCGCATGCCGGAATTACCGCCTGCGTGCCAGCAAAATCATCTCATGCCCCAGACCGGTTTTTTCTTTGTAATGGTCGAACTGCCACTGGCAGATTTTCCTCCATACCGCATTTTCCATGGAAAGCATCCGGGAAACGAACGGCATGTGCCACGCATTTCTCTGTGCGCTTTCGAGCGTGCGTTTTGTATGATCCTCTTCCGGGTCATCCGGCGGCCGTGTGATCACGAGCGTGTACAGTTTTCGCATGAAGTAAAAAACCGGATACGTGACGTCCCATGCACAGCACACTGAAAATCCGCTTCTGTGCATTTTCCGGGTCAGTGACTTCAGCGTATACCGCCTGTAATGGCCGTAAAAATGATCGTCCCATCGCCATTCCGGGGGATTGCTGGGCACGCAGACCATGAGGTACCCGTTTTCCGGCAGAAGGGAGCATACATGACTCAATGCTTCCTGATCCTGTTCGAAGTGTTCGAGGACGTCCATCAGGAAAACCGTCTGAAAATGGCCGTGCTCGTCCAGAAGCGATTTCCGTTCGGTCCGGATCCGGGGAAAAGGCGACAGCTTGTCCCGGGCCGCGGCGACGGCGGCTTCGGACATGTCGATCGCCGCGCCGTGCCAGCCCCGGGCAGCCAGGGAGAGGCTGATTTCGCCATGACCGCATCCGGCGTCCAGAAAAGGCGGAACGAGTGCGTAATCATGGATCAGCCGGTTCATGCAGAAAATGATGTAGTTTTTCAGTATGGGATAATTGGCCATGGCCGGGTACCGGGTTTTATTGATTTGATGATCATGTTTTTCCAATGGGGTCCGCTCCGTAACCGGAGTCACAGATGCTCAATTTAATGATAAAACCAAATTTTCCGCAACAGAAATCGGACTTTTTTTGTGATTTTTTAAAAAGGATTTGTTTTTTTTAAATGGACGATATTACATTGATTCTGAAGAAAAAGTAATTACCGGGGCTGTCCATGCAACGAATTTACGGGTTCATCGCCTGCCTGACACTGCTCACAGCCGGATGCACCGATTCCGGAAATCCTGCGGATCACGGCAGTCAAAACAATTTTACACCCGCGGATCCGGCTGATCAGATCACCCGGATGTCGCCCGGTGTCAATTTCGGCAATGCCCTGGAGGCGCCGAACGAAGGGGATTGGGGACTGCGTTTCGAATGGCATCATTTCAGCATGATCCATGAGGCCGGATTCAATGTGCTCCGCATTCCGATCCGCTGGTCCGCGCACGCGGAAGAAAACGAGCCGTACACCATCAGTCCTTCGTTTTTCGAGCGTATCGACTGGGTCGTGGCCAAAACACTGGAAGAGGACATGATCGCCGTGATCGCTTTCTTTCATTACGATGAGCTGTTCGCGGATCCGCAGGGCCATAAAACCCGGTTCAAGCATCTCTGGGCCCAGATTGCGGAGCGATACGCCGGTTATCACGAGGATCTTGTATTCGAACTGCTCAACGAACCTCATGACCAGATCAGCCGGTCCTCAGCGTGGAACACGTATTATCCTGAAATTCTCGATACCATTCGCGTGAGCAATCCCGAACGGAACGTGATTGTCGGCGGAGGCGACTGGAACAATGTGCATGAAATTTCCAAACTGGTGCTTCCTGAAAATGACAGGCACCTGATCGCCACTTTTCATTATTACCTGCCGTTTCAGTTTACACATCAGGGTGCTGAATGGGTGGACGGCTCCGAGGCCTGGCTGGGCACCACCTGGACCGCTACAGCCGGACAGAGGCAGGAAATTATCCAGGATTTTCAGCAGGCGGCGGCCTGGAGTGCCGCGAATGCCTGTCCCGTGTTCATGGGCGAGTTCGGCGCCTACAGCCGGGCGGATATCAACAGCCGGGTGATGTGGACGGAATTCGTGGCGCGTCAGGCCGGGTATTCCGGTTTCGGATGGGCGTACTGGGAATTCGCCTCCGGATTCGGTGTATACGATCCGGCCGCTCATGCGTGGAACACAGGATTGATGCAGGCGCTGGTTCCAGGTCAGTAAAGAAAGATTAAAGAGGCAAGATTAAAGATTAAAGAACAAAGACCAAAGAACAAAGATGGAGAAAAACGCAGAGACGCAGAGAACGCAAAGATCTTGTAGAAGTAGACGGGTAGAAGAGTAGAAGGGTGAAAGCATTAAAGACGATGCTGTTCATATGGGTCGGGTTGGGCGGACCCATATACTCATATACCCATATACCCTTATACTGCTTTTCGCAGTCCGCGGTCTGCAATCAGAGGCGATTATTCCCTATCAACAGTTCGATCAACCTGATGAATCATGAAACCTGAAATCCGCGAACTCGGATGTAAAAGCATTCTCACACCTTCCCGTATTCCGGGTATCGATTACACGGTGAATCCCTATGCGGGCTGCATGCACGGCTGCGTGTACTGCTATGCCCAGTTCATGCATTTCAACAGGAACCGCGGCGGAGTCTGGGGCAGCTTCTGCGATGTCCGGATCAATGCGCCTTCGCTGTTCCGGAAGCAGATACGCCGTGCGAAGCCCGGGCTGATTTCCCTGAGTACGGCCACGGATGCCTATCAGCCCTGTGAAAGGAAATACGGCCTCACCAGACAAATTCTGGAAACCCTGGCCCATCTGCCGTTCGGCCTGTCCATACTGACCAAGTCCGATCTGGTGTTGCGTGATCTGGATCTGATGAAATCCTTCAAAACAGGCGATTGTGAGGTCGGATTCAGCTTTTCAACCGGCGATGACCGCGTGAGCCGGCTTCTGGAACCGGGAGCCCCGCTTCCTTCTGAACGGATCAGGGCCGTCCGCGCCGTGCATGGGTCCGGGATACGCACATGGGCCTTTATCGCCCCGGTGATTCCCGGAATCACGATTCAGACACTGGGGCCGCTGTTCGATGCCCTGTCTGATTCCGTGGATTCCATCCTGATCGATATGCTGAATATCCGCTACGGAATCCCGGATAGGCTGTGGTCCGTGTTAAGAAACGGCGCTTCCGGCCAGACCGTGCATTGGATCCGGTCCGGCCGGCTGAAACAGCTCATGCATATGGAAGAACAGGAAATCGTGGAAAGGATTGCGCGCATGGATTCCCGGACTAGGGCAAAGGTGAAATTCTGCTGAAACCGGATATTCACGGCAGGTCCACCGGTTGAAGCGGGCCAAAAAATTGTTTGCTGGGTTGAATCGATTCATTATATTGTAGTAATCCGTCCGTCCGGATCGACGATTCTCTGTAAACGGGGTTCCGTGATCCGGCGTCCAAGAACATGGTGGAAAGACGGCCGGCTGTCTCCAGGCCGCTATGACTGGCGGATTCATTTTGCATAAGGAAAAGAGAGGATAAGCCATATGAATTTCAGGAACACACTGTACTTGAAGCTCATGATCCTGGCGGGAGCCATTCTGCTGTCCCTGTGTTTCGTGATGCTGTCTGCTCAGACAACGGTCCAGCCCAGGGACACCATTCTTCAGTTCTATACGGACCTCAGCCAGTTCAAGTATTCGGACAGCCTGACCTATGTGGAGTTTCCTGTGGAACTGTTCCGCGACCAGCTGTCCTTTGTGAAGGACGATGAGCGGCTTCGCGGCGAGTATCTGATTACGGCCGAAATACTCAGGGAAGACAGCACGGTTGAGAGGAAGCACTGGCGGAATGTGAATTACTGTGAAGCCGGAGAAGAAATTTCAGATTCACAGCGTCTGTACAACAAGAATTATTTTCTTCTGCCGGAGGGAGCGTATACGTTCAGGATAGAAGTGGAGGATCCGAATTCCGGAAAAAAGGGGACAATTAAAGCAGCATTTTCTGTCATGTCCTTTGCTGCGGGCCGTCTGCGGATCAGCGACATCCAGCTGGCCAGCACCATTCAGAAAGATTCATCGGGCGGATCCTTCACAAAAAACGGCTATCAGGTGATCCCCAATCCGTCGGCACTGTACGGTATCGGTCTTCCAGTACTGACGGGATATTCGGAAATTTACAACCTCGTTCCGGCCACGAGCGACAGCGGCCGTGTGTTTCATGTGACCTACGACATACTCGATACACAGGGCAGTGTGGTGCGCACGCAGTCCTATGACAAAATCAAACCGGGTGTATCCGCCGTCAATATTACACAGATCAATGTGGTGAGTCTCGTTTCCGGCGAATATACGCTGGTGATGACGGTGGAAGACAGGGAAAACGAAGATAAAACCTCCGTATACAGGAAATTCATCGTATACCGCCAGGCTGATTACGAGGAAGGCGGCGCCCTTTTCAACACCCGGAAAGAGACGGCGTTGTATTTCCCGGAAACGGAAATCGATGAAATGACCGAAGACGAACTGAAAAAGGAATTCGAATATGCGAGGTATATTGCCACGGGCAATGACAAGAAAACATTTAAAAAGGCCAATCTGGAAGGCAAAAAGGAATTCCTGAAACGGTTCTGGAACGCGCATACCATGGCGTCGCAGACCCTGAATGAAGGCGAGAATTATCGCGATGATTACCTCGCCAGGGTCGAAATGGCCAATCAGATGTTTCGCGGAACATTTAAAGCAGGCTGGAAAACGGACCGGGGGCGGATTCTTCTGGTGTACGGAAAGCCCGATGACATCGAGCGGATGACATTCGGTGCCGGCACCAAGAGCCATGAAATCTGGCATTACCATTCCCTGCAGGGCGGTGTCCGGTTCATCTTTGTGGACAAGCAGGAACTGGGTGAACTGGAGCTGGTGCATTCCACCGCACGGGGCGAGCTGTACGACGAAGACTGGGAGAGATGGCTGGATTGAAGCAAGGTCCTTGGGTCTATAGGGTCCGGGAGTCATCGGGTCGGGGAGTGAAACGGTGAAGGGAGAAACGGAGAGACGGAGAAAAAGATTAAGTTGTCCTTGGGTCCTTGGGTCGTTACGTCGGAACGTGAAACGGAGGGTCGGAGAAGATGAGAAACGGAGAAAAAACTGGATTGCGGAGGCGTTTTAAATCTCCGTTTCACCGTTTCTCTTCTCTCCGTATCACCGTCCGACCCAATGACTTTTCGATGCAGCCTTCCGCTGAAATCCTGTTTCCTTTTTGATTTGACCTCAGGTTTTGCTATATTAAAGGATACGCAACCCATGAGATGAGGGAACCGGGTGTCGGTTTTTCAAAGCATCAAAAGGCTGTTTAAAAATTCCGTCATTTACGGAATCGGCCACATTCTCAGCCGCTTCATTACATTTTTACTGCTTCCTCTGTATACCCACATTCTGCCGAAGAACGAATACGGTGTCGTGGGTATATTTTTTACCTACATCGGCATCCTGTTTATCGTATACACGTACGGCCTCAGTTCTGCATTTTTCCGTTTTTATCTGGCCAAAGACAGACAGGAGGAACGGGACCGTGTTTTTTCGACCAGTTTCTTCGCCCTGATCATCACGTCCCTGGCGCTGTCCGGCCTGATCATGACCTTCGCTTCGCCGATTTCAAAGATGATTTTTTCACAGGGTGTGCAGCAGATTTCCGTTTCGCTGCCGTTCCTGGTCCGGATGGCCGCGGTGATTCTGTTTTTTGATTCCATTGGTCTTCTCGGATTTCTGGTGCTTCTTTCAGAGGAACGTTCCGTTACTTTTGCCATACTCAAGCTGTGTTTTGTCCTGGTCAATATGGGATGCAATATCCTTTTTCTCGTGATATGGCACTGGGGTGTGGAAGGCGTTTTTCTGGCCAATGCCATCGGGTCGGTCTTTTCCATGCTCAGCGTCATGCCGGTGATGTGGAAACGGCTCCGCCGTATCTTTTCCATGTCTTTGTTCAGGGAGCTTCTGGCATTCGGTCTGCCGTATATCGTGGTCAACGCCTCCGTGGTTATCATGGATACCATCGACCGTCCCTTGCTGGAACGGCTGGCTTCCATCGAAGAAGCGGGCCTGTTCAATGCGGGCGTTAAACTCGGCATGTTCATGGCCATTTTTGTCACGGCTTTCCGGTTTGCCTGGATTCCTTTCTTTATGGGGCATTCCAGGCAGGAAAATGCGAAAGCCGCCTTTTCGAAGGTGTTCACCTACCTGATGACGGCCTGTTTTACGGTATTTCTGTTTTTTTCATTCTTTATCGATATCATCGTCCGTTTCAGGTTTTTCGGACATTCGCTGATCGGTCAGGAGTACTGGTCCAGCACCGTCGTGGTGCCGGTCGTGTTCTTTGCCTATATTTTTTATGCAGCCTATATCAATTTTCTGATCGGTGTTTATTTAAAGAAGAAAACAATCATGCTGTCGTATATTACCGCTGCCGGTATGCTGGGGAATATTTTGCTCAACATCGTCCTGATTCCCGTGATCGGCATGATGGGGGCAGCCTGGGCCAGATTCGGTGCCTATATGATTATGGCCTCGTCGCTGTATTTTGTCTCACAGAAGTATTATCCGATTCAATATGAATGGTCCAGGATTCTGCGCCTTTTGTTTTTAACCGGAATTCTGTTTGCCGCGGGCATGAAAGTGCCCCAGGGTGTACGCCTTCTTCTTGTCTGCGGCATGCCGGTCTGGCTGTGGATGCTGCGTTTCTGGACCGCGGAAGAAAAACACAAGGTTCGGCAGGGCATGCACTGGTTTGCCGGAAAACTGACAGGCGGAAGCGCTGCGCGAAACGGCGGATCCGGTCAAGGCGGCCGTTCATGAATCCGCATGCCTATGTTCACGGGTACAGTCCGCGGGAAAACCGCCGTCTCAGCGAACAATCGGAAATCCTGAAACAGATTCTGCATGGCGACACGCATTTTGAACCCGCATCCCTGGTTCTGGAAGCCGGGTGCGGAACCGGCGCCCAGTCGGCCATTCTTTCTCCCATGTTTCCTGAAACGGTGTTCATGGGAATCGACATTTCGTTGGCATCGCTGGCGGAAGCCCGCTCCAGAGGGCTGCACCGGCATCATTTCAGCCGGACCGATATCAACTGCCTGCCGTTTCCCCCGGAAACTTTCGACCATGTCCTGGTATGTTTTGTACTGGAACACCTCACGGATCCGGAAAAGGCCCTGTATGAATTGAAGCGTGTGCTCAAACCCCGGGGCCTTATCACCGTGATCGAGGGCGATCACGGTTCCTGTTTCTGGCATCCCGAGACCCGGGCTTCACGCACGGTGTGGCAGTCGCTGATCACGGTCCAATCAGGGCTGGGTCATGATCCGGACATCGGACGCCGGCTTCATCCGCTTCTGAGCCGGGCCGGTTTTCATGTACAGATGACGCGTCCTTGCTGGCTTTATGCCGATGCCTCCTGCCCGGACCTGCTCGACGGCATGGTCAATAAAATCATCGTTCCCATGGTTAAAACCGCCCGTGAATCCGCAATTCAGCAGGGACTCGCCGGTGAGGCGGAATGGGCGGAGGGCATCGCCGATCTCGAGAAATCGGGCAATCCTCCTGGGGGGACGTTCTTTTATACGTGGTTCAAAAGTATCGGGGTGAAGCAGGATTAAAGATTTAAGAACAAAGAAGTAAAAGAGTAGAAGGGTAGAAGTGTAGAAGGGGAAATGAATAAAAGAAAAAAGAATAAAAGAGTAAAAGAGTAAAAGAGTAAAAGTTCCTATATTAAAATAGCCTCCTCGCTGCAAATACCTTATATTGGTATAGGTTTTTAAATTTTCACCGCAGTCAAGGAGG
>JAFGGN010000120.1 GCA_016930535.1 bacterium
CCTCCTTGACTGCGGTGAAAATTTAAAAACCTATACCAATATAAGGTATTTGCAGCGAGGAGGCTATTTTAATATAGGAACTTTTACACATCTACTGTTTTTCTAAAAACGCCAGCCGCAGCCCCAGACCGATCAGGACGCTTCCGGTGATCCTGTTCAGATTTCTTGTGATAGACCGTTTTGTTGACAGCCACTGTCCCGCACGTCCCGAAAAATATCCCAGTGTTACCAGAAAAATCACACCGAAAAAGGCGAACAAACCTCCCAGTATCAGCATCTGCGCCGCCGCATGACCGGCTTCCCGGGAAACAAACTGGGGAAGAAACGCAAGAAAGAACAGCGCCACCTTGGGATTCAGCACATTCGAAAGCATGCCCTGAACGAGCAGCTTCCGGCGGGAAAGCCGGACTGTCTGATTCTGCAGGATCAGTCCCTTCCTGTCCCGCAGGGAGCGTATGCCCAGAAAAACGAGATAGGCGGCGCCGGCCATTTTGACGATCATGAATGCGATTGAAGACGTCATCAGCACCATGGCGAGTCCAAAAGATGCCAGAACCGTGTGCACCAGAATGCCCAGTGTCACACCAACCGCGGAAATGATGCCGGCTCCTCTACCCTGTGAAACGCCGCGCGTGATCACGTAGATCATGTCCGGTCCCGGCGTGATGATCAGGATCCATGAAGCCGCCATAAAAAGCGTGAAGTGCTGAAACAAGATGTCCCCCTTTTTATTTGCTGAACAACATATTGTCTATGAGACGCGTCCGTCCCGCGAACACGGCCAGCATGCCGACCGCAGTATCATCGATTGCTTCCAGATCCCGCAGTGTGTCCGGATGGACGATTTTCACGTAATCGATGCGCGTATGGGATCCGGAACCGATCAGGTCCGTCATCTCCCGGATGAGAATCGCGGTTCCGGTTTCGCCTTCGGCAATGCGCCGCTTTGCCAGCCCGAGCGCCGAATAAAGAAGAAGTGCATCCTTCCTCTCCGCACCGGACAGGTACACGTTTCTCGAACTCATGGCCAGCCCGTCGGGTTCACGCACGATGGGAGCCGTCACGATTTCCAGATCCATATTCAGATCCTGAACCATCCGCCGTATCACGGCGCATTGCTGGTAATCTTTCTGGCCGAACACGGCGAAATGGGGGTTGACCGCATGAAACAGCTTCGTGCAAATGGTCGTGACCCCGTCGAAATGACCGGGCCTGGAGGCTCCGCACAAGTTATCCGTGATCTCATGAACCGAGACCACGGTGCAATGCCCTTCCGGATACATTTCCGTATCGGAGGGATAAAAAATAAAGTCCACACCCGCATCCGCAGCCATGGCCTCGTCCCGGCTGAAATCCCGGGGATATTGCTGAAAATCCTCTCCCGGCCCGAACTGCGTGGGATTCACGTAAATGGACAGGACCACGGCATCCGCTTCTTGACGGGCCCTGTCCACCAGGCTGATGTGCCCGGCATGCAGATATCCCATGGTCGGAACAAATCCGATGGTCCGGCCCTGTCCGCGCAATGCCGCGGATTCGCGCTGCATGTCCGGTACGGTCGTGATGATTTTCATTCAGGACTCATCCTTGATTTCCGTGGCCACCACCATTTTCTTGATGCCGCTCTGTTTGATCAAATCCATCACCTCGACCACCAGACCGTAACGGATTTTTTCGTCGGCCTGAAGCACGATGCCTTCATCCTCGATCTCCGGCGCGATCGCCTCGAGACGGGCCTTCAGGGCATTCAGCTCCACGGTTTCATCGTTCAGATACAGCGTTTCATCCGACGTGACAAAGAGGGTGTAGCCCTGCATGCGCACGGCCTCCCGTTTTGACGCCTTGGGAAGGTCCAGCTTCATGCCGGGCCTCTCCAGAAACGTGGAAGAGACCATGAAAAAAATCAGGAGCAGAAAAAGCACATCGATCAGGGAGGTGATATTGATGGTCACCCGCTTGCTGTTTTTTTCCCGGAACCGCATAACACATTCTCCTGATTTATATCATCTGAACGGATCGTCCCGGAAAACCGCTCTGCCCGGAACATGGATGTATATATAGGGATCCTACCCCTTGACCACGCCGACCGGGCGCATCTTGGCCACCCGTCTCGAAAGCCCCGCATTGTGCACAATGTTCACGACATGATGAATGTCCTTGTATGCTTCCGGGGCCTCTTCCTGAAGCGTGTTGCGCCCCCGGCTCTGGACGAAAATGCCCTGATCTTCCAGTTCGCGGGCCAGGGCGCGTCCCCTGGTCGCCCGGATCGCGGCATGCCGGCTCATCACCCTTCCCGCGCCGTGGCACGTGGACCCGAAACTTTCGGTCATGGCCTGTTCGGTTCCTGCCAGCACATAGGATGCGGTCCCCATGTCGCCCGGAATCAGGACGGGCTGGCCCGTTTTCTGGTAGGCTCCCGGCACATCCGGATGATTCGGCCCGAAGGCACGTGTCGCACCCTTGCGGTGCACCACCACGCGCAATTTCCGCTCTCCGGCCGTATGGGTCTCGAATTTGGCGATATTGTGGGCCACATCATAGACCTGATGCATGCCCATGTCTTCCGGGGACCGTTCCAGAACCGCTGAAAAGGTCTCACGCACCCAGTGCAGAATCAGCTGGCGGTTGGTCCAGGCATAATTGGCGGCCGCGGCCATGGCCGAAAAGTATCGGCCCCCCTCGGACGAACGTACCGGCGTGCAGGCCAGCTGTTTATCAGGAGGGCGGATCTTGTATTTCTGCATGGCCTTTCCCATGATATCGAGACTGTCGTCGCAAACCTGGTATCCGAGGCCGCGTGAGCCCGTGTGAATCATGACCGTGATCTGCCCCTTCTTCAGTCCGAATGCATCGGCCGTTTCGGCGTCATAAATTTCGGCCACTTCCTGAATTTCCAGAAAATGATTGCCGGATCCGAGTGTGCCTAACTGCGGTTTGCCCCTTTCGAGCGCGCGGGAGCTGAGCGCCTTGACATCCGCACCGTCGATGCACCCCTGGTCCTCCGTCATTTCCACGTCCCCGTTCCACCCGAATCCTTTTTCAAGGGCCCAGGCCGGACCTCTTTCCAGTACGGCCTTCAAATCCTGATTCGTCAGTTTCAGCCTGCCGCTGGATCCCACGCCGCAGGGAATATTCGTGAACAGGCCGTTTATCAGTTCCTTCATTTTGGATTTGATGTCCGACAGTGTCAGACCGGTCCGGACCAGGCGCACGCCGCAGTTGATGTCATAACCCACACCGCCCGGAGAAATGACGCCTTCTTCGGCATCCATGGCGGCCACGCCCCCGATCGGGAATCCGTATCCCCAGTGGATGTCGGGCATGGCCATGGCATACCCTATGACGCCCGGCAGATGCGCGACGTTGACAACCTGCTGGGGCGCCTGGTCCTGCCGCACCTGGCTCAGCATTTCTTCGTCCGCAAAGATCAGTCCCGGCACTTTCATGCCGCGAATAAAATCATCGGGTATTCTCCAGCGGTAATCATCCACTTTTTCGAGAGGGCCGTTCCACGGTTCCGCCATTTCAGGTTCCTTCATTCATAATTTTTATTATTCATGCCGCATGCCGGGATATTTCAGGCATGATACTGATCCGGCCTGCGGTCCTCCCACAGGTCGTTCCGCTTCGTGATCCGCTTGTTCCGGGCCTGCGGCACATCGATTTCCGCGATCTTCAGTCCCTCCTCCTCCGCTCCGAACACGGCGAGCCGGTTCCCCTTCGGATCCGTGATCTGGCTGCGGCCGATGAATGTCAGCGGCTCCTTTCCCCCGCGCGCCTCGCGGCCGGTGCGGTTGGCCGTGGCCGTAAACACCCGGTTCTCGATGGAGCGCGTGATCATGGCATCCGGGCAATAGGGCAGCACCAGGTTGGCGGGATGGCAGATCAGGTCCGCACCTGCCAGCGCCAGCGACCGTACGGATTCCGGAAAGATCCAGTCGAAGCACACCATCATGCCGATTTTTACGGGCCCGATATCCCATACCGGAAAGCCCTGTGTGCCCGGCCTGAACCAGTCTTTCTCCTCGTCGAACAGGTGCACCTTGCGGTAGGTGCCGACATGCCCCTCCGGCCCGACAAGGACCGAGGCATTGTAGCATATCTCTTCCGCAAGCTCGCCGATACCGGCCACGATGAACAGATTCCGTTCACGGCAGACGCGCTCGAACACACGGACGGATTCGCCTCCGGGAACGGGCTCGCACAGGGCCCGTACTTCTTCCATGTCCTTAAACTGATACCCCGTGGTACACAGCTCGGGCAGAACAACCAGATCCGCCTCCGCCTTATTCAGGACGGCCGAAATGGTCCCAAGGTTGTACTCTTTGTCTCCGAATTCCGGAGCGAACTGAACGATTCCAATGCGCATGGATTTACTCATCAAGTTATTTTAAGGAATATTCTCAAGCCGGTACTCCGGAACGGCGCCTGGCGCCGTGGCCGTGAACGCGCCCAGGCGGTTGGCGAAATCACCGGTTTCTTCGAGCGGGGCGTCTTCCAGAATTTTCATGATCATGCCCGCCGTGAATGCGTCCCCGCACCCCGTGCTGTCTCTGACGGTAACGCTCCGTCCCGCAACCCGGACATGGCCGCTCCCGTCCGCCAGCACGCAGCCGTCCGGGCCCAGGGTCAGGGCGGCCAGGCGCAAATCATACGTACTCAGAAGCCAGTCGAGAAACGTATCGTCATTCAGGCCGGACCGGCCGAATGCCTGGCGCATCCGGTCCATTTCTTCCCGGTTCAGTTTTACGACATCGCATTTGTTCAGTGTGGTCCGTACAACCGCCTCGACCGTTTCATTCCAGCCGCGGAAATTCACATCGTATACCTTGAGCGCGGACCCGGCTTCATCCAGAAAACGCTGAATCACTTCACGGGAATCCGCATGCCGCTGTGCGAGCGTGCCCACGATCAGGGCACCGGTATTGCGTGCCGCGTCGGATAAACCATCCTGCCACGCCAGATGATCGAACGCCGTATCCCTGCTGCATTCGAAACTCGGGATCCCGGAAGCATCCAGGGTTACACGCACCTGTCCTGTCGGAAACCCGTTTCGCTGAACGGTCCGTACATCAAGCCCCGCGCTCTCCGCATGACGGACCAGTTCATTCCCGGCCGTGTCCTCGCCCACTGCACTCACCAGCCTGCCGCGAAGACCCAGCCGGACCGCATGCATCGCCACATTGGCCGGCGCACCGCCCGCGTATCGCCGGTCGGGATAGACGTCCCAGAGGATCTCGCCGAGTGCGGTCAACACCTTCATGTGCCCGCTCCAAGCAGTTTCATTATATAAGGAATCAGTCCCTCCACTTCCTTGAACGGCGCAGGCGTAAATGTAACCACAAATACCGCGAGAGTCAGGACTCCGATTATTTTACGCCGGTTGTCCAGGGGCAGCGATTCGTAAAGCGTGGGCGGATGTTTCCGGAACACGGCCAGCAGGATGACCCAGACAAGCCACATGGCCGAATGAAACAGCAGCACGTACACCATCATGCCGTAAATCACGAGGGAAACATAGCGGCTTTTCCTTTGAAACAAGGCATAGACGATGTGCCCGCCGTCCAGCTGTCCCACCGGAATCAGGTTCATGGCCGTAACCAGGAGGCCCACCCATCCCGCATAGGCCAGCGGATGCAGCACCAGGTCCTTTCCCTCGGGCAGGTCACCGACGGCGTATTTCGTGATCCAGGAGAACAGGAACGAATCGCCCAGGCTGATGACATTATCCCCGAGTTGCTGCAATTCGACCACGGTCGAGAGCCGTGCCCCGAAATAGATGACAGGGATGGATACCGCGAGTCCGGCCAGCGGACCCGCCGCACCGATATCCAGCAGGGCGCGCCTGTGGGGGATATTGCCCTTCATCTTGATCACGGCGCCCATGGTTCCGAACGGCGGAAGCGGCATGGGGATGAAAAACGGCAGCGTGGCCGGCACCCGGTATTTCCTGGCCATGAGAAAATGGCCCATTTCATGAAACAGCAAAATGGACATCAGCGCCCCGGAATACATGCACGCGGCCCGTATGCCTTCACCCGAACCGATCAGGAACGTGGTACCGATGGTCAGGATAAAGAGAATGAGATGCCTGGCGATTGTTTTCCTGTTCATATGTGGGTTATCCTGATTGTATAAAAATTAATCTGCCTAAAACCGTATTTCGATTTTGTCTCCTGCCGCGAGCCCGAGCGCCTGCTTTATGTTCCCGTTCCGCACGGCCAGCTCCAGATAGCCGAAACTCCCGATTACGGCCAGAAGTTCCCCGGGCTCCCTGTCCGAATAGGACTGCGACAGACCCTGTATCACTCTGTTCCCGATCCGGACAGTTACGCCTGCGGCTGCCTTCAGTGCCGATTCGTGAATATTGGTCACCGCGTTGCCGAACCGGTCGAACCAGATAATTTCTCCCCTGATTGAGTCTGGTTTGATGACGGATCTGCGGATTTCGCCCCTGATGTAATCTTCCGTTTCCGTCCCGATTTTTTCCGGGGACACACCGTTCGTTAAATGCGCGGCCACGGGTGCGAAAATATCCCTCCCGTGAAACGTACGGCTGACATCCGGCAGAAAATAAGCCTGATTTCCGGCACGCCACACGCGGGCATCCGGGAATTCAGCGAATATGTATTTCAGAATCCCGTTGTCCGGCGCCGTGAAAAGATGTTCACCGGCACGCACGATCAGAACGGCCCGGTCACTGCCCACGCCCGGATCCACGACCGCGCAATGCACGGAGCCGGTGGGAAACCAGCGGAATGCGCCTTTCAGCACGAACGCGGCCGCTTCGATATCCTGCGGTGCGATATCGTGCGTGATATCCACCACATGGGCAGCCGGACAGATCCCCAGGACCACGCCTTTCATGATACCCGGATAGGGACTGTCCGTGCCGAAATCCGTCAAGAGTGTGATGATCATGATCAAAATCCTCAGTTCAGCCGGACATATAATGTACACATTTATACGGAAAAATAAAAGGAAAGGATCAGGATTAAAGAGGTCATCGGGTCTATTGGGTCATTGGGTCATTGGGTCATCGGGTCGTTGGGTCATCGGGTCGTTGGGTCATCGGGTCGTTGGGTCGTTGGGGCTTTGGGTCGGAGCACGAAACGGAGATACGGAGAAAATGAGAAACGGAGATGGGATTTGTTCTGTCTCCGATTCTCCTCTGCTCCGTTTCACCGTTTCATCGTTTCTCCGAAGCATTGTCGGTCCGCCGTCCGCGGTC
>JAFGGN010000121.1 GCA_016930535.1 bacterium
CCTCCTTGACTGCGGTGAAAATTTAAAAACCTATACCAATATAAGGTATTTGCAGCGAGGAGGCTATTTTAATATAGGAACTTCTACTCTTCTACACTTTAACCCGTTTACGGCATATACTTCCTGTAAGTCTCCGCCCTCTCTTTGTCCAGATCGATCATTCTCTGAAGCACCTCGGGCTGATCCTCGAATATTTCGATGATCTCGAGGTGATGCGCCTTGGTGAAATTGAGCGCATCCTTGTGATCGGGATTTTCATTGAGCACCTTTTCCAGAAGACCGATGGCCTCGAGACAGTACTTTTTCACCATGGCGTCATTCTCACCCATATACGACAATCCCAGGTAATACCGGTCCTTCATCTCCCGGAACGGACGGTTCTCTTCACCCATCAGCTCGTGAATAAATTCCGTCCTCTCCTTCCATCCCGTGCTGAACTGCGCATCGAAAGCCGCCTGGTCCGCGATCAGCCGCGCCTTCTCATAGTATCCGGTGCCCATCAGCGGCCCGAGCTTGTCATATTCGCCGCCGAGCAGGATGTAGATAAAAAAATCGATAAAACCGGTCAGCGGATGGTAAATACTGGTATGATCGACCGGGGTTTCCGGCGCATAGGGGAAGCGCCAGTACTTGTCATAATACTGCAGATCCGAATTATTGGAAATCATGATCGTGCCGGAATAGCGGTCCTCGAAACTGGTGCTGGCCTCCTGGAGCTGAATACTGAGCGTGACGGTCAGCGCTTCGTCCAATGGCTCCCCGGTCCAGTCAAAATCACGGATATACCGCTCGAGTACATCCCCGAAATCGCGGAGTTTCTCCTGCTTTTCAAGCGGCAGGCGCTCCAGTGTCAGTGTAACCGTGGGTTCGATGTCTTGCGATGAGGCTTTGAAGGCAAAAAAACAGAGAACGGCCGCAACCGCGGGTATCGGCACCGGCCATTTCCGTAAGATACGCATGGGTCCCTCCATTTCTTTAAACAGCTTAAATTACGACAAACCGCGCCGGAATGTCAAGCGGCTTTTTTGCTTGACATTCAGCAAAATAAGCATTAAGATAATCAGGCTTATCGACAGGAAAGCGCTTCCGATTCCCGCACAGACAATGGAGTAACGAATTTTGAGGAAGTTTGGTTTCATTCTGATGCATTTTACAGCCGTGATGATCATGGCGCAGCCGGCGCCTGTGCCGCTGGACCACTGGGTTTATAATTTTCTGGACCGGCTGACGGCCAAGGGCGTTCTCGATCCCCTGAACGGAACCTTCCCCTATACGCGTCAGCAGGTGGCCGATGCGCTGGGCCGTGTGCAAAACAGTCTGGATGCGGGAGCCCGCCTGACAGCGGCTGAAAATGAACGGTTCGAACAACTGAAAGACGAATTTCATGATGACCTGCCTGCCGGGGATGTGCCCTTGCATGCATCCGGGACGGAACGACATTTTTTGTCCTGGTCCGAGGGAGGAAACCGGGCCTGTGCGGATCTGATCCTGGATCAGAAAATATTCGCCGGTTCCGGAAAGAATCAAAAGACGGTCTCGCAGACCACGGGCGGCGGTATGCTCCGCGGCAGCATCACGCGTCATTTCGGCTATCATCTTTACACATACAGCACGCTCAGAAAAGGCGAGAATCTCACTCAGGAACGTTTCGATCCCTCTCAGGGCATGCCCGTGACGATATCAGGAAAAAACGCCTTCAGTGACGACGCGTCCGCCACCTTTATCTATGAGCGGTCCCGTTTTTATATCGAACTCGGACGCAGCGAAGCCGCCTGGGGACCCGGACGCAGGGGACAGCTCATGCTTTCCAGGCATGAAGCGTTTTTCGACATGCTGAGGCTGCAATACGGTTCCCGGCGGTTTCAGTTCACGAGCATTCACGGAAAGCTGAACATGACGCCGGGGCCCAAATTCATCGCGGCCCATCGTCTGGAACTCCGTGTATTTCCCTGGCTGCTGGTGGCCGGCAGTGAAAGCGTCATTTACGGCAACCGGGACGTGGAGCCCATGTACCTGAATCCGCTCATGCCCTATCATGTGGCCGAACATCACCTGGGCGACCGGGACAACAACACCATGGCGCTCGACATTACACTGTATCCGAATCCGGGGCACAAACTGAGCATGGAATTTTTCCTGGACGATTTCACGACATCCGAAAATCCACTGACTTATTACGGGAACAAATGGGCCCTGCTCACGGGCTGGCGCTGGGTGGATCCCTTTGGCTTGGACGGCTGGGACGTCCAGGCGGAATATGCCCGTATCGAACCATACGTGTACACCCATGACGATTCCATCAACGTGTACAAGGAATACGGCCGCCCGATCGGTCACTGGCTCGGCCCGGACAGCGATCATCTATATCTGGGTATCGGACTGCTCGCCGCACGCAGCCTGGACCTGACACTCTCGTTCAGCCGCACCCGGCACGGACAGGGTGACATCAATACGCCGCCCGATCCTTCTGTCACCACGCGCAAACATTTTTTATCCGGAACCGTGGAATCCGTCCGTGAAACGGGCTGTTCCGTGCGCTGGCAATGGCTGCGCGACTGCTTCATGACGGTCCGGTATGCATACAGAAACACGGAAAACCGGGACAACGTGCCCGGCGCTTCGTCGAACACGCATCAATTCACGGGGCAACTGTCCGTCAATTACTGATCATGCCAATGAATATGCTGATTTTAATCCTCGCACTCACCTATGCCATGATCCTCGTATTCCTGCGGACCGGCGTCAAGCGGCTCCGGCCGGGAAAATCCAAAGACATTCCTTTCGTGTCCGTCGTGGTGGCGGCCAGGGACGAAGAGGAAAATATCCGGGCCTGTATTTCGGCCCTGCAGCGGCAGACGTATCCCGGACAGGCCTATGAAATAATCATTTCGGATGACCGCTCCTCGGACGGGACAGCGGCCATCGTGCAGGAAATGGCTAAAGCGGATAACCGGATCCGCCTCGTCCGGATCAGGGACGAACAAGTGGGCATGGCCCCGAAAAAACGGGCACTCAAACAGGGCATCGATTCCGCTAAGGGAGAGATCCTGCTTTTTACGGATGCGGACTGTGTCGCCGAACCGGGATGGATCAGCGGCATGATGCGCCATTTTGATACGGATACGGGCCTGGTCGCCGGATATGGTCCCCTGACCCGGTACCGCAGCGCCTCATTTTTCGAAAAACTGACGGCCCTGGATGCACTGGCCCTGGCCGGTGTGGCGGCCGGCACGTTCGGGCTCGGATTTCCCCTGACCTGCAGCGGTCGCAGCCTGGCCTATCGCCGCTCCCTCTATGACGACATATCCGGATTCTCCCGGATCGCGGGATTCGTGTCGGGTGACGACGACCTGTTACTTCACATGGCGCGCGGCCGGACCGGGTGGAAAATGCGCTATTGTGCCGAACCCGGCGCATTCACCGAAACCGCGCCTCCCCATTCACTGCGGCAGTTCGCAGCCCAGCGCACGCGCCATGCATCCAAAGGATTTCATTATCCGGCAGGCCTGATACTCGGGCTCTCCGGTGTGTATATACTCAATGTCCTGATCCTGACCGGCATTTTCATTCCAGCCCTGAGGTCAGGGGCCGCTGCCGGTTTTCTTGTCAAATGCGCGGCCGAATTCATGCTGATTCATGCCATGGCTGGCCATGTCGGTCAGCGGAGTCTTTTACGGGTCTTTCCGGCCGCCATGTTTCTGCATGTCCCCTATGTCGTGCTTTTCGGATTGTGGGGCCAGATCGGCCGGTTCGAGTGGAAGCGGTCCCGGTTCGGCAAAAAAATGGACGGAGGCTGAGATTTTGAATCCGTGGCTCCTCATCTGCATCCCTGCGGCGGTTTATGCAGGCGTGCTGATTTATTTCAGCAGGGGACTGTTCCGCGCGGCAAACAATCGTACGCCGGATCAACCCGTCGTCAGCATCGTCATTGCGGCGAGAAACGAGGAACAATCCCTGCCGTTCCTGCTGGGCGACCTGAAACATCAGACCTATCCCCAGGACAGGCTGCAGTTCATCATCGCGGACGATCATTCCACAGACCGGACCGCGGAGATCGTCCGGTCCGTCTCCCGGGAGGATCCGCGATTCCTGCTCGTGTCCGTGACCCGTACGGAACCGGGGCTGACCGCGAAAAAAAATGCCCTGACCCAGGCCATGCGTCATGCCTCGGGAGAAATCATCCTGACCACGGACGCGGACTGCCGCGTGCTTCACACCTGGACCGAAACCATGGTCTCGTTTTTCACCGCGGATACGGGCATGGTTGTCGGATATTCCGAACTGTGCCCGGATCCTTCGATCTGCACGCCGTTTCAGAAAATACAGGCCGTCGATTTTCTGATGCTGATGACAGCGGCGCAGGGAACGGCCAATCTCGGCCGGGCCTGGGCCGCATCCGGCCAGAACCTGGCCTACAGGAAAGAGGTCTTCGATCAGGTCCGCGGATTTTCCGAAATCGGGAACCGCATTTCCGGAGACGATGTGCTTTTCCTGCAGATCGTGCGCAGAAGTACGGACTGGAAAGTCCGGTTTGCCCGGTCGGAAAAATGCCGGAACCACACGGGCGCAGAAAGAACCCTGTCCGCGTTTTTGAATCAGCGCAAACGCTGGGCCTCCAACGGCGCCTATCAGTGGAAACTGAACCGACCCTTTTTCTCGTATGTCGTCGTCACTTTCGTCACCAACCTGCTGCTCTTCATCTCCCTTCCGTTCAGCCTGATCGTTCCCGCCGCCGTATCGGCCATGATCACGGCCTGGGCGATCAAATTCGCGGCGGAAGCCTGGCTTTTCATCAGGGGATGCCGTGCATACGGCCGCGGTGACCTTCATGCTTTTTTTCCGGCCTGGTTTTTTCTTCAGGTTCCGTATGTGGTGTTTGTCGGGATTTCCGGCACGCTCGGCGGATTTCTGTGGAAGGATCGAAAACACATGCGTGCGGAGCTCAAATGAATATAAAACAGGGCCTTTATCTTCTCAACCGGCTGATCCGGCGCGGTCTCCTCCGCAAACCGCTGAATTCCAGCACGGAAATCCGCCTGACACGCCTGTGCACGCAGCGATGCAGACAGTGCGGCGTGTATGAAAAGACCACGATGCCCGCTTCCATGAATCTGTCCATGTTCCGCGAGGTCATGGCGAAACTGAAGGATTACGGCGCATTCATCGGATTCATTTCGGGCGGTGAGGCCACACTGGTTCCCGACCTGGACCGGATGCTGATCGAGGCCAAAAAAACCTTTGCCCTGGCCACGACGCTTGTCACGGGTTTGTACAACAGGAGCGAACTCATACAAAAATACGCCCGCGTGGCCCTGGATCATGATATCCACATTCAAACCTCCCTGGACGGGCTGGGCAGCCTGGGAGACGATCTGCGCGGCGCCAAAGATTTTTCGGATACCGTTTTAGGTCACATGAAATGGATATCCGGGCATCGCGGCAACAGCAAATCCCTGCTCTATGCCAACATCGTCATGAACAATCTGAACCTGGACCAGGTACCCGAGCTCATCCGGCGGGCAAACGATCTCGGATGGAAAACGACCGTGGGCATGTATCATTCACTCACTGAAACGACGAAACGGGACGACGAACTGCGGCTCGAACCGGGCAGACGTCTTGACGAAATAGTCGAAACCCTGCTCGGGCATCCGCAGATCCTGAACCTGAAATCCTATCTCAGAGGCATCCCGGATTACGTCAGTTATCATACATCGGACATATGCGCATTCAGGCACGCCCCTGTACTGGCCACCCGGACCACGATCATGGAGGACGGGGCCGTGCATCTCTGCTACGGCCAGCCCATCGGCAATATTTTCAAACAGACGCTCGAAGAAATCTTTGCGTCGGCGGATTACAGGGAACGGCTGAATGAATACGGAACCTGCCACGGATGCTGGACCACGTGTTATACGCAGCGGTATCTCCTGATTCATCCCCGTTCCCTGAAGGAACTGCTGGAGAATGCGCGGCATATGAGGAAACTGTAAGGGAACCTCCCAGGGAGCTTGAAGCTCCCTGGGAGGTATCTGCCTGCCGGCCCCTTTACATTCTCGATTTTTCTTCTTACATTAACAGGATTCGCGGCACTCACATGAAATAAAAACTGCTCCGCACAAAAGGGCCTTTCCGAAAAAGGGGAATAATGGGTTATAAAATCGTGCTTACATGCGACCGTACCATGGCCAGCAATTATCATGGAAATATGTTTTTCGGATTCAGTGCCTGCCTGCCGCAGGGCAAACTGCCGGATTGGTTCTATTATCCGGTATTCTGCCCGTCCGGTCCTGCGGATGCGGAAGGGCGGTTGCTGCGGGCCAATTACGGCACACGTAAAATCGAAGCGGCCCTGCTTGCGGCCGGATTCCGCCGCGACGAAGTGATCCTCGCGCATCCCGATCATCTGGACAAGGTCATCTCCGCGGATACCCGGGTGCTTTCGATC
>JAFGGN010000122.1 GCA_016930535.1 bacterium
AGAGCCGGTGAAGATGAGAAACGGAGTAAAAAGAATGATACGGTTCCTGACAGTCCCCGTTTCTCCGCGTCTCCGGTTCCCCGATGCATTTTCGGCCCGTGGTGTGACTTTCAGAGAGTTCCGGTTCTCCGATGCATTTGCGGTCAGCCGTCCGCAGTCTTTTACAGTAACCGTATCAATAAACAGGAACGGAAACAAAAAATGGCATTTCTCACCTTTCTACTGCAGACTGTCGGCATCTCCCTGTCCGGCGTGATGGCACCCGGTCCGATTACGGCTGTCACGATCGGCAAGGGAAACGAATCTCCGCATGCAGGCGCAAAAATCGCCATCGGACACGGCGTGATCGAATTTCCGATCATGATCGCCCTGTACTTCGGTTTCGGCCGGCTCATCGAGTTCTGGCCGGTCAAGGCGGGCATCGGACTCGTGGGGGGCGCGTTCCTCTTGTGGATGGGCATCGGCATGCTGAACAGCATACGCGCCTCCCTGGATCAGGATCACAGCGGACGGTCGGCAACCCGGGCCGGCATCATGCTGACACTCGGAAATCCCTATTTCCTGGTCTGGTGGGTATCTGTGGGCGCCTTTCTCATTTTCAGGGCCATGGAATTCGGCATCTGGGGATTTATCCTTTTTGCATTTGTTCACTGGCTCTGTGATTTCGTCTGGCTCTATTTTCTCTCCGCCCTGACCCATCGCGGCAGCGCATTTTTCGGAAAAAAGTTTCAGCAGGTCCTGTTCGGCATCTGCGGTGTGTTCCTGGTGCTCTTCAGCGGGAAATTTCTGTGGGACGCCGTCACTATTTTCAGGGCCAATATCTGAACCGCTTGACCGGTCCGGCTCCCTCCTTCTGAAATTGCGTCCGGATTTTTAATTTTTCAGGAAACAAATCCTTTCCTGATCCGTATCCTTTTTTACAACCTCCCTGACACTGAAATCCATCATCAAGAATGAAAGGACTTTGTATGAACAAACGAAGGATACGAACGTGCATTTTCTGGTCGCTGCTTCTGGCCGTTCACATTCAGGCCGGAACCGTTCACGGATTTGTCCGGGAGGAAGAAAACCGCGAACCGGTGATCATGGCCAACGTATGGATTCAGGACACCTCCATCGGAACCACGACCAATCTGAAGGGGTATTATGTGCTGGCCGACCTGCTGCCCGGCGAGTATACCCTGTATTTCAGATACATTGGTTTTCAGACCGTAAAAAAAACCGTCAGAGTGACCAACGATCATGACATCAATGTAGATATTTATCTGAAATCCGAAGCCATTCTGCTCGAAGGAGCCAGTATCACGGCCGACCGTGAAAAGCGGGATCTGGAGATCATGCCCGGACAGATCGTGGTACAGGCGCCTCAGCTGAGAAGCATCCCGCAGGTGGCCGAAGCGGATCTGTTCCGGTCCATACAGATGCTCCCGGGCGTGGCCACGCTGTCCGACTTTTCCGCCGGTCTGTATGTGCGTGGCGGCAGTGCGGATCAGAACCTGATTCTGCTCGATGAAATCGATGTGTACAATCCCAATCACATGTTCGGATTCTTCAGCACGTTCAACACGGACGCCGTGAAATCCGTGGAGCTTCTCAAGGGTGGTTTTCCGGCAAAACACGGCGGCAGACTCTCATCCGTTCTGAACGTTTATGATGAAGAGGGAAACCGTGAAAAATTCGAGGGTGTGACACGACTGAGCATTCTGAGCGCGAGCAGCACACTTCAGGGCCCCTGGGAACACGGCTCCTGGATGCTGTCCGGGCGCAGGACCTATCTGGATCTCGCTTCCAAACTCGCGGATTTCGATCTGCCCTATTATTTCTACGACGGACATGCAAAAATAAATTTCGACATCGATCCGAAAAATCAGGCCAGTCTCAGCTTCTACGCGGGCAACGACTATCTCGATCTCGGGGAAGACGGCATGAACGTGTTGCTGAACTGGGGCAACAAGACATTCTCGGCCCAGTGGACGCATCTGTTCAACAGCAGGCTGTTTTCGCATTTCGTGTTTGCCGGAAGCCGGTACGACAGCGACACACAGGTCAAATTCGACAATATCCGGTTCGGTATTTTCAACCGGATTACGGATCTCGCCACCAAGGGTATTCTGACCTACTCACCGAATACGCGGCATTCCGTGGATTTTGGATTTGAAACCAAGGTGCTCAATTTCGATCTGAACTATCATGTGGTGGATACGGATTATAACAATCATTTCAACGGAGTTTATCTGTCCGCTTATATGCAGGACAATATCAAACTGACCCCGCTGACCATCTTGCAGACCGGACTGCGGGTGGATCATTACACGGATGGTGCCTATACGCGAATCGACCCGCGTATTTCCGTACAGCAGACGTTCACGGACAAAATCAACATGAAATTCAGCTACGGCATGTATCATCAGTTTCTGAATCTCGTTCAGCAGGAGGGAATGAGTTTTGCGGACATGTGGTTTCCCGTGGACAAAACGTTCGATCCGGGAAAAGCGCAGCATTATATCGTCGGTTTTCAGTACGATAACAAATCCACATTTTCATTTGACATCGAAGGGTATTACAAATACTACGGCAATGTGGCGGAATACAACGTGTACCGGAATGAAGATGAAATCATCGAAAACCAGACAGCGGCCACCAACTTTCTGAGCGGCAAAGGCAAAGCTTATGGCATGGACATGTACATACGCAACCGGCTGGGCCGGCTCGAAGGCTGGCTGGGGTATGCGCTGTGCTGGACAAAAAAACAGGTCGACGGGTATAATTTCGATCTGTGGTACTATCCCACGTATGACCGCCGCCATACCATTACCCTGATTCAGGATTATAAAATCAGCAAAAACTGGCGCTTCAATGTCGCCTTCAAATACGGATCAGGACAGCCCTATACGGAATCGACGGCATGGTACGAGGTTACGGATCAGAAAGGCCGGATTCACTACGAATCGCTGGACGGCAAGAAAAATACCTACCGACTGCCCGCCTATCACCGGCTGGATCTCGGATTGTTCTACACACGCAGCATATTTAAAAAGAAGACGGAATTCTTTCTGCAGGTGATCAACGTATACAACCGGGACAATGTGTTTTTCCGAAGATACAAGACCTGGGAAAATCCGCCGCAGGTGCAGGATATCAATATGCTGCCGCTGGTACCGACCGGCGGATTCTCGGTATACTTTTAACAAGGAGCCTTTCGATGAGACAATTGATCCTATTTGCCCTGATTATTACGCTTGGATTGACCGTGACCCATTGCGATAAAAATCCTTCCGAACCCGCATATCAGGAGGAAGTGATGATATTCGGCTATTTATGGGGAAATGAACCACTCGATGCCAGTCATGCCATTTCCATCAAGACCACGCAGCCGCTGTCCGAAGCCTATGACGATGCACGGGCCGCGGTCAGAAATGCCGTGGTCACCCTGACCGATTCGGCCTCCGGAGAAGTGTGGACTCTTCATGACGCGGATGCGGCACCAGGCATGTACTACAATGATGCAATCATGATCCGGCCCCTGAACGCCTATACGCTGACAGTGGAAACGGAAAACCGGACAGTAACCGCCGTCACCCGCGTTCCGGTCGAACTCGACCTGATCACGGAGCTTAAAACGGATTCCCTCAATGACGCGTATCAAAAGAACCTGGGTTATGAAAAACCGGTTTATGTGGAATGTGACTGCGCGGATGATGCCGTCATTCTGGTGGATATGTTCTGCGAAGAATATTGGGAAGATGCCGAGTATATCAATCCTTTTTTCGGTTATGAAAAACCCGAGACGCGTGAAGATTACGACATGGGCGTGAACGGGGAACCCCGGCACATACAGGCCATACTCACGTATCAGGATCTGGTGTCCCCGGATTTCGACAACCGTCACACCGTGTACTGGTATGCCTCGATGATCGTGTATTATGGAAGGAACACCATGCAGATCACGGCCATCGACGAAAATTACACAAACTATATCTTTGACGAGCACCCGGTTTACAGCGGCGGCGTGGTCAACGGTCTTGGCCTGTTCGCCTCCATGTGCGGCAGTACATATACCCTGAATATCATGAAGAAATAAAAAGCCGGTATCCGCATTTGAAGCTCCTGTACCGCCTTTTGGTGCAGGAGCTTTTTTATTGACATTGTTCTTTTTTTATTCTACATTCGGGCATAATCAGCAAAATGAACCAATTAACGGGAGGGGAAAATGTGTGTCAAATGGTGTCAGATGTTCCTGGCCCTGAGTCTTGCCATCCCATCTGTCCTGTTTTCTGCGGTTCCTGGCCGGTCCATGACTGATTCCACCTTAACACAAAGCCCGGAACCCAGTATTCAATTTCTGATAATCACCAACAATGAATGCAAGGTCATCGGAACCATAGCCGAGCCGGAATCGGATCCGGTCGTTATAATCACGCGCTACGGAAAGCTGTCCATTCCATCCTCAGATATCAAATCCATCGTCGAAATGAAACAGGACAATATGGTCAAAGGCATATACTGGTTCCCCAACCCCAACAGCACGCGTCTCTTTTTTGCCCCGACCGCCCGCATGCTGAATAAGGGTGAAGGGTATTTTGCGGATTACTATCTGTTCTTCCCGTCGGCCTCCTATGCGTTTTCAGGCAATTTCATCCTGAACGGAGGCATGTCCCTGTTTCCGGGAACCGGTCTTGTGGACCAGCTCTATTATATTGCGCCGAAATTCGGACTGACCGCCTCGGGCCACTGGCATTTTGCGGCTGGCGGCATGTTCGTCAGTCTGCCCGAATTTGACGAGGAAGAGGAAGATCCGGATGATCAGGTCCGGTCTCTTGGCATTCTCTACGGCGTGACCACGGTCGGAACAGAAAATTCAGGATTGACCCTGGGGCTTGGATACGGATATGTGGACGATCACATGGCGGACAGGCCCGTGGTCGTGATCGGCGGTGAAAGGCGTGTTTCCAGACGCATCTCACTCGTCACAGAAAACTGGTTCATACCCGAACTCAATCCGGCGATCGTGTCCTACGGAATCCGTTTTATGGGTGAAAAAATGAGCGTTGATCTGGCTTTTATCACCGTAACGGGCAGCGATGCGATATTTCCCGGGATCCCCATGGTGGATTTCGTGATCAATTTTTAGACGGATCCGCCTGTTTCATCAGGATCATTTTATTCATGGCCGAATACGGGTCCGAGTGCACTTTACAGAAACAGACGCCGGCTTGAAGATGCGGGGCATCGAACTCGATGCGGTGCACGCCTGCATTCAGACGGGTATTCATGACAGTCTCAACCAGTTGTCCCGATATATTATAAATCTGAAGCATGGTTTGCCCTGAAGCCGGAATCGTGAGTTGAATCGTCGTCAGCGGATTGAATGGATTGGGATAGTTCTGCGCCAGTACGAGAGTTCCGGGCATCGCTGAAACATCTTGTACAACTGTACCGCCGGACAGTGTTTCATCGGGTCCCATGCCTTCAGGAACATATTCAGCATTTGTCGTAAGCAAAAGCTTGTCCAGCTTGAAACCGGGTTCCCGCATGACCATTTCGAATACGTGAATCCCTGCATCCCCGATGTCCAGCATAGCAATGGCACCACTCATCGTGAAATGAATCCAGTACCACATTTCAGAATACTCCTGTTCATCGGTTGTATAAGACAGCGGATCCGTACGGTAAATCTCACCGTCGAGTCCGTACCAGACAGAATCGTCATACCCGTCCACGTGTGATGCACGTCCCCAGAGGTACAGGGGATCCGCAGAAATGAACACGACCGAATACTGCAGTACAGGAGCGTTGGACTGCGCGGTGGTCAGATCCTTATTGTCGTTGAATGCGCCGGGAAAGGCTTCCATGGCACCGGTACCAGAATAACCGGAGGGTTCGTCCGTGGCATCCCAGAAAGACGAAGCGTTCGGCTCGTCATAACCGGTGTAATTCTCTGCTTCCATGACCACGAGACCGTTCTCACTCTGCTGTTTGTATTTGGCATCCTCTGCATGAAGGCCGGTTTGCAGAGCAAGGATCAGCATGGAAATAAGAACGATCCAGCAGGATGTTGCAATCTTTGAGATTTTTCATCTCCTTTTTCTAATGTTTTTTAAAAGCCAGTCATATCACATCAATATATGCCATTTTTTTATTTAAAGGATACATTAAATATCCGGAGATTTCTTTTAACATGATCCCCCATCCCCGTTTTCACTTGAATTCCATATGGGATTGTTGTATTTTACAAGTTATGTAATTTTTAGTCAATACGAGGAGATTTTCATGCTCACGGTTGAAAAAATCGGCGGTACTTCGATGACGCAGTTTCAGGATGTGCTTAACAATATTATAGTTCCGGATGGCCATGAAAATGTAAAATATAACCGCATTTTTGTGGTTTCCGCATACAGCAATGTGACGAACTGGCTATTGGAGGACAAGAAAACAGGCGCTCCGGGGATCTATGCCCGGTTTGCGGATCAGCAGAATTTCGAATCCGCTTTGAACGATGTGCTCGAAAAACTCATCGCTCTGAACCGCTCCTTCGATGCGATCGGCCTGGACCGGGAAAAAGCGGATAAGTATATTTCAGACCGGATCCATCAAACCCAAAGCATTCTGTCCAGCATGGCCGAAGTGCTGGCATCCGGATATGTGGATAAACGGAACATCCTGCTCGCCGCCCGCGAGGTGCTCGCGTCCATCGGCGAGGCGCATTCCGCCTTCAACTCGGTCGAGATCCTCAAACAGCGCCGTATAAATGCAACACTCGTGGATCTCAGCGGATTTCACGATTCCGAATATCTGTCCATCGATCAGCGTATTCATAAAATGCTGTCCCCGATCGATTTTTCCAAAACCATCACCATTGCCACGGGATACACCAAGGGCACCGAAGGCATCATGCGTGAATTTGACCGCGGCTATTCCGAGGTGACTTTTTCCAAAATCGCGGTCGAGGTCCGGGCGGCTGAGGCCATCATTCACAAGGAATATCATCTGTCATCCGCGGATCCGAATATTGTGGGGCTGGACAATGTCGTCCCTGTGGGTCAGACCAATTACGATGTGGCGGATCAGCTGGCGGATATCGGCATGGAGGCCATCCATCCAAAGGCGTCCAAACCACTTGAAAAAATGGGGATCAATCTTCGTATAAAAAATACATTCGAACCCGAACATCCGGGCACACTGATATCGAAAACATACAAAGGAATCGAATCGAAAGTCGAAATCATTGCAGGAACGGACAAGGTGGTGGTGATCGAGATCCATGATTCCTCCATGGTCGGTGAAGTCGGGTTTGATAAGATGATGATGACCATACTCGAAAAATACCGTATCAGTTACATCCTGAAGGCCACGAACGCGAACAGTATCTCCATGCTCATCTGGGAGAAAGCCGCAAAACCCGAAATGATCAAGGAACTCGAGGACCATTATCAGCTTATAACCATCAAGAAGGTGGCCGTCATTTCGGTGATCGGTTCAAATATCGCCAAACCCGGAGTGCTGGCCAAAGCCGCAAAAGTGCTTGCGGAAAATTCAATCAATATCGACTGCGTGTCTCAGTCCCTGCGACAGGTCAACATGCAATTCGTTATTGAGCGTGAAAATTTCAAGCGTGCCATCGTAGTCCTGAATCAGGCGCTCTGCATTGAAAACTGAGAGTATGACGGCCCGTTTTGAGTATCCCTGACAGATGGAGGTTGTGCGTATGAAAAAAATCATCGCGATCCTGTTGTCGGCCGGTTTGTTTTTTCTTTTCTGCGACAAAAAAAATACATCCGGGCCTGAAACCGTAACCATTGAGGATCTGCTGGTCAAGGACAATGAAATCAGCGGATGGAGCCGCAGCGGCGATTTCTGGCTGGCAAGCAGCAGCACGGAGCTGGCCGTGTATATTGATGGTGCCGCCGATTTGTATACAAGGCACGGCTTTGTGGAAGCTGTCAGCCAGACGTACCAGGGCCTCATTGAAGACAACACCGAATCGATCACGATTCGAATCTACGATCAGGCTAACAAGGATAATGCAGTCGCTCTTTTTCCGGATTACATCAACGAGAATACAATCAATCCGGAAACCTGGTCCGAAGTCGGTGAGGATGCCCGGATCGAGCGGTTTGTCCTGGGAAGCCAGATCGTATTTCATAAATCCAGCTATTTCGTGTATATGGAAGTTTCATCCAGCCTGGAGCAGGCCCTGGATATTTTAAAATCATTCGCCAGGAACGTCGACAGGAAAATCAAATAGGACCCGTTCATGGATAGAAGAAAGTTTTTTCAGCAATTCGGCGCAGTGACCGCCGGTATCGCCGCCTCGCAAATGATGCCCCTTCACGCGGAAGCGGAAAAAAGTCCCGATCTCGTGGTTTCAAAAGGCGACCCGGGCCTGATCCTGCGTGGGATGATTGAGCGGCTCGG
>JAFGGN010000123.1 GCA_016930535.1 bacterium
AACTGTTTTCGTAAAGACTGTTTATATCGATTCAGAGATCAATATTTTTTTGTTTTTCAAGGTTTATGAATAATTCAGGTTAATCTTAAAAAAACCCGAATCACAATATAACCGAATTGCCCTGTATAGTCAACCGGTATTCACCGGGCATGCAGCCTTGACATTATAACGGGGATAGTGTATATTCTGGCATGACCATGCACAATTGTAAAGAACGCATCAGTTATTGGTTGATCCTCTTTCTGAGGTTCGGCTTCGGTGTTCTGCTTATATATGCTTCTGTCGACAAAATACTGCATCCGGTTGATTTCGCCGGCATGGTGGCCAATTACCGCGTGATCGGAGAGGATCTTTCCAACTGGGCCGCTGTTTTCGTGCCCTACCTCGAGGTGATCGTGGGGCTGCTGCTGATTTTCGGTGTCTGGACCAATGCGGCTGCCGTGATCAATTCGTTGCTGATGGCGGCGTTTCTGGGCCTTGTTACGCAGGCCTATATACGCGGACTGGATATCAGCTGTGGATGTTTTTCTGTTGAGGAAGGTCATGTGATCGATCCGCTGAAAGTGCTCACCAATCTCTTCTATGCTGTCATGAGTCTGGTGCTGGTTTATCTCGTTTTCAAATCATCAAAGGAGTCGCGGGATGCCCACCATGAAAGCCCTGGTTAAGACAAAGCCGGAGACCGGGATCGAGATGCAAACGGTCCCTGTTCCGGAATACGGCAACAACGATCTTCTGATTCAAATTCAGAAAACCGCGATATGCGGCACGGATCTGCATATCTACAAATGGGATGCATGGTCCCAGCGCACGATTCGCGTGCCCACGGTCATCGGCCATGAATTCGTGGGCGCGGTGGTGGAAAAGGGAGCCGATGTCTCCGGATTTGAAATCGGTGACCGTGTGTCCGGAGAAGGACATATCGTATGCGGCATTTGCAGGAGCTGCAGGGCCGGCCGCCGGCATTTATGCACCAATGCCGTGGGCATCGGTGTGAACAGGGACGGCTGTTTCGCAGAGTATATGGCCTTTCCCGCATCCAACGCCTGGCACGTGCATCCCTCCATTCCATCCGAAATTGCGGCGTTTTTCGATCCGTACGGAAACGCCACCCATGCCGCGCTTTCATTCGACCTCGTGGGTGAGGACGTGCTGATTACAGGTGCCGGTCCGATCGGCATCATCGCCTCGGCAATCGCCCGGCATGTGGGCGCACGCAATATCGTGGTGACGGACATCAATGATTACCGGCTTGATCTGGCCCGGAAAATGGGCGCGACACGAGCCATCAATGTTGGGACAACCACGATCGAGGACTGCCGGAAGGAGCTCCGCATGATCGGGTTTGATATCGGCCTGGAAATGTCGGGGAATGCCAATGCCTTTGAATCCATGCTGGAAAACATGTATCACGGCGGGCGTATCGCGTTGCTGGGCATTCTGCCCAAAATGGCGAGCATTGACTGGGATCAGGTTATTTTCAAGGGGCTGATCATCAAGGGCATTTACGGCCGTGAAATATTCGAGACCTGGTACAAAATGGAAACCATGCTCCAGGGCGGACTGGACATTTCTCCTGTGCTGACCCACCGGTTTCCTTTTGACGATTTTCAGAAAGGATTCGATGTCATGCTCTCCGGGAAGTGCGGAAAGGTCGTGCTGGAGCTGGTTTGATTCATATTTTCATGACGGGATAGAATGCATGCGTACCGTGATTATCCTGGTGATCGGATTGTTCTGTTTTGTCCGGCCGGTCATCAGAAACATGGGTACGGTTCCGGAACAAACGCATTGAACAGAAAAAAGGAGGTCGCGTGATGGATATTTTTAATGACCGCGGTCCGGCGCGATTTCTCCGGGGCGCAGTGATTGTCATGGCCGTGTTTTTCTGTATGAACAGGGCCGCCGCAGCGGATCCCGGGAATCTTCAGGCTGAGAATTGTGTATCCACGTTTTCAATCGTGGCCCGTGATCCGGATGCCGGCGAACTGGGCGTTGCCGTGGCCTCTCGTTTCTTTGCGGTGGGTTCCGTGGTGCCGTGGGCCAGGGCCGGTTCGGGCGCCGTGGCCACACAGTCCTATGCGAACACTTCTTTCGGATGGCGCGGGCTCGATCTTCTGGACAGGGGGGCCACACCCGATGAAGCTGTTCAGATTCTGATACGGGACGATGAAGGACGGGAGAGCCGTCAATTCGGTATCGTGGCTGCCAGCGGCCAGTCCGCGACATACACCGGTTCGCAATGCCTGGACTGGGCCGGGGGACGCTCTGGCGAAAATTACGCGGTTCAGGGCAATATTCTGACAGGCGAATCCGTTGTGACGGCCATGGAAACCACATTCCTGAACACGGCCGGCAGCCTGGCTGAACGGCTCTATGCGGCCCTGCTTGCGGGCGATGCGCAGGGAGGGGATTCCAGGGGCAGGCAGTCTGCCGCGCTTCTGGTGGTCAGAGACAAGGCAGGCTACGGAGGGTACACGGACCGGGCCATCGACATACGGGTGGACGATCATGCGGAACCGTTCAAGGAACTCGGGCGTCTGCTCGTGATTGCGCGAATGGGTGATTCCTGGAACCAGGCCTGGACACTGTTTCAGAACAAACAATTTCAGAAAGCGCTTCAACCGATGGAGTCAGCAGCCGGACTGGCGCCGGACAACGCCGAGGTGTTTTATGATCTGGCCGTCATCCGTCTGGCGGCAAGGGACACAGCGGGTGCATTCGTTGCGCTTGAACAGGCGTTGCGGCTGAATCCGAAACTCAGGATACAGGCGCGTAAGGATGAGGACCTGAAGGCGCTGAGAAGTCATCCTGAATTCGAACGCATCACCGAATGAAGCGGGATGCCGGTTTCCACGGCCATGCACAGGTTGAACATTAATAATCTGGTTTGTCCCGAAAAAGGAGATCGAACATGATTGGTCAGCTCAGGGACGATTTAACGAAACAGCTTCAGGAAATCAAAGAAGCAGGGTTGGTTAAAAATGAGCGGGTGATCGAAGGACCGCAGGGATCCGAAATACGCGTAGCTTCCGGAGATGCGGTATTGAATTTCTGTGCGAACAATTACCTGGGTCTGTCCAATCATCCGGAAGTGATCGCATCGGCCCATCGTGCACTGGACACCTGGGGTTTCGGCCTTTCTTCGGTCCGGTTTATCTGCGGCACACAATCGGTTCACAAGCAGCTCGAAGGGAAAATGTCGGAGTTCTTGGGTACGGACGACACGATTCTTTATGCCGCCTGTTTCGACGCCAACGGCGGTGTGTTCGAACCGTTTCTGAAGGAAGACTGTGCGGTTTTGACGGATGCCCTGAACCATGCTTCCCTGATTGATGGCATCAGACTGACCAAGGCCCGGCGCATCATATTCAGGCACAATGACATGGCGGATCTGGAGGCGGGTCTGCTTCAGGCCCGGGACGCCAGCGTCCGTCTCATTGCCACGGACGGCGTGTTTTCAATGGATGGCGATATTGCAGATCTCAAATCCATCTGTGATCTTGCGG
Source organism: bacterium (assembly GCA_016930535.1). Classification (GTDB taxonomy): domain Bacteria; phylum Zhuqueibacterota; class QNDG01; order QNDG01; family JAFGCO01; genus JAFGGN01. Next base: position 3,510 of record JAFGGN010000123.1, read on the forward strand.
ATAAATATGATGCGCTGGTTCTGGTCGACGACAGCCATGCCACCGGATTTATCGGTAAAACAGGTCGTGGAACGCCGGAATTCTGCGGGGTTCAGGGCCGGGTGGATCTGATCACCACCACATTCGGCAAGGCGTTGGGCGGTGCGTCCGGCGGCTGTGTTTCCGGGCACCGGGAAATGATCGCCTTTTTGAGACAGAAAAGCCGTCCCTACCTTTTTTCAAATTCCCTGGCGCCCGTGGTCGCGGGTACGACACTGGCTGTACTTGAAATGCTTTCGGATACGACGTCGCTTCGTGACAGGCTGGAATCCAACACCGCCTATTTCCGGAAAAAAATGACGGAGGCCGGATTCGACATCAGGCCCGGTGTACACCCCATCGTGCCCATCATGCTCTATGAGGAACGGCTGGCCAATGCAATGGCGGATGCGCTCCTGAAGGAGGGCATCTATGTGATCGGGTTCAGTTATCCCGTGGTTCCGAAGGGCCAGGCCCGGATCCGCGTCCAGCTTTCCGCCGCCCATGAACAGGTGCATCTGGACAGGGCGATCGGGGCGTTCCGCTCCGTCGGGAAACGGCTGGGTGTCTGCGGATAAGTGATAAAAATCACAATAAAACCCGCTTGCTTTCCCGGGACAGACTGTTTATATTCCGCTGTATAACAATTGCATTCCGCTTCTTCTGATTGATTTTCTTCATATGGAACCACAAGGACATTTCTTTTTAAAGGAGGGGGATAAAGATGAAACGCTTCATGGCATGTTTTTGTGCTGCTTTGCTGATCTGTGCTTCGGCGAAGGCAGGAGGCTCGGGCTGGGGCATGACGCTGCAGACCGGAACGCCCGGTATCGGCATCGAGCTCGTCAAGTCCGTCAAGCCGAAAATGAACGTGCGCCTGGGGGGCAATTTCTTTTCTTTCAGTATGGATGAAACCAACAAGGAATACGATTTGAAATACGACGGCAACCTGAAACTGCAGTCATTTTCTATTCTGGCGGACTGGTACGGACCGCCCGCGGGCTTTTTCCTTTCGGGGGGCATCTTTATCAACAAAAACAGGATCGAAGCTTCAGGCGTATCCACAAAGCCCTATGAGGTGGGGACGAAAACCTATACCGTGGAGGAAATCGGCGAACTGGACGTCAAAGTGGATTTTGCCATTGTATCACCCTATCTGGGTTTGGGCTGGGGAAACGCCGTCAGGGATAACGGATCGGTCGGTTTTTTCTTCAATCTCGGCATGCTGTATCACGGGGCGCCGGATGTGCATATGAGCACCTCCACCGATCTCGCGGAGCCGACCACCGAACAGGAAGCGGATATTGAAGATGATCTCAAGGGCATGCAGATCTATCCGGTGCTGTCCCTGGGCATGACGATCAGCTTTTAGAAGGAGGAAGAATCCATGAATCGGATGCGAATAATTTCAGTGGCCGGTTTTGTTATTCTGCTGGCCGGTTTGTTTATACTGGTGACCTGTGATTATAAAAACCCGACGGACGATCTCAAGCTTATTCTCAACGTGGATCCTGTCAAAACGACCATATCCCTGGATTTTGTGGATGCCGGGTCACAGTCGACCATGGACGATGTGACGATCCGACTCAGTTTTGAGGGCCAGCATAAGGATGCGGTGGTCGATCTGGGTCATGAACCCATCACGGGACTTCAGGTGGCGGATGGATTCTGTGCGTTCGGTTTTGATTCGGCCCTGGAGCCCTCGGAGGGATCGCCACTCATCATCGTGCTTATCGCTCAGGCGTCCGGGTACGTGAGCACAAGCATGCCGCTTGTAATCGGGACCGAGGGACCGCATATTTATACTTTCGCCATGGTTAAAAAAGACAATCCTCCTTCCGGAGTTTCAACTGCAAGTCAGACCGGCTCCGCCTCAGGAAACGGTTCCCTGTCCGCCGGGCTCAATGTGAGCACGGTTCCCGGAGCGGGATCGAACACTTCGGCCAATGTCGTAATTCCCCAGGGCACCATGATCACGGATGCGTCGGGCCGGCCGCTCAGCGGTCCGCTGACCGTGGATATCACGCATTACAACGGAACCAGTCTGGAGTCGCTTTCCGGTTTTCCGGGCGGCTTTGCCGTTCAGATCGATGAGAACGAGAACGGACAGTCCGAAGAGGCGGCATTCATCACCGCGGGATTTGCAGCCGTCGAAGTGACTGACGGTTCAGGACATGAGGCTGCCCATTTCGATCCGCCCATTCAGATCACGATCGGGATCGATCCCTCAACCATCAATCCGGAGACCGGATCACCCGTTCAGGTCGGGGACAAGATAAAAATCTGGAGCTACGACAATCAGACCGGTGCCTGGACCTATGAGGCAGAGGGAACGGTTGTCGATCCGCCGGGGAGCGATGCCCTGGCCATTGTTTATTCGACCAATCATCTGAGCTGGTGGAACCTGGACTGGAAATGGGATTCATGCTGGCTCGGTGTCCGGGTCAACATCATGGGAAAAACGGCCTGCGATCCGTGTCTTTACTTTGTGATGGAGGGTCCGGGATTCGTTCGCCGGCTGACCGTGTGCGATGACTTTATTCAGTTCTACCGGGTGCCCAGCAACATCCCTGTCACATTGAAGGCGTATTCGGATTACTGGCATACGCAGCTGGTAGGCGAAATGATCATCAACGATCTCTGCATGCAGGGCGTCCTGACTTTCGATGTGAACCTGAACCAGAACGGATTCAACCGGGTGTTTCACTTCAAGGGTGTATGCCCCGATAATGATCAGGTGGAAGTGCGTCCAAGCCTGCCGCTGTATGTCAGGGCTGAAGGCAGCACCTGGTGGCGTTATCTCGGATGGATCGTCAACGGCGAAATCACCATATGCAATCTGCCTGTGCCGGGAAGATATTATTTCGGGACATACTTTCAGGGTACTTTTTATAAAGCGGCTGTGGATCTCGGGGCAGATTACACAGTGTTTCTGCCCGAATACAGCCAGAGTATGACGGCCGTGGTATCCGGCAATCATATCTACTATACGGTGATCATGCCGCACAACATATGCAGCGGCCTGTAAGTTACGGTAAAGAAATCTTTAACAACAAATCCCCGGCGGAGGTCAGGCCGGGGATTTTTTTTAACGAACGGGAGATTCGGTAAAAAGCAAGAATAAAGAACAAAGACCAAAGATGGTTGAAGCCGGGATATGATGCGGAGAAAGAGAGAAACGGGGATACGGAGAAAAAACGGGATTACGTAAGTGTTTTTAAATCTCCGGTTCTCCGGTGCAGTTTACGGACAGCAGTCTGCGGTCCGTTGTTTTTTATCTCCGTTTCACCCCGTCTCCGTATCTCCGATGCAGGTTACGGCGCGTGGTCAGCGGTCGGCCGTCCGTGGTCCTTCGTTTTTACTGTTTCTCCGGTTCCCGTTCCCCTGACAATCTGCGCCCGTCATGTCCGCACAGGCTATTTAGCTTGATTTTCATGTGTGTTTTTTGTTACTTGGGAGCATAGGCCGGACAGCTCGGCGGCCGGGTTGCCGGTCACTGTATTGGAATAGCGACAGGATGGAGTTATTATGGCGGGAAAATCCAGAAGAAAACGCATCGGCATTCTGACCGGAGGCGGTGATTGTCCCGGACTCAATGCCGTGATACGCGGTGTGGCCAAAGCCAGCATGCGTAAATTCGATATGGATGTCATCGGTTTCGAGGATGGATTTGCCGGGCTTGTCGAGCGGAAATCCGTATCCCTGACCTGGGAACGCGTATCGGGCATTCTGACGCAGGGAGGAACCATACTGGGCACGACCAACCGTGCCAATCCTTTCAACTGGCCCGTCGATCCCGAAAATCCGGAAAAAAACGAGGACCGGTCTGACCGGGCGGTCGCCTATTTTCATAAACTCGGCCTGGATACGCTCGTGTGCATCGGCGGCGACGGCACACAGACCATCGGGCATCAGCTGAGCCAGAAAGGTATTCATGTGGTCGGTGTACCGAAAACAATCGACAATGATATTATGGGAACGGATATCACGTTCGGGTTCGATTCGGCCGTTACCACGGCGGCCGAGGCCATTGATAAAATACACAGTACGGCCATGTCGCATCACCGGGTCATGGTGGTCGAAGTGATGGGACGATATGCCGGCTGGCTGGCGCTGCATGCAGGAATTGCAGGCGGCGGCGATGTGATCCTGATACCTGAAATACCGTATGAAATCGATGCGATCTGCCGGCTGGCTGTGGACCGGAGTAAAAAGGGGAAACGGTTCAGCATCATCGTGGTTGCCGAAGGGGCGCATCCGCATGGCGGAGAGCGGGTGGTCAGACGCATGGTCAAGGGCAGTCCGGATCCGGTGCGCCTGGGCGGCATCGGTCAGAAAGTGGCGCATGATATCGAGGAAATCACCGGAATCGAAACCCGCGTGACCGTGCTCGGACATCTGCAGCGGGGCGGCACGCCCACACCGTTCGACCGTGTGCTGGCCACGCGCTTCGGAGTCAAGGCCGCGGAACTCTGCTATGACGGTGTCAGCGGCGTGATGGTGGCACTGAGAGGAACGGAAATTATGGGCATTCCCCTGGCCGAAGTCAGCGGTAAAAACCGGCTGGTGGCCGCGGATCATCCCCTGATCGAAACCGCGAACGGCGTGGGCGTGTGTCTGGGTGTATAGGCAGGCGATTTAAGATTATGATCGGTGACAGCTCCGTTTTGAAACGGACCTGAATTTTCAGGCCGGCTGCTCCGGAATTGTCTGTCCCCTGTAATTTATTGACAGTACTTGCTTGGTTTCGTATATTTCCTGAAACGGATGGGCAAATTTTCGAATCCGGACATCGTCGCAAAGCAGACAGGATTGATACCGATACCATACTTGATATACCGGAGGTCAAAATGAAACTGAGGACCATGCTCCTTTTTTTATTCGCTTTTACGGCCGTCTGTGCACAGACCGTCCCTTCAGATTCCGCAATCTACGTCTCCAAATTCATCTGGAACAAAGTGGATACGATTCTTCAGATGGATTTTACAGGACTCGGGAAACCGGAATCGCCCGAATCCTGCAATCCCGTTTTTCATTTTCCGCCTGTGCGGCAGGATACAACCGGCACATGCTGGGCGTTTTCCGGGACATCGTTCGTGGAATCCGAGCTGATGCGCCTGTCAGGTAAAAAAGTCAAACTGTCCGAAATGTACACGGTGTACTGGGAATATGTGGAAAAAGCCAGACGCTTCGTTCTGCAAAAGGGAAACAGCAATTTCGGAGAAGGCTCGGAAGAAGATGCAGTATTGCTTCGTATGAAAACCTACGGCGCGGTCCGGGCGGAGGATTACACGGGATTTGCCGGGGATCAGAATAAGCACAATCACAGGGCGCTTTTCCGCGAAATGATGGCCTATCTTGATTTTATAAAGAAAAATGAATTATGGGACGAGGATTTTACGGTTCAGCAGATCCGAAGGATTCTCGATAAGCATCTCGGCGCTCCTCCGGAGAAAATCCAGGTGAACGGCAAGTGGATGACACCGAAAGCGTATATGGATAAGGAACTGAAACTGCCTTTGGACGAGTATGCCTCATTTATGTCGTTTATCTCGCAACCGTTCTATACACAGGGGGAGTATAAAGTCGAGGACAACTGGTGGCATGAAGATTCCTATTACAATGTGCCGCTCAGCGAGTGGTATGCAGCGATCGCACAGGCCATTGAACAGGGATTTTCCGTGGCCATTGGAGGAGATGTGAGCGAACCGGGGAAGGGCCGGTGGGACGATGTGTGTGTGATCCCGACGTTCGATATTCCACAGGAATTCATCGGTCAGAGCGCCCGTGAGTACCGGTTTTACAATCAGTCATCCACGGACGATCACGGCATTCATCTTGTGGGTATGCAGAAAACCGGCGGCCATGACTGGTTTCTGATCAAGGATTCCGGATCGAGTGCCTATGAAGGCAGTTTTCCGGGATATTATTTCTATCGCGACGATTTTATCAAATTGAAAATGCTGACCTTCATGGTGCATCGGGATGCCGTGAAAGCATTGCTGGCCAAATGTCAAAAAAAGGACTGACATCATGAAGCAGCGATTTTTTTTGATCATGTTTCTTGTGATACTGACAGCGGGCCTGGTATATCCGTGCACCTCCGTTATTATCGGCAAATATGCGAGTACAGACGGATCGGTTCTTTTCGGCCACAATGAAGATGACGGAGGACAGCGCGTAGTCAATGTCTGGCGCGTGGAACGGGGATCGTATTCAGCAACAGATTCGGTACGGCTGATTTCGGGCGTAAAAATTCCCCAGGCCAGAGAAACATGGGCATATTTCTGGTTTCAGATGAACGGTCTCGAATATTCCGATCTGTATATGAACGAATGGGGGGTAACCGTCGCAAGCGATGCATGCCCGACCCGGTATGACAAATCGAAAGGATCAGGCGCCATTGGCTACATGCTTCGCCGCATCCTTGTTGAACGCGCGCAAACCGCCAAAGAAGCAGTACGGATTGCCGGAGCGCTGCTGGATTCCCTGGGATACAGCGGAGCCGGCAGGACCCTTGTTGTCTGCGATCCAAATGAGGCATGGCTGATCGCCATACCGGGAGGCACCCTGTGGGCTGCCCGGCGCGTTCCCGACGATGGCGCGGTCGTACTGCCGAATCAGTTTATTTTCGAAGAGGTCGACTTCAACGACCGGTTAAACTGGCTGTTTTCAAAAACGGATATCCGGCAGTATGCCATAAAACAGGGATGGTACGATCCTGCAGGGAGCCGGGCTTTTCATTTTTCAGCGGTTTTCGGGAAATCTCCTGATGCGGATTACCGTCAATGGCGGGGGCAGCAGCTGCTCGCGGGAAGGCATGAATCCATGCAGCCGGCCAAGTCCGCCGGTCTGCCTTTTGCCGTCACGCCCCGGAACAAAGTGTCCCTGTCCGACGTGATGGCCCTGCTCCGGGATCATTATAAGGGCACGGCCTTTGAAACGCGAATCGGCTCCTGCAGTGAAAACGACCGGCCGGCCGGACGGGACAAACGGATCCGTCCGGTATGCACATCGACCACGCAATACGGTGTGGTTGCCCAGCTGAGGAACTGGCTGCCCTGGCCCGCGAGCGGCGTACTCTGGGTGAGCTTCGGCCGGCCGGACTGCCATCCGTTTCTTCCGTGGTACAACGGCATCAGCCGGATTCCGGAAGTATACTGCAATATGCCGGGTGTCGAATCGGCTGACAAGGCACTTGAACAGCATTTCGATCAGGCCGCTGCCGCGTTTTCATACGATCCGAAATCGGCATTCTGGATTCAGAATGAGCTTGAAAACATCGCGGACATGAATTATGATGAGAGCATCAAGGCAATATTCCCTGTTCGTGATTCCATCGAAAAGCGGCTGATTGAATTTCAGCCCGAGTTCGAAGGAAGCATGCTGCGTTTATGGAAAAAAGATCCGGCTGAGGCATCTGCCTACTGCAATGAATTTATCGGCTCGACGACAGAGGAAGTCATGCAGAAAAGCATGAAGCTGATACGGCATTTGAAGACAACCAATTTTGATTAGAACAGGATAATAAGACCAAAGAACAAAGACCAAAGATAAAAGAGGCATGATAAAAGATATAAAAACTGGGATGTAGCCGTGGCATATAAGATAAATATAAATCTGGACATAGAACAGACGGTTTTATAAATCCTGCATGGTGTTGCAGTCATAAAAAAAGCCCCTTCCATTTGGAAGGGGCTTTTTCATTTTCCTGGACGGGTGTTACGCTTTTTTTACATTGGCGGCTTGCAGGCCTTTAGGTCCCTCCACCACTTCGAAAGTGACTTCCTGGGCTTCCTCCAGGCTCTTGAATCCCTCTTCCTGGATGGCGCTGAAGTGAACGAAAACATCTTCTCCGCTTTCCCGTTCAATAAAGCCGTAGCCTTTGGTGCGGTTGAACCATTTAACACGTCCGGTTTCCATACTGCTTCCTTTCTGTTGATCCCTCTCTTACTGTACAACCTGCTTCCCGCCTTAAAGAAATGCCACACGACAAATCGTTACATTTATCGTGTATTTACTCTGTTCATACTGTGCTTGCAGCTGATTTTTCAAAGGCGCAAAAAACGGTGTACAACGACAATCCTGCTCGAATTTAAAACCTCGTTTTTTTAAATGCAAGCTATTTTTTATATTTTTTGAGGTTGAAAGAAAAAAAATTATTGGGTTTACGCTCCTTTTTTTTGCCCTTTTTTACGGTTTTGAGACGATTGAAGGGGCTGAATCCAGGTCCTGCCGGATTGAATCATGGTATCCCCCAGAAAGTCCGGATCAATGATGTCCGGATAATCCGTATTGTAGTGCAGGCCCCGGCTCTCCTTTCTGAACAATGCCGAGCGTATGACAAGAAGTGCCGTGCAGCAGATATTTCTCAGCTCGAGAAGCGGTCCCGTGACGCGGGTTTTCTTGTAAAAGGCTTCCACTTCTTCCGCGATCAGCTCAATACGCCGCTGCGCCCGGATCATTCGCTGATTAGAACGGACAATGCCCACATAATCCCACATCAGACGCTGGACTTCCTTTTGATCATGGGCGATCAGGACCCACTCTTCGTGATCATACGTTCCCCGATCGTCCCATTGCGGTATTTCGGGAACGGTTATTTTTTCAATTTTCAGGTTGTGAATCGCTTTCTGAACCGCCTCATATGAAAAAACCAGGGCCTCAAGCAATGAGTTGGACGCCAGACGATTGGCACCATGCACTCCTGTGCATGCGGATTCTCCTGTGGCGAACAAACGGCGTATCGTGGTCTGGCCGACCAGGTCGGTCCATACGCCGCCGCACATATAGTGGGCGGCAGGTACGACGGGGATGGGTTCCCTGGTCATATCGATTTTCAGGGATATGAGACGTTCGTATATATGCGGAAACCGGTCCATCAGTTCACCTGCAGGAATGTGGGTCACATCCAGAAATACACAGTCGTCGCCCCTGATTTTGAGTTCCCGGTCTATGGCTCTTGCAACGACATCACGGGGAGCGAGATCCGCCTGCGGATGAACCTGTTTCATGAACGGCTGCCCGTCCCGTGTCCGGAGAATGCCCCCGTGCCCGCGAACCGCCTCTGATATAAGAAACGAGTCCCCGTCGGGATGCCATAATGTGGTGGGGTGAAACTGCATAAATTCCATATTGGCGATGCAGGCGCCCGCCCTGAAGGCCATGGCCATACCGTCACCGGTCGCGATATCCGGATTGGTGGTATGGCAATACACCTGCCCCGCACCACCGGATGAGAGCAGTGTCATACGGGCAGGGAAAATTTCGACCCTGTTCGTTTTTCCATCCAGGGCGTATATCCCGTAGCAGTTCAGGGAACGTAATCCGGTTCCGGAACTGCCGGACAGATGATGTTCCGTGATGAATTCGATGGCCGTATAGTTTTCGAACACGCGGATATTGTGATGATGTCTGACCTGATCGAGAAGCGCCTGTTCCATTGCGCGACCCGTATGATCCTTGGCATGAATGATCCGGTTTCTTGAATGCCCTCCTTCGCGGCCCAGGTCGAAATGTTCTTTATCCTGGAACGTAAAATGTACGCCCCAGCGTATGAGTTCCCTGATTTTTGACGGGGCTTCACGTACGATCAATTCAACGGCATCCCGGTGGCACAATCCCACGCCCGCCGTGAGTGTATCTGTAATATGCTGCTCGAACGAATCGTCAGATCCGAAAACCGCGGCGATACCGCCCTGCGCATGATTGGTATTGGTGTCCGCCCGCTGTTTCTTTGTAACAATGGTTACGGATCCGTGCTCTGCAGCATACAGGGCGAAACTGAGGCCCGCGATGCCGCTTCCGATGATGAGAAAATCGGAACAGTCATTCATCGATCGTACTTCCTATCTTGTTACGGGCAGCCGGTATTTTTTTGCTTTTCGATAAATAGTGGCCCGTCCGATCCCCAGTTTTTTTGCCGCCTTGCTGATATTGCCCTCATATTCGAGCAGTGTTTTTCGCAATACTTCGATTTCCAGTTTTTCGATCCATTTGGGCAGGGAATCGTCCGTTGCGGCTTTATCATCATCGCCGATGGTCAGGATATGGGAGGGGAGATCCTCCGGTTTTAATACCGGGGTATTGGTGATGACGACCGCACGTTCGATGGTGTTTTCAAGTTCCCGGACATTCCCCGGCCAATGATATCCCGAAAGTGTCCGTATGACTTCCGGTTCGATTTTTTCTATGTTTTTATTTTCACGCTTGCTGTACTTTTTCGTAAAATATTCACACAACAACGGAATATCGTCCTTGCGTTCCCTCAAGGGGGGCAGGCGTATGGGGAACACGCTGATTCGGTAGTACAGATCCTCCCTGAAGGATCCGGCCTGCACTTCTTCCCATAAATCCTTGTTGGTGGCCGAAATCAGGCGGATATTGACCTTAACCAGTGAATTCCCGCCGAGCCGTTCGAATTCGCGTTCCTGAAGTACACGGAGCACCTTGGCCTGAATGGGCTGGCTCATATCACCGATTTCATCCAGAAATATGGTTCCCCCGTCCGCCAGTTCAAATTTACCCACACGGCGCGTGGTCGCGCCGGTATAGGCGCCTTTTTCATGACCGAACAGCTCGCTTTCAAGAAGGGATTCCGGAAGTGCCGTACAATTGACCGGACGAAACGGTTTGTTTCTGCGCTTGGACTGTGTGTGAATGGCCCTGGCAATCAGCTCCTTGCCTGTGCCGCTTTCTCCCTGAATCAGGACTGTGACATCGCTGTCCGTCACCTTTTCCACGGCCCGGAACACATCCTGCATGACCGGGCTCTGACCGATGATGTTGCTGAAGTGAGGTTTTTTGGTACGAACCGGCGAGCCGTCGTTCCGGGAATTCAGCAGTCCCGTGCGTAAGGCGTTTTCGACCGCGGTGAGGAGTTTTTCACTTTCGAACGGTTTTGTGATGAAATCCTGGGAGCCGATCTTCATCGAATTCACGGCCCGGTCGATGGTGCCGTGGGCCGTCATGATGATTACCGGCAGATCGGCGGAAAACGCCTTGATTTTTTTCAGCGTTTCCAGGCCGTCCATGCCCTTCATCTGTATATCCAGCAGCACCAGATCGACTGGCTGTTCATGCAGCTTTCTGAGACAGGCTTCTCCGCTGCTGGCCGAATGAACTTCATATTTTCTGGTTTTGTGCAAAATATCATGAATCAGCTGGCGTATATGCTTATGGTCATCAACCACCATGATATTGATTTTTTGCATGATTCAATCCTTTCCCCAAAGGCAATTCAAGTCATCATGATCCGGTCAAGCAGTAAGGCTTCGAGTGTACAGGCAATTCTCAGACAATAAACGGGTATCGGGAACCTGTTTAGACCTTCCAGCCGCACACCATCTTTTTCCGTCGTCAGGATGAGGGACGCTTGATGTTTCGCTGCAACCCGGGCGATCTTTTTCAGGTCGTTCGGCGTGTACCAGTGGTGATCCGGAAAGCGCATCATCTCCAGAGGTTCGACCGCACATGACCGCAGTGTGTCGAGAAACGAATCCGGATTGGCGATACCGGACAGGGCGATCGCCTGCTCGTTTTCGAATGCGGTCAGAGGCATTGGCGCTCCGGATTTTAAATGAATCCATTCCACGGGTTTGTGCTCCGAGAAGGTGACGGGCGCATTGGTCCATCGGCCCACGTCCTGTTTTCGCCTCTCCTTTTGATCGGGTTCATGGGCACGCGTCAGCACCACGATGTCCGCCCGCTTCAAATGATGCTTCGCTTCACGAAGCGGGCCAGCGGGCAGCAGTGCACCGTTGCCCCAGGGAGCAGAGGTGTCCATGGTAACCACGTCCATGTCGCGCCGGATGCACCGGTGCTGAAAAGCGTCATCCAGAATCAGGATATCCGGCCCGAAATGTGCGATTGCATTCCGGCAAGCCTCCAGACGGTCCGCCCCGACAATGACCGGTATTCCGGGTAGCGTTGTGGCCAGCATATAGGGTTCGTCCCCCGCGCAGGCGGCCGTTGTCAGTACCGATTCCGTATCGGAGACCATCAAAAATCCATGTGATTTGCGTCCGTAACCACGGCTCTGTATGACCACCCGTTTTCCGCGGGCCTGAAGCGACCGGGCGATGGCTGCGACCACAGGGGTTTTCCCCGTTCCGCCGACTGTGATGTTGCCCACGCTGATCACTCTGGCGTTCAGGCGGAACGATTTGATTATATGGGCGTCATAAAGCCGGTTTCGCAATCCGGTGACCGCCCCGTAGCTGCATGCCAGAGGACCGAGTACGATCCGGACCCATGGATTTTGCCACGCTTTCATGGACTCCCGTCGATGAATTCCACAACCAGGTCTGCCGCCCGGTCGGATGCGCCCTGCTCGCCAAGAAGTTCCGAAATCTGATTTAAATCCTGTTTTATCCGTGCGAGCACATTCCGGTCCGTCAGTATGGACAGAATTGCCCGGCCCATCTCGCCGGCATTGGCACGATGCTGTATGAGTTCCGGTACGATTGACCGGCCCGAGACAATATTCACCAATCCGATATGTTTAATACGTATCAGCAGCCGGCCGAGCAAATAGGATATCCAGGATACCTTGTAACAGATGACCATGGGCGTTCCGAGAAGCGCCGTCTCAAGCGTGGCGGTTCCCGAGGCGACCATGACGGCCCCTGCATGGGCCATCAGGCCATACGTGTCGTTTTCGATGAAACGGATGGCGGAGCTGCCTCTGATATAAGGCGTGTAGTCCTCCGATGTCAGGTGCGGCGCCATGCCGAGTGCGAACTGACATTCCGGGATGTGTTTCCTGATCACATCACAGGCACGGCTCATTTCGGGCAGCAATGTCCGGATTTCCTGCTTCCGGGAACCCGGCAGAAGCCCCACCAGGACCGCATCCGGATCCATATGGCCATTGCGGAAAAATTCATTGTGCGACGACCGTATTTTCAGATGATCCTTTAAAGGATGACCCACGAAATGAACATCCATACCGTGGGCCCTGTATATGTCTGTCTCGAACGGAAGAATCACCAGCATGCGGTCGATAAACCGGCGCATTTTTTTAACCCGGTCACCACCCCATGCCCATACCTGCGGGCTGATATAATACAGTGTCCTGAATCCGAGTTTCTTGACCTGCTTTGCCAGGCGAAGGTTGAACCCGGGATAATCGATAAAAATAACGGCAGCCGGACGATGTGTTTCGATTGCACAAAGGGTGTCCTTGAAAACCCTGCGGATGAATCCGAGGTGACGTATCACTTCAAAGAAGCCGAGAAATGCCATTTCCTTGGAGTGCCGGACCGGCTCCAGACCCTCCGCGATCATGCGGTCTCCACCGATGCCCAAAAACCTCAAGTGGGGCCTTCTGTTTTTCATGGCCTGCATCAGCAGAGCACCGTGCATGTCTCCGGATGCTTCTCCTGCAATCACGAAGACACAGGTTTTTTGATGGTCGGTTTTCAAGACGGGAATCCCTGAAGGCGGTTATGACCGGATCTGCCGGAGGATTTCCACAGCCACGGCAAGGGCTTCGCGGCCGGCCCTGCCGGAAACGCCGGACATTTTTTCACCCCGGACCGCGCGTATAAATGTCTCCAGTTCCAGCAGCAGGGCATTGTGGTCGCCCGCATCCGGTTTTTTAAGGAGCACTTTGCGTTTTTTGTCGCCCACGCCTATTTCACCCAGCACAAAATCCTTATCGGATTCCGGTTCGCCGAGCGCATATATTTCGACCTCTTTATCCTGAAAATCGATCGTGATATAGGTGTCCTTCTGAAACAGCCGCATTTTTCGCATGGTTTTCTGGGAGATGCGGCTGGCCGTGAGATTGGCCACACAACCGTCTGCGAACTTTAGGCGGGCGTTCGCGATATCGATGGTGTCAGATACAACGGCCACACCGCTGGCGGCAACACTTTCAAGCGGCGTCGTCATCATGCTTAAAACGATATCGATGTCGTGAATCATCAGGTCCAGGATCACGGACACTTCGATACCGCGCGGTTTGAACGGGGCCAGCCTGTGGGCCTCGATGAATGCCGGCTGTATCGGCAGCCCCTTGAGCGCAAGGACGGCGGGATTGTATCGTTCGATATGGCCTGTATGAAGCACCAGATGCTGCACCGCAGCCATGCGTACCAGTGTTTCGGCCTGTGTGACGGTTTCGGTGATGGGTTTTTCAATGAGGCAGTGAATGTCCCGTGACAGCACCTCGCCTGCAATTTCAAAGTGTTTGTCGGTGGGTACTGCAATGCTGACGGCCTGCACGTCCTTCAACAGCGAATCCAGATCAGGATAGGACCGGCATTTGCATTCCTCGGCAATTTTTCGGGATTTTTCCTGGTCGGTGTCATACACGCCGACCAGTTCGGTCTGGGGCAGCTGAAGATAATTCAGGGCATGGAACCGGCCGAGATGACCGGTGCCGATAACACCGACTTTCACGGATTCCAATGATTCCCCCTAAGTAAAAGTGTCCGTTTTAAACCAATTTTAATGTAACATAATTCATGTTTCAAATCAAACACTTTTTAATTTGAAAATTTATATTGACTTATTTCGTATGATCCGGGTTTTTCAGGATTCACTGCAGGATCAGGCAGCCTCTGCAGAATCCGTAAATGAAACGCCCGCGGATGTGCTATGGAATGCACGCCCGCGGGCGTTTGAAATCAGGTCCGGTGTTTCAGTACGACAGGATACCGGTCAATTATGCGTTATTTATTGATCCGGACGATTTTTATCCCCTTCGTGTCGGAAACATGCATGACATATCCAATGGCGCCAGGATTGTTTCTTACGTAATCGATCACATCATTATCGCCGGACAGTTCAATGGGGGGCGTGTTGATGCCTGAAAACAGTTGTTTGCGCCAGAAAGACTTTATGGAACCGACGCTTTTTTCGAGTACCGATTCACTGAACTGGGCCCGAATACTGTTTTCCTCAGTCTGATCCACAGGAAGGATTCTGGAGCCGTTTTCCCATTCCAACACATTTTTCAGAAACATACCGGCGATGTTGTCTCTGCTTATTTCAGAAATGGGATTCTTGTCGTTGACGATGAGTTTAAAATTGCTTTTTTCCTGTGCATTGAGAATGGGCAAGAGCATCATAATTTGAAGTAAAAAAATAACGGTGAATCTTTTCATGTTACAGTATCTCCTCTATTTGGAACCGCCGGAATTGGCGATATTCGCGATGAATGATGTTGTCAGAATCCGATGGCGACGGCTGCCTTGAATTCGGAGTAATCGATGCCTCTGAACCGGCGGTTCATTTTGCCGGATGTAATCGAGTTGATTTCCGCTTTGAGAAACAGGTTTTCCGTGACTTTAATATTTAGGCCATAAATGATCTGTTTTGCCTGATCGTCATTTCTGTCCATATCGGGATCCAGGAATTCGTATCGGATATATGGCGTGATGCGATACATGTAACTATAGGAACCCATCGCGCTGTAAGCATAACTGGAATATGCACGCTGTTCTTCCGGTTTCAGGGAACCGGAAACATATTCCAATTCAATACCCAGTTGACCGGAAGTCCATTCGGCCTGTCCACTCCAACTGACCTGAGACATGCGTTTTCCGGTATCTTCATCTTGATTATCCATCTGCGATAGTTGATCTGTGTAAAAGGAAAATCCAAGATCCAGCCTGTTCATGGGTGATAAGCAGATACGGCCGGCGATGGATTTTTCCTTGTTGTCGTCTTCCTCATAAGGATTGGTGGTTTCCTGCCCACCATTCGATATAAGCAGGATATAATCGGCTTGAATTTCCCTGATCCGAGAATTGCCGAGAGCGGCCAGTCCCGTGGCCCATCGGGGATAAAAACGCAGATCACTGCCGAACTTGTCGTTTTTTTTGTACTCAGGGGTTCATTGACCGTGAGAATAACGGGTTTGGCCGTGTGAATTTCATTATAAATACCGAAGGGTGTAAACATTTTACCGGCACGGAACTTCAGCCAGTCCCTGACAAGGTACTCGCAGAAAACATATTCGACCGCAGCATTTCCCCGGCCGTCTTCTGTTGCTGCGCCGTGTTCCCAGGTTATATCCGCCGCAATCCTCAAATAATCCGCTGTTGTGACATTGAACACGAGGTCGAACAGATCCGAGTCGAAGGAGCCGTTCGGATCCCCTTTTCCTTCATCCCCGAACATTTTTTCAAATTCGAAACCCGAGTATCCGTTGATCCGGATGTTTTCATTTAATTTGCCGGCTAGTAATACAGTGGTAAACAAGAGTATGCAAATACCCTCCCCTGAATTTTACCTATATTCAGAAAAAATCATGCCAGTTGAGATGTGTTGTTTTATAGAAACAGCTAAATAACTGACAAGAAACAGGTTGGTTATATTTGCCAAAAACCTCGTATTGGCAAATCGATATCAACGTGTAATTGTCAGTCCGTGACGATTACATTTTAAAATGACAGCAAGGAATACCGGCCTTTATTCGGACCTGATCCTGATGGCTTTTATAACAGTTGATCAGCCCGGATTTCAACGGTCGTTTTCATTTGCTTTTCATGTTCATAATATGTAAACTTCTGCAATTCTGTTTTCAGCCTGATCATTTATGCCGGCTTCGTCTGGCCTGTATTTGAGTGCAGGGAGTACATTGTGGAAATTTCCGGACAGGATAAAGTATTATATCAAATCAGAAAAGCCGGATTTGCAGACATCGGGGAAGTCGTATCCGTATTGCAGGATGCGGCCAATTGGCTCATTGACAGGGGCATGCCGCTTTGGAAAACGAATGAGCTGTCTTCGGATAACATTCGCGAAGATATTATAAAGGACCTGTATTATGTGGTCCTCGATGGGAGAAGTGCCGTTGGAACATTCAAATTTCAGCCGGCAGACCGTATGTACTGGCCGGAAATGACTGAAGGGGGTTCCGTTTATATGCACAGGATCGCGGTCAGAAGGAGCCACGCCGGAAAAGGAATTTCCGGAATAATACTGGACTGGGCTAAAAATGAAGCAAAGATGCGGGGAAAATGTTATTTAAGGTTGGATTGCGAGGCGTCGCGTATTAAATTATGTCGGTTGTATGAAAACAATGGCTTTGTGAAACACAGTGAAAGGCAGGTCGGCCCTTATTATGTGGCCCGATATCAGTTCAGATTGAATCGATATCCGTGAATATAAAAAAGATGGAGGTCAGCATGATTACGCTCAAACACAAAGAAACGGGCCGCTTCATCGGAACCATCGACGAACAGCAGCTGAAGTTCCTCATGGATCAGCTCGAAGAAGAGTCGCTGAAGGATCAGGATTATTATATCAACCAGGTGACGCTGGATATGTTTGAAGAAAATGGCATTGATGCAGGGCTTTTCAAAATGCTCAAGGCGGCACTCGGATCCGATGAAGATATGGAGATTGTCTGGACCCGTGAGTGAGATGCGCCGTTCTGCGGAGAACCCGCATGTTTCCCATTCCTGATGAAAATGAGGCATATCAGACCATTGCGGCAATCTTGGACTCCGGGGTCAGTTTTGGATCCCGGGGTTATTCAATAATCAGGACTCATTCGGGAAACATGTCGAATAAAAAATGGGAAATCCCATGAAGATTAAATTCATCTGTCCGCTGATCGCGGTGAAAGATATTCACATTTCCAGAAATTTCTATGAGAATATGCTCGGCCAGAGAATCAAACACGATTTTATGCAAAACATCGAGTTCGAAGGAGGTTTTGCCATTCATGAAGCCGCGCATTTTAAGGAATTGCTGGGCTCCGGTGTTCAGGTTCCCGAAAGGCAGACAACGCATTGGGGTGAACTGTATTTTGAAACAGACGATCCGGAGGGAATGGAATTTGAATTGAAGCGGGAAGGTGTCCCGTTCCTTCATGGAGTCGTGGAACAGCCCTGGGGTCAGCGCGTACTGCGCGTGACCGATCCGGACGGGCATATTGTGGAAATCGGGGAATCCATGGAATCCGTGGTGCTGAGATTGCATGCACGGGGTATGTCCGTTCAGGAAATCGGACAAAGAACGTCCATGCCAGGGGAATTCGTTCGAAAGGTGACCGAAGAATCGTTTAAGCAGGAGCAGAAAGACGATGATATGGGAAGTGATTCTTGACAAGAAATCGCCCTGTTATGTATATTGGTCGTCATTTTAATGAAAACGGTTATGGGTGTGTAAGAGGGATTCTTATGTCATTCCGTTCTGAGTCGATATGCATGCCTGTTTCCGGCAAGAGATTCCGGCACGCTCATGATTTTTTTTTGTGAGTGAATGCCCGGATTTTCCTTAAATCCTCAATTAGCCCGGCACTGTCTCGCATTGCGGCAAAACAAACATATAAAATAAGGCAAATATTCCAATGATGCTTAATCCGGCTCCTGCGGCGAAAAATCCAGCGTATTTTCATACACAGAGCGCATCCCTGGTCCTCATGCTGCTCCTATGTGCGGATTTGATATTTTTAGTACTCCATTCAATCCGTATTTATATGCCGTTTCTTGAAAACAGCCTGTTTTCCATTGATGTAGACGGCAGCTATTCGGAATTATACCAGTACCTCAAATGGTTGTGGATCACATTATTGTTCACCGGTCTTTCCAAATCAAAAGGTTCGCTCGGTTATTGCTCCTGGGCATTGGTGTTTGCATTCATGTTGTGCGACGACATCTTCAGAATCCATGAGAAAGCCGGTTACGGCCTGGCAAAAAGTTTGTCTTTCGCTCCGGCGCTCGGTTTCAGAATGCAGGATTTCGGGGAGTTGGCCGTATGGTGTGCAGCCGGTCTGATTCTGTTCCTGACGGTCGCTCTGGCATACAAAACCGGGACACCGGCTTTCAGGAGGATATCCAGAGATATTGTATTGTTATTAAGCGGTCTGTTCTTTTTCGGCGTTGTCGTGGACATGGCCCATATTGCATTGCATCCAGGACGGAGTGCGGATCTGGTTCTCACTCTCCTCGAAGACGGCGGTGAAATGATCATGGCAAGTCTGATACTGTGGTATGTCTTTCTGCGGCTTGTGCACGGAGAAAATCAGGCATTCTCTTTCTTTGATGAATGGTACAGTCGGTTTCGAAGACACTCCGCCTGAATCCTATGATCGATCTTCAAATGATCCTTCAGGTCATGGTATC
Source organism: bacterium (assembly GCA_016930535.1). Classification (GTDB taxonomy): domain Bacteria; phylum Zhuqueibacterota; class QNDG01; order QNDG01; family JAFGCO01; genus JAFGGN01. Next base: position 22,613 of record JAFGGN010000123.1, read on the forward strand.
GGGCTCCCGATCTGACCCTTCATGCGGAACAGACGTGTGGCATTTTCTGCATCGTGCTTCATAAATATCGGTGCCGCCAATCAGTACCCGTTCCGAATCCCGCGTAATCCGCTGTGTGCGGTTGGCCGGATTACCGCATTTCATGCAGATGGCCAGGGTCTTGGTGATGTATTCGGCCACAGCCAGAAGCTGCGGAATAGGCTCGAACGGTTCCCCGCGGAAATCCTGATCCAGTCCGGCGACAATGACACGCTTGCCGCTGTTTGCCAGTTTCTGACACACATCCACCAGATCGTTCCCGAAAAACTGGGCTTCATCGATGCCGATTACCTGTGCGCCTTCGGCCAGGGGCGGAATATCCCCCGCCTGTCTGACGGACCTCGACGGAATACGCTGATCGGAATGCGAGACCAGGTGATTGTCGCTGTACCGGTTATCCAGGGCGGGCTTGACAATCAGTACATCCAGCCTGGCGATGAGGGCGCGGCGCAGGCGGCGAATCAGTTCCTCGGTTTTTCCGCTGTACATACTGCCGCATATGACCTCGATCCATCCCGTATTCCGGGGCAGCATGGGTTCGTGACGCCATTGTTCCATGAAATTTTCCTAATCCAGTCTGAAAGGATTGGGAAAAAGATCGGCCAGTGAATATTCCACCACATTCCCTTTCAGGTTGGCCAAAATCAATCTCAGGTCCGGATTGAACTCGGCCATCACCTGCCGGCAGGCTCCGCAGGGCAACACAGGCTCTTCCGTATCCGCGACGACGGCCATGACAGAGAAATGACGGTGCCCTTCAGCCACCGCATGAAATATGGCATTGCGTTCCGCACAGATCGTCAATCCATAAGATTGATTTTCCACATTGCAGCCGGTAAAAACGAGGCCGGAAAAAGTGTACAGTGCAGCACCGACCTGAAATCCGGAATAGGATGCATGTGCATTCAGACGCGCTTTTGTGGCGGCCTGCACAAGCTGTTTAACATGGTCCGTATTCACAAATATCTCCAAAGTTGGCGGGCATTGCTGTAAGATAGAACAAAAGGAGCAAATTCCAAAATAAAAAAATCCGGGTTCGGGACCCGGATTTTCAATTGATCAGAACGGCAGATCGTCTTCACCTTCAGGGGGAGCCGCTTCGTCAGGCGGCGGCGGTTCGGAATCCGGTGCTCCTCCTGTATCCGCACCCTCGCCTTTTCGTCCCAGCATCTCCAGATCATTGGCGACAATTTCGGTGATGTACCGCTTGACTCCATTGGCGTCGTCATAAGACCGGGTTTGAAGTCTGCCCTCTATAAATACGTTGCTGCCTTTTTTCAGGTATTCTCCGACTACCTCGGCCAGTTTGGACCAGGCCACGACTCTGTGCCACTCCGTCTTTTCCTGCTGATTTCCATCCTGATCTTTCCACGACTGATTGGTGGCTACGCTGAAATTCACAAACGCCCTCCCGGAGGGGGTGTATTTTAACTGCGGATCCGCACCCAGCCGGCCAACCAGGATCACCTTGTTGACGGTTCCTCTTCCTCTCGACATAACAACCTCCTGATTATTATTAATAAAAACGTGATATAATATAAATTAGCCATAAAAATTGCCGTTGTCAATAAAAAAACTCAAAAAACGTAAAAATTTGCGAATAAACAGCTTTTTTTACTCAACAATATCGACAAGCGTGCCGATCTCAACACGGTTGAATAGCGATATAATATCCCGGTTTTTCATGCGAATGCATCCATGAGACGCAGGTGTGCCGATCAATCCTTCCTCCTGCGTGCCGTGAATGTAAATGCAGCGTTCGCGGCTGTCCACATCGCCTCCCCGGTTTCGTCCGTCTTCACATCCTTCCAGTCTGAGAATACGCGATGTAATGAGATCGTCCCCGATATCGGTTGAATCGGTGTAAATGACGGCAATTCGGCCTGTTGAAACCCTGGATTTGAATACGGTTCCCTCGGCTGCCAGTTTTCCGATTTTTTCACAGATCCGGTGCCGGCCCAGCGGCGTTTTATTGCTGTTCATCAGGCTTCCCGTGCCGAATATGGAGGTGGATACAGGATAAACCGCAAGCAGTGAATCTCCGAGAACCAGCGAAAGCGACTGAGTCCGGACCTCGATCCTTATACAGACGTCCCGGTTCTGTCCGCAACTGTCCGGCGCAATGCCCCGGGCCAGGAGCGTTTGTCCGAACAGGCAAATGACGAAAGAAACCAGCACATGACAACCCGACTGCATAATCAGTGTCCGATCCGGTCCAATACCGCCGTAACCGCATTGCTGATGGATATACGCTCCTGGGTCATTGCATCCCGGTCCCGGATGGTTACCGTATCGTCTTCCAGCGTCTGTGAATCCACCGTGATGCAGTAGGGTGTGCCGGCTTCGTCCTGTCTGCGGTATCGTCTTCCGATGGCTCCGGCCATATCGAAAAAGCAGTTGATACCCTGATTCAGAAAATCCTCATGAATGGCCTGTGCTTTTTCAGGCATACCGTCCCGTTTGACCAGCGGGAAAACGGCCACTTTAATCGGAGCGATTTTGGGATGAAAACGAAGCACGGTCCGGATTTCTTCATCCCCCTTGGCCGTGGCCACACTTTCTTCCGTGAACGCGTCGCACAGAAATGCGAGAGCCGCCCTGTCCGCCCCGGCTGCGGGCTCGATCACATAGGGCACATACCGCTCCTGTGTTTCGGTATTGAAATAGGAGAGGTCCTTTCCCGTGAATTCGGCATGTTTTTTCAAATCATAATCGGTCCGGTTCGCAATGCCTTCGAGTTCGCCCCATTCGCCTTCGCCTTCCGGATTTTCAAATGGGAAAAAGTATTCCACATCCGCGCAGGCTTTGGCATAATGGGCCAGTTCACTGGCCTCGTGGTCGCGCAGGCGCAGCCTGTCCCGGCTGAGTCCCAGACCGGCATACCATTCCAGCCTCGTATTGCGCCAGTATTCGTACCAGGTTTCATCCTCTCCCGGTTTGCAGAAGAATTCCATTTCCATCTGTTCGAATTCACAGGTCCGGAACGTCAGATTGGAGGTGGTGATTTCGTTCCTGTAACTTTTGCCTATCTGGGCGATGCCGAACGGCGGTTTGACACGGGAACTGTCGAGAATGTTCTTGAAATTGACGAACATACCCTGTGCGGTTTCCGGACGAAGATACACGGCGGACCGGCCGATGATTTCATTGAGTTTTTCCATCCTGCCGCGGCTGTCGAGTCTGGCCAGGTCTTCCACGGATTCGCTGATCTGCTGAAGGGGATCCACCGGTCCCATGGAAGTACGGAACATCAGGTTGAACTGTCGTTCGGCGGACAGGTCCGGACACTGGCACACAGGGCATACATATCCGCGTGCTTCCACGGTGCCTTTCAGTTTCTTTCCGTCGGATTTGCCGCCTTCACGATATTCGATCCCGGATCCCGGATTTTTTCTGGGCGCATGATCCGCGCGGAACCGTTCCTTGCAGTTTTTGCAGTCCACCAGCGGATCGCTGAATCCGGCCAGGTGTCCGGAGGCTTTCCAGACATCCGGATGCATGATGATCGAGCAGTCCAGGCCGACAATGTCATTTCGGCGGTGCACCATGTCACGCCACCAGTTTTCTTTGATGTTCTTTTTGAGTTCCACGCCCAGCGGACCGTAATCGTAGCTGGCTTTCAGACCGCCGTATATTTCGGATGATTGAAATATAAATCCCCGGCGCTTGCACAGGGACACTATTTTTTCCATGGTCGATGCCAAATAAAGCCTCCGTCGCTTTGAAATCCTTTCGTTACAGGTGAATACAAAATACACATTTTCCGGCAGCAAGGCAAGGGGCGATTACAGCAAACTGTTCACCATGACAATGATGCTGATGTCCGCCGCAAGATGGGAGAGCACGGGAATGAGAAGTCCGTGTGTTTCACGGACGCACTGCCGCCAGAGCCATGCGGTTCCGGTGAGCACAAAAAACGAAAGCAGGGCCCAGGGCCAGTGAACGAAGAAAATCATGGTGAAAAAATGGTATCCTGCGAATGCGATGTCCCTGATGTGAATCGTTTTGCCGGAATGCCCGAGATATCCCCGCCAGAAGACCTGTTCGAGCGGCGGATGTATCAGTGCATAATAAAAAAGAAACAGGATCCAGCGCCCCTGTGCAAGGCCGACATTTCCGAGCAGAACCGTCAGATCCGGTCCCAGTTTGATCCGGGGCCACAGGCAATAAATCAGAATGCCCCCCGCTATACTGCCGGGGATCATCCAGGCCCATGTTCTGTGCCATCCCGTAAAAAGCTGCCGGAGCAGCGGTTTGTCTCTGTCCATTATCATGAACAGAAGCATTCCTGCATGATAGAGCAATATGGCGGCCCAGGCGCTCCTGATTAGAAAAAGGCCCGTTCCTATCGAGATATAGGGCAATATGAGCGCGGTCTTTTTCGTGAAAACCCCTTTATCCGGACGGTTCAATCGTGCATTCTGTAATAGATATCCAGCGCGTTCAGCCGGTTCAGGTGCTCGATATGCGCCCTGAAGTACAGATCGAACATCTTACGGATCTCTGCCTTCTGGCCAGGTGTGGGGTGGAGCTGGGCCGTTTCCGGAAGCAGGGCGCGCTGCAAATAGTACAGTATTTCCAGGGTTTCCCCCTGGATAACAAGGCCGCCGCCCGTCGATCCGCAGCGGCTGCATAAAAGACCCCCGCTTTGCGCCTGAAAATAGCCTCCGTCCACACCCAGTGACTGGCCGCAGCTCAGGCAGGTATCCCATGTCGGCTTATAACCCATGAGATCGATGAAGTGGCTTTCAAAGTACCAGAGCACGGCTTCAAGAAAACCACGGGTCGTATTCAGGGTTTCGAGTGTGGCGCCCAGGAGATCAAACAGTTTTGCGAAGGCTTCCTCACCGGCCACGGCTTTGTTCAGCAGCTCGGCGGCTGCGAGACCCAGCGTGGTCCGTTCGACATCCCCGATCATGTTTTTCTGTGCTGAAATCAGGCTGGCCTGACTGAGCAGCTGAAGGTCCCGGTTTTTTTTTTCATAGTAAATGATGTGTACATGTGAAAGCAGCTCCATGCATCCCTTGAATTTGCTTTTGGGATCGCGTGCGCCCTTGGCCACCACTTTGAGTTTACCGTGATCCCTGGTATAGAGCAGAAGGATCAGGGAGGTTTCACTTAATTTGTAGGTTTTAAGAATAATGGCTTCGGTTTTGAGAATCGCCATGACGGACTCATAACAAATGCTGAGATGCGGTAAGCACACCGAAATACACCAGCAGCCCCAGAACGTCGTTGGACGTGGAGATGAAAGGGCCCGTGGCAATGGCCGGATCGATACGGATTTTTTTGAAGAACAGGGGCAGCATGGTCCCCATGAATGAAGCGTTAATCAGTACGGCCATCAGTGCAATCGCGAGCATGATTCCGAATGTGGGAATGCCCAGGAATTGCCCGAGACTCGGATCCTTGAAAAACCAGGTCACGACTCCGATAAGACAGAGTCCGATGATGATGCCGTTCAGAATGGCCGCCGAGATTTCCCGTCCCAGACGCGGCCAGGTATCACGAAGCTGAATATCACCGGTGGCAAGACCCCGGATTACAATGGTGGAGGACTGAATGCCCGTGTTTCCGCCCATGGCCATGATCAGGGGAATAAAAAAGGCGGCCATCAGAATTTCTTCCATAGACGCCTGAAAGTGTTTAAGCACCATGGCGGAAATCATCTCTCCGATAAAGGCTACCATGAGCCACGGAAGGCGCACACCGGAAATTTTGAGAACGGACCGTTCCCCGATCTGGTCCGTGGTAATACCGGCCATACGCGTAAAATCCTCACTGGCTTCCTCTTCCACAACGTCCAGTACATCATCCACGGTGATGCGGCCGACAAGGCGCCCTGTTTCATCCACAACCGGGGCCGCAACCAGATCGTATTTGCTGAACAGGCTCGCCACTTCTTCCTGGTCCATCGTGGTCAATACCCTGACCGGATCCGAATCCATCACTTTGGATACGGGTGTCCTGGGCTTGGCAAGCACGAGGTCTTTCAATGACAGAATACCCACAAGAATGCCGGATGTATCCACGACATAGATGTTGTACACATCGTCGACCTCGTCGGCCTTCTGCCGCAGAATTTCCATGGCCTGAGCGGTGGTGCTGTTCTGGCTGACGGCGATAATTTCCAGGGCCATGATACCGCCTGCCGTGTCCTCGTCATGACGCAGCAGGGTTTTGACTTCCCGGTAATCTTCTTTCGGCATCAGGGCCAGAACGCGATGGGCCACCTCATCGTCGAGTTCCGAGATAATATCCGCCGCATCATCCGAATCCAGATGTCCGATGATTTCCGCGATCTGGTTTTCATTCAGAAATTCCAGAATTTCTTCAAGAAGGTGCTCGTCCAGATTGACCAGAACCTCTGCGGCCTGTTCCTTGTCGAGCACGTCGAAAATGACCACACGGTCTTCGCGGTCCAGAACACCCATGGCCTCGGCGATATCCGCCGGATGCAGATCCGTCAGCACACTCCGAAGCATGATGAGGTTGCCCTGTTCGAGCAGCTCTGTCAGAATTTCCTGAACAGTTTTTTCCTGGATTGTGTCTTCCATGAACTCAATCGTTTAGGGTTGCATTGCCTGAAGACCGGTTTCAGGAAAAGTACTTAATATCCCTGAGAATTACAAATGAATTTATTGAAGGAAATTGCTTAAATGGTCTGATGTGATTCCCGCGATATTTAAAATAACATGTCAGAGAATTCTGGTCCGTGAATCCGAATTCAGTTTATGCCGTACGGAACCGAACTGCCGCAGGATCCCGGAAGAAGGTCTGGTGTCCGCCAGGCTGATGAGCACGATAAGCAGGGCGGACAGAATAAAACCGGGAACAATTTCATACAGATCGAACAGGCCTCCCGAAAGATGTTTCCAGATAAGCACGGTCAATCCGCCGGTAATAATACCGGACAGTGCTCCTTTTTCTGTCATGCGGTTCCAGAACAGGGACAGCAGTATGACCGGCCCGAAGGCGGCGCCGAAGCCGGCCCATGCATAGGAAACCAGATTCAGCACACTCGATTCCGGATCGGAAGCGATCAGGCATGAAAGAGCCGCAATGCCGATAACCGAGGCCCGGCTGATGCGGACCAGTTCCTTCTGCGAGGCCTTTTTACGAAAAAAAGGCCTGACCAGATCCTCCGTGACCGCGGACGAGGCGACCAGGAGCTGGGAGTCCGCGGTGCTCATGATGGCGGCGAGCACGGCTGAGAGCAGAAATCCGGCGATGACAGGGATGACAAGGCGGTTGACGAGGACCAGAAACACGGTTTCGGACTGTCCCGGCTGAAGCGGATTGTCCAGGCATGCATGGGCCAGAATACCGACACATACGGCTCCGCAAAGACTGAGTATGACCCAGATCATGGCAATACGGCGGGCATAGCCGATCTGCCTTGAGCTCCGGATGGCCATAAACCGGGCCAGAATATGCGGCTGACCGAAATAACCAAGACCCCAGGCCAGCAGCGAGATGATTTTCATGGTCCCGAGCGGCTGGCCGTCCGGCCGGACAAAAATATGCAGCAGATGGGACCCTGTGGCATGAATTTTTACGATCGCGTTTTCGAATCCGCCCGCATGAAACAGGGCCAGCAGCGGAACACACAGAATCGCAGAAAACATGATCAGGCCCTGAATGAAATCGGTCCAGCATACGGCCAGAAATCCACCCAGGAAAGTATAGGTAATGATGATGAGCATGCCTGTGAAAAGGGCTGTATGATAATTCAGGTGAAAGACGGTAGAAAACAGTTTTGCACCTGCCACAAAACCAGAGGACGTATAGATCACGAAGAAAATGAGTATGAAAAGGGCCGATATGATACGGAGCAGGTTGGAAGAGGCATGGAAACGGTTGTTGAAATAATCGGGCAGGGTGATGGCATTGTTTGCGGCTTCAGTATAGCAGCGGAGCCTTGCCGCCACAAATTTCCAGTTCAAATAGGTTCCCGCCGCCAGTCCGAGTGCGATCCATCCCGCTTCGAGTCCGGCCAGGTAGGCATATCCGGGAAGCCCAAGAAGCAGCCATCCGCTCATGTCCGATGCCTGGGCGCTCATGGAAACCACCCATTTGCCGAGACTGCGCCCGCCAAGCAGGTAATCCGAAAGCTGTTCGTTGCGTTTGTAGAAATAAAATCCGATGCCGATCATGGAAACGATATAGATCAGAAACGGAACAAGTAATTGAATCATGTTCATCCGGCTTATATGAGAGGGGCTCTGTGAATCAAAAAACGATCCGTTTTTTATCCGGACGGATCATCGGCCCAGACGTTGCAGCAGTTTATGGAATAATCCGAATCCCTTCGAAACCTGGTATCCGGTTTTACTGATTTGAAGAAGCAGCGGTTTGTGTACCAGTACATGCCTTCCAAATTCGATCATGTCACCACCGAATTTTTCCTTGAACTGCCTGACACCGTAGGGCTGGTCGAGTCTTCCCGCCCATCCGAAATCAAAATTCCTGTATCCGTGCTCATGACCCCATTTCAGAATATGCCATATAAATCCGTCTGTGGGATAATAATGACGCATTTTGAAATTGTCTGCGCTGTACCACAGATAGATCACGTGTTTATGAAGCAGTACGAGAAAACTGGCGAAATAAGCGCCCTCGATCTCAGCCAGGTAGAATTGGGCCAGGTTTTTCGGTACCAGTACGTCGAAAATATTCTCAAACAGAGAGTAGTCCACAAGCGGCGTATTTTTATACACGAACGTGAATTGCAGATTTTTATAGAATTCGGGCAGAAGGCCGCGGTCCGTCATGCGGACATACCGGACGCCTTTTTTCTCGGCCTGACGCACGTTTCTCCGGGCCGACTTGGTAAAATGGTTCCAGACCTCGTCCAGCGGCCGGTCCAGACGGATCCAGTAATTGATATGCGGTTCCTTGACAAAACCGGCCTGATCGAGCAACGGGGCAATGGCGGCCGGATCAGTGAGGTTCCGGATATCCGTAAACAATGCTGATTTGCGTATGTCCGATACGTACCATTTCAGGAGTTCAGAAAATGCCTGACGGCCGGTCCCGGTTTCCCTGTATACGGGCCCCCCGTATTCGATGGCCCGTGTGGTCACCGGGTGGAACAGACCCGATTTCAATGTGATGAGAACCGGGTTCAGCATGGCCATAATCTCGCCGTCTTTTTCCGCGGCATAAACAAGGGGTGCGTGATTTTTCGTCTTTTTAAATGCCGTATAAATTTCCGGGGTGTGAAAAACCGTGCTGTGCGGGGATTCAGCCAGCAACTTTTCCCACATCCGGGAATCCGGAGAATTCGTCAGTTTAAATGTACCGGATGATACAGTCATGCGCCCGTCCGCTGTCCGATCTCAAGAGGTCCAATTCCAATTATAAAGAAATTACCCCTAAAATGCAACGGAGTTTCAATGATGCGTTTTGGGCCGTTTATTTTCACTTCTTGACTTTTCCCGTGAATTCCATTATTTTTAGCTGACCACGTGCGGAGATAATCATGGCAAAAAAAGTGACATTCTGTGAAAATCATCCTGATATCGCTACCAGTGATACCTGTGAACAATGTAATAAGAAAATCTGTTATAATTGCAGAAAAATTTTTGTCAACCGCATATTCTGCAGCCGTCGCTGCATCAACAAGTTTATATCCGCTCATGCCAGACGTCTGCTGTTCAAGTCCATCAGACGGTTTGTGTGGATCATTACCTGGCCGTTTCACAGGTTGCTTGCCGTTCAGCGCTGGCGCGTGCTGGAATGGTGCCTGGTCCTCGGACTGGCCGCCAGCATTTATCTCAACGTTCAGCTTAAAAAAGAGCTGAGGGTTTTACAGGACACGCTTGCGCCTTCGGCCCTGCAGGAATCGGTGGTGGACACGACGGCCATGCCCCCGGCTGAATTGTTCGAGCCCGCCGAAGGCGGCATGGTGCAGACCAACCGGATCGATATTTCAGGGGAAGCCGAGGAAAACTGGATCATTACTCTTTCCAAAGGGGACAATATCGAAGCCGTGCAGCTGCCTCATCAGGGGCGGTTTCTTTTCAGGGACGTATTATTGCACCGGGGTCAGAATGAACTGGTTGTCAGAGCACTGAATCAGAAGGGCAAAGTGACGGTCCTGCAGCGGCTGAAACTGACCTATGGATTCCCCATCATGGAATATCTTGTACGGGATATCAAGCGCGGATCGCTGGCTTCACCCCAGGTCGCGTTTACGTTCGACGGGGGCGCCGAAAACAACGCCGCCGCAGCCATCCTGGATTATTTAAAAGAAGCGGATATTAAAAGCACATTTTTTCTGACGGGCCGTTTTATTCAGAATTATCCGGAAACGGTAAGGCGGATTGTATCCGAGGGGCATGAAGTGGGAAATCATACCCTGAATCATCCGCACCTGACCACCTATGCCGAAGACCGGCATCAGGACACCAAACCGGGCATGACCAGGGACCGGCTCCAGAACGAACTGCATAGAACCGCACAACTGTTCGAACTTGTCACCAAAAAGAAAATGGCCAAACTATGGCGGGCGCCGTATGGTGAATATAACCCGGAAATTCTGGGATGGGCCGCTGAAGCCGGATACAAGCATATCGGATGGACCGTAGGCAGGGGGTGGGAGGAAAACATGGACACACTGGATTGGGTCGCGGACAAGAATTCGAAGGTCTATTACAGCGCAGACGAGATCGCAAGAAAGATACTGTCCTATGCGGACAATAAAAAACCGGGCGCCAACGGATCAATCATTCTGATGCATCTGGGGACCAACCGGGCCGATGATTTTCCCCATGATAAGCTGCCCGAAATTTTCAACGGCCTGAAGAAAAAGGGATATCAGGCGGTGACGATTACGGAACTGCTGTCCTCGCCGTGAAACCGCCCGAAGCAGGGTTCCCTATCCGAAATAAAACTGCCGGCACCCGCATTCTGCCTGCCAATCGGTTCAATCCATCCCGCCTTATCAGCAAACCGGACGCTTTTCATCCGAACGCATCGGGCATAAGGAGCCGGAAAATGAAACAACCGGATTGGGATCCGAAGGGTCCGGGAACACTGGTCGCCGCACTGGAACAGCTGGTTCAGCAATTTCAGGCGGATTATCTGGACCGGGATCCCCTTGAACTGGTACGGCAGTTCAGGGACGCCCGTGATCAGGAAATCGCCGCTTTCATTGCGGCGGCTCTGGCCGTGGGTCAGGCGGACTTGATACGGCGGGCTGTCGGCGGAATACTGGAGGCCATGCGGCCGTCCCCTTTCCGCTTTGTCAGTGTCTTTGAACCGGAACGCGACAGAATGTGCTTTCATGGATTCCGGTACCGGTTTTACGGAGAAAACGATATCGGACTCCTGTTATGGTGGACGGCGCAGATTATACGCAGGTCCGGCAGCATCAGGGCCTTTTTTCTTGAGGGATACGAGCCCTCCGATCCGGATATCGGGCCCAGTCTTTCGCGATTCGTTCAGGCCGTGCTTGCGCTTGAAAGCCGCCCGTTTTACACGGAAACGCCGGCAAAGGGAACGGGCATACGTCATTTTTTTGCGGACCCGGCGGACGGCAGTGCCTGCAAACGGCTGAATCTTTTTCTGAGATGGATGGTCAGGAAAGACGGCCTGGATCTTGGCCTCTGGCCGGAGATCCGAAAATCACAGTTGATTATCCCCCTGGATGTGCATATTACGCGTTTCGGCCGGTATCTGGGTTTGTCGGACAGGAAATCGCCGGATTGGAAAATGGCGGGGGATATAACGGATACGCTTCGCCGGTTTGATCCGGACGATCCGGTGAAGTATGATTTTGCCCTCTGTACGCTCGGCAAACTGAGTGACTGCCGGGATGCACAGGAATCGGGGAAATGCAGCGTGTGTCCGGTGTTCCGTTTCTGCAGGGCCGTATAGATCAACCGGCGTTTATCCGGAGATTACCATTCTTCCGGTCCATGTGATCTGGTGGTCCGTTGCGCGGGGTATCAGGCCTGCGTTATTGCAGACACGGCCTGTTGAACATCGGCGCCCTTTTTTTATTGCGACTGGGCAGCTTATTGATTATATTGGCCTGACTTGACCCGGAGGTTCCCATTTATATGTTATGCATACGGTTGTTGATGCTTCTCATTTCACCGGTGATTTTCGCTCAGCAGTCGCCGTTTCAGCCGGATATTGACTCCCTGATTCAGACAGGCATCGAAAAATCGTTTCATGCGGATTTTGATTCGGCTTTGCATATTTTTCAGGAAATCCGGACCAGACTGCCCGGGCATCCGGTCGGGTCTTTTTATATGGCTGCTGTGTTTCAGATGCGGATGATGCACCATGAAACCGACCGGTGGGAGAAATCCTTTCTGGCCTGCTCAGATACGGCGGTTGCACTGGCTGATGCATGGATCGAAACGCAGGGAGATAACGCCTGGATTTATTTTTTTCGCGGCAACGTCCAGAGTTACCGCGGATTGTATCTGGTCAAGCGGGGAAGCCTGGTCAAAGGATTCGTCAGTGCCAGGAGAGGTGTGGATGATTTGAAAAAAGCAGTCAGCCTGGATTCGACGCTGCTGGACGCCTTTGTGGGTATCGGCAATTACAAGTACTGGTCCGGCAAATACTACAGGTATCTCCGCTGGCTGCCCGTGATCGCGGACGAGCGCAAGGAAGGTGTGGCCGAGGTGCGCAAAGGGATGAAGGGTGAATTTTCGTACTGGCTGGGATTGAACAGCCTGGCCTGGATACTGTATGACCAGGAAAACTATGCGGAGGCCATTGAACTGTTCGCGAAGGGAGAAACGGCATTCGACAGCAGCCTCGTATGGATATGGGGACTTGCGGATACACATAAAAAAGCGGGCCATTATGAAACCGCTCTGAATTACTATCGTTATATTGTTCAGACAGTGAGAAAGGATTCCCTGGAAAGCGGTTATAATGAAGTGCTGGCCCGGTGGAAGATGATTCAGTGTCTGGAGCAGACGGAGAGCCTGCGTGAAATCATCGACCAGGCGGACCTGATCATGAACCGGCCCGTGGAGCCGGGGCGTTTTGACAAGGCCATGGAATGCCGGCGGAAAGCGCAGGAAGCGAAAGAAAAGGCAAGATCGAAGATTAAAGAAAAAGATAGGTCTTAGGGGTCCATCGGGTCTTTAGGGTCTTTGGGTCCATAGGGTCGTTGTGTCGGATCGTGAATCGGAGATAAGGAGA
>JAFGGN010000001.1 GCA_016930535.1 bacterium
GCGGACCACTTAAAAGCAGTATAAGCGTATATGCGTATATGGGTGTATGAGTCCCCGCGTCCCGTCCCCCTAAAAGAAGACCGCGGAAGGCAGACCGCGGACCGCGGCAAATCACAAATTTCAAATCCCAAAAAACAAATACATTACAAACAGCAAATTCCAAACGAAATTGACAACGCGAATGGCTGGTCTCAGATCGAGAATGCATCGGAGGACCGGAGACGCGGTGAAACGGTCTCTAGAAATATTGCGTCCCTACGGCTTCTACAAATATTACGTCCCTACAGGACTATGATTATATGGTAAATCTTCAATGCTATAAATATGTCGCCCCTGCGGGGCTTTTTTTATCTTTAATCATTTCTTTGTTCTTTTTTCTTTGTTCTTTAATCTTGACTCTTTATTATTTTTCTCCGTTTCTCATCCTCTCCGAAGCTCCGTTTCACACTCCGGCCCGATGACCCAAAGATCCAATAAACCCGGCTCATGAATTACTGACAGAAAACCGTCCTTTTTCGGGATTTTCCGCTTGATGTCTTCGTCCAGGATTATTATCTTCCTTACGCTTCCTGATCATTGCGGTCTGAAAGGAAAAGTGCTCATGAAATACAAAATTGGAATCGGTATTGTTACAATGTTTTTAATATGTGTACTCAGCCAGGGGCGGACGGAACCGGTTTCATCCGTCAGGATGATACGGAACGGCGGTACGGAAGTCGGAATATTGAGTGAGGTCGGGGGTCGTGTGGTCATATTGAGACGAACAGGCGGGAACAATGTACTGAAAGCCGTTCCCGGCCTGTGGGAACTGCCCCTGTCCGGTCATCCGAAACCGGATGGGGAAAAACCGTCCATGATTCCGTATCTGGGACAGATTGTCTGGGTGGGACCGCAGGGAGAATGGTGGATGCATCAGACTGTCAACCCCCGGCTGAAACAGATGAAATCGCAATGGCCGCCGGATCCCTATCTGATTTACGGGGATTACCGCATCATTGGCCGGACAGATTCATCAATCGTCATGCAGGGACCCGGGAGTCCCGTGTCCGGATTGCAGCTGACCAAAACCATCATGGTCGATGCGGCCGGCCGGGTGCATTTTCAGGTCGCTGCGAAAAATATTCGTGAAATCCCGGTACGCTGGGATCTGTGGTTCAATATGCGGACGCCGGGATTCACGCGGTTCTATGTGCCTGTCATGGACACGGCGGACATCCGTATCGAATTTCATAACGGAGGAAGCCGGGCCATCAACTGGTCCGTGGAAGACGGTTTCTTTACCTTTTTCCCTGAACTTCCGGAAGCAGGGCGAAAAACCGCAAAGGCGTTTATCTTTCCGCGTGAAGGCTGGATCGCCGGGTTTCAAAAGGACCTGATGATCCTGATACTGTTCGACCGGCAGGACAGGAAACAGATACATCCGGATCAGGGCCATGTTGAGATTTACCAGGATCTCATGCCGGATCCGGCAGGCGCACTGCTTGAACTCGAGCATCATGATCTGTATGGTGAACTCGGGCCGGGTGAATCACGGTCAGCCCGGGAGACCTGGGAGCTGCATCCCTTTGAGGGGGAAATGTCCGGGCAGGCACAGCGGACGTTTTTAAATTCCGTACTGGAATCACGCCACTGAACCTGAACAGCGAGAAGCGGTTGAGGATGATTCTGTGAACTCCGGGTGGAACATCCATGCCTGAGAGTGAGGGCAATATGTGAACAGATGTGCGGATACAGAGATCCGGCTGCCGGGCTGAAGACCGGCGAATGAAGTGTAACTGGGAGACTGCAGTGTATGGGTTTGAAGAAACGGATTTTAAAAAACGGATCGACATGTAAAGTTGTATTTACTATCGAAAAAGACATATGTCCGGGTGCCGGAACTGTGAATCTCGTGGGTGATTTCAATGAGTGGAACAAGACGGCTACGCCCATGAAACGAATGGAAAACGGATCGTTTTCAGTGGCATTGAATCTGAATACCGGGAATGAGTATCAGTTCAGATATCTGATCGACGGAGAAACCTGGGAAAACGACTGGCATGCGGATAAGTATGTGCCCACCATTTTCGGCGATGTCGAAAATTCGGTCGTGGTTGTCTGAAAGGGATAAATCGCGGATTCCTTTGAAGGTCAATAAAAAAGCTGTCCCCGGTCCGGAGACAGCTTTTAAAAGTCGGTATCAATTTGATATCAATCGAAATCGGCTTCCATGCCGGTCAGATTGGCCGTGGGAGTTCCCGTTGCGTAAGTGCCATTTTCCAGATCCAGCACCATGTTGAGCACCTCTGATACAATTTCGAACCGTGTTACCGTGCCTGCCTCAGAATCGCCTTCCTTGATGATATTGGACGCTTCAACATAACAGGTATACAATCCGGGCTCGGTATTTTTAATATCCCAGGTTATGGTCAGGATCTGCTCATCCGCACCCGCGGCAAAGTAGGGACTCGCGCTGGTGAGACCGTCGAAGGAAGGGGGTATGCCGTCTTCCGTTTCCAGCTCAAGGTCCGCATATGTAAGCCCTGAAGATAAAGACCATGCGGGCAGATGCTCGATATGTGATCCATGTGCCGAGTCCACGGTGACCGCAACCGGTGTGATCTGAAGTGTCTGAACATAATGACCGTCTTCATCCTCGATCCAGACAGCATAGTCCGTGGTCACCTGCAGGAATGCAGCATAGAAATCGCCCTGATATGCAGGCCCTTTGATTTTCAGGTGGATTGTAACGGATCTGTAGCCGTCATTGTTGACGCCTTTGTCCCTGGAACACATGGTAAAAAACAGAATCAACGTGCATAACAATATGATTCCTAGTCGTTTCATATGGTATGACCCCTCCTCGGTTTTTCATTCATCAGAATGAGTGTGTCTGGATTGACCGGCATCCTATTGGATCCGGTCCAGGATGTAACTTACATAGGTTCTGTCGTCCGCCGGGATATGAATGACCCTGGTCTGACTTTCGTAACCTTCGCAGGATGCAGTTACCGGATATGTTCCGGCCTGCAGTCTGAACCAGAACATACCGAATGGATCGGAGACGGCGAGTATGGAATCCCCGAGAGTAATATAAATGGGAGGCACTTCCACCTGAAGCCATTTGGTCTGCAGCGTGGCGCCCGTAACCCCTTCGTACATCTCCTGTGCGGTCCAGGTGAGAACTTCCGGATCCACGGCTTCGAACAAAACGCCGTCCTGGACCTCGCCGTAAGCCCTTCCTACCGACCCATCGGGAGAAAGAAGAAATGGCTGGTCAGTCGTGGTTTCTCTGGTCACCTGAACCTGTACGGTGGTGTCCCTGAAATTCAGTGCGGAACAGATCAGTGTATGCGGTCCTTCTTCAAGATCATCGACTGCATATTGTCCGTTTTCATCCGAAACGGCGAGCAGATTGTCATCCTCGAACAGGTATGCCGTTTTAACCGGGCCGGAAGGCGCAGGACCGCCGCTCATGACGGTGCCCGAAATTTTACCCGTGGATTTCCCGGGCTCGGTCGGTTTTCTGTCACAGAATGTGAACAGCAAAACGGAAAAAGCCACCCAGATCCACCATTTTTGAATACACTGCTTCATAATGAGTCTCCAATTAATCGTCGCAACCGGATATAGAACGGAGCGGTATTCTGTTTTACGTAAATACCGCTCCGTCTGAAACCTTTTATTTGGCGAGAATCATCTTTTGTGTCCGGGCAAAATGCAGATGATGGCTGTTGTTTTCGACCCGGATCTGACAAATATAAAGGCCTGAAGCGGCGCGTTCGCCCGAGTCGGTCAATCCATCCCAGGTCAGAGTGTGAAATCCGGCATCCTGGAAATCATTGTACAGGAGGCTCACACGCTGTCCCAGCTGATTGTACACACCCAGTTCGATCCGCGAAGCCACAGGCAGCTCATACGATATGGTCGTGGCCGGATTGAAAGGATTCGGATGATTGGGATAAAGCATGAACGTCTCGGGAACCACGGTCTGTTCCACGGTCGTGGCTGCATCAACAGTCAGGAGTTCAATGCCCGTGTTGAGTCCCAGGTTGCGGGAATACTGTTTATCCGCGGCATTGTTCCAGTGTTCGTGCGCGCCCAGGCTTTCAGGAAGCGGTGTGCCGTCGGCTTCCGGATCATACGTGATGCCTTCGGCCCAGTTGGCCTTGTCCGCAGCCTGATGCAGAAAATCATCGGAGCCGGCATAATGGGGGAAGGGGCCGTGATTGTCCCGGGGATCATATTCGCCTTCGGTCGGATGATCTTCATCGAATTCCTCGTAAAGAAAATCGAATCCCACGGACTGGATGGCCACGGGATCCTGGGAGGCGAACAGGGAATTGGGCCAGTCATCATTGAACGGGGCCATACGCCATTTGATGGGCGGATGCCCCCAGTTGATGGAGCTCCAGAGTCCGTCCACCAGATACAGAATGGTTTTACCGCCAATGTCCTTGTGCCCCATAAAATCCACGAAACAACGGTAAGCGCCGTAATCACCGTTCGACACGTCGCCGGCTCCGTCCGGAGCAGGCAGACTGAAATGCCAGTGGAACGCGCTGCCGTTGAAGGGAGTGAAGTCGCCGAAATGGTTCTTGCTCGTCAGCGAGATACCGCCCCGGTGATGCTTTTTGAGCACGGGAAGATTGATCATGTAAGTCGCATCGAGATAACACTGGGGCAGCCAGTCACTCATGCTTCCGTCACTGGTAAAAATGACCTTGTCCGCGGACCGGACCACGTTTTCGCGTCCGCCGAATTTGCCCCAGTAATGCACATCCGGAAAAGCCGTATGGCATTTGTCCCAGTGAGGTGAATCGAAATTGATGTTCGGATCCCCGATCGAAATATCGTCCTGGGCCACACCGACGACGTTGATGAGCTGATCGAGAACCGCATAGGTCACCTGGGGAGAAGTATTGATATTTTCCTTTCCCTGGGAAACACCGTTCAGGTTGATCTTGATGACGAATTTTTCGCCGGCCGTATATCCGGTGCCGGGTTTGCCGTGATTGGCATTGTGGTGCCTGAAAATGGCGTCCCAGGCCCCGGCGTCCGTTGTGGCGCCGGTCAGTTTCTGGATGGCTTCCGAGACCATGTCATCCACCACATCCTGATCCGTATTGCTGTCCTGGTACCAGTAATCATTGGACGTATTTTTGCAGTTTTCATCGGTTGCGTCCGTGTTGTGCACCCAGACCACGCGTCCCGGGAAAATGCCTTTCCCCGTACCCATGGGATTGTTGGGTCCGTCCGGGGTCGTCTGCGTCAGGGCATATGCCCTTTTGTCCGTCTGAATATGGGTGAACAGCACCAGACCGATCCCTGCAATCAGCGTGAGTGCGAAAAGCGCGTATCTCGATTGGTACAGGAACTTCTTTGCTTTTTTGAAGATCAGTACGGATGAAACCATACCGGTCAGATAGATCATGAACGAGGATGCGACCGGGAATGCCGCCTTCATACAGGGATAGTTGGCGCGACTGGGCTTGGCGATAACGCGGACCAGGAACCAAGTCAGCGACAGGAAACCGGCTACCGGGAAAAACAGCTTTTTTAAACCTTTTTTCATTTTAAACCTCCGGTTTGTTATATTGAGTTATTCTCTATTGCTTATTTTGAGGCCGGGTCCGTAAATACTTATTTCAGAAGGACCATACGCCGTGTGATTGTCTGGTCTCCGGTTTCGAGCCGGACCAGATAAATACCGGATTCGAGATTTTTACCATTGAACCGGACCGTATAACTGCCTGCAGGCTGCCGTTCGTGAACCAGCGTCGACAGCAGCCGGCCGTTGATATCATAGACGCACAGCCGGACTTCACGGATGTCGCTGAGCGTGTAGGCAACGGCCGTTTCAGGATTGAACGGATTCGGATAATTCTGCGTAAGTGTCAGTGATCCCGGAGCCGGGACACGATCGTGCACGGCTGTCAGCTGATCCGGTGTGATGGATTCCAGATCCCCGATTTCAGTGCCCCCGGCATCGGACACCACGATTTTCACCCGGTCCGTCTGATCCGGCATGTCCATGGCCATATCGATGTTCCAGGTTCCCATCGGCGATATTTCGACCGGATCGCTTTCGGACAGCACCGTGCCTGAAGCGTCCACGGCCCTGATCCTGGCGAACCCGGTGTAGAATACGCCGTATATTCCCTTCAGATGCCCTGTACTGCTGTCCCGGTACAGACGCTCCGCAGAAGCCCCGATGGAGTTGGCACTCAGGATGGGGCCGTTCAGCGTGGTCAGGTACCAGTTGTGAATGAACGTGTAACGTCCGCCATTGGGTTCCAGGTCCACCATCGGGCTCGCCACTTCAACCTCGTAGTATGCACCTCCCAGATAGACCTGCACACGTCCGCCGCCGTTGTCGCCCGGATAATCGGCTCCTTCGAAAATCGGGAACGTTTTAATATAGGCCTTTCCCTCGCCTTCATCCACGTAAGCGATCCATCCCTGATGCGTATCGGCGAAGAGTTTTTTGCCTTCGGGCCGGAACACCACACCGTAAATCCCCGGAGCGACTTCTCCCGTCCAGGCTTCGGAGTTCTGATTGTTCCTGAAGTATACACCGTCTTCACCGAATTCGCTGTCCGGATTGATGGCGAAATAAACCCAGTAATTGTCCCGCGGATTCTTTGCGATGGTCTGGGTAACGTCCCAGATGCTCCAGTTCCGGGTCTCGGATGATTCGTTGATGATACTTTGTTCCAGGCGTACCCGGGTCGTTCCCCTGTAAATGGTCATTTTCCGTTCGAAGCGGATATCTGGTGCGACCCATTTTTCCGTGCCGCCGGTAACTGCAACACAGTTGGAATCGGGCGTGTCCGCCACGATCTCACTTGTGTAAGTCCCGTAATCCAGCACAGGGGGAGGAGGCCAGGTTCCGGGCCAGCGGTACTGCGGAGCCGGCCACATGACATAACCGCCGTAACTGTGAACCGAGCCGGCGGCGGGCGTATATGTTTTACCGATTTCAAAGGAATTGACATACATGAATTGATGGTCACCCAGATCGTACTGCATGATTCTCGCGCCGATCGCGGGTACGGTTGCCAGTGTGATCAGGTCGTTTTTCTGGACGATGGATGTCCAGCCCCAGTCGTTGTGATCTTCAACGGTGGCGATTTCCGTGCCCGCCGGCTGGGCGCATAGCCAGGTGCTCAGTAAAATTGCCGCAATAACGATATGACGAATTCTTTCCATAACGTACCTTCTCCGTTCTTGTTTAACGGTAACTGTTGTCGCCGGTTCCATCTCCATTTAATTTTAGACGGTTAACGACCGCTTTCCGTTTACTGTGATATGAGCTTTTCAAGTCACGCATTTGTTAAATATAGGAAAATATCCGTAAATATGAATGTAAAAAAATGTAAAAAAATCATTCTCTGATTCTTTTCAGCAGCCAGGCCATATTCTTTCCGAGTGTATGCATGGTATTCATGCCCTCCTCATCGTGCTCCACCTCACCAATGCCCCGTCCGAGTCCGAAATTCCAGTAACTTGATCCGGGAACAATCATTTCAGAGATGGTGAACCAATGGTTCAGCGTATCGAATGCGGCAATGGCCCCGCCGCGGCGCATTGTGACCACGGCTGCGCCGGCTTTGCGTTTCAACAGGTTGCCGTTCGCGCGGCATACATATCCGGCCCGGTCCATCAGGGCCTTCATTTCAGCGGTTACCGAGGAGAAATACGTGGGCGATCCCAGGATGATTCCGTCCGCCCCGGTCATCTTTTCGATATATGCGTTCATGTCATCCGTTGTGATGCTGCATTTTCGATCCTGCTTTTCATGACATTTTCCGCATGCCATGCAGCCGCGCAATGGCTTTCCTGCAAGCTGAATAAGCTCCGTATCGATCTGTTCTTTTTCCAGTTCCTCAAACACGGTTCTGATCAGGATGGCCGTGTTGCCGTCTTTGCGGGCGCTTCCGTTAAAACCGATCACTTTCAATGCTGCTTCTCCTTTTTTTGAATCATCGATTTTTCAACTGTTTAATATAAGGCAGACAAAGGACAGATGCCAGTATTAAGGCGCATTCGGCGTAAAAATGGATCTGCCCGGACAGGGTGGGATGCGGATTATTGTCACAGATCATGGACCGGGTCCGTGACAGCAGTCAAAATATTATGCGGCCGGTGTTTTTATTTTTCTTTTGCCGGGTTTTTCGACATAGGGATTATAGGTCCTCAGATCCGGCTCCTCGAAACAGAGTGTATAGCAGGATTTCGAAGCTGAGAAATTTAAGGTTCCATGCAGCTGCTGTGTGAGCAGCTGGGCCAGTTTCAATTCCTGCTCATTCTGGGAAAGGATTTCCAGCATGGCCTTGTTGCTCTTGAATTCCATATCGAGCCTGATCCGGTTTTTTTTGTCTGCGGCGAAACGGATTTCCATATCCTGCGTCACGCTCGCGGCTTTGCTGATCCTGAGTATCAGGCATAATACATCGATGATCAGGAGTCCCATGGGAATGATAGTATTGAAATGCAGACCGATTTCCTCAGAGTTCAGCCGTATCCGGGGCATGAATCCCTGTTTCGAAAACCGTTTGATCATGATCGGAGTGAGCTGATGCAGAAAATTTTTGGCCGGGATCTCCAGCAGATCGGTCTCGTTCTGTGTGAGCGTGTGCGCCAGAGAGATAATCTGCATCGAACAGAGGAAATCCTCGACGGCCTCTTTCGTTTCTTCATGCCGGATGTTTATCAGGCGAAGCTGCATGAGGCTGATGCTCATCTGAAGCATGTTCTTGACGCGATGCGTGAGTTCCAGGATCAGCGTCTCCTTCTGTTCAAGCAGCTTCTGCAGATCCCGGGTTCTCTGGGCCACCTTTTTTTCGAGTACCTGGTTCATTTCGGACAGCTGCTGCTGCTGGCTCTGAATTTTTAAATGCGTGTCCACGCGTGCGCGCAGTTCCAGGATATGATACGGTTTGGTGATATAATCCTGTCCCCCGCATTCGAAGCCCTTCTGAATGTCCCTCGGATCCATCTGGCCGGTCAGGAAAATCAGGGGGATTTCCCGCGTGGCTTTATTGGCTTTGATTTTTTGGGCCATCTCGAATCCGTTGATATTCGGCATCATGATATCCAGAAGTATCAAATCGATCGGAATGCCTGAAAATATGGTTTCAAGGGCCTTTTCACTGGAATCGAGGGAGATGATGTTGTATTTCGGTTTCAGGATGCGTTCCAGTATGTTGAGATTGTTGGCCTCATCGTCCACGGCCAGGATGGTATACTTCTTCTTGCTCAGGGTCATATTGGCTCCCAACTATCCCGGATTCACCTGTCACGAATATCAGATCATTTCATGAATCGACCGATTCACCGGGAAAACCGAATCCTTTGATGGAAATATTTTCCCTGCCTCAAACGTTGTAAAGTAGGGGAAGAAAAACCTGAAACAGGACGGGCCTGATAAATCCGGTTCCATACCTGCGGTGCTTTGAAAGGCATAAGAACTCGAATCGGCATCGCCGATGTGAGCCATCTTCATACCATTAAAAATCATCATCTTAGCGGCCTCGGTTCCGGTTTTATACCGGGGCATTCGGAATATCCCTTATGATTATGTGCGAGGTGTTATGCAGCCGTGTTTCACACGGCCTCAGGGTGCAGGTTTCAGGATCGCTCTTTATGAAATGAGGCAAATAATGTGCCTGATCAATCGGCAATCTCCGGACTGCCGTGAAACGGGATGGCGGTCTCTCGCGGTTTATTTCTTTAAAATCATTTTGCCTGTTCCGGTCCATCGGGGTGTACGGATCGTGTACAGATACAACCCGCCGGGCCAGGATTCGGAATTCAGTCCGATCCGGACGATTCCGGGTTGCTGCAGGTCCAGCTCCCTGAGCGCGACCTGCTGTCCCCTGATATTGGTCACTGTGAGCCTGATTGGCATGGCGTCAGGTATACGTACCCTGATTACGGTTGACGCGTTGAAGGGATTGGGATAGCTGGTCCAGAGAGCGTATCCGCCGGGTTTCAGTGGTTCCGCCTGGAACACGCCGGTCCGGGTGAGCATGGTGAAACCGTCGGCCTTGCCGTATCCCCAGGCATTGTCCGGCAGTTGAATGCCCGTATAATCGTCCTGTCTTGCGGACTGCGTGACAGTACTGATGATCTGCCGGGCCGTCGCATCCGGATGCAGCTCGAGGTAAAGGGCGATCAGCCCGGAAACGGCCGGGCAGCTCATGCTGGTTCCGCTGAACAGCGCGTATTGCCCGCCCTGAATGATTTCGTCACCGAATACATTGCCTGTGTTTTTTGCATGGATGGACAGGGAGGAGATCACGCCATGCCCGGGTGCGGTCACCTCGGGTTTCAGCCGTCCGTCCGCAGTCGGACCCCTGCTCGAAAATACGGCAAGGCTTCCAGCGGGATCGTCGCTGATACTGTATGTGGTTCCGAATTGATCCACGTAGGTTTCGCGATTGACGCTGGCGCCCACGGCGATGATGTTCCTGGCCACGGCCGGCATGCCGACCGAAACATCGTTATCAGGGACCCGGTAATGGGGATTCGCGATACTTCCCCGGTAACTGAATCCCCGGTCCGCTATCCAGACATGCATGCGGCTGTCCGGATTCCACACCTTCAGCCGCCAGAGTGCCATGCCTTCAGCCGTTTGGGCCTCCTCATCCCAGACCACATCGTCTTCGATCAGGATCTGCATCACCGTAATGCTGTCATTTTGCGTATCCACCTCGAAGGATACGCGTCCCACTTCCTCACCGGTCCAGATGTCGGATGCCCTTTCATAAAAGCCGAGATTGTCGACAGTTTCCTGGGCCGAGAACCACGGCGTGGCCCCTCCGAATTGCAGCGGTCCGCCCAGTTCCGTGAACGGATTGTAATCGTGATCATCCCATCCGATGGCAAAACGGACCTGATTCAGCATCGTGTTGTGTATGCGTATGTTCAGCAGGACCAGGCCGGCAGGGCCCGGGTGTACATAGGTATAGAACGAGTCTGCACTGGCCGGGTACGCGATGTGTATAAAATCGTTGCCCTCGTTTCCCGCTGCTGCACAGAATGCGCGGCCGGGATAAGCCGTAATCAGCTCGTCCAGCATGCGCGTTTCGATGTGCGTGGCGTCATGCGGTCCCTGATGGCCGCCGAGGCTGGCGTTGATGACGCATGGACGTCCCAGGGATCTCGCTTTTCCGTATATGTAATTCACGGCATCCACGATACCGTTCTGAATATCATCATTGTCGGCCACGATGATCAGGTCGGCACCGGGCGCTATGCCGCGGTACTGTCCGTTGCCGCTGCCGTTTCCCGCTGCAATACCCGTTACATGCGTTCCGTGCCCGTCCGTGTCCGTATGCGTGCACAATCCGTTATCGATGTCCGTTTTGGTCCATTCGTGACCGTATCCGAAATCATAATAGGTTCCGCTCGGGGGATGTGTACCGCTGACACCCTGATCCCAGACAGAAAGGATTCGCGTGGTGCCGTCGGCATGCCGAAAGTCGGGATGCGTGACATCGATGCCTGTATCTATGATCCCGATGATCACATTGTTACCCGTATAGGGCCGGGTAAGCGGCGGCTGTCCCATATAGATTTCATTCGCATGGATATCCGCACGCAAAAAATCATTGGCATAACGGTACGAACAGGGTACGCAAAGGCGGATGATAGCCGATTGCCGGGCGATATCCTCCAGCTTGTTCAGCGGCACCGTGGCGGTGACCATGCGGCCCAGGTCGGTATGGACGCGGCCTCCGGCCTGCCGGATCATGGCGCCGCAGCCGTCGCCCTCCGCCAGGATATATACCCGTGATATGCCGTCATTCCCTTTTTGCAGCACATGATCCCGGTGAATCGATACGGACCGGCTGCCGGTGATCAGGGCGCGCAGTTCAGCGTCCATTTTTTCGAGAGCGGATCCCCCGGCGGTCAGTAAAACCGGAATGCTCCCGATGATGAGAACGAGACACCGTTTGAATGACTTTTTCATGGGATTTCTTCCTCGGTTGATTTCAGATGGTGCGCGGGTGCGGTTTCGAGACGGAGAACCAGATCAGACCGGACCAGCCGCTTTATCTGTTCGTGTGAGCCGATTGCCGTGAAATACGATCCTGTGACTGTTTGAATACGCACTCCGGATACTTCCAGGCGCCCGCGGATATCCGGTGTGATTTTTATACGGCTTTCACCCATAAAATGAATGCCGGTTTCTTTCAGTTCGAGCCTTCGCCGCAAATCCGCATTCATTTTCATTGCGTCCTGATGCGATATGGAATAGCATCCCGGCATCAGACCGATCAGGCAAAGGATAAGAATCAGGCACCGTGCCATGGCATGGCCTATGGTTTTTCCAGTATATGCTGCATCCCGCTGTCCGCCTTTTTAAGGAGAACGGCAAAAACAAGACCGAAAACACCCAGTGATGCGAACATGATCATGCTGGCAGTATACGAGTGAGTGAGATCGCGCAGCAACCCGTTCAGGAGGGGAAACAGGGCCAGCCCGATGTTCTGTACCATGGTAAGCAGACCGAATGCCGTACCGACCTGATGCTTGGCTACGACCATGGGCACGGACGGCCAGAGTGCGGCAGGTACGAGCACGAATGCTATTCCGAGAAAAATCATGGATATGGCAGGATGTATATGCGTGAGCCCGAGCAGCAGATGACTGGGAATCAGGATGATGGATCCGTAAATCATGACCGTGGCGCGGCGGCCGACCTTGTCCACCAGATGACCGGCTAACGGGGCGAATATCATGGAAGCGAAAATAATGATGGACGAAATGCCTCCCGCTGTGCTGAACATATGAAGGAAATTGTTGAACACCTGGTGAAAAAATCCGCCGCTTGCTGCGGCCACGCGCTGAATTCCCCACTTGTCCACAAAAAAATCGGTCGAGAGGGCCGTGAACGGAAAAATCGCGGAATAAAATGTGGTGCAGAGCAGGGTTACGAACCAGAAACTGGGCTTAAATTGCCTGATGTCCTTCAATACGATTTTTTCTTCAGATTCGTCGTGCAGTTCGAGTGCTTTCTCTCCGTGCCGGTCCATGAAAATATAGACCACATTGGCCAGAAGCGATATGCCGCAGAAAATCACGGCTGCGGCCAGGGAGTATTTATAACTTCCGAAATGACTCGCGATCAATTCACCGGTATTGAAACTGAACAGGGTGCCCAGACGGCTCACGGTCAGAGCCAGACCGTAGGCCAGGGCCATTTCCTTGTTCTTGAACCATCGTGCGATAATGGCGCTTTGGGCCACGATCAGGGGCTCGGAACCGGCGCCGAAGACGAACCGGCCGGCAAGCAGCAGCGGCAGGGATTGCGCCGCGGCCACACCCATGGCGCCCAGCAGAACCAGGATCGAAAATGTCATGCTGGCGAACCGTGTGCCCAGCCGGTCGATCAGGATCCCCCCGATGAACACGGACAGGATGGCTGCGATGCTGTACATGGAAAACATGGATCCAACCGTGCTTCTCGCACCCGCTCCTCCGGCATGCCTCAGGATGCTCCTTTTCATCCCTGCGTGCAATTCATCTGCGTCCGCTTCCTGTACCGGTTTGGACGGTTCGGATTCAAACGAATTCAATGCATTCAGCAGCTCGGTTTTGGTCATTTTCCTGTTTTGCAGTGGAACGAGTCCGGTGATCAGTTCTTCCGGCAGTCCCTCGTGACGAAGGCTGTCGATCGTCACACCTGTTATGGTGTATGGAGTATATTCCTCGACCAGTGAAGGTGCGACCGCACTGATGATATCATATGCGAAATAGGTTCCGAACGACAGCAGACTGATAAAAATCAGCAGGGTGAAACGGAACAACCGTGTGGACGGATGAAATCGTGGCTGTTGTTGCATGAATTCGGCTCCTGCGTTGAATGAGTTGAACGGGTTCCGGACAATCGCATGGCCGGTTGCCGGCAATGAGCGGATCCGGATTTTATGCCCCTGACTGAGGGGATGGGTGCAACGGTACGCCAGAGTTCCTTTCTTTCATGCCTGCTGAACGCCCCGAACCGAAAATTAGGGATTTGTCGGGAAAAAGGCAAGATATTTAGTATTTTATAGAAAATCATGATGTTATGAAATACTTTGCATTGCTGAAAAAAAATGATTTATTTGATATGAATACCGGTTTCCGGCCCGGATATTTTTTAAAGCCGCTTTGCCTGATCGAGGTCGATTGTTTCACTTTTGATACAATTTTTAAATGATCGACATGTACCGCTTCATGGAATATGAATTGCGGGCATCAGATTGTTTCCGTTTATCCCAGGGATCTAACATGTTTATAAAATTAGAAAAATCAATATAATAAGCATGGCCATGCAAAGAGCCCCGTTTCATATTGCATGCAGTGCCGGTTCTCAATTTGAAATAGGAATCGGAACCATGAGAACCGTCCCTGAAATTAACAGGAGGATGCCCCGGATATGTTTATTGCTACTGTTGCTTTTACTGGCGGCACCGGTTTTTTCTCAGCAGAAAAACCTCGCCGATCTGAGTCTGCAGGATCTCACCGATGTCGAAGTCACCATGGTGTCGCGAAAAAAGGAGAATCTGTTTCAGGCAGCGGCCGCTGTATATGTGATGACGCAGGAGGAAATCCGTCAATCGGGCGTGACGAGCATTCCTGAAGCGCTTCGCCTTGTTCCCGGCATGCAGGTTGCCAGAATCGACGCCAACAAATGGGCCATTACATCGAGGGGATTCAATGGCCGGTTTTCAAGCAAACTGCTGGTGCTGATCGACGGCCGCGTGATTTACAA
Source organism: bacterium (assembly GCA_016930535.1). Classification (GTDB taxonomy): domain Bacteria; phylum Zhuqueibacterota; class QNDG01; order QNDG01; family JAFGCO01; genus JAFGGN01. Next base: position 14,747 of record JAFGGN010000001.1, read on the forward strand.
TCATCTGTTTTCCGGCGTATTCTGGGATATGCATGATGTGCTTCTCGAGGATGTGGAACGCATCGAGGTGATCCGCGGGCCGGGGGCCACTTTGTGGGGATCGAATGCCATTAACGGCGTGATCAATATCATCACCAAATCCGCACAGGATACGCAGGGCGGTTTCGTTCAACTGGGCGCGGGCAGTGAAGAAAAACAGATGGCTGCGGTCCGGTACGGGGCAAATACAGGTGACTACGGGGCCTGGCGTGTTTATCTGAAGTACTTTGAAAGGGATGCATTTCTGGATTCCATGGGCCATGATGCGGCGGATGACTGGGATGCGCTTCGCGGGGGATTCCGCTGGGATTGGGAACCGACGTCCAGGAACCAGATTTCCGTTCTCGGTGACGGATACCGGGGCCATATCGGGCATCATCTGGAAAGTGTGTTTCTATATCCTCCGTATTCTTCATGGACGGATTATCGGGGCACGAATCAGGGTTATGACCTGCAGATGTCCTGGCTTCATTACTTTTCCAATGCGTCGCTGTTGAAAATTCTGTTTGTTCATGATTACTCGGAAAGAGACGAGGGGGTTCTCAGCGCACGGTTTCGCATGTCCGAGCTGGATGTGAGTTACCTGTTCGACTGCGGCAGGATGAATCAGGTTGTGGCGGGTGCGGGATGCCGCCTGTACCAGGATCAGTATGACAATGGAACACGAATGGTGATGATTCCTGACAAAAAAAACCTGATGCTCTGGAGCGCATTCATACAGGATGAAATCCATTTTTACGGGGAGCGCCTGAAACTGATTGCGGGTTCCAAATTCGAACAGCATCCTTATGCCGGATTTCAAATGCAGCCCAACATCCGGATGCATTATATACCGCAGAAGCGGTTGTGTTTCTGGGCCGCAGTATCCAGGGCCGTACGGACGCCTTCACGGGCCGAAAAAGGCGGGTATTATATCCATCAAATCGTCACGGATGACTTTTTAGGCGACAGCCCCATTGTGGTGCGTATGCAGGGCAATCCGGATTTCCGGTCAGAGACGCTGATTGCCTGGGAGACGGGATGGCGATGGGTCCCGGCGCAGCGGATTTTCGTGGATGCTGCGGCCTTCTATAACCAGTACAATCACCTGTTCTCAGGCCTGATCATGGGGCCGGTTTTCAACGGAGATGCGGACCCTCCGCATTACGTACTTCCGCTTCCGACGGACAACAAGGTGGCCGGACACAGTGCGGGCATTGAGCTTCTGTCCGAGATGCAGGTGTCACGCAGCTTTAAGCTGAACCTGAACTACTCGTATACGAAGCTGAACATGCACCTGATCGAGGGGGGACTCGATATCGGAACCGTTTATAATTATGAACAGCAGTATCCTGTACATATGGGAAACATACAGTCCGTTTTTCAGATCAACAGGAATCTTGAACTGGATTGTATTGTCCGATTTGTGGATGAATTGGAAGATCTGGTGATTGACAGGTATGCCAATATGGATGTGCGGATCGGCTGGAGACCTGCAAAAAAACTCCAGGTGGCGCTGGTCGGGCAGAACCTGCTTCACGATTCGATTCTGGAATTCAAACCGGAACTCAACTATACGGAATACACCCTGCCTCAGAGGGGAGTATATGCAACGCTGGAATGTCGGTTTTAATTCTCTGAACGGATGCATCATGAGACGGTTGACGGTCATGCTGCTCATTCTCTCCGTGCTCTTACTGTCTCTCGGATCAAAAACGGACACGTTGACGGAATATCAGGTCAGAGCCGCATATCTTTATAATTTTGTTAAATTTGTCAAGTGGCCAGGTTCCGCTTTTGAAAGCGATTCACAGCCGATCATTATCGGCCTGTTCAGCGGCAATCAGGTGGAAGAGGAACTTCAGAAAATCATCCGGAACAGGACCATCGATTCACGCTCCATTGCCATCAGGACTCTCGAAAATCCGCAGGATGCGGCGGTATGCCACGTGGTGTATTTCGGGGATATAGAACGGCGGCATCAGATCGCCACAATCAATCTGATACGTAAAAAGCCCATTCTGACGATCAGCGATGCCGGTTATTTCTGTCGTATCGGGGGGATGATTCAATTCAACATCGAGGATAACAAACTGGGACTCGCGATCAACAGAAAAGCTGCGGATGCGGCTCAGCTGGAAATCAGTGCCAAGCTGCTGCGCGTGGCCCAGATCGTGGAATAACGGACAATGTCCGGGGAACTGCATGTTCAAGCTGTCTGAAATATCATTGAAACGAAAATTGATTGCCCTGGTGGTTCTCGTGGGCGGACTCGCTCTCATGCTGGCATTCGGTTCCTTTTTAATCTACGACCGGATCCATTATAAAAAGCAGCTGGTTCGTGATCTCGAGATACTCGCGGAAATGATCGGAAGCAACTGTTCGGCATCACTGCTTTTCAATATACCGAGTGATGCGGAGGAAATCATTTCGGCCCTTGAAGTGCATCCCAATATTCTGTCCTGCCGGATTTTTACGATTCACGGAGATACGTTCGCGCAGTATCTTCGTAGTGATATGGAACAGGAGCAAATGAACAATCCGCTTCCCCTGTTTCAGGCCCGCTCTTCGGACAGTCTGTCCATCAAAAGCGATTCCACCTGGAAACTGCCCGTAACGCTTAGAAATGCCCGTTTCGAAGAGAACAGGCTCATGGTCTTTCATCCCATTGTTCTCGACAGGGAAATTATCGGTGCGGTGGCTCTGGAGTCGGATCTGACAGTCGTTCAGGACCGTTTCAGAAAATCCCTGAATGCCATCATTCTTGTCATGATCACGACCATTGTGGCCATGGTGCTCCTGACCGCGAAACTTCAGGTGCTGATCACAAAGCCGATTATGTACCTGTCCATGCTTGCGAAACGGGTATCGAATGAGAGGGATTATTCCATTCGTGCAAAAAAGAATACCAAAGATGAAATCGGGTCATTGATCGACAGTTTCAATGACATGCTGTCCCAGATCGAAGTCAGGGACAACACCATACAGGAAACTTCGAAAGTGCTCGAGAATCAGGCCAAAAAACTGAAAAAAGAACTCAAGAAGCGAAGACAGGTGGAAAGGACGATCAAACACAATCTGAAAGAGAAAGACATTCTGATGCAGGAAATCCATCACCGTGTCAAAAACAATCTGCAGATTGTGTCCAGTCTGCTGAAGCTGCAGCTGCGGAGCGTTTCGGATCCGGGAACCGTGACCATGTTCGAGGATTGTCATAACCGCGTATACACCATGTCGCTGATACATGAACAGCTGTACCGCTCGAACGATTTCTCCAATATAAATTTATCCGAATACATACAATCCCTGACCAAACATCTGTTTCATATTTACAAGGATCCGGGACGCCAGATCAATCTTGATATCAATGTCGAGAAAGTCAGTCTGGATCTGAATACAGCCATTCCGTCCGGTCTGATGATCAACGAACTGGTATCCAATTCACTTAAATATGCTTTTACGGACCGCATGCAGGGCAGAATCGGTATCAGCCTCACAAGGGCCGACGGCGGTTATGAAGAAAGGACGGCCAGATCCAGTCTGCAGACATATGTTTTATGTGTGGAGGACGACGGCAAAGGGCTGCCCGCGGGATTGGATATTTCAAAAGCCGACACGCTGGGATTGAAACTCGTGTATGCGCTCACCCGGCAATTGCACGGTGAAGTGAGAATTGAAAACCATCACGGCACGAAGACAATCATTACATTCAATATACAGGAATAAATTATGGGAAACGTTGAATCGGAAAAAGCGAAGATCATGGTGGTCGAAGATGAATCCATCACGGCCCTGGAAATCGAGAATTTGCTGGAACAGGTCGGATATGAAATGACCGGGCATGCGGTATCATACGATGAGGCGATGAAACTCGTGACCAGGACCGTACCGGATCTAATTTTAATGGATATCAAACTGCACGGCGAATACGATGGCATCAAGACTGCGGAAGATATTCACAAGCAATATGATATTCCGATTATTTATATGACGGCTTATTCGGATTATCAGACCCTGTTCCGCGCGAGAAATACAAATCCCTACAACTATATTGCCAAACCCTTCAACGATGATGATCTGCATGCCTCGATCATGCTCGCCCTGACCAATCATGCCATGTACAGGCATGTACGTGATCATGAATACTGGCTCTCCAGCATCATCAACAGCATGGATGATGCGATTATCGCGGTGGATCAGGATTCAAGGATCCGTTATATGAATACGCATGCCGAGGTTCTTTCCGGATTTTCAGAAAACCAGGTCCAGGGCACGCCGTTCGATCAGGTGATTCGTTTTATCGATTCGAATTCGAAATACCAGGTCAATGATATTTGTTCGAAGTTCATGAAATCCGAAATGCCGGCGTCCAATTGCCGCAACGTGTGTCTGGTGACGGAAAAGCGGCCCAAAATTCCGGTTGTTTTGAGGGGCAATCCGATTATCGACGAGAAAGGGGCGCTGCTCGGCTGTCTGCTCATGATGCTGATGGAGGGGAAAGGGGAGTGAGGGCATTCGGTTTCATCTCCCTAGAACCGCAGCGTGAACACCGTTTCTTCCCGCGGTTTGGATTGAACTGAAATACTTCCCTTGTGCTGCCGCATGATCTGCCGCGAAAGACTGAGTCCGATACCTGATCCATCCTCTTTGGTCGTAAAAAACGGAATGAATATTTTGTCGAGCGCTTCCTTCTGAATGCCGGGACCGTTGTCCGTCACCTGGATGACGGGTCTTCCGGCCCTGCCCATTTTCCCTTCCATTCTGACGTGTCCTCCGGATATTCTGCCGCACCAGTACAGGGCGTTCTGCAGCAGATTGATCAGTACCTGTTCTATCAGGTTCCGGTCCGCCGTGATTTCAAGCGACGGAGGCATGACCGAGACAGAGAATGGGATCGATTTTTCATGAAAATGGGACGTCATCAGTTGTCCGATATGATCGAACAGCGTCTGAACCCGGATGATCTGGAAATCCGGTCTGGGCAGCCGCGTGAGCTCGCGATAGGATTGAACGAATTTCAGAAGTCCCTGGCTTCGTGTTTCAATTGTTTGAACTGCCTGATCCACATCGCCGATACTGTCCCGGGAAATTGCCTTGTCCGGTGATTTTTCGAGGATGCCCCTGGCCGTCGAAGCCAGCGATGCAATGGGTGTGATTGAATTCATGATTTCATGGGTGAGAACGCGGATCAGGTTCTGCCAGGCTTCCAGCTCCTTTTCCTCGAGTTCGCTCTGAATGTTCTGAAACGAGGCCAGAGTATACGCTTTGTTCTGCATGATGAACCTCGTGGTCACCATGGAAAGAGTCAACAGTTCGCCGGAATCCGGATGCGTGAACTGCAGATGCGTCTTTTCACCGGGCCGGGCTGCCAGCATTTTTTCCGGGAGGGATTTCCTGATTTTTTTCAGGGCATTCAGGTGATTCATGTGCGGCAGAGCGAATATTTTTTTAGCGGCCCGGTTGACTAGGTCCACGTTTCCATCCTGCTGATACACAAGAAGACCGATGCCGACATGATGGACAATGGTCTGCAGGTACCGGTAATTGGCCTCTTTCTCCGCCCGGGTTTTCTGAAAAGCGTCCAGCACCCTGTTGAACGCCTCTTTCATGGGGGTCAGGGATTTGTCCGTGGACATGTCGGAGAAGGTCTGCGTGAAGTCCGAATAGCGGATCGCATCGAAGAAGCGGTTCAGGTCACGCTGGGGTTTTTCGACATGATGCATCAGGGCCGCGATTTGAGCGATGCAAATACCGGCGAGAAGGAACGGGGTGAAATTCAGGGATGTCCTTGGAATCCAGTACACCAGGAAACCGGCATTCAGCAGGATGAAGCCCATACGCAGCCAGAAATGAATCCGGTATCGGTTATAGACCATATTTTTCCATCCGGCGGTACAAGGAGGTTCTTGTCAGGCCCAGTTCCTGGGCTGCTTTTGAAATATTGCCCTGATGCCTGGTCAGCACTTTTCTCAGGAGCAGTTTTTCGGTCTCCTCCAGGTTGTAATTTTCCAGGATCAGTTCCTGACCCGAAGGTTCCGTCGCGGACAGGACAAAATCATGAGCCTGGAACCTGGCGGAGTCGTTCATGATCATGGCACGTTCCATGGTATGGCGCAGCTCACGAATATTGCCCGGCCAGTTGTGGCTTCGGAGTTTGTTCATGGCCCGTTCGTCGATCTCCGGTACCGGCCGGTTGTATTTTTTGGCAAACTGCTGCATGAAGAAACGGACCAGAAGCGGGATGTCCTCCTGTCTTTCCCTGAGCGGCGGCAGACCAATTTCCACGGTATTGATACGGTAAAGGAAGTCCTGGCGGAACTGTTCGCGGGCGGCGGCTTCATAGATGGGCCGGTTTGTGGCACAGATCAGGCGCACATCGAAGGAAACCGGCTGATTGGATCCGACACGGGTCACCTGTCTTGTTTCGAGCACGCGCAGAAGCTTGGCCTGCATGGCAATCGGGAGGTTCCCGATTTCATCAAGAAACAGGGTGCCTCCCGAAGCCGCCTCGAATTTCCCGGCCCGGTCCGATTTGGCATCCGTAAAGGCTCCTTTGACATGACCGAACAATTCACTTTCAAACAGGGATTCCGGTACCGCCCCCATGTCCACACTGATGAACACATTGCCGGCACGCTGTGAATAACGGTGTATGGCCCTGGCCACCAGCTCCTTGCCCGTTCCGTTTTCACCCATGACCAGCACACTTGCTTCCGTGTTGGCCACCCTTTCGATGGTTTCGAATATCTGACGCATGCTCCGGCTCTGGCCGATCATTTCATGAACGGGATGATCCATGGCCTGAATCAGCTGTTCCTGCCTGGCTTCGAGCTGCCGGACCTTTACCTGGGAGCGGCTGAGTCTGACCGCGGAGGCGACAGTGGCCAGCAGTTTCTCGTTCTGCCAGGGTTTTAAAATAAAATCCATGGCTCCCTGCTTCATGGCTTTTACCGCAGTTTCAACATCACCGAACGCGGTGATCATCAGCACCACGGCCGAGGGATCGACTTCGAGAATCTCTGAAAGCCAGTGAAACCCTTCGATCCCGCTGGTGACATCCTGTGTAAAGTTCATATCCAGGAGAATCACATCATAGGTTCCGTTTTTCAGAAGTACCGGTATGGATTCAGGATTTTTTTCCGTGTGGACTTCGTACGGCACCTGCTTCAGCAGAAGTTTGGCAGCTGTGAGTATGTCTTCATTGTCATCGACGATGAGAATTCTTGCCGGAGGCGGGTTCATGTGTGCGCTCTCCTGTCAGGAATATAAAACTGAACGGCGAACGCATTCCCCGCTGCCTGCGGCGGGGTAAGCGGGCGCACGTAAAAGATCAATACTTTACAGATGAAGAATCCCTTCGGCTTGCCGCGGGGAGCTTCATCCGGGGTCGGCTTCGACAGGCAATATGGCGAATTCTGCAGCGAATGTCAATGGAAAAGTGTACGATATCGTACACCCGGTGTCCGCAATCGTATATTCCAGGCTGCTGTAAGCGCGTAAAAGGGGCCCGGATACGCTCAAAACCGGGATTGGCATGGCTGTTGCCTGTCCTATGTGCAAACGGATCTCGTGTAAAGAAAAAAGGGTCTTCATCATGGATCGAATCATTCCCAAAAAAAGGTGGACAATCCGGCGGATCATTGCCGCTGCAGGTGCGGGAGGATTTCTACTGTTCGTTGTTGTCACAATTCTGTTCGGCGATCACAGTTCAAAACTGAACGTCAAATCGGAAAGAATCACCATTTCCACGGTTCAGCGCGGACCCTTTCAGGAGTATATTCCGGTGACCGGAACCGTGATTCCCATCAAGACCGTGTTTCTCGATGCCATGGAGGGCGGCCGGGTCGAGATGCTGTTTCTTGAAGCCGGGGCAGATGTCGGAATCGGCGATCCGATACTGAAACTGGAGAATACGGATCTTCTACTCAATATACTTTATCGTGAAGCGGACCTGGCCGAACAGAGCAATTATCTGAGAAACACGCGGCTGGATATGGAGCGGAACAGGCTCTCCCTTGAATCGCAGCTTGTCGAGCTGAATTATCAGATCAGAAAGCAGGAGCGGAATTACAATCAGTTCAAAACCCTGATCGACAAGGAACTGATTTCGCGAAAAGAGTTCGAAGATGCCAGGGATGAATATGATTATCTCATACGAAAGCGTGTGCTCACGCTTGAATCCTATGAAAAGGATTCGCTGTTCCGGACCAATCAGATCCGGAGTCTTGAAATGTCCCTGGAAAGAATGCAGGGCAGTCTGGCGCTGGTAAAGAAAAACATGGAAAATCTCACGGTCCGTGCGCCCATTTCGGGGCAGCTGACCTCCCTGATTCCCGAAATCGGGGAATCGATCGCACGGGGTGAACGTATCGGCCAGATCGATCAGCTGGACGGGTTCAAGGTGCGTGTGGCCGTGGATGAACACTATATTGCTCGGATCAACCCCGGGCAGCAGGGTGAATTTGACTTTAACGGATCCACGTATACGATGATTATTAAAAAGGTTTTCCCGGAAGTGATCGAGGGCCGGTTCGAGGTGGATATGGAATTTACGGGCCATGAACCCGAGGGAATACGCCGGGGTCAGACCACGCACATCCGGCTCGAACTCGGCGACCTGTCCGAAGTGCTGCTCCTGCCGCGCGGCGGATTTTATCAGAAAACCGGCGGTCAGTGGATTTATGTGCTGAACAAGCCGGGTGATACGGCCGAAAAAAGAAACATCAGGCTGGGACGTCAGAATCCTTTGATGTTCGAGGTTCTGGAAGGTCTGGAAGCCGGTGAAAGGGTCATCACCTCGGGATACGAGAATTACAATGATATCGACAAGCTGGTTTTAAAGGGAGATGCGCAATGAAACGGTATATTCATTATAAGGAGCTGTTCCATGATTAAAACAGAAGATTTGAAAAAGGTTTATACCACCGAAGAGGTGGAGACCACGGCGCTGAACAATGTCAACTTCGAAGTGCGTCATGGCGAATTCGTATCCATTATGGGACCGTCCGGCTGCGGCAAATCCACATTGCTGAACCTCATCGGCCTCCTGGATAATCCCTCGGACGGCAGGTACTATTTTCTCGATCATGAGGTGTCCCGGTACTCGGAGAGACAGCGCGCCAACCTTCGGAAACACAATATCGGCTTTGTGTTCCAGAGCTTCAACCTCATCGATGAACTGACCGTGTTTGAAAACATCGAGCTGCCGCTTTTATATCAGAAGGTGTCCTCGTCTGAAAGGAAAAAGCGCGTGACCGAAGTGATGGAGCAGATGCAGATCATGCACCGTAAAAATCATTTTCCCCAGCAGCTATCAGGAGGTCAGCAGCAGCGCGTGGCCGTGGGCCGGGCCGTGGTCGGCAGTCCCAGACTCATCCTGGCTGATGAACCTACAGGAAACCTGGATTCGTCTCATGGCGAAGAAGTGATGAAAATGCTGCTCGACCTGAACGAGGCCGGTACCACAATCATCATGGTGACCCATTCGCCGACCTATGCGGAGTACGGCCACCGGGTGGTGCATCTGTTCGACGGTCATATTGTCACGGAAAACCTGAACGGGAAATTTCATGTTTGATATTTCAATCGAGAAGAATGTCCGATGGTGTACACTTATCGGACAGAAATTGCGGAGAAACCATGTTTCGTAATATTCTGAAAATATTTTTCCGAACCATCGTCAGGCACCGTGCCTATTCACTGATACATCTGCTGGGCTTGTCCATCGGGCTCTCCAGTGTATTGATCATCATGCTGTGGATTCAGGAAGAAATCGGTTATGACCGGTTTCATGAAAATGCGGAACAGCTTTACCGTGTGGCGTTCACCTACCGGCCGCTCGGATTGAGCCGGTATCATCAGCCCGGCGCTTTGTCCGGATATTTGAAAAAGCATTTCCCTGAAATCCGCGAAAGTACTTTTGTCAGCGGCGGAAAACACAAATTGAACCGGAACAATGAAGGATTTTCCGAAACCGGATTGTATGTCGAACCCGATTTCTTTACCATGTTTTCTTTCCCGATTCTGTCCGGCGATCCGCGGCATGTGTTCGACAATGTCAACTCCATCGTGATCACGGAGAAACTCGCGAACCGGCTTTTCGGACAATCAGATCCTTTAGGCCAGATCATTACAATGGATGATAATCGTTCATTGGCTGTCTCAGGCGTTCTGAAAGATATCCCCCGCAACACCCAGTTCGATTTCGATTTTCTGGTTCCGTTCGACCTGATTGCGCCATATACCAATAACTGGAACGCGAAAAGCGGCCTGGTGTATATCCTGCTCGATACAGAAAACCGTGTGGATGACGTGAACGCCAAAATTGCCGGAATCATCGATGGAATCAGGCCGGAATGGGAAAATACGCTTTTTCTGGCTCCCCTTGCCCGCGACCGCCTTTATCCCGTGTACGGCCGGGGTTCCATTCATTATATCTATTTATTTTCAAGTGTCGCGGTTCTCATTCTGCTGATCGCGTGCATCAATTACATGAATCTTTCGACCGCCAGATCAGAAAGGCGCCTGAAGGAGATCGCGATCCGGCAGGCGATGGGTTCCCGGCGGATCCAGTTGATATTGCAGTTCCTGGGTGAGTCTCTCTCGTATACGGTTCTTGCCATGATTTTCTCCCTGCTTCTGGTCGAGATTTCATTGCCGGCAGTCAATCAGTTTCTGAATGTGCATCTGAGCACACGGTATTCATGGCCCCTGATCGGATTATACGGGCTCATCATCCTGTTCACCGGAGCGGCCGCCGGCAGTTATCCGGCTTTTTATTTGTCTTCCTTCACGGTGCAGCGCGCCATGACATCGGCCCGGTTCAAGACCGGCGGGCATGCGGCATTCAGAAAAATCTCGGTCATTGTTCAGTTCGGGCTCTCAGTTTTGTTCATGATCAGCCTGTTCGTCATCAACGAACAGATGGATTTTATCCGCAACATGTCCCTCGGATTCGATCAGGAAAATGTGATTCTTCTGAGTGCGGGCAATAAAATAAGGGACAACCTGGATTCGGTCAGGAACAGGCTGCTCGAACATACGGGAGTACAGCAGGTGACCGTGTCGTCGAACGACATGACCGGCTGGACCAATTCGGGTCCGGTCATGTGGACCGGTCTCGATCCGGATGCCAATATTGAAGTCGGTTACAACTGGGTGGATGAAAATTATCTGAATACGTTCCGGATGCAGATGGCGGACGGACGGTTTTTCTCGGAACAATTTCTGTCGGATGCGGACGACGCGTTTGTGGTGAATGAAGAGGCTGTCCGGCAGATGGGCATGAAAAATCCGGTCGGACAGGAGATCTCGACCTGGTTCGGACGGAAAGGACGGATTATCGGTGTCGTGAAGGATTATCACACAGCCGCACTGCACGAGCCCCTTCAGCCGGCGGTTCTGATGCTTGCGAAACATGAACCCTATCAGGTGAATTATCTCTGCGTCCGGATTGAGAGGGGAAATGTACGCCAGATGCTGCAGGATCTGCACACCATTGTCAGGGAAATCGTACCGGATGATCCCGTGTCCTTCAAATTCCAGGATGCGGCTATTCAGGCCCAGTATGAAACCGATGAAAGGGTTCAGCATCTGATTCAGTTTTCATCCATTTTCGCCCTGATCGTTTCCTGCCTCGGACTGCTGGGATTGAGCGCCTTCAATGTGCAGCAGCGATCCAGGGAGATTGGTGTCCGGAAAGTACTGGGGGCCACGGTTCCGCTCATTGCGGGTCTGATGGCACGGGATTATTTCAAGTGGATACTGCTGGGCAATGTCATTGCCTGGCCCGCGGCCTGGATCGCGATGCACAAATGGCTGGAAAATTTTTCATTTCGTATGGAAATCACGATCTGGTCTTTTCTTACGGCCGGGCTGGCAACCATGATGATTGCCCTGATGACCATCGGTTATCAGGTCATGAAGGCGGCCATGGCGAATCCCGTTGTGTCACTCAGGGATGAGTGACGGAAGGTGCCTCGGGCGGACCGTAACCATCAAGCTCCCAAATATGGAGAACCCATGTTTAAAAATCAGATTCTCGTCATCTTCAGGAACATGAAAAGGCAGAAGATACATTTCCTGATCATGTTGACCGGCCTTGCCGCCGGGCTGTCTGTGTCGTTTTTCTGTACTTTGTTCGTGGTGCATGAACTCCGGTATGACGGACATCATGATAAAGGGGACCGTATTTACCGCATGATCACCAGGAAAAAGGACGGCGGCTATAAGGGGATGAGTCCCGTTGTCCTGAAAGAGGCACTGGAAGTCGAATTCCCCGAAATCGAAGCCGTGGCGCAGATTTCCCAGAATACGGGACAATGTGTGCTTCGGGTGGACGGCCGGATGGTACGGGAGACATCGGAAGTGTATGCGGACCCTGAAATATTCAGTCTTTTCAACCTGCCCCTGCTTCACGGTGATGCAGCCAACTGCCTGAGCCAGCCGGTTTCCCTCGTGATTTCGGAGAGAATGGCCCGCAGGTATTTTCCGTCCGAAAATCCCATGAACCGGCCCCTCGACATCAGGATCGGTGAACAGTTCCGAACGTTTACAGTTACGGGTGTGCTCAAACCTGTCAGCCGGGGAACATTTCTCGATCCGGACATCCTCCTTCCCAAACAGGTGATGATGTCCGCTGCCGAGTCCGAGTTCATCAAGGACTGGAGCGGCAGCAATCCCCAGACATTCGTCCTTCTCAGACCGCATGCATCCGAGGCGGCATTCAGGGAAAAACTCCCGTCCTTTTCGGAAACATGCCAGGCGAAAGGATATCAGGGCATTTTTGAATTGCAGCCTTTCGGGGATATGCATCTTCGTTCGGGCGATATCTGGGGCAACATGGGAGAGACCGGAAATATTTCAACAAATCTGGTCTTTGCTGCCATCGGCTTACTGATTCTGGGCATGGGCTGCATCAATTACATCAACCTCAGCACGGCCCAGTCCGTGAAGCGTGTCACAGAGATCGGCATACGTAAAGTCATCGGCGCGGGACAGTATCAGATCCGGATTCAGTACCTGACGGAATCCATGGTCATGACGTTGATGGTCCTGCCCTTCGCACTGGGACTTCTGGAACTGTTCCTGCCTTTCGGCAACCGGTTTGTTCACCGCCAGATGGATGTCCGCATACTGCATGATTTCACCTTTATGGCCTGCATTGTCGGGCTGACCCTGCTGGTCGGTTTCATCAGCGGAAGTTACAATGCCTTCTATGTCGGCCGTATGGAGGCTGTCGATGTGTTCAGGTCCGGGGCGTGCATCCGTTCTTCGAAATCCCTGTTCAGGAAGGGACTGCTGATCCTTCAGTTCAGTATTTTTTGCGTGCTGATCATCTGCTCGCTCACCATGGTCCGGCAGATGCGGTATATTCAGCATAAAAAACTGGGCTATAACAAAGAGCAGCTCGTTTCGATCAATTTTCCGGTGAATCCCGCGGACGCCCGCATCGCGACGTTCAAGAATGAAATCATGAACCTGGCAGGAATCGAAAATGTATCGGTTACTTCTTTCGTGCCCCCGGCCATGGGTAACTGGCTGGGCACAGAAATCCCGGATCCCCAGAATCCTGATAAAAATCTGCATTTGAGTTATGTGATGTCGGATCTGGATTACCTGGAAACTGTCGGACTCGGTATTCAAAACGGACGGAATTATTCGGATGCAATGAAGGATATGTCGAATTCCCGGCTGGTACTGAATGAAACGGCAGTCCGCCTGCTCAATATCGATTCGCCCGTAGGCAGTAAAATTACCATGTGGAGCGGCGAGTGGGAAGTCATCGGCGTGATTCAGGATTTTCATACGCATTCGCTGCACAGTATGATTCCGGCCCTGTTTTTCTTTTCGACCGATCAGCTGAACCATCCCTTTTTCACGCAGTTCCTGTGTTATTATGCCATCCGGCTCCGTCCGGGGCAGATCCCGGAAACGCTCCGGGCCGTTCGGCAGGTCTGGGAACGGCTGTTCCCGGATGCCTATTTCGATGTTCATTTTGCGGATGACGAATTCGGGAGGATTCACAGGGATGACAGGCATCTGAGCCAGTTGCTTCTTATTTTTACGGTTACCGCCGTGCTGATCAATTGTATGGGACTTTTCGGGCTGATTTCCATGACTTCCCAGAGCCGGTTGCGGGAGATCGGCATCAGGAAAACGCTGGGCGCATCGACATTTCAGATTTTCAGCCTGCTGACGCGTGAATATCTGCTGGGTCTGGCTGTTTCGATCGTGATCGCCGTCCCGGCGGCGGTTTATATCATGGGGAAGTGGCTGCAACAGTTTGCCTATCAGGCCCCTATAGGATGGCCGGTCTACGGCATAGCGGCGGGCCTCGCCGTTGTCATCACGCTGGTGACGCTCAGCGGACAGGCAGTGAAAGCCACACGGTCGAATCCGGTCGAGTCGTTGCGGTACGAATGACGAAATCCGCCTCAGGAGGATGGAATCGTTTAGATATGGGTAATCAAATATTTTAGGAGCAGCCATGTTCAAAAATAATTTTATCATCGCCTGGCGCAACCTTGCCAAACAAAAGATGTATTCCATCATTAAAATTGTCGGGCTGGCTTTGGGTATCGCTGCATGTTTATTGATTGCACTCTTCATTAAAGATGAACTCGGTTATGATCTTCATTTCAAGAACGGGGACAGAATATACAGAGTGATTTTACGTATTAATGACGGCGACCATATCTGGCAAATATCAACCTTTCCGGCTCCGGTTGTAAGTGCAATAAAAAGCGAATTCCCTGAAATAGAAGAAGTTGGCCGTATGACAGGACTTGTCTATTTTGGTGCCGGCAGCAATGATATCAGGCGTACAGACAAACCGGATAATATTTTTGAAGAAGGATTTGTTTATACCAGCCAGGGCCTCCTGGATATATTTCAGCCGCAGATGATTTATGGAAATCTGGATCATGCACTCGATGGTCCCGAAACCATGATCATTTCAAAGCGTAAAGCCGACAAGTTTTTTCCCGGTGAAAATCCTGTCGGCAAAACAATGATACTGAATAATGACAGGAAAAGGATTTATACCATAAGCGGAGTCATGGAGGATCCTCCCCGTCATTCGCATTTCCAATATGATTTTCTGATGACTTTAAGCGAGGGCCTTTATCCGGGCGAAGAAACAAACTGGAACTCACAATCAAGTACGGTTTATACGTTGCTTCACCCCGGCATCGATGTGGCTTCACTTGAGACAAAATTCAAAAAACTGGCTAAAAAAAATGCAGCGTCCCTGATCGGAAAAAGCGAAGGCCCCGAAGCGGATGATCTTATTGCAAAGATAACCTACCGATTGCAGCCAATCAGCGACATTTATCTGAAGTCAGAAGGAATTAGTGATGAATTTCAACACGGAGACATACGATTTGTCTGGCTGTTTGGTATGATCGCGATTTTTATTTTTATCATTGCGTGCATCAATTTTATCAATCTTTCCACTGCGAAATCCTCCAAACGCGCAATGGAAGTGGGGCTTAGAAAAACTGTCGGGGCAAGCCAGAAGAGCCTGATTAATCAATTTTTAGCTGAATCAATTCTGTTAAGTTTTCTTTCTTTTTCTTTGGGTGTTGTCTTGGTGATGTTCCTGCTTCCGTATTTTAATATTCTGTCCGTTAAAGAACTTGTTTTTCCGTGGAATGAATGGTGGCTGCTGCCCCTGCTGGCTTGTGCTGCGACGTTTACGGGAATATTGGCCGGGCTTTATCCTTCGTTTTATATTTCGTCTTTTGAGCCCATCGCAGTTCTTAAAGGGAGTATAAAACGGGGATGTAAGAATGCTTCTCTGCGTAACGGCCTGGTCATTTTCCAATTTTCTATTTCGATTATATTAATAACAAGTACACTTGTTATTAATAATCAGGTCGCGTACATACTCAATAAGAAACTGGGCTTTGACAAGGACGAGGTACTGCTTATTCAGGGTACCAAATCTTTGGGTGATCAGGTGACTTCTTTCAAAAATGAATTACTGAAATTACCAGATGTTAAAAATGTAACGGTCAGTGATTATTTGCCTGTTTCAGAGATGAAGCGAAACAGCTGCGGTTTCTGGAATGAAGGAAAACAGGAAGTGGATGAGGCTTATTCGGCGCAGTTATGGGGTATTGATCACGATTATATCAAGACCATGGGCATGAATATTGTCGAGGGAAGGGATTTTTCTCCGGAAATCGCAGGAGACGCTGAGGGGTGTATTATCAATAAGACAATGGCAAGACAATTGAATCTGGAAAATCCTTTGGATCAAACAATCTGTACTTCTTTTGCCAGCTGGCACGTGATCGGAGTTGTCGAAGATTTTCATTTTGAATCGTTAAAGGAAAATATCGGAGGCATGTGTCTGACGCTTGGTAAAAGTCCGGATATCGTTTCTGTTAAAATACACACAAAAAATATGTCCCGAACCGTTGCTTCGATAACGCATGTGTGGAAAACAATCGCGCCTTATCAGCAAATCAGATATTCATTCCTGGATGAAAGGTATACGATGATGTACGATGATGTCCAAAGAATGGGTTATATTTTCAACATGTTTGCCATGCTGGCTATTATCATTGCCTGTCTGGGATTGTTCGCCCTTTCGTCATTCATTATTGCGCAGCGGACCAAGGAGATAGGCATTCGTAAAGTACTGGGCGCTTCCGTATTGAATATTACATTCAATCTGTCAAAGAATTTTTTGACCCTGGTTGCACTTGCGAATATTATTGCCTGTCCTATTGCCTATTTTTTTATGAACAGATGGCTCCAGGATTTTGCTTACAGAATTCATGTCCGGTCGTGGATGTTTATTGTTTCCGGCGGAATTGTCATTCTCATTGCATTGTTGACCATAGGCTTGCAGACGATCCGGGCGGCGACTGCAAATCCGATAGAATCATTGAAATATGAATAAATCCAGTCATGGAGCAGAACGATGTTAATAAACTATATTAAAACCGCGATACGAAACATCATTAAACACCGGTCTTATTCAATAATTAATATCATTGGATTGGCGATCGGCATGACCTGTTTTATACTCATCGCATTCTATATACAATGGGAGTTCAGCTTCGATAAATATCATCGGCATGGCAAAGATATGTTTCGGATTGTTCTCAATCCGTGTACTTTCGTTTATCAGAATAAGGATGGTTTCAATTGTACGCCGGCAGCGTTGATGCCTGTTTTAAAACAGGAATGCCCTGAAATTGTAAACGGAACCCGAATCGAAAAGAATAGTTGCCTGATTCACTTCAATGAGAACTCTTGCAATGAAGACCGGTTTTATTATGCCGATCCTGATTTTTTGAAAATGTTCAATTTTCCTCTGATCGCCGGAAATATTGAAACCGCCCTGCAAAATCCGTTTTCCGTTCTATTGACAGAATCGATGGCCCGGAAATATTTTGGTCAAACCAATCCCGTTGGTCAGACCATCCATGTGGATCAGCAAGATAATTATTTAGTGACCGGTGTCATTCAAGATACGCCTGCAAATTCGCATTTCATTTTTGATTTTGTGGCTTCATTTAATACGCTTTATTCAAAAAGAAAGAACATGGAAACGTGGGACAACAATAGTTATCCGGCTTATGTTCAACTGAATAAAAATTCAATTCCTGCAGATGTTGATAGTAAACTGGATGAGATCGTCAAAAAATACAAAGGAGAAAAC
>JAFGGN010000124.1 GCA_016930535.1 bacterium
ACGATGAACGATGCATCGATGCCCCCGCCTTTCACAGAGGTCTCCCCCCGGAACAGCGTGTTCCCCGGAACGGTGTAATCCAACGCATATAACCGGCCGTTTTTGTCATAGAACGTAAAGTGCCTGTCCTGATCAGAATCAAAAGCAGTCAGTACGCCTTTGCCCTGGAAGGCCGGATCCTCCGGATCGATCGCTGCATCCACACCAACCAGGGACAGCGCCTTGAAAGAATCCGGCTCCATATGCGTCAGTGTGATTCTCTGATGGGGAAGTGCAAGCCGGAGCGCGGGATCGCCCAGAAGCGTGTATTTCTGATCATTGGATATCGAATTTGTGGACGCCACTTTCGCAAGCCGGAGCGCTTCTCCGACACGAATCATGGGCATGGAATTAAGAACAAGATCCAGAAATTTTTTATTCAACGATTCGTTTTCATTGGCAAAGCATTCACGAGTCGCGCCGATGCTCGTAATACTTCCCGCATTTTCAAGCAGAAGAAGCCATTCGGCCAGGCTTTGCCGGTTGTCCAGATCAAACCTGGCAAACGTACAGGTTGCACCGTACATCAGGGGATACAGTCCCGCATTGTGAAAGAGCGGCAAATCCCCGGGCATGCTCAGCACCTGCTCATGGGCCCATACACCCTCATTGCCGTGACCGATATAATTGACGAGCATGGTGCCCAGATGGATCTGTTCGAACAGATCCGCCTTGGCTTCCGGTTTTCTGCGGCCATCTGCCTGAATCACCTCTTCGTATTCGGTCAGGAAAATCTTTCTTTGATTGATATGCGGAGGAATGTGGTATACTGAAATGGCCTGAATCGCTTCTGTATGCGTCATTTCACCGGTATGATTCTGATCCGTCCCTTTCCGCACATCATCTGCGACCAGCGTCACGGTCGCGCGCCAGATTCCGAAATTGTTGGCCGTTTCATATTCGACAATTTTATCCACGACGGTTTTTGCTTCTTCTTCCGTCTGAACCGGGAGCCGTCCGATCGCGATATCCGGATCCGTATCATTGCCCTGAATCCGGGCGAACCAGTCATCCACGGCGCTCGCAGCGGTTTCATCGCTGGAATCGATTTCATATGTGGGGATCCAGTTCGGACTGTTGTCTTCCGTGGGCTTATATACATAATTGC
Source organism: bacterium (assembly GCA_016930535.1). Lineage (GTDB taxonomy): Bacteria > Zhuqueibacterota > QNDG01 > QNDG01 > JAFGCO01 > JAFGGN01. Next base: position 1,148 of record JAFGGN010000124.1, read on the forward strand.
CGTCACCGAAGAGCAGCAGATATCCGGGTGCTGTCTGCCAGCCGCGTGTGGCCACCATAAAATCCCGGATCGCTGTCATGTCTTTCAGACCCCAGGAAAATTCATCGTACACATCCTGAATATCCACCACCATGACACGCAGTGTGTCCGCTGTTTCACGCATGGCCTTCAGACGCTCCGCCTGCTCTGAAAATACGTCCGGTGCAATAATGATCATATCCGCGGCGTTCGCAGCATCCCTCAGGTTGCTGACATGTGTATCCTCCGTGATTTCAGAAACCGTCACTGCAGCCGATGTCCGGAACGCCGCATAGCGCCGCGGCGTCTGCGGGGCCGCAGCATCCACGCATTGCCACACCCCCCCGTTCTGAGAAACGGAAAGGGATGCGGCCGATGCCGGATCCGTCACATCCCATACCAGCGGCATGCCGCTGAATCCGCTGAGCTGAAATGCATATACGTTCCCGTTATCAGGAGATGAAAACAGGAGCCGGTCGGATTTGGCGGAGAGCGGCCGTTTATAGGCAATTTCAAACCAGTCCAGAAATCCCGTGGCATCGTCATGGCTGCCCTGATAATGGATCGTGAACCGGTTGGATTCGCCCAGACTGGAAACCGGCAGCAGCGACCGCCTGCTGCGTATAGACGCGCCAGAGGCATAAAAACCCGGCAGCATCAGATCATTGAGCTGAAAATCGAAGTTATGGGAATAGGCGGCCTGACCGCCTTTGACCTGTACCGTAATGCCCAGTGTGTCCGGAGCGACCGGATTGTTCAGTGTAAAACTGATGGTTTGCTCGGAAACGGCCTGGGAATATTCCTGAGAAAACCACTGTATGCCCGCCTCGATGGGATTCGTCTCTTCCTTTTCATAGAAAAACCAGTCCCCGGTGAAAGAAACCGGCACCGCTGAAGAAGCGTCCGGGCCGGTTTTCTGAGCGATCCGTTTTCCCGGGCTTCCCCCGAAAGTGAGCCAGTAAATATTGACATCGTCATAAAAATGGATATAATGTGAATACAGCCCGGTCACACGGTCATACTGCCATCCGGTCACACCTTTTCCATAAAAAAACAGGGCGTCGTTCGTATCGAAATGTCCGTCGCCGCCGTCATCCACGAGTACGGGCAGTTCCGTCAGGGTTTGCACGCGCGGTTCCGAGAGCCCATGCGCCAGCATGCGTCCCCCGTTGTTATACAGCTTCAGCGTGCCGCTGTCCAGCCGGGACAGGTCGACGCCCTCGTCCTGAAGCATTTTACCGGTGATACGATAGATATTTTCTTCCGTTACCGGTATTTTGAACCACGGGCCGCCGGCAAATACCCGGGACGTTTTCTTCAGCCGTTCCGGGGACAGGCCCCAGTTCCCTGCCGCATCCGCATTGAGCACAATCTGTCCGAGACCCGGCTTCAAAGCGTGCGGACGTAACCCGGCCCGCTGCATTCCGCCCGTAAAATTCACCGTCACGATGATACGGCTGTACAGCCGGGCATCGCCTGTGACCGGATCGACCTGGAGAGGCATTATCCGGATGTGTGCCACACGCATGTCTCCCGCCATGGAGGGATCCGATGCTTCAATGAGGGAAGAGGGAGTCCATCCGGCCCTGGAATAAGCCGGACCGCGTTCATGGGTCTCGCTCCAGAAGTCATTTTCCTTCACCAGCCCGGGCGATGGCATATACCGCACCTCATGAAACTCCTCATAGCCGGCAGCGGAAGCCGACACCTGAACCCGGGCATCCGGAGGCAAGGCAACCACGACGGACCGCGCAGGCAGCATCGGTTCACCGGGCCCGGCCGAATAATCGGCGTTTTCAAATGAAAGCCGTTGAAAATCCCCGTCCTCAGCGGCAAGCGTGTCCCATTTCACACCGGAGGGTGTAAATTCAAACCGGCACATGGTCTCATCCGAAATCAGCGTCCGGATATCTCCGGCAAAAACGGTCATGGCCATGAATAAAACCGGTATCCCGAAGTGAATGATGAATGGGCGGCGACTCAGCATCTTTTCTGTTCCCCCTGACTTTGCCTTTCAATACGTATCTGCTTCACGACCACGTCTTTCCCCTCGACAATATCCACATGGCTGTCCCGGCACTGCGAACAGGTCAGTACCGGAATGGTATAATGGACCATCGCATGATCCTTCATGATCACGGGTCCCGTAAAATGGCAGCGCCTGCATTGTATTTTAGCCGGCACAGACCGCACAGTGAGTGTCGCGTTTTGTGCAATCGTATTTTCAAATCCGTTCCGGATCCAGAACGTCACCTGTTCAATATTTAAAAACGTCAATTCCCCGACTTCGAGTTCCACACTTTCTACTCTGCAGGCCTTCTGGAGATCCGCATTTCTCAGCACGGTCTCGACAATGCCATGTGCAATGGAAGCTTCATGCATAAACGCTCCGGTGCATCATGCAGGATTTGTAAGCCCCAGAATGCCGGCCAATTCGGGAATGCCCTGCCCCGTTCTTCCATTGATCGGAACAACCGGAAGACCGGGTCTGACCGTATGTGCATCCTGTATCAGCCGTTTCACATCGACCTCCATCGCTGCGGCCAGATCGATCTTGTTGATGGCCAGTGCCGATGCCTCGGCCAGAATGTAGGGATGTTTGACGATCATGTAGGGACCTTCTGTGACGGAAACCACCACCATGCGCTGATGGGCGCCCACGGGAAATTCTCCCGGACAGATCAGATTCCCGACATTTTCGATAAAAAGGATATCCAGTCCGGATAAGTCGAGCTCATTCAGGGCCTTGGACACCAGATGCCCGTCCAGATGGCATTCCTTGCCCGTATTGATCTGTACCACCTCGGCCCCGGCTTCGCGGATCCGGTCCGCATCGATGGTCGTGGTCAGATCCCCGGCCAGCGCTGCAATCCGGCTGTCTTTTGATAAAAGCCGGACCATCTGCTGAATCAACGTCGTCTTCCCGGAACCGATGGATCCCAGAATGTCGATCGCGCGGACCGCATGCCTGTCGAGAAGAGCCTTGTTTTTCACGGCCAGATCGCGGTTTTTGGCCAGCAAACTTTCTTCGAGTTCGATATCCAGAATTTCACCGTCATCCGGAAGCACGGTCTTCATAGGCGACACTCCTTGTTGGTTGAAAACAGATAGCATAAGGTACATTTTTTCATGCCAAAATGCAAGACGAACCCCGGATTCCGCCTGCCTTTCTGCTTGACTTTTTAATGAAATGTTCCCATATTAACGGGACTAAAGGCAAAGATTCTGATTCAACTGTTCAATAAAGGAGATGGTGATATGCAAGATCAATGTCAGCTGTTTTCAATGGTGCCGTTGCTTCGTGCGGCCGAAAAGGCTTCACAGCAGGGCAAGCCCGCTGCAATCGGCGCATTTAACGTGAATTTTTATTCCCAGGCCATGGGCATTCTCGAAGGATTGCGGCGCAGCGATGCGCCTGGCATCATTCAGGCGAGCCGCGGAGCGAATAAGTTTCAGGGCGGCCCGGAAAAAATCCAGGGGATGGTGCTTCAGGCCATGAACGACTCGAACCATACACTTCCCGTGGCACTTCACCTGGATCATGGAAATGAAGAGCAGGCCAAGGTCTGCACGGACGAAGGATTCAGCTCGGTCATGATCGATGCCTCGACTCTGGAATTCGAAGACAATATTAAACTGACACAGGACATTGTACAATATGCGCATGCCAAGGGACTGAGTGTCGAGGGTGAATACGGTAAACTGGCCGGTGTCGAAGAGGATGTGATTCACGAAGCCACCACGTACGCGGATCCGTATCTTGTTCCCTTTTTCTTCAATGAATCCAAAGCCGATGCCCTGGCCGTTGCATACGGCACCTCGCACGGACCCAACAAAGGCAGCGCGGGCGGTCTTGAAAAACTGGCCGTTCACATCGTGGAACAGAGTTACAAGGGCATGGTGGCATACGGCCAGAACAACGACCATTTTCTGGTGAGTCACGGTTCTTCCACCGTACCTCCGGAAATCGTGGCCGAAATCAATGCGCAGGGAGGCACTGTCAAGGGCGCGGCCGGAATTCCCATGCATAAAATTCAGGAAGCCGTGGTGGCCGGGATCCGGAAAATCAACATCGACACGGACCTGCGCCTGGGTATCACAGCCACGTTCCGCAAATGGTTCAACGACAATCCAGGCGTCGAAACCACCTCGGCGGATATCCTGATGCCGATTAAAAAGGCGCTGGATGAAAAGCTGGACGCCATCGATCCCCGCGATTATCTCAAGGTTATCGATGCCGGCCTGTTGAGAACGGATCCCAAAGGAACCATTCTCGAGGAAGTTATGATCCTGGTTCAGGAACGGATCGCGTCCCATGTGGAAATGCTGGTCCAGAAATTCGGAAGCGCGGGTCTGGCCGGTACGGTCGACCGCGTTTCATTAAGTGAAATGGCTGCCATTTACAAAGCCTGATGCATTCTGAAACCGTTACAATGTCCCGGCCTGCATGGGCCGGGATTTTTTTTATTGGATATAGGGCAGACTTCTCCCTGTCACAAAAACCGGAACGACGCTCGTGAAACTGCTTCTTTTCGATATCGACGGCACACTTCTCCTGTCCGGAGGCGCCGGACGCACCGCCATGAACCGTACTTTTCACCGGTTATACGGTTTTGAGAACGGATTCCGGGACATCTCCATGATGGGACGGACGGATCCCCTGATTCTGCGCGATGTGATGCAGCAGCATGGAATATCAATTCAGGACGGGGACATGATCCGGTTTCAGGAGACCTATTACGGACTGCTGGAACAGGAGCTGGAACATGCCGATGTCGACAAACGCTTGTGCCCGGGCATCCTTGAACTTCTCGAGAGACTGAATCAGGACAAACAAATGGCGCTCGGTCTGCTGACCGGCAACTGGAGGCGGGGGGCCTTTCTGAAACTCCGTCATTTTCAGATCGACCATTTCTTCAGGCTGGGTGCCTATGCGGACGACGAGGCCGAACGCGTGAACCTGGTGCCCGTGGCCATGAACCGTTTCAGGGACCTGTTCGGGCATGTTCCCGCACCGGAGGACGTGTACGTAATAGGAGACACGCCGCTCGATATACGGGCGGCCAGGCCGCACGGCGTACGCACGGTCGCCGTAGCCACCGGATTTCATGAACCGGAAATTTTAAAGGTGGAAAATCCGGATGTGCTGTTCGAAAGTTTCGAGCAGGTGGACAGCGTGATCGCCTATTTTAACACATGAACCGTTCCGGATCACGGCAACCGGATTCCATGGTTTATCGAAACTTCATCCCGCGATATTTTTTTTCCCGGATCCCGTTCAGAAGCAGCATCGCGACCAGGGCCAGAAACGCACCTGTTCCGAAGGCGGCGGCAGCACCGAATGCCTGATACAGCAGCCCGAAAACCACGCTGGCCGGAAGCGCCGCCGCACCGGTCGCAAAACTGAACAATCCGAATGCGCTTCCCCTCTGCCCGGATCCGACCAGATCGGCGACAAAGGCCTTTTCTGCACCCTCGCAGAACGCATAATAAAGCGCATACACGGCAAACAGTACAAATGTCACCGGCACCTGCCAGGATTCCGGAAACCGGTCCAGCACCGCGAATGCAAAATAGACAGCCGCATAAACGCCCCATCCTGTACGGATGACGCTTTTTCGTCCTTTTGTATCGGAAAGTGCTCCCAGAGGCGTGGAGAAAATCACCTTGATGATATGGAAAAACGCCCAGATCAGCGGGATAAACAGAAGCTCGATCAGCCTTTTCTGCATGTCGGGATTCCCGAACCCGGTGATGGCCTTCCCGACCACGGGCATGGATATGACGGATTCATAGACGGACGGACTGTTGTGAAGCATCTGCTGAATTCTGAAAAGAAGAAAAGCATCCGACGAATTGCCCAGCGTAAACAGGGTGACGACACCCACGTACATCAGAAAATTCCGGTCGAATTGTCCGAACGAAAACCGAACCTGTTTCGACTCCGGCGCCCGCGACGGTTTTTCCTGAACGAAAATCAGCAGCGCCGAAAGTGCCAGCAGCCCGGGAATGATGGACACGTAAAAGGTCCACCGCAGAATGGACACGGTTTCCCGGACACGGAAGACAAGAACCAGCACGATCAGGGCCGATACGGCCAGCAGGGGACCGATCACGGCGCCAGCATGATCCATGGCGCGATGAAATCCATAGGCCCTGCCCCTTATGCTTTCATCGATCGACGAGGCGATCAGCGCATCACGCGGCGCGGTCCGTATGCCTTTGCCGATGCGGTCCGTCATGCGGACGAACACAATCTGCCATGCGGCCGAAACGGCGCCCGTCAGCGGGCGGATGAACGTGGATATGCCGTATCCGATGACGATCAGGATCTTCCGCTTCCCGATGCGGTCCGAAATCATGCCGCTTGCCAGCTTGAGCAGGGCCGCCGTGGTTTCGGCCACGCCCTCGATCACGCCCAGGATGAATACGCTCGATCCGAGCAGTGTCACAAAAACGGGAACGAGCGGATAAATCATCTCGGTGGCCGCATCCGTGAACAGGCTGACCACACCCAGCGCGATCACATTGCGCGTGATCCGGATTTTCTGCGTGGTTTTCGGCGATGCATTCATTTGATGATCCTTCCCGGGCGGGACGGTTCGATTCCCGTCACGCACGACTTATCTGTCCCCTATATACTATTTGCTTATTTTACTCTTCGATGAGACCTTCTTCCGCAGGCAGGGCGGTTTCCTTTTTATCGACAAATTCCACACCCGGGAAAAACGCCTGAAAAAACGCGTTGTCCGCCTCCGTAAAATACAGCTTGGAAAGACGCATATCGATAAAGAGCCCGCCCCTGTAATACACCACATTGATATTGCCCTTATAGAGCTCGTCCGGAACGAAATAGGAGACGATGCAGTATTCATCCGTGCCTGTTTTCCTGACATTGTGCACGGGTGGCAGCTTTTTTCTCGAGTATTCCCATTTTTCTTCCAGATACGTTTCCGGATGATCGTATTTTCTGTCGGATTCGACATGGACGTACAGATTGTACCCGGATTCGAAGTCCCGGAATACAAAATAGGCTGTCGTGCCATTCGACTCCACGGTTTCGGCCTGAACAATGAAATTTCCCGATGGAAATTTCAATATCCAGTCGGCCTTCATCACCGTGAGCAGATAAAATCCGTCATTCTGCACCAGCAGACCGGAAGACGAGCAGGCGGCCAGCATCAGCACGATGCACAATAAAACAGGTCCCTGTTTCATGATTGCGCCTTATGATAATGACCGGGGATATATAACCGTCTAATTAGACGCACATCGTGTCGCATCTGATGACATGATTCGATATCCCGACCCCGTGCGGATATAAAATAACAAATTCCAAATTGAAAATGAATTCAAAAATCAAATTCCGGATTGAATCAGCAATGCGAACGCCTGGACACAGACCGGGAATGGTTCGGAGAACCGGAGATGAAAGAGGACCGCGGACGGCATGACCGCGGACCGCACGAAACAGAGTAACGGCGAAACGGTGAAAAGGAGAAAAAAAGGAATCGCATTATCCGTCTCTCTTTTTCTCCGAGCCTCCGTTTCAAACCCCGACCCAACGACCCAATGACCCAATGACCCAATGACCCAATATGCTATCTTTAATCTTTGTTCTTTAATCTTTTATTTATAAATTGAAACATGGACCTTTTCCACGAACCCCCTTCCGGACAGCCGGAATTCGCGCCGCTGGCGGAACGTATGCGCCCGCAGACCCTGGACCAGCTCGTAGGCCAGCAGCATCTGGTCGGGTCCGGTCATCTGTTAAGCACAATGGTCGAAACCCACCGCCTTTTCTCCCTGATATTCTGGGGCCCGCCGGGCGTGGGCAAAACCA
>JAFGGN010000013.1 GCA_016930535.1 bacterium
CCGGCCGCCGTATCCCACTCCATGGTCGGACCGTGCCGGTAATAATAATGGGCCTCCCCCTCCGCCACGCGGCAGAATTTCAGGGAGCTTCCGGCAGAGATGATTTCACTGCACCCGGTCTTCCCTGCATAGGCTTCTTCTTCCGGAGACGCGTGGGACCGGCTCCTGACAGCAATCAGCTTTGTACGGATGTCCGTATCGGTATGAATGATCCCGGGTTCCCCGTCTCCTTGCCGGCGGAATGCGCCCAGATCCTTCCGGGCGTAATAGAGTACATCCGTAACGGGCACGTATATCACGCCGGCCACGGGAAGCCCGCCGGTGACCAGTGCGATATTCACGGTGAATTCACCATTCCGTTTGATGAATTCCTTGGTACCGTCCAGGGGATCCACCACCCAGAATGAATGCCAGTGCTTTCTTTCTTCATAGGGCATGTGTTTTCCCTCTTCGGAAAGAAGCGGTATATCAGGATAGGATGCGCTGAGCGCATTCGAAATAATAGCATGGGAAGCCCTGTCCGCTGCGGTCAGGGGAGAGTTGTCCTCTTTCTGCTCGATATTGAAATCATCCTGTCCGTATATCTCGAGTATCTTTTCTCCGGCTTGTTTCGCTATTTCACATATCCTGTTCAAATCCATATTCACGGCGCATTTCCTCTTAGTTCCATATTTTTAAACACAGCTCCGCCATCTCAGTCCCAGACAAACGCTGAGCCGGTCATTCATCATCATTTTGGCCCGTTTCGTGAAACCAAAAAGTGACTGGCAGAATACACTCCGTATTATTTAAAACATGAAAGACGCTGATGCGCCTCTCTTAATTCACTTTCTGAATGTCCCTCACATCCACACTGATCCGGACGGCCTGGCGAATGGACGGCACGTCGATCACGAGCCTCTGTTCCCCCTGAAATTGTGTAAGCCGTCCGCGGAGCCCGATCAGCGGACCGGACCGCACTTCAACCTCTTCTCCTATCAGCAATTGCGGGACCGCTTCGACGTCGTCCGTTTCACACAGAATACGCCTGATCCAGTCTATTTCTTCATCACGGACAACGGCCAGCCTGCCCTGAAACATCACGGCCCTGACAACACCCGGCGTCTGAACGGCCCGGTATCGCAACGCGTTGTCTCCCTGAATAAATATGTAGCTTCTGAACAGCGGTTCTTCCACCCACTTGCGCCGGTCGCTCCACTGCCGCAATGTCTTTCGCATCGGCAGATAGCAACCAATCTGTTTTTTGACCAGTTCCTTTTCGACCTTCTTTTCATGCCTGGGCTTGGTATACAGCGCATACCAGTGAACAGACTGTTCCGGTTCCTCACACAAAACGGCTGCCCCATTATTCATCCGGTCAATTTAACCGAAACCATACGGATCGGCACCTTTACCTGGCCACCATCCAGACACCGGCAATGATGCACAGAAAACCCAGCATCTGGATTGCCGTGATGGTTTCATTCAAAAAGAAATACGATGCCAGCACCACGATAATGAGTCCCAGACTGACCATCAGGGGATAGGCGATACTGAGATTCAGCCTGCTGAGCACGATACTGTAGGATGCAAGGGCGAGACCGAATGAAAGAATGCCGCCGATAAATACGGGCTGCGCAATGGCCCTGACAAGCAGGTCCTTCAGATGATCCGCCTGACCGATACGTGACATGCCTACTTTGATGAGAATATTGGCCGTTGCATTCAGCACAATGGCCGCACCCAGAATCAGATAACCCTGCATACCTTATCCTATGTAAATAAAAAACACGGTCATGAGTATCCACAGTAAAATATCGATGATCAGTTCCCTGTCTTCCAGAAGAATCTGTTCGGGGCTGCCGCCCAGCCCTTTCTGATGCACGAGGTACAGATACCTGAAAATCCCGTAAATCACAAAGGGAAGCGTAAAAATCAGATTGCGTGTGCCGAACTTATGAATGGTCTCCTCCGCCGTGGTATACAGCGCATACGACATCAGGGCACAGGCCGAAACCATGGTGATCATCAGATCGAGCAGCCGCGTGCTGTATTCCAGCAGATTCTTCCTGTGCTTCTGCGCCTGATCCCCAAGAAGGGTGAGTTCGTTCCGCCTCTTGTTGAGCGACAAGAACAACGCGAGAAAAATAGTGCAGACCAGGAGCCAGGACGATATGGAAACACCGATGACCGCGGCACCTGCCACGGCGCGTAATACAAATCCGATGCTGATGATCAGCACATCCAGAATGACCAGGTTTTTCAGACCATAGGAATACAGGAGGATCAGAACCGCATAACCGAACGTGATCCAGCCGAACGCGGCATTCAAAAAGAAAGCACCGACGATCATTCCGGGAATCAGAAACAGCGAGGCGATGACCGCGGCGGAAACGGGCAGCTTGCCGGATGCGAGCGGCCGTTTCTTCTTGCTCGGATGTGCACGGTCCTTTTCCAGATCCTTGAGATCGTTGACCAGATACAGTCCGCCGCTCAGCAGGCAGAACAGCACAAAGGCGCTTAATGAACGAAGGATATCGGCAGTTTCAAACAGATGTTTACTGAAAATCAGCCCGGCAAACAACAACAGGTTTTTTGTCCATTGCCTGGGCCTGAGAGATTGTATAAATATTTTAAGCATGGGCTTATCGGGTCTTCAGAATGTTCTCACGCGTATTTTGAATCATTGGTTCGTTCCGGTTCAATTCGTGCTTTATCCATTATCATACGCCATCCGCTATCTCACCCGTGGAACTTCCATATCAGGATACGGCTTTCTGCTTCATTCTCTTTTTCTTTTTGTTGTCCCCTGAATAATAGTAGTACTGATAGTACTGATAGTAGGAACCGTACATCATGTTCACATTGACACCGTTCATGAGCACGCCCAGCATCTTTGCGTTCACCTTCTCAAGCTGGGTTTTACTGCGATAAATCACATCCCTGTCGGTTTCTCCTGACCGTGTCACCAGGACCACGCCGTCGACCTTGGTCGCGAGAACAGCCGCATCCGTCACCGCAATAACAGGCGGCGTGTCAAAGAGGACAATATCATATAGACCCGATGCCTTGCTGATCAGTTTTTCCATCATCTTGGAATTGATGAGTTCCGACGGATTGGGGGGCAGTGTTCCTGAAGCCATGAGATTCAGTCCCTCGACACGGGTGACATGAACGGCCTCTTCGAGCGTGGAACGGCCGACCAGCACATTGGTGAGACCGTTGTTTCTGGAGCACCCGAAAATGCCGTGCAGAACCGGCCTCCTGAGATCCGCATCAACCAGCAGCGTTCTGGCTCCCATCTGGGCAAATGTAATGGCCAGGTTGGCCACGGTTGTCGATTTGCCTTCGCCCGGCACCGAACTCGTAATCAGTGCGGTTTTTATCTTTTGATCGGCCTGTGAAAACTGAATATTGGTCCGCAGGCTGCGATACGCTTCGGATATGGGGGACTTGGGCGCAAAATGAGTGATCAGTCTGGATTCAATGCGGTTGATCTCTCCGTTTTCCCCCTTGCCGTTCTTGCCCACGGATTCGGCCGTAATGAACGGAATCGATCCGAGTACCGTAAAACCCATGTGCTCCATGTCTTCGATAGATTTCACGGTATTGTCCATATACTCGCGTATGAACGTGATGCCCACACCCAGGCCGATGCCCACAAAAAAACCGAAAATCAGGTTCATTTTCTTTTTGGGACTGATCGGTTTTTTAGGCGGCTTGGCCCTGTCGATCGACCGGACGGATCCCAGATGCCCGACTTCGGCGATCCGGTTCTCCTCGTACTTCTCCCTCAGCATCAGGTAGATGTTGTTGGTCACTTCCATTTCCCGCTGAAGCTGAGCCAGCCTGAGATGCTTTTCGGGCAGCGAATTCAGCTCCCTGTTGTACTTGTTGACGACTTTCTGCAGCTCCTGGGTTTTGGCCTTGAGCGAGCTGTTTTCCGCTTCGATTTCGAGCACATTCGTCACCAGCCCTTCTGAAACTTCCAGGGGATTGAGTGAAGTTGCGCCCGCGGACACCATTTTGTTCATTTCCTCGCGGATCTTTTCCTGCAGTCCCTCGAGCCGCTGCTCATATTTTCTCAGAGTCGGATCATCCGGAGAATAATAATCCGTGCCCTTCAGCTGCTGTTCATAACTCGCCTTGTCGGCGATCAGTTTGCCCTGCTGCTTCTGCAATTCAAGAATGACAGGGCTGGAGAGGCTGGTACTCAGCGCCGCTTTCTGGCTTTCGTTGAGTTTCGATTTCAGAACGGCCAGGCGGCGGTTGTTGGCCTCCAGTTCGGTCACGGCCTCCTGATACATGGTTTCGAAATCCGCGGACATTTTGATGACCTGCTCGGTTTCCGAATTCAGTTCGACCACGCCCTCCTTCTCTTTGTAGTTTTTCAGGGCATTCTCCGAAGCGGTAAGCTTTTGTTCCATTTCCATCTGCTTGCCTTCCAGAAACTCCCGGATATCGGTCACTTCCGCCTTGCTGTACCGTTTGTCCATATTGATATAGGCCTGCATCCAGATATTGGCCACCAGGGCGGCCTCGAACGGACTGAACGCCTGCACCTTGAGCTCAACCATGTCCGTATCCCGTTTCGGTACCACGGAAATGGCCTCTTCCCTGAAATTCTTGACCAGTTCGTCGAAATGCGGAATTTCATCGTTATAAATATTCTGTTTGAGGAGCGCCGCAATCCAATGTTTCCAATCCAGGCGTTTCTCTCTTTTCCGGTTGCCCAGTATCCACAGGCTGTCGGCATATTCGGAAGACATGAGATCGTTGATCACATCTTCCGCCAGCGTCCGGCTTTTCAGGATCTCCACATGATTGTTGATCATGGTTTCGCGCTTGATTAAACTGCCCACCTCGAAAATTTCCTGTTTGACGCCGCCCTCTTCTTTCAGCAGAATCAGCGCCGAGGCTTCGTAAACGGGTTGTGCTGTAAACGTGAAATAGACGGTCACGGTCATGACGACCAGGAAAGAGAGTACAATGATCCACCGGCCGCGCCGCAGTATGCGTATATAATCGGTCAGGGTAACTTGTTGTTCCTGTAACTCTTCCACTGCAGAACCCCCCTATTGACAGGTTTGTAAAATCGGTCCGCGTGACATCGCTGGTGGCATAACATTGAATGATTGAAAAAGAAGCCGTCTGATGTTCATGATGCAGGTCGGACTTTTAACAGTTCCGGAGAAAACAGCGCTCATCGTTACATGCCCCCAAGGCCGTTAACAATCACATTTTATTAAATAGTACAATGTACTAAAATAATAAAAAAAACAATGATTTCAAAGCATAAAAATCACATGTCGATCACTTCCGCTCCCTCCGGAATTTCGAAATGGAAAACGTCTTTTCCGATATCAATACCGGTCCGGATGGACTTGATTTCATAGATATTCTGATTTCCGTTCAGATCTTCCTGAAGCAGCCGTTTCGGCAGGGATGTTCCGGGATCGATCCACACCTGCCATTTTTTAAAAAACGACCGGCCCTCGCTGTCCGTGAACAGCAGAACCTCACAGGTCACACCATCTATTTTTTCCGGCTGCAGTTTCCTCGGCACATGACCCTGCGTATACTGCAGAAGCAGTTGCCTCGGAAGCAGGGCCTCATCGGTTTCAGCAAGCCGGTCGATGAGGACACGATGGGCGGGTTTGCTGTAGGTCCACAGGGTCGTCCCGTCGGACACCAGGATCTGATCCTCGGTTTCCACACGAAACCGGTCGTCCCCTGACATGACGAGCGATCCTTCGATCATGTTCTCTTCCCCTGTCATTTCCCATACGTACTTCTCCTGGAACACGATTTCCAGTGTCTTTGCGGCCTTGACGGCTTTTTCTACCTGCTCCACTAGTTTTTCGGCATCTCCGCCATCAGCCGCCCGGGGCAGCAGTGTTCCAAGCATTATCAGGACAATCGGTAATATCCGGCTGTTTTTCATATATCCTCTTTCCGGTTTTGACCCATTTCCGTTTCGTACAGGGCATCGATATACGCTTCGTCCACGAGCACTTCCCTGGACTTGCTGCCTTCAAAGGGCCCGACGATCCCTGCTTCCTCCAGTTCGTCGATCAGCCTGCCCGCCCTCGCATAGCCCACGCGAAGCCGCCGCTGAAGGAGGGATGCGGATCCCTGATTGTGTCTGACCACGAGTTTGGCCGCTTCCCAGAACAGCTCGTCCCGCTCACCTTCCGGACCACCCGCCTTCTGGGCCGACGTTCTGCTTGAAGCACTTCCGCGCAGCGTATATGCCCCTATTCTCGGCTGCTGCGAAATATATGCCACAACACGCTGCACTTCTTCCGTCGTGACATAGGCGCCGTGCACACGAACCGGTTCCGGCATTCTCGAGCTCAGGAACAGCATATCGCCCCGCCCCAGGAGTTTTTCTGCACCGTTCCGGTCCAGAATCGTTCTCGAATCGGTCTTTGCCGCCACCTGAAAAGCGATACGGGCCGGAAAATTAGCCTTGATGACGCCCGTGATGACATCCACGGAAGGCCGCTGTGTCGCAAGTATCAGGTGAACACCCACGGCCCGGGACATCTGGGCCAGTCGTGCGATGGGTTCCTCGACCTCCCTGGCCCCTGTGAGCATCAGGTCTGCCAGTTCGTCCACAACCAGAACGATGTAAGGCAGTTTGGGCAGCACCTTCTCCCCTTCATCGGTCTGGATTGTCTTGCCGGCCGCACTGGAATTGTATTGCTGAATATTACGGACACCGACCCTGGCCAGAATCCGGTAACGCCGTTCCATTTCGGACTCCAGACTGCGAAGCAGGGATACCGCATTTTCCACCGTGGTAATGACCTCTTCATTCAGGTCTTCCCGCGTGGTCAGATGATGGTGCCTGAGTTTTCTGTATAGGTTGAGCTCCAGTTTCTTCGGATCGATCAGGACCAGCCGGATCTGATCGGGCTTGAAACGGAACAGCAGGCTCATGAGTATGGTATTCAGGCAAACGGATTTCCCGGAACCCGTGGCCCCGGCCACGAGAAGATGCGGCATCTCCGCAAGATCCGCGACAAAGGGACGGCCCTCGATGGTCTTGCCCAGTGCAATGGGCAGCGCATGCTCTGCCTTCTGGAAAGATTTGGATGCAAAAATTTCCCTCAGTGTCACGAGTGCGGGCTTTTCATTGGGAATCTCGATACCGACGGCGCCTTTTCCGGGAATCGGGGCCACGACACGAACCCGGGTCGCCCTCATGACCAGGGCGAGATCGTCCTGTACGTTCAGAAATTTATTGACCTTGACACCCGGAGCGGGCGTGACTTCGAAACGCGTGATCACGGGGCCGGGCTGAATGCCGGTCACCGTGCTCTGCACATCGAATTCGCGCAGTTTTTCTTCCAGATAATGGGCACGCCGCTCCAGGGCCTCCTTGTCGATATGATGGCTGTCTTCGGGCGGCTGAATCAGCAGGTGCACGGGCGGCCGCTGGTATTCTCCGGCAACGCCTGTCTTCACATCGGAAGGGATGTCCGGTTTTTCAGAAGGGCGGGGCTTCGATACAGGCGCATGTTTTTCAGGCGGCATCTGAATACGCGGTCCGGACGGCTCCGGCGGCGGTTCATGAACCGGTTTCGCAGGTTCTGAAGGCCTGTCAGGCATGCGGTTTCCGGTCCCTTCCTCGGCATGAATGGGAATGGACGGTTCCGGCTTCGATGATGCGGTTTTGATTTTTCGAGGTCTGTTGCGCTGCCTTTCGATCATCTGAAACCATGATGACCGGATACTCTCACGAAGTCCGAGTACGGCTTCACGCATGCTCCAGGACGTGGCCGTGACCAGAAAAATGATCAGAAACGTGATCAGAACGATGAAGCTGCCTGCGGTTCCCAGATATCGATACAGATGTTCGGCAAAAAACAATCCCAGCAATCCGCTGAGGCTGACACCGTATTTGCTGCCGGATTCCGAAATCGCCTCCGGCAGAGCAAGGACCGTGGACAGAAAGATCCCGAGTATCAGGAGATAGAAGCTGATTCGGAAGAAGGGCAACAGGGGCCGCTGAAGAAACAGATACCAGCCGAACAGAAACAGCAGCACAGGAAAAATCAGGCAGGCATATCCGATGGTGAATACATGCAGCCCGTAGGCGATGAGTGCACCCGCCTCGCCAACCCAGTTCCGGACCTGATCCGGAGAACCGCTGTTCGGATAATCCGAAGGATGATAGGAGACAAGGCTGACGAAAACGAGCAAGGCAAGCATCATTACCGATATGCCGAATATCTCCCGCCACATTCCCTCGGTGTTGGTTTTATTTTTCCCCATAATGGTCGCCCCCCAAGGCAATTTTAGTTGATAAAACTGACCGAATTCTATGAAATGTGCGGAAATTATGACCCATTTAATATAGCAATGCCCGTGTTGATTGTCAAGACGATATGCCAGGGAACTTGATAATAAAACGCGATCCCCTGATCCGTTCGATACGCAGGACCCCATCGAGCTGCTCGGTCAGGATATGCACGAGATGCAGGCCGAGGGATTCTGTTTTAGATACATTGACAGGGATTCCGATGCCATTGTCAGACACAACAAACCGGTTATCGCCGGATTTCTCCTGTCGGAATGTGACGCGGATCCGTCCTTTCGCATTTCCCGGAAATGCATATTTGAGGGCATTCGTGATCAGTTCATTCAAAATCAACCCGCAGGGGATGGCCATATTGATATCCAGAAAAACACCCTGGACATCGATATGAAGTTTCACCCTGTCCACGGCACCATGGACAAGCAGCAGGTTGCGGCTCATGGCCTCGAAATACAATTTGATATCGATCCGCTTCAGATCGTCGGAATGATACAGCCGCTCATGAACCATGGCCATGGCATGAATTCTGTCCCTGCTTTCCCGGAACGCTTTCAGAACGGCCGGATCCGCTCCCACCCTGCCGGCCTGCAGACTGAGAAGGCTGGTGATCACATTTAAATTGTTCTTGACCCGATGATGTATTTCCTGGAGAAGGACATTCTTTTCCTCCAGGTCCTGTTGCACCTGAATTTCGGCTGCTTTCCGTTTTGAGATATCCCGCAAAGTTCCCTGCAGCCCGGCTATCTTCCCGGTGCTGTCTCTTAAAAAAGTGAGCTTCAGTTCACCCCAGAATGTGGTCCCGTTTTTCCGTACATATTCGAATTCCATCAGCGGAACCTCTTCATTTATTTCACGACAGCGTTCCAGCCAGGTTTTAAAAAAATCTCTCGCCTCAGCCCAGGAAGCCGGCGTCATCAGGTTTTCCATCCGAAGCGGCATGATTTCCTCGACCGTGTAACCGAACATCTGGTTCACGCTGTGGCTCTGATAGAGAAATTTGAGGTCCGTGTCCTGAACGAAAAGCACGTCCCGCATGTTCTCGGCAAGATGCCTGTAACGCTCCTCCCTTTCATGAAGCGTCACCGATTTTTTCCGGAGATCCATGAAAGACTGCCACAGGCGCGACTGAATTCGGTGCACCGTTGTCAGAAGAATTATGACAAAAACAGCATAACCGGCCATCTGTGTGATCCATGTCTCGGGGCTGAGAAGATACGACTCGACATCCGGCATGGTGCGCAGTCTGCCCGTGGTCACCAGAACACCAATGCAACCGACAATGATGATGCTTGCCAGCAGGCTCCATAAACCAATCCTGAATCCGAAAAAAACACCGGTGAGCACGCAGCATGTTGTGAGAATCACAAAACTGACCGTGGCCAGTCCCAGATTGATGAAATTGACAACTGCATTGAGGCCGGCCACGATGAAAATCATCGCGGTTATCCGGGAAAAAGGTACCCTTTTTCTGAAAAGAAGCAGTAAAATGAGTACGAGAAAGAAAACGATATCCACGATGATATTCGGGTGCCATCCCTGCGTGCTTGCCCTGAAAACGGAACCGATTGTGGACAGGGTGCCCAGCGTCATGGCAATCACGGCCACTTTATCCAGCAGGCCGCTCAGTATCTGATAATTCTCTTCACGAAGGGATGAAAATTCGTCTGAAGGATGCTTGATGTTCCAGGCCATAATGCTGTCCTTGTCCGTATCGCGTTGTATGCAAATCCGGCTGTGTCTGCAGATGTGCCCGATAAAAAAAGGCACTCGCGTGCCTTCTGTTCTATGCAAGAAAGGTCATGTCCGGACACTTATAGAAAATCCGCCATTTTCTTACGTGCGGTCAAAGGGACAAAGGGTGCAGTGCAGATCTCACCCTCCACTTCCAGTTCCCTCTCCGGCTGTTTGCAGAGAATCGATGTGCCCTCGGAAACTGGACGGGTGGTTTCCAGGAATCCGATCGGCGCGTTTTCCAGTGTGGGCGACAGCACACCGCTCAAAACCTGACCGGCCTCCTCACCGTCCAGTATGACTTTCCATCCGGGCATGGCTTTCCTCCGGCCGCTCAGCCGGAAGGCCGACACAAACCGGCTGAGGCCCGTTTGCTTTGCCGAAAGCAGGGCTTCTTTTCCGATAAAGGCTTTTTCCCAGTCGAAAACAAATTCCCAGGGATGACCAAGGGCCGGGCAATCCGGCCTTAATTCATGACCATGCAGAGGAAGCCCCGCTTCGATGCGCAGCGTGTCCCTGGCGCCCAGGCCGCATGGCAGCAGGCCAAAATCGCCGCCTTCCTGGATCAGCAGGTTCCACAGGTCTACACCGTTTCCAGAATCCGTATACAGCTCGAATCCGATCTCGCCCGTGTATCCGGTTCTGGAAACCATCACGGGAATCCCGTCGATACGCATATAATCCAGGGTTCTGAAAAATTTTAAAGAGGACAGGGTATCCGGGGCGATCCACCGGTTCATGAGTTTGGGCGCATTCGGTCCCTGAAGATCGATTTTCACGGTCTGGTTGCTGATGTTTTCGAGAACCACATTGCCCGGCGCATGCCGTTTTAACCAGTTCCAGTCTTCATGAAGATTGGCCGCATTGACAACGAGCATCCAGCGTTCTTCACTGAAACGGTACAAAATACAATCGTCAATCACGCCCCCGGCTTCATTCAGCATGAAATTATAAAGCGCCTGGCCGTCCTGTATCCTGTCTACATGATTGGTGAGTATCCGTGAAAGAAAGGGCCTGGCGCCCGGTCCGGTGATTTCGAACTCGCCCATATGGCAAATATCAAAAAGACCGCAGGCCTGACGGGTGGCATGATGCTCACGGCTCTGTCCTGTCTCATACCACAGGGGAAGCAGCCATCCGGCGAATTCGGTCATTTTGGCGCCGGACTTTACATGCATCTGATACAGGGGCGTTTTATGCGCATGCATATCAAAATCCGAATTAAGGATATAATATAAAAAGTACTTAAAAAAGCTATTTTTGTCAACCTAATTGTGTACGATTCCGATAATATCGTTGTAAAGAACAAAGATCATCAATCCGAAAATCAGGATCATGCCCATCTGCTGAATAACGAGTTTGGTCTTGATCGGAATGGTCCTTCTTATCAGCGCCTCCAGGTGAATATAGACCAGGTGGCCGCCATCCAGTACGGGAATGGGCAGCAGATTCAGAAGCCCGAGATTGATACCGATCAGGGCCAGAAAACCCAGGAGGGTCGCGAACCCGTACCGCGCCGTTTCCCCTGCCATTTCTGCAATTTTCACTGGCCCGGCCAGCGAGCGGATCGACTCCTTGCCTGACAACAGGCGTTTCCAGGAAACAAAAAAGAGCCGGACCTGGAACACGAATTCATCCCAGCCGAAGCGGAGTGATTCAAAAAAACCGGTTTTACGCATCACATTGCTGAGTTGAAGCCCGATCAAACCGATGGGCTGCTCATCATCCGACAGTCCGGACCGGTGTGCCCTGGGCACAATGGTCCGGGTATACAGGGTGTCGCCGCGATTCCAGGTAAACTCAAGCGGTTTTCCGGCTGAAGGATATACCACGTTCGTGATCTGATCCCAGGTATGAACGCTGTCTCCGTTGACAGTCAGAATGCGGTCTCCTGATTTTAATCCCGCCGAATCGGCAGGTGTGCCTTCGAGCACGGTCACGTGATCATACCAGGGTTCTGGAACTTCTGCAACGCCGTTAAAAAACGCCACGCCCCAAAAAATCATGAATGCCATCAGCAGGTTCATGAACGAACCCGCACTGATCACAATGACTTTTTGAATCCACGAACGGGAGCGGAATTCCCAGGGCTGCGGCGGCCCTTCGACAAAATCCACGTCCATGCTTTCGTCCACCATACCTGCGATCTTGACGTAACCGCCGATGGGGATGGCCGAAATGCAGTAATCGGTTTCACCGATTTTCCGTCCGAAGAGCCGGGGCGGGAATCCCAGAGAGAACCGGTCCACACGGATTTTGAACAATTTTGCCGCGCCGTAATGCCCGAGCTCATGAATAAAAACCAGAATACCCAAAACAAAAACCGTTGCAAGAAAAGTAATCATTTGAAATCCTCGTGTTTAGACACTGCACATCGATATTCGGCCGGATACGGACAATCCGGCTGAATTATTTCATTGAACGTATCAGCCGGCCGATAGTTTCACGCGCCCACCTGTCCGCCTCCAGAATCTGTTCAAGGCCGGGCCGGGCGATGACCTGATGCTGCTGAAGGGTTTCCTCGATAAGGGCAACAATTTCAATAAAATGAATGCGGTCTTCCAGAAACGCCTGAACAGCCGCTTCATCGGCTCCGTTCAGCACGGCCGGAGCGGTTCCGCCTGTTTCGAGCACCTGGTATGCCAGCCGGAGGGCGGGAAAACGCTCAAAATCAGGCGGCATCAAATCGAGCCGGTGCAATATTGAAAGATCGAGACTGCCGAACGGAATTTCGAACCGCTCGGGATATGAGAGCGCATAGGCGATAGGGACCCGCATATCGGGCACGCTGAGCTGCGCCTTGAGCGATCCGTCCATGAACTCGACCATGGAATGAAGAATGGACTGCGGATGAACAACGACCTCGATCTGACCGGGCCGCACACCGAAAAGCCAGCGGGCTTCGATAATTTCAAGGGCCTTGTTGATCATGGTGGCCGAATCCACCGTGATTTTCGGTCCCATATTCCAGTTGGGATGCGCCAGAGCCTGCTCCCTGCTGACATGCTTCAACTCGTCGGCGGAAAAATTTCTGAACGGACCGCCGGATGCGGTAAGGACAATACGACGAATGGATTCCCCGGATTCTCCCCGAAGACATTGCCAGACTGCGCTGTGCTCGCTGTCCACGGGAATCATGTCCACATGGTGTTTTTCGAGAAGTTCATTGATCAGACCGCCGGCCATCACGAGAACTTCCTTGTTGGCCAGGGCGATATGCACACCCGCCCGGATGGCATTGACGGTGCACAAAAGGCCGGCACTACCGACCAGACCATTGACAACCATGTCTTCCTCGGCAGCGGATGCGGCACGCATCAGCGCTTCGGATCCGGTTTCATACCGGATGCCCGCCTCTTTAAACCGCATTTGCCAGTCCGTATCCGGGGCCCCCGTCAGAATGACGCGTTCCGGTTTCCATTTGAGCGCCTGTTCGAAAATGAGGTCCGCGCTGCTGCGGGCCGTGAGCGTAACCAGCTCAAAACGGTCCGGATGGCACCCGATTACCTCCAGTGCCTGCGTCCCGATCGAACCCGTGGAACCCCATATGGACACCCTTTTTTTTCTCATGCATCACTCCGGTAAACAGAAAACCGTCTCTCCCTGTTCATAATATCCCGGTTTTCCCTGTCCGTAATCCTTCTCTCCCGAAAACCGATTCCGAAGGTCTGCTCCATGCCGGCTTTCAGGGCCCGGGCCAATTCTTCATGGGAAACATCCCTTTTTAAAACGGATCCGACTGTGACCGTATTCATTTCTGTCCATAACCGCATTTCTTTCCGGTCCGTTTCCGACAATTGTTTCAGATACAGAAAAAGATTCAGATGTGAAGAGCCGGTTAAAATGGATCCGTGCTGCAGTACGCTGTTCCTAAGACGCCTTTGCGCGCTCCCCACCATTTTATGACCGTCCACAACGATTTCATGCAGTGCTGCAGCGGAAAAACAGCTGTCGGATATTTTTTTAGCATAATGGGATTTAAAATCGATGGTTCGCTTTTGAAACGAAACGGGAATGCCGAGCTGCCGCAATCCGGCGGCGAGTCCCAGACTCAGCTGACGGTAACATTCCGCAACCGACGCGGCGAGCGGATGATCACGGGGCAGTACAATCGAATATGTAATCTCTTCTGCATGAAAAACGGCCCTGCCCCCTGTCTGCCGCCGAACCACATCGATCCGGTCCTGCCCGCACCGGTTCAAATCCACACAATCTTCAGCCTGATGATAACCGAGAGATATACACCAGGGATGCCATCGGTATACGCGCATCACCGGCTGACCGTCCGGCACGACGATTTCCGAAAGCCATTCATCGGCAGCCATGTGCCAGGCCCCGCCGGCAGGTCCGGAATTCATCCACCACCAGTATTTATCGGATAATGCCCCGTTCACTTTTTTCAATGAAATTCAGTACGCTTTCGACTTCCGGAATCAGGGGCAATTCGGAGCGAATGGCTTCGATGGCCTGGGACCGGTTGAGTTTCGCCTGGTAAATCAGGCGGTAACAACTGTGAAGCGCGTTAATGGTTTCCCTGGGAAATCCCCGCCTGCGCAGACCCACCACATTCAGCCCCTTGTATCCCAGAGGCTCTCCTGCGGCCAGAATATAGGGGGGGACATCCTGGGGTATTCGGTATCCCCCGCCGATAAATGCATGTTTTCCTATGGTCACGAACTGATGAATGGGTACGAGACCGCCGATGATGACATAATCTTCCACAGTCACATGGCCTGCCATCTGAACACTGTTCGCCAGAATGACATTGTCTCCGATGAAGCAGTCGTGCGCAAGATGTGTATAGGCCATGATAAAACAATTCTTGCCCAGCTTGGTTTTTCCCCGGTCCTTGGTACCGCGGTTCAAATCACAGAATTCACGGATCACGGTATTGTCGCCGATCTCGAGCGTGGTTTTCTCTCCGGTAAATTTCAGGTCCTGCGGCACGGTCGAGATCACGGCCGCATGATGAACCTCGCAGTTGGTCCCGATCCGGGCTCCGCCGGCGATCAGGACATGAGAATGGATTTTACTGCCCGGACCGATCTGAACATCGGCCTCGATAATGCTGAACGGGCCGACTTCAACATCATCGGCAAGTTCAGACTTCGGATCGACAATCGCCGTTTCATGTATTTTTGGCAAGGCAGCACCCCTTGGATTCTTAAAGTGAAGAACCGTTTCAGCGATCCATGACGATCGCCATCATTTCCGCTTCACAAACCATATCATTGTCCACATAGGTCCGCCCGACCATCTTGCATGAATTTTTCCTCAGTCTCAGCAAATCGACCACGATTTGCAGCTGATCGCCGGGAAGGACGGGTTTCCTGAATTTCACACCGTCTATACCCATGAAATAAGCTACTTTTTCTTCCGGATTTTCAACCGATTCCAGAAGGAGGATGGAGCCGACCTGGGCCATGGCCTCGACGATCAGTACACCGGGCATAATCGGGTGCCCCGGAAAATGTCCCACAAAAAAATGTTCGTTCATGGTGACGTTTTTAATGCCGACGACGCGCTCATTGGGAACCAGATCGATAATTTTATCGACCAGAAGAAACGGATACCGGTGAGGCAGAATTCTTTCGATGGCCGTGATATCCAGCAGGGCTCCCTGATGGGCCTTGGTCTTCTGAAATTTCCCCTTCAGCTGCTTCTTCTTATAGACCTTCCGGATTTCTTTCACGAGAGCGACATGGGCCGCATGCCCGGACCGTGCCGCCATCACATGTGCCTTCAGGGGAACGCCGAGCAGGGCCAGATCCCCGATCAGATCGAGTGTTTTGTGCCTGACGGGTTCATTGTAGAACCTCAGTTCCTTGCCGCCCAGAATGCCGTTGGTGCCCAGCACCACCCGGTCATGATCCAGATGAAAACGGCCGGCAAGCGTTTTCAACTCATCCTGGGACAGATCCCGGTCCACGATCACGACCGCATTGTCTAGATCTCCGCCCTGAATCAGCCCGTTGTCATGGAGCAGCTCCACCTCATGAAGGAAGCAAAACGTTCTTGCGGGAGCAAATTCTTTCACAAATTCATCGGTCAGCGAATACATGGAAGTATACTGTGTGCCCAGTGAAGGATTCTGATAATCCACCATGAAGGTAATCCGGAGCTCATCCGAAGGGAACACGACCATGTCGATGCCCTTTTCCTTGTCGGAAAAGGTGATGGTTTCCTCGATTTCCAGAAAATCCCGGGGTGAATCCTGCTCCTGGAAGCCGGCTTTCTGCAGAATCTCGACAAAGGGCATGGCGCTTCCATCACCGACCGGCGGCTCGTTGCCGTTCACCTCAACAATGCAATTGTCGATTTCCATGCCGTACAGAGCGGCCAGAACATGTTCCACCTGCCGGATATGAATATTTCCGATTCCCAGGGTCGTATCCCGGCTGTTGTCCACCACATGTTCGATGTCCGCCGGTATTTCCGGGCAATCCTCAATATCGATCCGCTTGAAGCGAATGCCCGTATTGGGAGGCGCCGGCTGAAATGTAACCGTGGTTTTACTGCCGGTATGCAACCCTTTCCCTGATATCGATACTGCTTTTAAAATAGTACGTTGATTCTCTAACATGATTTCCTCAGTTTCTCCTCCAGTTCCCGAACTTTTTCCTGTAAAGCCTTGAATTCCTTCAAGAGCTGCGGCAGCTGACGCACAGCTGCTTCCATCCGCAGTTCTTCGCGATGCGGTTTGGCCGGATATCCGGACACCATGGTTCCTTCGGGCACGTCTTTCGACACGCCCGCCTGTGCGCCGACCGCGGCCCGGTCGCCGATTTTGATATGTCCGGCGAAACCGGCCTGACCGCCGATGCGTACATAATCGCCGATATGCGTACTGCCCGAAACACCGGCCTGACCGGATATCACCGTATGTCTGCCTACCGTACAGTTATGCCCGATCTGTACCAGATTGTCGATTTTGGCGCCCTGAAGAATGCGCGTCTCACCCAGCAGGGACCGGTCGATGGCGGTATTGGCGCCGATTTCGACATCGTCTTCAATGACCACTGTACCCACCTGCGGAATTTTCACATACTTTCCGCCTTCCATGGTGAAACCGAAGCCGTCGCTTCCCACAACGACGCCATTGTGCAGAACGACACGATCACCCAGCCGGACGCCTTCCCGCAGGCTGACATTCGGATAAAGCAGACATGCTTTGCCGATCCGGACATCATGGCCGGCAACGACCCCGGCCATGAGCACCGAGCCGTCACCCACCTGACAATTTTCACCCAGACTCACAAGCGCACCGATCGACACGTCTTTGCCCAGTGTCACGGAATCCGGGACAACCGCGGTCGGATGCACGCCGGGTTCCGGGGGTTTCGCCGGATAGAATGCCGATACGACTTTCATAAATGCAAAATAGGGATTTTCCGCCACGATCACGGGCAGATCCGAATCCAGCTTCAGATTTGCCGGCACGATCAGGGCGGAAACCGGCGACTTTTGAAGGTGGCGGACATATTTGGCATTGGCCAGGAAGGAAAGATCGCCCTCCCCGGCATCCTCGATACGGGCGACGCCACGGATCATGACGGATCCGTCGCCGACCAGCCTGCCGCCAGCGATTTCAGCAATTTTAGAAAGGGGAAGATTCATACGATTATTACTTGGTCGAGGAAGCGGCCTTTCCCTTTTCCAGCTCCTCGATAACCTGATCGGTCAAATCGTACTTATCCTGAGCATAGAGCACATTGCCGTTGACCGTGTCAAAAATGAAATCATAGCCGCCGTCTTCACCCACTTTATGAATGGCTGTATTGATTTTTTCAATGACCGGTTCCAGCAGCTGTTTGCGAAGCGTATAGACTTCGCCATTCTCGCCGAATTTTTCATACTGATACTGCTGGGCCTGAAGCTGAAGATTCTGAAGTTCCTGGATGCGCTCCTGTTTCTTTTCTTCGCTGAGCAGCAGGCTCTGCTGTTCCAGGGATTCCACTTTGCCCTGAATTTCCTGTTCCATTTTTTGCAGTTCCTGTGTCCACTTGCCCGTTTCGGTTTCGAGCTTTTTCTGAGCGTCCTGAGCGGCTTCATTGCTCGCGAGAATACGCTGTGAATCCACATATCCCAGTTTCAGCTGGGCCATGACCGATCCTGCGCAAAACAGAAAAACAACGGCAAGACCAGCAGCAAAGATTTTCTTGTTCAACACGGGGTTCCTCCTCCAATAGTCGATGAATATATCACGATTAAAAACTGCGTCCGAATACAAAATGCGGTTTCCAGTGGCCGATCTTGTTGCCATATTTGTCCGTATAATCAAATCCGTAGGCGTAATCGAATCCGATCATGCCGATCATGGGCATGAATATACGGGCCCCGATTCCCACCGAGCGGCGAAGATCAAAAGGATCGGTACGGGCCAGGTCGAGCCATGTATTGCCGCCTTCCGTAAAGAGCATGCCGTACATGGTGGGATTGGGGATCAGCGGAAACCGGATTTCAAATGTGGTTTTCAGCATGGTCTTTCCGCCCCAGTCGCTGTAACTCCCGCCGGCCAGCGGATCGTCATACCCTCGCAGGGGTGTGGACCGGGACAAACCGCTGCCGCCGATAAAGAAATAATCCATGTACTGTATTTTATCGCCCCTGGTCAGCTGATCCATAAACCCGGCCTGGGCGCGCGTCATAAAAATAAGCTTATTGGAAATAATCGGCACGAAAAATTCAGCACTGAAAATATGCTTATGATAACCCACATTGCCGCCGAAAATACCGCCGGTCAGTTCGGTTTCGAGACTGACAAGCGAGCCCCTGGTGGGAAATTCGACCTGATCGAGACTGTTGCGCTGTATCTTCTGCGTAACACCGCTGGAAATCAGCGGCCAGTCCTCTCCTGCGATATTGTTGGGATTGCGTTCAATCATCCAGTCTGAAAAATCTCCCAGCGCGGTTTCATCGATGCGGTAAGTCCAGTCACCGCGGAAATAGTTGTCCGGCCATGAAAACCGCCGTCCGTAATGCAGCGTCAATCCCCGGCTGGACTGGCTGTAGCCGATATAATAGGCATCCCGTTTGATATCGTATACACTTGCACCGATGACCGTGGGTGTGTTCAGGAACCAGGGTTCCGTAAATCCCAGACTGAAAGACCGGTAATAGCGCCCGAAATTCCAGTCCAGACTCAACTGCTGTCCGTTGCCGAAAAGGTTGTTCATGCCGAGTCCCACACTGCCGATCAGCCGGTCCATTTCACTCCAGCCGGCCGACAGATTGGCCGTGTCCGTGGACTTCTCCTCGACCTTGAATGACAGATCGACATGCTCCTCATCCACAAGAAGCACATCCGGAATCACATTTGAGAAATAATTCAGCATCATCAGATCGCGATGGCTTCGCAGAAGCAGCTCCTTGCTGAAAACCATGCCCGGCCGCAGCCTGACTTCCCGCCGGATGACGCGATCCTTGGTACGCGTGTTTCCCCCGATATGGATTTTCCGTATCCGGACCGGATTCTTCTCATCGATAATGAAATGGACATCGAGTGTATCGCCGTGACGCAGTGTTTCTCTCGGTGAAATCTGGGCATAAATATATCCCAGATCATAATAAGCACCGCCCACATTCTCAGAACGCGTTTTTTCGAACTTCTCCTGACTGAAAGCATCCCCTGTTTTAAAATCGAGCAATGAATTCAGAAATGCTTCCTTGAACAGCTCATTGCCTTCCCATGTGACATCGCCGAAATAATAACACCGGCCCTCACGAACCCATAAATCGATGAACATGTCCTTGTTTTCTATGTCGTAATATAAGGAGTCGCGCAGAATTTCCGCATCACGGTACCCGTGATTCCGGTAATAATTCAATATGTTTTCCCTGTCTTCCTCGTATTCCATTTTTTTGAAATCCGCACCCCTCCACCAACGGTCCTCTTTGGTTTTCTTCATTTGTTTCCGTAATATTTTATCTTTGAAAACCGTATTGCCGAAGAAGCGGATCCGCTGGATCTGCACCTTCCTGCCCTCATCGATATGGATATCAAGGTTCACCCTGCCTTCCTTTTCAGCATCCCTGGTTTCCATTTTCACATTGGCCAGCGTGAACCCCTTTTCCGCATAGGCTTTCAACAGTTTTTTCCTGGCCCTGGCAATCTGACTCGGGCTGATCACCTGCCGCCGGAAAAATCCGAGTTCCTTCTCGACTTCCTCCTTTTTCAGCTTCTTGTTGCCCGTGATTTCAAATTTTTCCAGCCGGGGATATTCTTCCACCTTGATGGTGAGAAACAGACCCTCGGTTGTGCGATAGTTCATCACAATCTGAATATCGGAAAAAAGTCCAAGCTCCCACAACTGCTTGATTGCATTTTTGATGTCTTCCAGAGACGCTTCCTGCCCCTCTTTCAGGCCTGAACTGAGCTTGATGACACTCGCTTCTGCGGTTTGATTGCCCGAGACCGAAAGTTGAATGATTTCACCCAGCTGACCGGACTGTGCCGTCAGGAACGGGGCCGCAATGATGCAGGCAATCGCTGCAAACCATATAAATCGAACACGCAAATCGTTAATCCTCCAAAATAATTTATAAGTTACAAAAATTCCAACGCTTTGTAAAGCAATTAATTTAATTTGGCCCTCTGTGAAGGACCGGACCGTCATCTCCCCCGGTCAGAACGGGAAAACATGCCTCAGCCATATCCTCTTGTCCTCACGCCGGTCATGCAGCAGTTTACTGTCATATGTGTACTCCATTTCCAGAAAAAGATCGGGCCGGAATGTATACTCCACGGACAATGCATGCCTGAATCCCAGGCCCTCGTCATAATACTGATACTTCCATGGCGTCTGAATCTGGCCCGAATAAATCACGAACAGGCCGGGGGCCAGATACTTTCCCAGGGTCAGACGGGAGCTCCTGAACAGCCATTTGGGATCAAAGAACGGTTGTTCCACGGTCTGCAGCTGCATCAGATTGCTGCTGAATTTGCTTGAAAAACGGACCACATCCAGACCGAGATAACGCCGGATTTCGCGTTCCAGCGGACGGAACAGGGGCCTGAAAACCAGATTCTCCACCTGAAGACCGAGTGCATCGTATGCCCTTTCCCTGATCTGGCTGGAAGAATACCCCATGGCCGCAAGCAGATCCGCCTCATTCCGGGCCAGATTGGGATTGTCCGTACTGAATTTGAAAATGATGTTGTTCCAGCTGCCGCCCTGCACTTCGAGGCCGGTGGCGTCATCCACTGTGGTCAATGTCAGCCATACTGTCGAGGGAATGCCTGTGGAATCGATGACTGTCGTATACGAACGGCCGGACACAATGGGATTGGATGCGCCTTTCGGATAGTCAAACGTAATACGTTCCGGCCTGAAATACATATCGAGCACCTCGATGGTTCCTTCCGTGGATTCCAGATTGCCCCAGACCTGCAGGCTCCCTTCATCGATCACGCCCTGGATGTTAAGACGGCCATAATCCTTCTTTAGTTGCAAATCTGCATAGACATTGCCGAGGGGGCTTTCGATGGACCGGATGTAGTGCACATCGGACAATGGACAGACCTGAAGGTTCCAGTTCACCGTTTTGAGGAAATCGATCATACTGCGGCCGCTGTCCTTCCCTGGCAGTTTTAAAAACGGATAGGTCAGACGCAGATTATTCAGCCTCAATGTTCCCTGCAGGAGCGGACCGTATTCTTCCGATCCCGCGATCAAAAAGGGCTGGCCGGAATTAAATCCATCGAAGGCAATCATGCCTTCCTCACGCGATTCCATCAGTCCCGGAATATGCATCCGGATTCCCCTGGGATCCGTCTCCAGGCAAATGTGACCGAGACTGACACCGGCACTTTCCATACGGATTTCGGGCCAGCCTGAGACCGGAGCCGGCACGTTCCAGATCCGGAACGGTCTTCCCCTGACCGTTCCCGACAAATTTATGATCCGGAAGAACCGGTCCTCTGCATCCAGATCCATGGACAGGTTGATGTCTTCAATTTTCTGTACGATACCGGCAAGTTCGATCCGGCCGTTTTCAACCGAAAACTGACCGTCTCCGAGAATAGGTGCGCCCGGACGGCCGCCCATTCGGAACCACATCCTGCCCTTTCCTTCTCCCTTTTTGACAAAATCGCTGAATTCGTCCATCACATGAAGCAAATCACCCCCGCCCTCCACGGAAATATCCATATCCTTGTCACCGGCCATGGGAATCCGGCCGTAAAACGTGAACAGGGCCCTGTCCGACCGGCTGATTTTTCCATCCGATATATAAACGCTGCTTCCCGTTATATCCCACCCGGCGCGCAATGTGTCCGAAAACAGCACCGATATGGTTTCGTAATTCAGCCGGCCCAGATGCCCCTCGTTCAGTTCGAGCCGGCCCTTCAGAGCCGGGCGGTCTCCTTTGCCGAAGACCTGCATATTCAGCGTGCTTTTTCCGGTCCAGTCGCTGAATCCCGTAATGGCATGCGCGATCCGGTTCAGATTCAGGCTCTGTCCGTAAAAGGTGCCCTTCAGAGAGTCGTTCGGCAGGGTCCATACATTACCGGCGAGAAGCGGCTCGTCATTCTGCAGTATACGGCAGCCGAACGTACGAAGCGTATCCCTGTCCCACACGCCGGATATGTTGCCGTGAAATCCGGTCAGCCCGTGCATCTCCCAATCTGAAAACTGCAGTTTCAGATCGACATGAGGAACACGCCGGCTTCCTGTCACCTGAATCAATCCCTGCGCCGAACCCCTGTAACTGCGCAGCTGGGGAAGTACCGGATAAAATTGCGAGAGAGCCAGATCCTTCAGCTGGATACGGCACTGTATGGGATCGTCCAGAACACGGGGAATATCCGCAGTGAATGAAATGAATTCATCACAATTGAACTTTTTGATCTGCAGCCGTTTTAAATCGTAAAACGCCGCCGCATCGATCTGTACGGGGCTGGCGGAATCGGGATACAATTTGCCCGTCAGGTTCAACTGATGTTTCCTGTCGCTGATGACATTCTCAAGGCGCATATCCCAGGCCAGTGAATCCGTTTCCTGTGTCACCCCTATGGCATGCCACATCCACCCTTTCTTATGGCTGGAGATATCCGAGCGGATCACCTGTCCCTGAAACCATTGCTGATACGTGTCCCCGAACACATTTTCCAGAATCAGCTCGACGCCCTTTACCTGAAACTGCCAGTTTTGATTCACGGTTAAAAACTGGTCAATGAGGCCAGTCAGGAGGAAGGAACCATTGGACTGAATCCTCACCTGCAGCTGATGATTGTGATAATGCATCCGGGGATCGAACCTGAGCATGCTGCCGCTCTTTGCCTGCATCTGGATCTGGCCGTTCAATTCGCCCCGCATATTCAAGAGAGGACCCGTGAGGAAGGCGTCTGTCTGTCCCCTGATATAATCAAAATGTTTCCTGGCCGGAACGGGTATATTCGGAAGCAGGTCTCCCCCGATATGAAGGTTGAACCGGGACAGAAATTCAGGCCGTGAAAAATCGATCCGGTTCTCGATGTTCATCTCCAGGCCCGGTTCCTGGTTCGCCTGTCCCGAAATCTGAAGCACACTGTCCGCCAGGGTCATTGTGGCGGACACAGCCTTGACAGGATAACCGGACACGTTCAGACCGGCCGCATCAAAACGCCCTTTGACCGCCGGATTGTTCAGAACACCTTCGGCCTGCAAATCGAAACGGCCTGTTCCCCGCACATGCACATTGGATTTCGGTGTCAGATTCCTGAAAAAAGGCGCCAGCTGAAACGCATCACAGCGCACTTTTACATCCATTTCCGGAGACAACAGCAGTTTCAGAGTTCCGTCCAGGGATAATTGTGATCCGTTAAAATCGGCAATATCGCCCGTGATCACCAGGTCCCTGCCGTGAAACGATCCGTTCAGATCGACCTGATTGAAACAAAAGGGATAATTTTGAAAGCAAAAGGCCCCTTCCCTGAAATGAATCGACCCCTCATGCGACTTGCCCCTCGAATAGAATCCCTCTCCCGAAATGATTCCGCTTCTGATCTGAATAAAATCCGGTATAAGAAGGGGCATGGATTCAGGGGTGACCGATGGCTCGATCAGCCAGTGAAACGCATGGGGACGCACCGATTGAAGATTGATTTTCCCCTCAAGACGAAGGTTTTTCTCGCCCGATTCGAACAGGCGCCCGGACAGCCGGAGCTGGGCCGAATCCACGGGCGTTGTCTGCATCCAGCCGTCCAGATCGCTGGCGAGTACAACCTGGTTCAGGCTGTCAGCCATGACAACGGCCGCATTCACGACCGTAAAGGATTGCACGGTCGTAAACTTGCCTATAAGATCCTGGAAGGCCTCCCAGTTGGTTTCCTGCGCAGCCGCCGGCCGGTTCTGCTCATGGACGATCAGTACCGGGTGCAGTAAAATGATTTCATGCGCCACACGGCGCGGCGAAAATCCGTATCGAATGACGTTCCGGAACCGGTACCCGATTTCAATACCGTCTATCTGCAGTTCGAACACCCTGTTTTTCGGAATCAGACGAACGCCCTGCATCCTCACGCTGCTGAGATTGATATCCAGAGAAGTAATGCCCGAGCCCTGTGCGACAAAGGGCTCGATTCTGGCAAGCAGCAGATTTTTGAGTTTTTCATTGGCCCTTGTGGCCCGCCACCCCGTATAAACTCCAAGGGAGATCAGAACCAGAAATCCCAGCACCACAAGAACCCATGTCCGTCTTCGCATGCGGTTTTCTTTCCAAAAAAAAATAAGGGGACTGAGGCCCCTCGATAATCATACGATCAATTCATGATTTGGTTCTGCTACCGGACTTGTTCGCTGACCCGGCCGAACCGGCGTTCGCGGCTCTGATAATTTTCAACGGCCTTATACAGCTGCATTCGTCTGAAATCCGGCCAGAGTTCATCTGTGATATAAATTTCAGTATAGGCAAGCTGCCAGAGCAAAAAATTGGATATCCGGAACTCTCCGCTGGTGCGGATCAGCAGGTCAGGATCCGGCATGCCGGCTGTGTAGAGATGGGATTCGACGGTCCCGGAATCGATGGTATCGGGATCCAGTTCCCCGCTATGAACCCGTTCGGCAATCTGACGGATACATTGAACAATTTCCTCGCGGCTGCCGTAACTCAGCGCCAGATTCAGATTCAGTCCCGTATTCATACGCGTCATTTCGATGCCTTCGAAAAATTCTGTCCGGGCCGCCGCAGGAAGCGAATCAATCTGACCGATGGCCGTCAGCCGGACATTGTTTTTCATCAGATCCTCGATCTCTCTCCTCAGTGTTCCGACCAGGAGTTTCATCAGGGCGGATACCTCATCGCGCGGACGCCGCCAGTTTTCAGTGGAAAATGTGTAGAGCGTCAGCACCTTGATGCCCAGTTCACCGCACGCCTCGACAATTTCACGTACGGATTTAACGCCTTCACGATGCCCGGCCACCCTCGGCAGGCCGCGCGTTTTGGCCCACCGCCCGTTGCCGTCCATAATAATGGCGATATGTCGCGGAAGCCCTCCCCGCTCCGTGATACGGCTGACAATTTCATTCATTTCTGCTGTAGGCATATCCGTTCAGGCCCTCAATTACAAATTAAAAATTACGATTGTATGATAACAAAGTCAAGATCTTATTTCAGGTTGACATTGCACCCAAACTTCCGTATTTTAAAGTTTTAAAACAAGTCAATAACCTCCAGAGGATGCATGAAATCGACAAACGACGATCTGAAATCTCTCCAACTGCTGAAAGAGGCCCGTGCCCAGATCAATCAGGAAATCGGCAAGGTGATTGTCGGCCAGGATTCGGTGATTGAAGAGATGCTGATCGGGCTTTTCTCCCGCGGGCACTGTCTGCTGGTCGGTGTACCCGGCCTGGCCAAAACACTGCTCATTTCCACTTTGTCAAGAATTTTAAATTTAAAATTCAACCGTATTCAATTCACACCCGATCTGATGCCTTCGGATATCACGGGCACGGAAATCCTTGAGGAGGACCGGTCTACAGGGAAAAAAGTTTTTCGTTTCGTCCAGGGACCCGTTTTCGCGAATATTGTACTGGCGGATGAAATCAACCGGACCCCTCCGAAAACCCAGGCCGCATTGCTTCAGGCTATGCAGGAACATGAAGTCAGTGCGGGTAATGTCACCTATACGCTGGATCAGCCGTTTTTCGTACTCGCGACGCAAAATCCCATCGAACAGGAAGGCACATATCCTCTGCCCGAGGCGCAGCTCGACCGCTTTATGCTGAATTTGTGGATCGAATATCCGTCAAGGGATGAAGAACGCCTGATCGTCAGGAACACCACGGGCAATATCGAGCCGGATCCGAAACCCGTGCTTGAAAAAAAGCGGCTGTGCCAGCTGCAGGATCTGGTCCGGCGTATTCCTGTTGCGGACCATGTGATCGATTATGCCGTGGATCTCGTCCGGAAAACGAGACCGGACGCAGGCGATGCGCCCGAGTTTATCCGTGAATATATCAGCTGGGGCGCAGGCCCGCGTGCCTGTCAGTATCTGATTCTGGGTGCCAAGAGCAGGTGTGCCCTGGACGGCCGTCCGACACCGGATGTCTCGGATGTGGAACGCATCGCCAAACCGGTACTCCGCCACCGCATCGTGACCAATTTCAATGCCGAGGCAGACGGAATCAGGCCGGCCGATATTGTCGATAAATTGCTGGCCCTGTCCGCATCCGGATGAGCAATCACCGGTTCAGAATGTCATAACGGATCGTTTATACAATCAGGAACACGGCCTCAGGTTGATGAGTATACTGTAAAATACATGAAAGGAGACACATATGCTGACCGTATACTCGGTATCCTGGTGCCCGCATTGTAAAAAGACCGTACGCTTTTTGACGGACAATCATATCGATTTCATCTACAAGGACGTGGAAAAACAACCCGGCCACATCGTCAGGCAGGTCATCGATGCCAATGGCGGCCATGACTGGGTGGTTCCCACGCTGGAATACAACGGGCAATGGCGGCCGGGGAAGCGATTCGATGAAGACGAATTGAAAACAGACCTGAAAAACTGGGGCATTCAAATCTGACGGAACCGGAAGCAGGAAACCGGGATTTCCATCGGAGCGATGCACCCGTCAGCCATTCTCACGCATTCTGCCAAATAAAAAAAACCGCTGTCAATGACAATCAGGGAGGAGTCTTCGTGTGCATCTGAAGTCGTTCAGGCTGAATCCGGAAAAATACCCGACACTGGATCATTATCCTTTCAATCTGCCCGTATTCATGAACCCGGTGAGCATGGAATTCAATTCCGCAGTCACCTTCTTCATCGGAGAAAACGGTTCGGGCAAATCGACCCTTCTGAAGGCGATCGCGCGCCGATGCAATATACATATCTGGGAGGACGATTCAAGACGTCATTACCGCAGCAACCGTTTTGAGACCCGTCTTCATCATGCCCTGGATATTGACTGGACCGACGATTCCGTACCCGGTTCCTTTTTCGGTTCGCAGATTTTTTATGATTTTACGCAGCGCCTGGATGACTGGGCTTCCGCCAATCCGGGAATTCTGGATTATTTCGGCGGCGATTCACTGCGTACAAAATCTCATGGCCAGTCCCTGATGGCCTATTTCGAATCCCGGTACCGGAGAAAAGGACTGTATCTGATGGATGAACCGGAAACCGCGCTTTCACCAAAAACCCAGCTCGCGCTTCTCCAATTACTGGTGCAGCTCGGGAAATCGGGGCATGCCCAGTTCATCATCGCCACACACTCCCCCATCATCATGGCCTGTCCCGGATCCAGAATCCTGCTCTTTCAGCAGTCGGGCCTGAAGGATATCCGCTACGAGGAAACGGAGTATTTCAGAATTTACAGGAATTTCATGGTCAGCCGTGACGAATATATAAACAGCGCTTCCGGTCCAAAGATAAAGTCGCCGGATACGGATCCATGACAACCGGCTTTAAAAAATATCTCCAGCCCGAGACCGTCTCGCGGCTTTCACGTCTGGACCTGGTCGCCAGGCTGGTCGTCGAGGGATTTATCACGGGGCTGCATAAAAGCCCGTATCACGGATTCTCCGTGGAATTTTCGGAATACCGGCCGTATATGCCCGGAGATCCGCTGAAGTCCATGGACTGGAAAGTATGGGGACGCACTGAACGTTTTTATGTCAAACAATTCGAAGAGGAAACCAACCTCAAGGCCTATCTGCTTCTGGATGCATCCGGCTCCATGAATTTCAAATCGGGTGCAATCTCGAAATTTCAATACGGCTCCTATATTTCGGCGGCACTTTCTTACCTGATGCTGCTTCAGCGGGATGCCGTGGGGCTGGTCACATTTGATGAAAAAATGCGGTCCTTCCTCCCGCCCAGATCCGTGATGAGTTATCTGAATGTGCTGCTTCAGGAAATCGACGGCCTGAAACCCGGAGGAGACACGCGCCTCTCGGTCACTTTTCACGATCTGGCCGAACGGTTGAAACGCCGGGGGCTCGTCATTGTTCTCTCAGATCTGATGGACGATCCGGATTCGGTCCTGTCCGCATTGAAGCATTTCCGGCACCGCAAGCATGAGGTGATCGTGTTTCATATTCTCGATCCGCTCGAGCTGGATTTCTCGTATGGAACGGATACGGAATTCATCGATATGGAAAACGATGAAAAAATCATCACGCAACCCTGGCATATTCGCCGCGCTTATATGGAACGCATGAACGCATTTACGGAGCGTTTCAAACGTGAATGCCGCCAGCATCGAATCGATTACGTGTTTATGGATACGGGTCAGCCTTTCGATGCCGCACTGATCGGGTACCTGAATTTCCGGAAGCGGCTCGGAGGCTGAACATGCGCCTTTTTCTGATATGCATGGGCATTTTTGCCCTGCTTCTTATCGTCCTCTCGGCCATCTGGAAAACACAGCGGAAGCAGCGGTTCAGAGCCAGGCTCACCATCA
Organism: bacterium; assembly: GCA_016930535.1. Lineage (GTDB taxonomy): Bacteria > Zhuqueibacterota > QNDG01 > QNDG01 > JAFGCO01 > JAFGGN01. Next base: position 28,936 of record JAFGGN010000013.1, read on the forward strand.
TCCTGACCCTTTTTGTCGCGATTCCGGCCATGCCCCTGATATTTATCACCACCATACTGGTGACAAGCAGTGCGGATATTCTGCTGCCGGTCTCCATCGGGGAAGCGCTGAACATGTCGCACGACTGCATAAGACGGCAGCTGATTCATCAGGGCGAATCATTCATGACCGGGTATCCCGATGCCCGGGAATGGAACGCGGCCCTTCTGTCCCGTTGTGAAATTCGTGAAGCCCGCGTATACCGCATCCGGCATGACCACACGGCTTTGCTGATACGGCAAACAGCGGACCATGCAGAAAACCTGGGATCCTGGCAACCCGCATCAGATGAAATCAGGCAGCGGTTCGATTTCGGAACATCCAGCCAGCTTCGCACCGTTGAGGATAAAAACTGGTTCATCCTTTACCGTGCCCAAAAGGATTCCGCACTGGCCCTTGCCGGTTATCCTGTCGGGCATGATCTTGTCCAGGCCCTGGATAAAATAGAAACCGCAATGCACATGGTCAACACCTTGTCCCTGTTTCGCGATTCCATCGTGCAGAGAAATGTGATATGGATCTCGGCTATTCTGGCCGTCTTCGGATTGCTCGTCGTTGCCTGGATGATATCACAGCGTCTTTCACGGGAGATGACCGGACCCATGCAGGCCCTGGTGACCGGAATGGAACGGGTCGCTGACGGAGATCTTTCCTTTCAGGTCGAGACAAGGGCCAAAGATGAATTCGGTTACCTGATCGGAAGATTCAATCGCATGACGGCCGATCTGAAAGAGGCGAGTGACCGGCTGCTCCTTGCAGAACGGCTCGCGGCCTGGCAGGCCGTGGCGCGCCAGATTTCACACGAAATCAAAAACAGCCTGACCCCGGTTGCCCTCTCCATTCATCGGATGCGAAAACAGGTTGAGCGGGGATCCTCGTCTGAAATTCCGGAGAGTCTCGAAATCATCGAGGAGGAAATGGCCATGCTCAAAAACATGGCCACGGAATTTTCGGAATTTGCAAGAATGCCCGAACCCAGCAAATCACAGGTCCGGATCAACGAACTCGCCGAATCCGCGGTGCATCTGTTTAAAAACGGCCACCCAGGAATCAGGATTCATCTGAACCTGGATCGCGCGCTTCCGGACATTGAGGCGGACCGGGATCAACTGAAGCGTGTTTTCAACAATCTGCTGAAAAATGCCGCTGAGGCCATGGACGGACAGGGAGAGATCCGTGTGGAAAGCCGGTGTTCCGAAGACGGGAAATCGGTTCATCTCACGGTCAGGGACAACGGCAAGGGCATGCCTCCTGAAATTCTGAAGCGGATATTTCAGCCTTCCTTCACAACCAAGGAACGCGGGTCCGGCCTTGGCCTGGCCATGGTCCAGAAAATCGTCGAATCCCATCACGGAACCATCTTCGTGGAAAGTGCGCCGGGAAAGGGAACCACCATGACGATCAGGCTCTCCGTGGGAAAATCAGGATTAAAGAACGAAGATGGATCGGCGGGGTCTGCCGGGTCGTAGAGTCATAGGGTCATAGGGTCTTTGAGTCATCGGGTCATTGGATCGCAGGATCGGAGAGTGAAACGGAGATGCGGAGAAAATGAGAAACGGAGAAAAGAGTCGTGTTTTTTTCTCCCCGGTTCTCCGTCTCACCGTTTCTCCGCCACCGGAAACGGTGCCCGGCCACGGCACGCCGTCCGCGGTCCTGCCGTCCGCTGTCCATAAGTGCACCAACTGAATCAATCCACCAGAAATTCTGTACTTTTCTTAGCGTAAGAAAAGTACCAAAAGAAGCATTTGCTTATTGTATGCTCATGGCAATCCATATTCGATGCAGTATGCCGGCCAGATCCGGGCAGCCCTCCCGAGATTACCTGGGCCTGTCTTTCCGCACAAACGCAAGCCCCGCCACCCAAAAAGATAAGAACAAGGCCCTCTGTTTTGAATTTGGAATTTGCTGTTTGTAATTTATTTGATTTTTGGGATTTGCTATTTGCGATTTACCGCGGTCCGCGGTCAGCGGTCAATGTCTGGATTGTCCGGCGCTCCGAAGCACCGGTTCACGTTCCGACCCAACGACCCGATGACTCAAAGACCCAATGACCCCATATACCCATATACTCATTTACCCATATACCCTTTAACTCTTTTACGCTTCTACTGCTTTTTTTATGCCCATAAAAGTGAAAAGGGGTTCTTTCGAACCCCTAATCGGAGGGAGAAGTACGCGGCGAATATGGGATAGTGCCATGTGTGTCATCTGATTGATTGTTTTTGCAAATCATATGCCAAGCATGAGCCCATGAAAAGCAATGATTTCTATCAAATTAATTTTAAAGCAGTTATATAAATTTGCTACGGCCCAGCATTTACATCAGCACAGCAAATCGCCCCTACCTTTTTCCCGGGAAACAGATAATTTCTCCCTAGTTTATCACCTGCATGATGAAAACCGGCCCGGTTGATCCTCACCGGCCATTCCCAAGGTCCCGAATGCAATTTATATTGACAAAACAGATGAAACTTGCTATAATGTGACACCGGCAGTCGGACACACGAATGTTTTAATGAGGAGAATCCATTGTACCGCACATTTATAGAAACCCGTTTCTCTGCGGCTCACCGCATCAACGGCTATCAGGGGCAATGCGGCAAGCTGCACGGACACACCTGGAAGGTGCGCGTTCAGGTCAGGACCGGCGGGGTCAACAATATCGGCATCAGCATCGATTTCAAGGAACTGCGTTCCCTGACCGAAGCGGTTCTGGAAAACCTGGATCATCAGCTGATCAATGAAATATCTCCCTTTGACAAGGAAAATCCTACAGCAGAAAATCTGGCAAAATACATCTGTCACGAGGTGTCCGGCCGGTTGCCGGAAACGATAACGATGGACGAGGTCACGGTCTGGGAATCCGACAATTATGCCGTGATTTTTTCGGACAGCTGAAATGATCCGCATATGTGAAATATTTTACTCCATTCAGGGGGAATCCACTTTCGCCGGCCGCCCCTGCACCTTCATCCGTCTTACAGGCTGTAATCTGAGATGCTCCTATTGCGACACGGCATATGCGTATGAGGAGGGCCGGCCGATGTCCGTGGACGAAATCACGGACCGGGTGGAGCAAATCGACTGCGGTCTGGTGGAAATCACCGGAGGCGAGCCCCTGCTTCAACCCGAAATTCACGATCTTACCGGCCGGTTGATAAAAAAAGGATATGACGTTCTTGTCGAAACCAACGGCACGATCGACATCGACAGCCTGCCCGCCGGAACCAGACGCATCATGGACATCAAATGCCCGGGAAGCGGCGAGTCGGCGAACACGGACTGGCAGAACATGAACCGGATCCATGCGGGCGATGAAATAAAATTCGTACTGAAAAACCGTGAAGATTACGAATGGACCAAATCGATTCTTAGAAAACATCCCGTCCCCGACGGCATTCCCGTTCTGTTCTCACCGGTGACAAATGAATTGCAGCCGGACATACTGGCTGGATGGATACTTGAGGATCATCTGCACGTCAGACTGCAACTGCAGCTGCATCACATCATATGGCCTGATACGGAGAGAGCGAAATAATGACAAAATCAGCCGTGATTCTGCTGAGCGGCGGCATTGACTCAACCACGACCCTGGCCATCGCGCAGCAGGAAGGATATGCCGCATATGCACTCAGCTTTCTTTACGGGCAGCGTCACCGTCTTGAACTGGAAGCCGCCAGGAACATCGCCGAACGGATGCAGGTAAAAAAACACATGATTCTGCGTATCGGCCTGGACGAAATCGGCGGTTCGGCCCTGACGGATAAAATCCGGGTCCCGAAGAACAGAACGGACCGGGAAATGGCATCTTCCATTCCCGTCACCTATGTTCCGGCACGCAACACCATTTTTCTTTCCTACGCACTGGCCTGGGCGGAAGTGCTGGGCGCCCGGGACATATTTATCGGCGTCAATGCCATGGATTATTCCGGTTATCCCGACTGCCGGCCGGAATATATCAGGGCCTATGAAAACATGGCCAGCCTGGCCACAAAAGCGGGCATCGAGGGACATCGAATCACGATACACGCACCGCTGATACAGCTGACCAAGGCCCGGATCATTCAGAAAGGCCTCGAACTGGGCGTGGATTACGGACTGACAATTTCATGTTATGATCCGGATCCAAACGGAAACGCATGCGGAGCCTGTGACAGCTGCCTGATCCGTAAAAAGGGATTTGCCGAAGCCGGTGCGGACGATCCCACCCGGTATCGGTGAGCAGACGATTTAACAAATCACCGGCAGTTCAGCCCGAACAGGAAACAGGACGAATCACCGTCTGATGAAACCATATTCCGGTCCCGGACCGGAAAGCCGCTTCCATTCACCACCAAAAAGAGGTCAGGCCCATGTCCGAACCATTGAAAAAGGGAACGCTGGAAATCAGGAATGCGAAACTGACGGCTGTGCCCAATCCCTATCCGGACCGGGATTATGATATTTCCATCGAACTGCCCGAATACACTTGTCTCTGCCCGATCAGCGGATATCCGGATTTTGCGGTTATCCGCGTCAAATATGTCCCTGATCAGTTCATTATCGAGCTGAAATCCCTGAAACTTTACATCAATCAGTTCAGGAACAAGGAGATGTATCACGAAGCAGGCGTAAACAAAATACTGGACGATCTGGTCGAATGCATTCATCCGCGCAGCATGGAAATCACCGGGGATTTCAATCCCAGAGGGAACGTTAAAACCGTGGTACGCGTGTCGTACAGGCAGGACAAGGCCCATGATTGACGTTCAGAACCAGAAAGACATCAGAAACATGCCCATCGACCGGGTGGGTGTAAAAAATCTGCGATACCCGGTCACGGTGCTGGACCGCTCGAACAGGGAACAGCATACCGTGGCTTCCGTCAGCATGGACGTGAACCTGCCGCATCATTTCCGCGGCACGCATATGAGCCGTTTTATCGAAATTCTCAATGAAACCCATCGCGAACTGCATATCGACAAAATCACCAAAATACTGCAGCGCATGAAAAAGCGTCTGGAAGCGGAACAGGCCTCAATGGAAATCCGTTTCCCCTATTTCATCGAAAAAAAAGCGCCTGTATCCGGTGCGGAAAGCCTGATGGAATATCAGTGCCTCTATCAGGGTACACTGGCAGACAGGTCCGATTTCATACTGGGCGTGGACGTGCCCGTCACCACCCTGTGCCCCTGCTCCAGGGAAATGTCCGAACATGGCGCACATAACCAGCGGTCCGTGGTACGAATTCGTGTACGCACGTGCAAGTTTGTATGGATCGAGGAACTCATCGAATACGCCGAGCAGTCGGCATCCAGCCCGCTTTATGCGCTTCTGAAACGGGAGGATGAAAAGGCCGTCACCGAGCAGGCCTACGACAAACCCATGTTCGTGGAGGACATGGTCCGTGAAGTGGCCCTGCATCTCGAAAAGGATAACCGGATCACATGGTATGCCGTTGAATCGGAAAACATGGAATCCATTCACAACCACGATGCGTATGCGCGCATCGAAAACCTGAAATCCCAATGAACCGGCATGTCCTTGTCGTCGGAGGCGGTGCAGCGGGACTGATGGCCGCAGGATGCGCCGCCCGTTCAGGCGCACGGGTCACCTTGCTTGAAAAAATGCCGGCAGCCGGGCGCAAGCTCGCCATCACGGGCAAGGGCCGCTGCAATCTGACCAATATCGCATCTGTCCGGGATTTCATCCCTCATTTCGGACCCAACGGCAAATTTCTTTATCAGGCATTCTCCTCGTTTTTTTCCGATGAACTTCTGGATTTTTTTCACGGACTCGGCATTGAAACCGTGACCGAGCGGGGCGGCCGCGTGTTCCCCGCTTCAAGCGAGGCCATGGATATCGTCAACGCCCTGACAGCCTGGAACCGGAGGGAGGGTGTTCAGATACGTACCCGGACTCCGGTGAATGCCCTGATCGTGAAACAAGGCCGTGTTCAGGGAGTACAGACACAGCCCGCACAGGATTCACGGGAACCCTGCCTGCAGATTTCCGCGGATGCGGTGATTCTGGCCACAGGCGGTGCATCCTATCCGGGTACCGGTTCTACGGGAGAGGGATATGCCATGGCCGCATCCGCGGGACACACTCTGGTACCGGCCGAACCTGCACTGGTTCCTCTTGTCACCGCGGGGAATACGGCAAAACGGCTTCAGGGGATCAGCCTGCGGAACGTCACAGTCCGTGTTCTGATCGACGGCCGCAGGCACATGGAACTGTTCGGTGAAATGCTGTTCACGCATTTCGGTGTATCCGGCCCAGTGATTCTGACGGTCAGCCATCCGGTCGTGCGTGCGCTTCACGAGGGGAAAAAGGCTGTGATTGCGATCGATCTGAAACCCGCGCTGGACGAGGAAAAGCTCGATGCCCGCCTGATCCGGGACATGAACACATCCGGCAAAAAACAGTTCCGGAACCTGCTGAAAGCGCTGCTCCCGCTTAAAATGATACCCGTATGCCTGGACGCTGTCCGGATTCCCGAGGACAAACCGGCCAACCAGATTTCGTCGGAAGAACGCCGCAGGCTCCGCACCTGGCTGAAAGATTTCCGCCTGGACATCACTGGACACCGTCCTTTGACCGAAGCCATCATCACGGCCGGCGGTATCCCTTTGAAAGAGGTGGATCCGCGAACCATGCAGTCCCGTCTCGTCCGGGGACTCTTTTTTGCAGGTGAAATCCTGGATCTGAACGCCGACACCGGCGGCTACAATCTCCAGGCCGCCTTTTCGACAGGATGGCTGGCCGGCCGGAATGCCGCAGCGGACAGCTAAAAAACAGGTGAAGGATTTATGGGTATATGAGGTCATTGGGTCATTGGGTCATCGGGTCGTTTGGTCGGTCTCTGAAACGGAGATGCGGGGAGAATGAGAAACGGAGAAAAAGATGGAGAAAACCGCAGAATCGCAGAGCACGCAGAGATTTTCAAGCAGGACAGCCAGCCTGGCCGGAGGTACGCGGTCGCATTCTTTTGTTTGGATTTTCGAATTTGTTGTTTGTAATTTATTTGATTTTTGGGATTTGAAATTTGGGATTTTGGGCGGTCCTGC
>JAFGGN010000125.1 GCA_016930535.1 bacterium
AACGGTGAGGTGAGAAACGGAGAGACGGAGAAAAAGGCAATGTCGGTTTTCAGTCTCCGTTTCACCGCGTCTCCGGTTCTCCGACGCATTCACGCTCAGCGGTCCTGCCGTCCGCGGTCCCAGGGTCTGTTGGGCTGGAAAACAAGACTGAAGCAGTAAAATATTTAAATTCAGGAAAGTACAGAGGAGGCGCGAATGCAGGCTGAACTTTTGGATCGGTTTTTTCGTTATGTAAAAATCGATACGCAATCGCAGGAAGGCGTTGAGGACAGGTATCCGAGTACGGAAAAGCAGAAGGACCTGAGCCGCCTGCTGGTCGGGGAGCTGAAAGCGCTCGGTCTCGAAGATGCACAGATGGACGGGCACGGCCTCGTGATGGCCACGCTTCCCGGAAATCTGCCGGAGGAAGACCTGAAGGAAATTCCCGTTATCGGTTTCCTGGCCCATGTGGACACATCCCCGGAGGTATCCGGAAAGGATGTCAAACCCTGTGTTCATAAAAATTATCAGGGAACGGATATTGACCTGCCCGGGGATGAAAAACAGGTGATCCGTGTGTCCGAAAATCCCGGGCTCCTGAACCACATCGGCGATGACATCGTCACATCCGACGGCACGACACTGCTTGGTGCGGACGACAAGGCGGGTATTGCGGAAATCATGACCATGATCGCCACCCTGAAGAAGAATCCTTCCATTCAGCACGGAACACTGCGTATCGGCTTCACGCCGGATGAGGAAACCGGCAACGGCACCGCTTACTTTGACGTGCTCGATTTCGGAGCGGATTTCGCCTATACGGTGGACGGAAGTACGGTCGGTGAAATCGAGAACGAAACGTTCAATGCCGATGCGGCGGTTTTCAGGGTAGAGGGCATCAACGTCCATCCCGGGTATGCAAAGGACAAACTGGTCAACGCAATTCGTGTTCTGGGTGAGATTCTCGTTGAACTGAACCAGGATCCCGCGCCCGAGAATACCGAAGACCGGCAGGGTTATCTGCATCCCTATGTGATCGAAGGCGGTGTCGAAGAAGCGACGCTGAAAATACTTATCCGGGATTTTGAAAAAACCGGTATGGATGAAAAAGCACAGCGTCTGCGTGTGATTCAGCAGACGGTTCAGGATAAATATCCGAAAGCCAGGGTGCATCTGGAAATCAAGGAATCCTACAAGAACATGAAAATCAAGCTGGATGAGGATCCGCGCGTGGTGGAATACGCGCTTGAAGCCGTACGGAGAACTGGGCTTGAACCCAGGCTTCAGCTCATTCGCGGCGGAACAGACGGAGCGAGACTCTGTTTTATGAATCTGCTGACACCGAATATTTTTGCCGGCGGTCAGAATTTTCACAGCAGGCAGGAATGGGTATCTGTTCAGGCCATGGAAAAGGCCGTTGAAACGCTCGTCAACCTGGTGCAGATCTGGAAAGAAAAAGCGGCTGACAGGTGAATAATTTCTGGGTTTAAGGGAATAAATTCCATGTTTTCTTTGGCTTTCGGAATATCAGCTGATTGGACGAACAATATTAATTCAATGTAAAATGAACACTTAGATGATTATCAATAAAGTAATATATTATGGCAGGATCTTTGCGAATAAAACGGTTGTAGTTGCATTTCTCAATTCCTTTCCTCTTCCCCTGATAAGCCGTTGCCTTTGCAACGGCTTCCTCTCTTTTTGATATGATCGTTCAGCCGGCCATAAAAAAAACGCTCGCTTCCCGCCTTCTGGAATGGTTCGCCGGGCACAAGCGTCCCATGCCCTGGCGTCAGACCACGGATCCGTACAGAATCTGGATATCCGAAATGATGCTTCAGCAGACACAGGTCGCAACCGTTGAACCCTACTTTCTGCGGTTCATCGGGAAGTTCCCGACACTGCAGACACTTGCTGCCGCGGATTTGGGTGATGTGATGAAATCCTGGGAAGGCCTTGGTTATTACAGCCGGGCCAGAAATATGCACAGGGCAGCCGGGGAAATGATGCAGCGGTTCCGCGGACAAATTCCTGACAATCTTGAGGATCTGATTTCACTTCCGGGTATCGGCCGTTATACCGCAGGGGCGATTCTCAGTATCGCTTTCGGCCGTCCGGCGCCCATTCTGGACGGCAATGTGATCCGTGTGCTCACCAGGCTCTTTCATATCACGGACAATACGGACAAGGCCGCGACCAGGACACTGCTCTGGTTTCTGGCCGCGCAGATTCTGCCCGGTGAACAGGACAGCGCGACCAATCCCGTCAGGGATCGAATGCCTAACCGCATTCGAATACGCGAGTTCAACGAAGCCTTGATGGAACTGGGTGCACTCCTGTGTAAAACGAGATCCCCGGCCTGCCCGGTCTGCCCCCTGAACACCATTTGCGAGGCGCATCGGCTGGGCATTCAGGAGTCGCTGCCCGTGCGGAATCCGAGAAAACCGGTGCCGCATTTCGACGTGACGGCCGGTATCATATGGAAAGCGGACCGGTTTTTAATTACACTGCGTCCGCCTAAAGGCCTGCTGGGCGGACTCTGGGAATTTCCGGGTGGAAAAAAGGAACCCGGTGAATCGCTCGAAAAGTGTCTGAACCGGGAGATCCTTGAGGAATTGAATATTCACGTGCAGGTAAAACAGCATCTGATTTCAGTCAGGCATGCGTACACACATTTTAAAATCACGCTTCATGTTTTCGAATGTGATTATCAGGGCGGTGAATTGCGGATGGATCCTGATGCAGCCGTGGATTTCAGGTGGATCCGGGCCAGTCAGCTGGAACAGTTCGCATTTCCCGGAGCCGACCGCAAGGTAATTGAACTGATCGAGAAAACACATTTGAAATGAAAACGCCTTTATGCCAGCGATGTCTCTTCCTTCTCCTGGCCCCGGTACCCGGTCCAGTCGATGTTCAGTTTTTTCATGCGAGCCCGCAAGGTATTCGGGTGAATCTTCAGAAGTGACGCGGCTCCGTACGCCCCTTCTACGCGGCCCCGCGCTAGTTTCAGCGCGGAATTTATATGTGATGTGACAACGGCATCCAGAGACGGGAAATGTGCCGGCGTGGAACCGGAGTACGCACTTTCCACTGTCTCCCGGCCCTCACCGGCGGGTCCGAGCGCCGTTTCCAATTTCAGCCCGTGTCCGTCTCCCAGAATCGCGGCCCTGTCTATCACACTGGCGAGTTCCCTGATGTTTCCCGGCCAGTCATATCCGCGCAGCAGCTTCAGGTCCCTCTCCGTGGGCATCTGCGATGGCAGATTGAAACGGATCATGGCCCGTTCCGCAAAATGGACCGCGAGTTCGGGGATATCGTCCTTCCTGTCCCTGAGCGACGGAAGCAGGATGGGAAAAACGGAAAGCCGGTACCACAGATCTTCCCTGAACATTCCCCCGCGAATCATTTCCGCAAGATCCCTGTTGGTGGCCACGACCAGGCGCACATCCACATGTACCGGCTGCCTTCCGCCGACGCGTTCCAGCCACCCGTCCTGAATGATCCGGAGCAGCCGGACCTGTCCTGCGGGCGGAAGCTCGCCGATTTCATCCAGAAACAGGGTGCCGCCGTCCGCGCGTTCAAACCATCCTTTATGCGTGGCCACGGCGCCCGTAAACGCGCCCTTTTCATGACCGAAAAGCTGCGAATCGATGAGTTCGGGGGGAATCGAACCGCAATTGATCCGGATGAACGGACCGGACGATCTGGATGAGAGGCGGTGTATTTCACGCGAGATCAGTTCCTTGCCGGTTCCGGTTTCTCCCAGTATCATGACCGGTACATCGGACCGGGACACCAGGTGAACCCGGTTCATGACCTGCCTGAGTCCGCTCTCCGCACCGATAATGGTATCTGTCAGCGATTTCCGGCTCAGCTTGCGAAGCAGGGATTTTTTGTCGGCTTCGGCGGCTTCCCTGAGTGTCATGATCTGATGCAGCCGTCTGTCGTTGTTCAGCGCCACGGAAAACGGTTCCAGCAGAATCTGCATCATCCCGGCATGCTGTGAAGTAAATGCCTCTACCGGACCGGCGATCAGGACCAGGAGACCCATGACCGCATTTTCATTCTTCAGCGGACCTGCCAGAACATCACCAGGCGGCTCGCTCCGCATCAGGATCCGTATCAGTTCCCGGTTCTCCGGTGAGGATGACCGAAGCACGGGCATGCCCCGTTCACAGAATATCCGGAACTGTTCCATTTCGTCCGGGAGCCATTCGGACGGACTGTTGAAAGCACAGTCGGGATCCGGATCCATGCCCGAGGCCACGATTTCCATGAATCCTTTCCGGGTATCCAGTGACAGTACGAGGACCTGACCGAGCGGCATATGGTCCAGAAGCAGCTGTGTGATCGTTCTGCAGGACTTGTCGATTTCAATGTCCCTGCAGGCTTCGCGCCATACTTCGAGGCAGATTTCCTTGAATTTTTCCATTAAACCACCTAATATGGTAGCAAACAATTAAATATAGTAGTTCTATTCTATTAAATATAGTAGAAATAAATCATTTTGTCAAGTATCAATTTCCCTAATCTGTTGATATTATTAGGGATATTTTAGTGCCTGCAACTCTGGCATCCGAATTGCCTGATTTTTATTAAAATATCCGGACCGTAACCATTGCGGAGGCTGTTTCATGATATTTTCTCATCTTCGGAAGTCCTGGTTTTTATTCATCCTGTTCTGCATTTCAGTTATTCTGCCTGCTGACGGATTCACGGAGCATGCCCCTGTTTCCGGTGATGCAAAACCGGCATCTCATGAAGGGATGCAGCCGCCGGATCAGTTCAGCGGATATGCCCAGATGCGGCTGCAGATCAACGGCAACAAACCGGACGGCTTCGACATCAGGCGGGTGAGAACATCGTACCGGAATCATTCAGGCAATGGCTGCACACTGAAAATTCAGGCCGAGCTGGCCGGCACCGGTCCGAAACTGCTGGATGCGGAGATGTCTTTCGCTTTCCATGCATTCAGGCTGAAAGCAGGTCAGTTCGTCATCCCCTTCAGTTATGAAAATTGCCTTTCCACACCGAAGATGACGCTGATCGACCGGTCCCTGGCAGTGGAGGCACTCTGTGCGAGAAGCGGGGATGTGCTTGGCAATCAGAGCGGCCGGGACATCGGTGTTCAGTTAAGCGGTCTTTTTCAAACCTGTGAAATCCATCTGGGCCTTTTTAACGGATCGGGTATCAACAGGGCGGATCTCAACGATTCCAAGGATCTGATTGGAAGAGGTGTCTGGCGGCCGGTGAAGGATCTGGGCCTGGGTGCTTCATTTTACAAGGGCCGGATGAAAGCCGCATCGACCGGATTATCGGAACCGCGTGAACGGCTGGGAGCGGAACTGGCCGCATCATGGCGCCCTGTCGGTGTTACAGCTGAAATTATCCATGGCAGGGATGGGGCCGTTCGTAAGAGCGGATGGGCGGTGCAGACCAATGTGGCGCTGGTTCCGCACAGGCTCACGGGTGTATGGCGTTCCGAGGCTTTCGATGACGACGGCCGCCCCTCGACACGGACTTGCCGTCATACGGCAGGCATTGTCTGGAATATGCATTCGCATGCACTGATCCTGCTGAATATCGAGTTTTATGAAAATCAGGAGCCCGGCCAGGTGATTCTCGGTCAGCTTCAGACCACGTTTTAATAAGAACACGGAGGAACATGATGATGCGTTCTGCAGCAGTGATTACCGGCTCGATAATTTTATTCTCCGCTGCCGTGTGTCCGGTTTCCGCTGGTAAACCGAACAAGGAAAAGTCGGGCACGATCGCCATTTCAGGTGCCTGGGCGCTTTATCCGATGGCCGTGAAATGGGCCGAAGAGTATCAGAAGACAGTCCCCGGAGTCCGGATCGATATCAGTGCGGGCGGCGCAGGCAAGGGGATGGCCGACTGCCTGTCCGGGGCCGTTGATATCGGCATGGTGTCCCGTGAAATATATCCGGAGGAAATCGCGAAAGGCGCCTGGTGGATCGCAGTGACCAAGGATGCCGTGGTGCCGACCATGAATGCCGCCAATCCGGTGCTGAACGATATCCTGAAACTGGGTGTCACGAAGGAATCCTTGATCGATGTCTGGATACGCGGAACGGTGAAGAACTGGAACCGGATCACGAACACCGCGGTCAGTGCCGATATCCATGTATATACACGGTCCGATGCCTGTGGTGCGGCCAGCACATGGGCGGCCTATCTCGGAGCGAAACAGGAGGATCTCCTGGATGTGGCCGTATACGGAGATCCGGGACTTGTGGAAGCGGTGAAAAACGACAGGCTGGGCATCGGATTCAACAACATCAATTATGTTTACGACAATAAAACGGAGAAACAGATTCCGGGTATTTGCGTGATCCCCCTGGATTTGAATGAAAACGGACGGATCGATGCCGAAGAAGATTTCTACGCCACACGGGATGACATGGTCCGGGCCATTGCGGATGCGCGTTATCCGTCACCCCCGGCCCGTGAACTGAACCTGGTGTGCAAAGGCAGGCCGGAGCCGGGCATTGTCCGTGAGTTTCTCGAATGGGTCCTGACCGAGGGGCAGGCCTTTGTCCCGGATACGGGTTACATACGGATCGCGGAGACCAAAATCCAGGGTTCTCTCGAAAAACTGAATTCGGAGGATACGGAATGAAGTGCGGTGCATCATCAATAATGAGGACGGAGACCGGATGCGATCGTTCCGGAAAATAAAGGAAGCCGTCGCGACCCGGCTCATGGCCTTTCTGACGGTTTCTTCCAGTCTCATCGTGTTTTTCATGATTACCGGTCTGTATGTCCGGTCGAGGCCCATCCTATCCGTGCATTCCCTTTCCGAACTGCTGTTTTCATCCTCATGGCATCCCCTGAGGGGAGAATTCGGTTTTCTGCCGTTTATTGTGGGAACCCTCTGGATAACGGGTACGGCCGTGGTCATTGCGGTTCCACTCTGCCTGTTCACGGCCATCTATTTGTCCGAATATGCACCCTCCAGGATCCGGGCCCTGTTCGCTCCCCTGATCGATTTGCTGGCGGGAATTCCTTCCGTTATATACGGTATCTGGGGCCTCCTGGCCGTGGTTCCCATGATCAAGAATCAGCTCGCGCCTGTATTCGGTGTGTTCTCGACCGGGTACAGCATTCTTGCGGCCGGTATTGTGCTGGCGATCATGATATTCCCGGTGATCATTCATGTGTCCCTTGAAGTCCTTCAGTCCGTACCCGGGGAAATGCGCGAAGCCTCGCTGGCGCTTGGCGCCACCTCGTGGCAGACCGTAAAAACCGTGGTATTACGGCGGGCCCGCCCGGGCATTATCGCCGCCGTGGTGCTGGGATTCTCGAGAGCCTTCGGTGAGACCATGGCCGTTCTTATGGTGGCGGGCAATGTGGCCAGAATACCCGGCTCGGTACTCGATCCGGCGTATCCGCTTCCCGCCCTGATCGCGAACAATTACGGTGAAATGCTGTCGGTGCCGCTGTATGACTCCGCGCTGCTTCTGGCATCGCTGTGGCTCCTGGTCGTTATCCTGCTTTTCAATGTCTGTTCGCGCCTGATACTGGTGCGTGTGGAGAGGAGCGTGCTGTGATGGACCTGAGAAAAACGGAAGAGAAAATATTCAAAGGAATCATGATCTGTTCCACATGCTGTATACTCGCGATCCTGCTTATCATTCTGATCACCATACTCGTCAAGGGGCTCCCGGCCATGCGCTGGTCCATGATTACGCAGGTTCCCAAGGGGGGGTTTTATCTGGGACGGGAGGGGGGCATACTCAATGCCATTCTGGGATCGCTCGTTCTGGCCGGCGGCGCCACGCTCATGACATGCATGATCAGTCTTCCCATCGTGCTTTATCTGAATGTATACGTCAGGAAAAGAACATGGATCACGCAAATCACACGGTTTTCGCTCGATGTGCTCTGGGGCATCCCCTCCATTGTTTACGGAGCGTTCGGCTTCACGCTGATGCTGTATCTGGGACTCCGGGCCTCCCTGCTGGGCGGATTGATCGCCATGTGTTTTCTGATCCTTCCGATCATGTCGCGCGCCATGGACGAGGTGGTGAAAATGATGCCTGCTGAACTTCTCGAGGCTTCCTATGCGCTGGGTGCCACCCAGTTCGAGACAGCGCTCAAGGTGGTCGCCAGACAGGCGCTGCCCGGAATTCTGACCGCGGTGCTTATCGCGTTCGGCCGCGGTATCGGAGATGCCGCATCCGTGATTTTTACGGCCGGCTTTACGGATCATATCCCGACGTCCCTGTTCCGCCCGGTGGCCACACTGCCGCTGGCCATCTTTTTCCAGCTGGGCACGCCGTTTCCGGAGGTTCAGGAAAGAGCCTATGCATCTGCGCTTATTCTGACCGCCATCATCTTTATTGTATGCATTGTATCGAGACTGCTCACACGCAGGTTTACCCGGAATGTCATCCGGTAAAGAAGGAGCTGATCCATGAGTTTCAAACCGCATATTCGTGTCGAGAATCTGAACGTTTATTATGGAAAAGAACAGGCGTTAAAAAACATCACCGTGAACATTCCGGACAGGAAGATAACGGCCATCATCGGTCCCTCGGGCTGCGGCAAATCGACTTTGCTGAAGTCCTTCAACCGGCTGCTCGATCCGGTGGATCATGTCCGCATATCCGGCCGGGTTTTTGTGGATCAGGAAGACATCTACGATTCAAAGGTTGACGTGACGCGCATCCGTAAAAAGATGGGACTCCTGTCCCAGCGTCCCTATCCGCTGCCCATGTCCATATACGACAACGTGGCCTATGGACCGAGACTTCACGGGATCAGGAACAAAAAAACACTCAACGAGATTGTCGAGCGCAATCTTAAAATATCGAGCATATGGAACGAGGTGAAGGACCGGCTGAATACGCCCGCCTCCAGGCTGTCCATCGGGCAGCAGCAGCGGCTGTGCCTGGCACGCGGACTGGCCGTCGAGCCGGAAATCATTCTGGGGGATGAACCCACGTCCGCCCTGGATCCGAAATCCAGCCAGCGTATCGAACAGCGGTTTATAGAGCTGAAAAGCGAGTATACGATTGTCCTGGTGACGCATATTCTGCGCCAGGCAAAAAGACTCGCCGATTATGTGCTTTTTATGTATCTGGGCGAACTCGTTGAACATGGTTCTGCGGAAGAAATTTTTTCAAATCCGAAGCAGGAGATGACAAAAGAGTATATCGGAGGAACTTTCAGTTAGCCGGTCATGTCCGGCCCCCGTCTTCAGATGTTTCCGGCCGGGGACCGGGCCGGCTTTTTAAGGCGATTCAACCTTATCGGGGAGGACAACCTGCCCGAAGAACAGGGGGCTCGATGAATCCGGTTCCGTACCGTCCGGCAAAGTGGATGGAATTGATACGAAGCTCGATGCGTATCAAGCTGATGCTCGGTTTTCTGATCATCATCTGTCTTTCCAGCGCCGCGCTGATATGGACCGGTTTGTCCATTATTCGTGTCCGGGTGATTCAGCAGGCCCAGAATGCGGTGAACCGCGATCTGAATGCAGCGCGCATGATCTATGACGGACAGACGGACCGGATCCGTGATCTGATACGCCTGACTGCCGGCCGGTTTTTTATACGGGAGGCGTTCGGCCCTATTGGTTCTTCGTTCAAAGAAGAATTCAACCGGATCATGATCCAGGAGAGACTGGATTTTCTCACCATGACCGATGCGCGGGGGATTGTGCTTTACAGAGCCGGATCTCCCGGGTCCTCGGGAGATCCTTTCGAGACGGCTCCGCTTCATGCAGCGCTCCGTACACTGATGCCGGTCGTTTCCACGGAACGCGTCCCCGCGGACTGGCTTGTCCGAGAAAACGGATCGCTTGCCGAACGGGCGGAGATACGGCCCGTGGATACGCCATATGCGAAATCGCATTCCCGGGATGTTTCCTGTTCCGGCCTTGTGATGGTTGCGGCCGCTCCCGTCTCGGATGAACAGGGACGTCTGCTGGGGCTTCTCTACGGCGGCAGGCTTCTGAACCGCGATGAACAGATCGTGGATACAATCACCTCCACGCTTTTTCCGCGGATGGAAGGGGATTTCGATACCGGAACGGCCACGATATTCATGCACGATATCCGGATCGCGACCACCGTCCGCCAGACCACGGGTGAGCGGGCGATCGGTACAAGGGTTTCATCCCGGGTTTATGACCAGGTGCTGACGGGCGGACAGCGCTGGCATGAACGCGCATTTGTTGTGAACGACTGGTATCTTACCGCCTATGAACCGATAAGGGACCTGACCGGAGACATTGTCGGCATGCTGTATGTGGGTCTGCCGGAGGCGCCGTTCAGAATTCTGATGCGGCGCATGCTGTTCATCTATCTGGGTATCGCGTTTTTGGGAATTGCAGGATCCGTCTTCCTGTCCGGGCGGATATCCGGAAACATCATTTCGAGGATCAGGCCGCTTGTACTGGCACTGGATAAAATCGGTGACGGCTGTCTGGATGTGCAGTTCGAATCCCGGGATTCCGACGAGATCGGTATGCTTTATCAGGGATTCAATGCCATGGTGCGTTCCCTTCAGGAAAAACGGGCCATGCGGGAGCAATTCGCCTCCATGGTTTCGCATGAGCTGAAAACCCCCCTGTCTGCGGTGCAGTACAATCTGAAGGTGATTCATTCAGGTATGACCGGGAAGATCTCTGCAAAAACCGCGGCAATGCTCTCGAAGCTGATCGGCCGTGTCGAAAATCTCAACCGCCTGCTGAATGACTGGCTCAGGCTGTCCCGTATCGAAGCGGATGCTTTCAATGCGAACCTGAAACCGCTCGATCCCGTGCCGGTCCTGGAAAGTGTCGTGGCCGATATGAAAAATCATCCGGCATCACTGAATATTTCATGGCATCTTTCAATTTCCGACCCATGCCCGAAGATTTGGGCCGATGAAAACGGATTGACCGTGATCCTGAACAATGTGATCGGAAATGCCGTCAAATACAACAGGGATGGCGGATCCGTGTATATCCGTGTCCGGACGCTGGAGGATCATGTCCGCATCATGGTCCGGGACACGGGTATCGGTATTCCCGGGGACAAACTGCCGTATATTTTCGATAAGTTTTATCGTATTCATGACGGTGCCGGCATCGAAGGCAGCGGTCTGGGACTGTGTTTCGTAAAAATAATCATGGAGCAGCATCAGGCGAAAATCGGGGTGGATTCGAAACCGGGAGAAGGGACCACATTCAGTCTCTGCTTCAGACGCTTTAAAGAAACCGGCTGAACCGAACAGGCCTGATATACTCTTCAATTATCAGGAGTGAACCATGAAACAGGTCGATGTCATGCTGATCGAGGACGATCCGGATCTGCTGGAAGGCATGCAGCTGACACTGGAATGCGCGGGTTTTTCCGTGGCCGCGTTCACGGACGGACTGACGGCTGTCGAGCAGGCGGAAAACCTGTCACCGGCCTGCGTGATTCTCGATATCATTCTGCCGCACTGGGACGGGTACGAGGTATACAGGTCTCTGCGAATGAAAATAAATACGGCCGCCGTTCCTGTGGTTGTTTTGACGTCACTGCTTCAACTGGAAGGCCATCCGGCCGCCGATTTGCTCAGGAAGGAAAAGGGCATCGCCGCGTTTTTCGAAAAGCCAATCGATCCTGAACTGCTTGTCGAAACTGTCCGGGGCATGATCCAAAAACAATAGCGGCACAGGCAGGGTGGTGATGAAACCGGTTGAAGATTCCGGCATGCAGTGCAACGCGTCCTTCAGGACGGATGAGGACGGCGGGCCGTTCCGCTTCCCACACCGTCCATTCCGGATTTATCCCGCACTCCGGTAAATTCGCTTTTTTCTGTTGATGATGAAAATGGACAGTTCAAAAACAAGAACGCATGCCAGCCAGACCGGAATCCATTCGAGTATGGTACCGGCACCGGCGATCCCCCAGCCCACGGCTTTCCACGTGAACGGAAAAAACCAGTAATTATTGTAAATCAGCTGTTTCTGAAAGGCATCGAGCAGAAAATGGGCCCATGTGCCTGCCCATAAGTATAGGAAGACCGGTTTTCTGACGGGTGTTTCGAAAAGCAAAGCGACGATGAGGCAGACCAGGAGCATGCCGGCCGGCGTGTGCATGGCCAGCGTGACGGCATGCAGTTTCGGAAAGACAATGTACCAGGGTCTGGACAGGATGTCAGGAAGAATGGTGCCCAGGTAAAAGAGCACGCGGCAGGCACTTCGATGAGGCGAATTCCGTATCTGTTCATATATCCGTATCAGGACATGGCTGAATGCCATATGCGTAATCAGGTCAGGCATTTCTGAATCCGATTTGAATGGTTTTCCAGTTCATCTTAAAATGACGCAGCAGCAGCACGGCGATCAGCAGGACCGGAAAAATGGAAAATATGATCTTGTAGCGCCTGTTTTTCGAAATCATGATTTGGCGGGCCTCCAGGAATCCTTCCCTGTGATATACGGCAACCAGACCGACATACTCGTTCACGCGCAATCCGGTTGTGTCCGACAGGACACGGATGGTGCCCGCCCTGTGCTGCAGCAGAAAACCATCGGGCTTGATTTCCCGGATATAGGGCTCGCTGATATAGGTTACCGTGCGTCCGTCATACTTTCCCGGATTGTTCAGGCAGGTCTCCAGGGACAGGTAGGGCGGATGTGTCATGCCGTAGAAACACAATCCCGTAAGGCTCGCAAACAGGAAGGCCATGACAGTTAAACGGTTGAATCGATTCAGCATGTTGCTCCGGTGCAGAAGTTCATATCTGCCTCTAATATACATGATTGCCGTATCATTTCAAAAAACTTCTTTGATACTGCAGGAAACGGTTGCATCCCGTTTCTGTTATGATTATCATACACAGAACCCAGGTTCTGAGAATACCGGAGACAACACATGAAAATCGGAATACTTTCGGACAGTCATGACAATCTGCCCGCCTTGGTCAAAGCGGTCAGTGTGTTCAATGACGCCGGGGTCTCACATGTGCTGCATGCAGGAGATCTTGTGGCCCCGTTTACAGCCAAGCCCCTGAAAAAACTGAATATGGGATTTACCGCCGTGTTTGGCAACAATGATGGTGAGATCCTCGGATTGTACCATGTTTTCAAGGATCAGATATTCAGGGCACCCCATGTGGTTCATCTGAATCATAAAAAAATTCTGCTTCTGCATGAAGGTGATAATCTGGAAGCCCTGGCCATCAGTGGTAAATTCGATGCCATCATTTACGGGCACACGCATGAGGTGGATATTCGTAAGGATCCGACCCTGGTGATCAATCCCGGAGAATGCGGCGGCTGGCTTTCCGGACGCCGCACCGTGGCCATCTGGGATATGGAGAAGGGGCAGGTGAATACGGTCGTTCTGTGAATCGCATAAATGTCCTGCTAAATCGGAGTCTGAAACGGAGCATCGGGGAGACGGAGAAAAAGATTAAAGAGGTCCTTGGGTCGTTGGGTCATTGAGTCGTGAAGCGGAGCTTGAAACGGTGAGGAGAGAAACGGGGAGACGGAGAAAAAGATTAAAGAGGTCCTTGGGTCATTGGGTCGTTGGGTCATTGAGTCATGAGGCGGAGCGTGAAACGGTGAGGAGAGAAACGGGGAGACGGAGAGAAAGATTAAAGAGGTCCTTGGGTCATTGGGTCGTTGAGTCATTGAGTCGTGAAGCGGAGCGTGAAACGGTGAAATGAGAAACGGAGAAACGGAGAAAAAGACGGGGCCGGTTTTCAGTCTCCGTTTCTTCGCGTCTCCGGTTCTCCGACGCCGGTCACGGCGCGCGGTCACGGCGCGCGGTCACGGCGCGCGGTCACGGGTCTTGCCGTCAGCGGTCTGCGGTTAACATATCCGTTTCGCGTCAGGATTCTGGACCAGTCATTTGGTTTTACGGTCTTCCTTTTTATTCCTTCCTTCCGAAGGCAGCAGCTCTACAGGTTGCCCCAGCAGAAAAACTCCCCGCTCGATCCATGATTTGAGAATCCGGGCGATGCACAGTGCATCCGAATAATTGGATTGCGGAAAACAGGGGACTGATTTCCCTTCCAGTTCAAGGGCCCCGCTGCGCAGCTGTTCATAATTTACTTCACCCAACACTTTTCCGGTCCCATAGGGATAATCGTGACTGAAATCCAGAATCACGGTTTTGATATCGGCGTCTGAAACGGCCGTGTGCATCAGGATGTCCTCGTTCAGAACCGGTATCGGCACGCCGATGCCCACGCGCATGGTGGCGCCATATCCCCTGTAGTGAAGTCCTTTGAGCCATCTGCCGTTCATGGTTTTCAAATCGCCGGTTACGGCTAGCGTTCCTGCGGGCATGGTCGGAACACCCTGGTCCGTACGCGGCACATCGGGATTATGCTGGGTTCCCGGGCCCGTGACATATCCCACGCCGCCCCCCAGGAAAATACGGGTTCCCAGACCGATGGTTTTAAACAGCGGATCATTGATCAGAGGACTCAATTGCCCGGCGCTGCTGTAGGTTGCATTGCCTATATGCGGTTTGAGTGCTCCCATATAGGTGTGGATGATTTTATCCGACTTGTTGACCGCGCAGGGATAATTCTGATACCCGTTTCTGGGACAGAACAGAAAGGCGTTGGGAAGTTCTTCCAGAACCAGGTCCTTTTCAAGGGACAGGCTTGGATAGCAGTCGCTTCCGTCGCTTTCGGCTTTCAGGTGAACCGGATTGCCCGATACGAGATCATGAATGACATGGCCGCCTCCGTATGTCAGGTCCCGGTTTCCGTATACATCGAAAGCGTTGTGTCTCGTCTGGGTGGCACCGATATAACAGTCCACTGCCGCAATGCCTGCATAGGCTTCGACATCGTTTAACAGAACACGCGTTGCACGTATTCTCGGTTTTGCGTGTCCGAAATTGATGAATGCGCCGGAAGAGCACATCGGGCCGAATGTTCCCGTTGTCACCACGTCCACATCACGCGCCGTTTTTTTCAGCCCCTTTTCACGAACCATCCGGATGATTTCTTCGGCCGTGACAACGACAGCCTGGCGCTGCTTGATTTTTTCATTGATTTCATCGTAAGATTTTGACATGCCGAACTCCAAATCGAAATGGACAGGGAATCATCGCCGCCGCTCGCTCAGCCCGCGTGTAATGATGTTTTCATCCATGCGGACTTCCGTCAGTTCGGGCAGTGCTCCCCACATCGCAACCTGATCCTGATATACGACAAGAGCGCCCTGGATTTCCCTGATGTCCTCCAGAAAATCGAAGCAGTTCTCCAGATCCTCTTTCTGATGAACGCGGTTTCCCAGAGCCGTGGCGGCTGCATCGGCGAGGATGATGTTTCTCGATATCACGACCGCCGCATCCGCCTTTCCGTAACTGAACGAATGTCCCACGGTACCCGAGGATGTGCAGATTCCCAGGGGTTCTCTCGTGACCTGAAT
>JAFGGN010000126.1 GCA_016930535.1 bacterium
AAAGACGGAATTCAGGTCGTTTCCGTTCCTTCTTCCGCCGAAACGCGATGCTGCCACACACTCATCGACCGGGCCGGCCGGATGCAGACCGAGCTGGTTGAAGAAGCCGCCGCGGTGAATCCGGATCTGGTCCGGAAAACAAATCAGCTTTACCGGCGGCACCTGGCCCGTTGCAGCATCGTCGTTCTGTCCGGCACGGTTCCTCCGGGGTTTCCCGAATCCGTGTATGCCGGTTTTATTGAACAGGCCGGCCGTGTCGGCAAACCGGTTGTGCTCGATGCATCGGGTGCGCCGCTGCTCAGGACGCTTGATCGGAAAGTGATGCTCGTTAAACCCAACCGGACCGAACTCGAATCCCTTTCGGGTATTTCACTCGACTCGCCGAAAAAGATCTATACTGTGATGAAGGACATCTGTTCCCATGGACCTGAGGCCGTTTTAATGACCGATCAGGAGAAAGAAGCCTGGTTTTTCCACGAGGATGTGCTTTATCGTGTCCATGTTCCGGCACTTGAAGCTGTGAATCCAATCGGTTCCGGTGATGCGGTGACCGCTGGTTTTGCCCTGGCCCGGATCCGCGGCCTTGATTTTATTGAATCCGTTCGTTATGCAGCCGCATGCGGATGCGCGAATGTGCTGACGCCGCTTGCGGGTCATGTACAGAGGGAGGCGGCGGAGACATTGCTGCCCGCCATTCAAATTGAAATGGTGATTTCATGACGAAAATGCAGAGGGCCATGGCATATGCACTGCTGGCCACACTGCTGTGGTCCACAGTGGCCACGGCTTTTAAGCTTGGGCTCCGGTATTTCGACCATCATATCGGCGCACTGCTTGGCTGGTCCGTGCTCATGGCTGTCTCTTGTCTTTCCATTATCGCTTTTTTTCGTCTGAGAAAGGACAGCTGGTTTCCGGGCGGCATGCGGCCCCTGCTGCGCTCGGCCATTCTCGGTGCCCTGAATCCCTTTGCTTATTATCTGATTCTGTTCAAGGCCTATGATCTGCTGCCTGCGAGCGAGGCGCAGCCGCTCAATTATACCTGGCCGATCATGCTTTCCGTGCTTTCAGCGCTCGTGTTCAGGCATCGAATCAGGCTCGTCCATCTGCTTTCCATGCTGATGGGACTGGCCGGCGTGATGGTCATTGCCACGCGCGGGCAGGGGATCCGGGAGATTTCTGATCCCCTGGGTGTCGGACTGGCCGCGGGCAGTTCACTGGTATGGGCCGTATACTGGATCGGGAATATGCGGGATCAGAGGCCCGCGCTGCAAAAGATGATTTTCAACCTGCTCTTCGGACTCTTTTATTTATTTCTATATTTATTCATTCGGGGTGATATATTCCTGCCTTCATATTCTGGCATGATTTGTGCCTTTTGGATTGGACTGGGTGAGATGGGACTCACTTTTGTGATCTGGATGCGTGCCCTGGAGCTCGCTCCGGCCGCCAGTTCAATCAGCCATGTTGTGTACTTGAGTCCTTTTATTTCCCTATTATTTTTACATGCGCTGCTTGGTGAACAGGTAGTCCTGTCTTCGGTCGGCGGGCTGTGCCTGATTATCAGCGGTATCTTTGTCGCGTTGTTGAATAAAAAGCAATTGTGACAGAAATTTAACACAAATCCATTTGAATTTGTCGGAAAATTGTGTTAAACTTTGCCCTTATTTACATCAAATATAAAGGGAAAGGATCATTCTGTCCGGAATATACAGACACCTTAGGGGCCGCATTGTATGACAGCACAGGAAAGAAATATCACGATTCAGGAACTGAAAGCAGAGAATGAAAAACTGCGCCAGCGTATCGAACGGCTTGAACGGGCAGATAAGGAAAGGGCCCGGCTGGAGGGCGCACTTCAGGACAGCGAATCCTTCAATTTTGCACTGTTCCACTATAATCCGATCGAAACGGTTGTCGTCGACCGCGAAGGACATGTGACCGGATACAATCTGGCCAAACGCAATTCGGAGAACCGTCTTCCCGTGATCGGGGAGGTCATGTACAAGGACTACGCCGCGAAGCATGAAATCGACATGTACCGGGAATTGATGCGGTGTATTGAAAACGGAGAGGCCAGACAGTTTGCCGAACAGAAATACGAGGACCGGTTCCTCTGCATCAATATATCACCGTTTCCGAACGGCGCCATCATCACGTCACAGGATATCACGGAAAGGAAACGGGCGGAAGATGCGCTGCTCAAATCTGAGAAAGAGAAGCATCTGATCCTGAGCAGTGTGACGGAGGTTGTACTCTATCTCGACAGGGATTTTCGTATTATATGGGCCAACCGGGCCGCAGCCGATGTGCTGGGAATGTCCACAGATGATTTAAAAGGCAGGCATTGTTACGAGGTCTGGCAGAATACACCGAAACCGTGCTCCGACTGTCCCATGCATGCGGTTCTTGAGACCGGGGAAATGCATCAGTTTGAAAAGGATACACCGAACGGATTGAGCTGGTCGAGAATGGGATATCCGGTGATGGATGACAGCGGCGCAGTGATCGGGCTTGTGCAGGTCATGCTGGATATCACCAAGCGGAAGCATGCTGAAAAGGAAAAGAATAAAATTCAGGAACAGCTGCTTCACGTTCAGAAAATGGAGGCCATCGGAACACTGGCCGGGGGCATTGCCCATGATTTCAACAATCTGCTGACTGCCATACGCGGATCCCTGGATCTTGCGCTTGAAATGACGGAAAAGAACAATCCGATTTTCGATGAGCTCGAAGAAATTCATATCGCCACGCTCGGTGCAACGGATCTGACTCGCCAGCTCCTGCTCTTCAGCAGAAAGCATCTCACACGGTTCAGGTATATCGATCTGAACAAGCTGATTACGGGGCTTCTGAAGATGCTGCATCGCCTGATTGGAGAAGATATCAGTATCGTGACCGATCTGGAATCCCGTCTGTGGACCGTTCACGGGGATCCGGGCACATTGGAACAGATTATTCTCAACCTGACCATCAATGCACGGGATGCCATGCCCGAAGGCGGGCAGATCACGATTCAGACGGATACGGTTCATCTCGCGGATATCGATTGTGAAATGATTCCGGAAGCTTATCCCGGCGATTTTGTGCGGCTCAGTGTTTCCGATACGGGAGTGGGCATCGGGAAGGACATCATAGGCCGGATTTTCGAACCTTTCTTCAGCACCAAGGGACCGAGAAAAGGCACCGGATTGGGTCTGTCCGTCGTATACGGCATCGTAAAGGACCATAAAGGCTGGATCAATGTATACAGTGAAGGCGGCAAGGGATCCGTTTTCAGAATTTACCTGCCCGGCAACAATGCAAAAATACAGGAAGAGGCGGCTCCGGTTGTTTCCGTTAAAAATCTGAAGGGCAACAATCAGCGTATCCTGTTAATCGAAGACGAGCGCTGTGTCAGGGAATTTACATCCAGGGCGCTTGAAAGAAACGGATACCAGGTGTTCGTGGCCAAAACCGCGGAAGAGGCGTTTCATCTGTTTCGTGACAAAAAGGATGAAATCAATCTGGTGCTCAGCGATGTGGTGCTTCCGGACCTGAACGGTGTACAGCTGATCGATCAGCTGCAAATGCAAAAACCCGGATTGAAGGCACTCCTGACCAGCGGATATACGGATTCCAAATCCCAATGGTCCGAGATTCAGAAAAAGAAAATCCCGTTTCTGCAAAAACCATACGCTCTGACGGATCTGCTTCAGACGATAGCCGTCCTGTTTGCAAAACAGGAAGCGGAACAGGAGTAAACAAAACTGACGCTGCCGCCGCTACTTACGGCCCTTGTAGGAGTAGGAATTTTTTACCAGTTTTTCGGAAGCCGGCAGATGGGTCAATGCTTCCATGAGCTGCCGGTCACGCATCATCTGCACTTTATACCGCGCCTCCTCACCCCAGATAATCGATGCCATCGTCAGTTTCAGAAAAAACTGAATATCTTCCTTGTTTTCGACAAATTCATGATTCGAGATTTTAAAACCCTGTTCCCGTATATAACTCAGGAATTTCTGAAGGTTGCTGCCGTTGGGCGTATAACTTCTTAAAAATTCATTAAAATCAACCCGGTCCCCGAGATTGTTCTTCATATATTGATCCACATAGGTAAAGAAAAACCGTTCCGGCGCATAAACGAGTCTGCGCATCAGTGCGCTGAGCGTGTCGTTTTCGACAGTAAAGGGAATGTCCGGCTCGATTCCGCCGCCGCCCAGCACTTTCCGGCTCAGAATCAGCGTGTATTTCTGGGGACGGGACTGATCGTTTTCAAGGGCTTCCCTGCGGTCGTCATCGAAGATTTCTGTAAAATACTGTTCATGCGTTTTTTCATCGTACGAACGCTGAATCAACCGTCCGGATGGTGTATAGTACCGGGCCGTCGTCATCAGCAGTGCCGATCCGTCCTTGAGCGGAAACTGGCCCTGCACCAGGCCCTTGCCGAAGCTGTTTTCTCCCACGATCAGTGCACGGTCCCAATCCTGCATTGCGCCTGCGACGATTTCAGAAGCCGAAGCGGATGCCCGGTCGATGAGCACGATGACGGGAATATCGCGTTCAATCGTCTGTTCCGTTGAGAAATATTCCCTGAATGAATCGCGGATCCTGCCTTTCGTGTACACGATGCATTTGCCGCCCGTCAGAAACTGATCGACCACTTCGACCGCGCTTTCCAGGTAACCGCCTCCGTTCTGTCTGAGATCGATGACCAGTTTTTCCATGCCCTGTGCATCGAGCCTGATCAGCGCGTCGCGGAACTCTTTTCCCGTGGTCATTGAGAAACGGGCAATATTGATATAGCCGGTATGGGGCTGCACCATAAAAGCGTACGGCACGCTCTCGATATGAACATCGTCCCTGACGATCGAAAAATTCCTGGAATTTTTCCAGCCCTTGCGTTCGATCAGAATATTGACCGTGCTGCCGCGGGGCCCTTTCAGCCGGAGCGGCACATCATCCCGTTTTATTCCGACAGCGGATCTTCCGTCGATCGCGATGATCCGGTCGCCGGTCAGCAGTCCGACTTTATCGGAAGGACCGCCGCTGATGACGGAAAGAATGGTGATTTTACCCCTGATCACGTCAAAATATACACCGATTCCTGAATATCCCTCGAAGTTCTGATTCCATTCTTCAAATTTTTCCCGGGTAAAGTAGGTGGTATGCGGATCCAGGCTGGAGACCATGCCTTCGATGGCACTTTCGATCAGGGCCTGGGGATCGGTTTCTTCCACATAATTGTCCTGAATGGTCTGGAATATGGTGCTGAAGAGTTCGATTTTGGCATACAGAGAGCGGCCGGACTGTATCAGGGCCGATGAAGCACCCGTGATCCAGAGCATGCTGACAGCGATACAGGAAAGCAGGACGAACCATTTGCGTCGCGTTAATTTCATTGGCGGCATTCCCCCGGGATTGGTCAGTTTTCGTGAGTGAACCAATATACGATTTTCCCTCAGTATTGTCAAGAAATTGGTACGTATCGGCGTACGGAAAAGACGTTGATAATGAGACGACACTTTTTTACATTAAATATGTGGACCCGGAGACAGGACGGATGCGAAAAACAGTATGGCTGATTGTTCTGCTGGCTTTCTGCCGGATATCGGTTTATGCACAGTATTATTTCGGCCGCAACAAGGTTCAGTATCATCAGTTCCAGTGGCATATACTGAAAACCGAACATTTTGATGTGTTTTATTATCCGGAGATGAAGGATCTGGCTGAAATCGGCGCCTATTATGCCGAAGATGCCTATCAGCGTCTCCAGGACAGATTCAATCATCATATCAACCGGCGGATTCCTCTCGTGTTTTACAGCTCGCATTTTCACTTTCAGGAAACGAATACCCTGCCCTATATGATTCCTCAGGGATTGGGCGGTTTTTTCGAATTTATCAAGGGCCGCGTCGTGATTCCGAGCGACGGAACACTTTCGAAGTTTTCACATACGATCCGTCATGAACTCGTTCATGTGTTCGAACGAAGTGTCAGGATACGCGCAGTCCGGGATTATCAGCCTGGGAGATATGCTGCTGTGCCCCTGTGGTTTACGGAAGGACTGGCCGAATTCTGGTCCGACGGCTGGGATGAAGAGGCGGAAATGGTGATACGGGATGGTGTGCTGAACAATACACTGGTTCCCGTCACGCAGCTCTGGAGGATTCAGGGCTCCTATCTGATGTATAAAGAAGGTCAGGCCATTCTGAAATATATTTCCGAGACATACGGAGATTATAAAATCCGTCAGATCCTGGACAATCTGTGGCGTGCCGAGACGTTTTCAGCCGTGCTTGAAATCACCCTCGGCATCGATGCAAAACAGCTGAACGAAGACTGGATGTATGCCTTGAAGAAGCAGATGTACCCGCTGATGGACAAGGGGGATCTTCCGTCCGGAGTCAGCCGCCCCGTCACACAGGACGGGTATAATACACTGCCCTGTTTTTACAGGAACGGCGATGGCCGCATGGTGATATTTGTGGCAAACAGAGACGGCTATACCAGTATATACAGGCAGCTTCTGAAACCGGGAGTAACTGAACCGGATGCGGAGATTGTCATACAGGGCGAAAAGACGCCGGATATGGAATCCCTGCATCTGCAGCGCAGCCGCATGGATGTCAGCCCGGACGGCCGCCTTGCGTTTACAGCGAAAAGCGGTCCGGGTGATGTGCTCTATATTTACGATCTGTCCACTGAAACTTTTGTTTATAAATTCAGGGATTCTTCACTGGTTTCCATTCTGTCGCCCGCCTGGTCGCCGGATGCCGGGAAAATCGCTTTCTGTGCACTCGATCCTTCCGGACGTCAGGATCTTTATGTGTTTTCACTCGATCGTTTTGAGGTCCGGCGCCTGACCCTGGACTATAATGACGAACATGATCCGGACTGGTCGCCGGACGGGCGTCTGCTTGTATTTTCCTCTAACCGCTCGGAAGGCGGGGACCGGGGGTACACCCACCTGCATCTGTTGGATACGGAGACCGGTCGGGTGAGGCAACTGACATCCGGTGACTGTCATGACAGGCAGCCTGCATGGTCCCCCGAAGGCCGGTGGATCGCCTTCTCGTCCGACAGGGACGGTGTTCCCAACCTCTGGGGGATCGGTTCGGAAATCCGCGGCAGCGGATCTGATGCCTTCCATGATCCGTCCGGGGATTCGCTGAAAGTCAAACAGCTGACGCGTCTGAACTCGGGTGCGCTGTTTCCCAGCTGGACGGACAGCGTTTCCCTTTTGTTTACGGCTTTTGAAAATTACGGATTTCAGATCAGGGAACTGACCGGTGTTTCGCGGGTCTGGGACCAGGCCTCGTCCCTGTCAGGCGGATGCATTCCGGATTCGGCGGCCGGTAAGCGCACGGTCTGGACCTATCCGCGAATTCAGGGCACCAAAGAGTCGGCCATCGTTCGTTACCGGCACCGCTATAGTCTGGATTTCGCGCAGAGCCAGGTCGTTCAGGATCCCATTTACGGTACAAGCGGGGGCGGGCAAGTGGCCATATCGGACCTGCTCGGGAATGAATATTATTATTTTCTCGTATACAACAATGCCCGGACGCGCGCGGATTTCTGGGATGGATTTAATGTGGCGGCCACGCGTGTGGATCTTTCGAGAAGGGTGAATCATGCATTGGGGCTTTATCGTCTGGCGGGTTTGTACTACAACGGGTATGACGGTTATTTTTATGAATACCGGACAGGCGGATTCGCATCTGTCAGTTATCCGCTGAATATGTTCGAACGCATCGAGACCAATCTCAATATCCGGTATTCCGAAAAAGAATGGCTCGGAGATGATGCACCCCGAAAGGCCGTTCTCTTGTCCAATTTCATTTCATATATCAAGGACAATACGCTCTGGGGGCCAAGCGGGCCGATGGATGGGGCCAGATACCGGTTCATGTTCGGTAATACGGCCGATATCCGGTATGCCAATGTGAATTTCACAACCGTCATCGTCGATCTGAGGCAGTATTTCCGGCTCGGGCTCCGTGTCTGCCATGCGGTCCGTGTCTGGGGCCAGTTCAATCAGGGCAAGGAAGCGCTGCCTTTTGCGCTGGGAGGATCCTGGGATCTCAGAGGGTACAAACTCTGGTCGATCTGGGGCCCGAAGCTCGTGCTGGTATCCAATGAATTCCGGTTTCCTTTCATCGACCGGTTTTATCTGGGATTCCCGTTCGGCGGTGTGGATTTCAGTTCGATACGCGGCGCCCTGTTCGTGGATGCCGGGAATGCCTGGGAGGACCGCCTCGGGGAATGGAAAGGCAGTTTCGGATTCGGCATACGGTTCAGGCTGGGCGGTTACCTCGTTCTCCGTCTCGATGTCGGGCGGAAAACGGATTTCAGATCCATCGAGGACCGGACGTTTTCGCAGTTTTTCTTCGGGTGGGATTTTTGAGGGCAAGAACAAAAACGGTCCATTGGGTCGATCGGGTCGCGGATTGGAGCGTGGAACGGAGGGTCGGAGAGGAGGAGAAACGGAGAAAAAGATGGATTCAAGTAAATTTTAACCAGTCTGCTGGATACAGTCCCGTTCACTGTTGCCCCGCGTCTCCGTTTCACCGTGTCTCCGTTTCACTGTCTGATACGGTCCGCGGTCTGCCGTCCGCGGTCCATCCTGGTCTGTCGGGTCTTTGAGTCTATCGGGTCGTTGGGTCAGAGTGTGAAACGGTGCGATGAAGATCGG
>JAFGGN010000127.1 GCA_016930535.1 bacterium
AAATAAGATTAAAGAACAAAGAGGAGCATAGACATGAAATCAATCATAAAGACCGGTCTCATATTCACGGCGCTGCTTCTGGTCGTGACCGGGTGTGACACGTGGGACGGGCCGACGTCGATGTATAACCGGCCGCATTTGAAGGCGGATCCGCCGGTAATCACATCCATCGATCCTCCGGCTGCAGGTGCGGGAGTGAATTCCATCATGATCAACGGGAGCAATTTTTCCGCTTCAATGGACAGCAACAAGGTCTATATCGACGGGTTTCAGGCCGAGATTGTTGAATCCTCGACCACGATGATAAAAATCCGGCGTCCCGCCCGGTCCGGTGATTCCACGGTTGTGAAAGTGGTGAACTACGAGGCCGACGACTATGCAGTTTACGAACCTTACCGGATCGATCCGGTTCTGGAGATGATCTCGGGCGGATTTCTGGACGGCAGCGAACTGAACGCCCTGGCCTGCCTGGAAGACGGCACGGTCTTCTTCGTCAACAAATCTTCGCCCTGGTTCCTGTACAAAATAGCACCCGATGGATCCCAGTCGCAGGTGCTTCAGACGACCAGGGGGGCGATGGACATGATCGTGGCTCCGGACGGACAGCTGATGTATTTTGCACAGAGCAAGGATGTGTATAAGATCGATCTCGGTACGGTTGAAGAAACCGAGTGGTACTCCATGAAAAAATCCGTGGTCAGCGGAGATTTTGATGCCAATGGCAATCTGTACGCGGGCGGCAGAAAAAGCGACCTGCTCGTCCTGACCGCAGACATGACGGAAACCGCTACTGCCGCATTCAATGTCAAGAAAGATGATATTTTATGTGTACGTGTGCACGGGAATGCGGTTTATGTGCTGGCCTTTCTGGGGGAGCCGGATGAAAACAATCCCGCATACGGTGTCTGGAAACTGGATATACTCGATGCGGCGGGGTCGCTGGGTCCAAGACAGCTTGTGTTCGATTGGACAAGGTATGCAGACAATGAGAGCTCGATACTCAATCATTTTACCATTTCCCCGGCCGGCATGATGTATATCGGAGGCGACAATGCGGATCCGATCATGAAGCTCGACCTGAACTCGATGCGGATGGAAATTCTGTACAAAGGGATTCTGACGGCCAGTGCCATGCGTCTTGCCATGGCAGGTGAAGGCGCATTGTACATGATCGAGACGGCCGAGAGTGTATCGCTCCTGAACAGGGTCGATCTCGGCCCGCGTTGACGGTTCGTTGATACCGGTGCTTGTTCAAAAGGGGGGAACCAGAATGCGATCCAGTTCCCCCTCCCATGCAACCTCCCAGGGAGCCAAATCCGCCTCAGGCGGACCGAGCTCCCTGGGAGGTTGCATCCTCACGCGTCCGGTTTTCGGACCGTTCCCTGTTTATCACCAATCGCCTTTTATGGATTCCCCGATCCAGGATCCGATGGCCTTCAAATAGGCTTCCTCGCCCATGGTTTCCCAGACATTCGTGTGATCGGCTCCCGGAACAAGCACCAGGTTTTTGGGCTCAGGAGCATTGTCGAAGACCACACGGCCGTTGTCTTTCCAGCGCACGAAGTCATCATCAGTACCGTGCAGCAGGCAGAAGGGCGACTGTATTTTTTTAATGCGGTCCGCGTTGTTGTATTCGCCCTTGGTCAGCCACCGGTGGGGAATATCCAGCCCGGTCGATCCCTGGGCAAGAGACGTGGCCGAGGCAAAGGGACTTTCCGCAAAGAGGCAAAGCGGCGTGATTTGTCCGGCGGCCAGGTCAATCGACACCACATTGCCGAGAGAATAACCGTAAATAATGAGCGAATCCTGCCGGATGCCGAATTCATCCCTGAGCAGTTCCAGGGCGGCCCTGCCGTCTTCATACAGCCCTTTTTCCGTGGATTCACCCCCGGATTTTCCGTATCCGCGATAATCGAAAATGAAGATGTTGGTACCCAGTTCATGCAGAACCTGGATGCGGTCCCAGTATTCATCGATACCGTGCTTGTTGCCGTGACAGTACAACAGCGTCAGTCCGGGACGCCCTCCGTCTGAAGCCACCCAGATACCGTACAACGTGTACGGACCGCTTTGAAAAGCGACTTCCTGTATCAGCGAATCCGGAATGGCATTGCCCGGAAGCATGTACGCATCCGCCTGCTTCGAATTGAACAGGAACGGATCCAGTTCACATGCCGCGAGGAGCGCAATCGCGCAGACTGTCAGAATACGTTTTCCCATTTCAGAACCCCCTTTCAACGGAAACAAGAACGGACATCGCACCATGGCCGGCAACGGGCAGATAATTGACGGCCAGTTTGTCCGAAGGCAGATTGGCACACTGCCATTTCAGTTCCGTATATAGAAGCAGGTCGGGTTTCATGGTCCAGCGGTATCCGAAAAACGGTGAAAGCAGGACAGCCGGGGCCTCTTTATCGTAGTCCGGGGATGACAGGGGGATCGCCGTGTCCAGACCGGTGTATAACATGCCCCTCTTCACCTGCCATGCTGTTGTGGGTGTGAAGATGGGAAACAGTTTAACCCGTTCCGGCACGTCCTTTTTCAGACTGGCCAGCATCATGATCCGGCCCTGAAGCCCGAGAACCGGTTTACAGCCGTCCTGTTCGCATAAAAACCAGGCGGCTCCCGCGTCCAGCCCCGCGATCTGATACGCGAGCGGAAATAAATGCAAATCACCGGTCAGGTTGATCCTGTCCTTCCATCCGTATGTGGCCCCCATGGTCAGATAGGGAACGGGTATGCGCGTGCCGAAGACCTCGATGACCGGCCCTCCGACGCTCATATTGCCGCTCCAATTGCCTTTTCCCTCCGGATGCAGGCTGTGATGGGCGGCACATGAACAGAGCAGAAGAACGACGCAGCATGCGCATGCCAGGCGCCATATTCTTTTCATGATGATCCTCCCTCATCCAGGTTCAAAAATTAGTTATCGTCTATGTGTGTCTTGAAACGGCGTTTCTGAGAAACGATGAAACGGAGAAAAAAAGGTCATCAGGTCATTGGGTCTGTCGGGGCATGATATACTCCAGTGAAATGGAGCCGCAGAGAACAGGTGAAACGGAGATTGAGAAACAGATCGCTCTTTTCCCCGTTTCTCATTCTCTCCCCTTCTCCGATGCACGTCCCGATCTGTGCTTCACAGGGATGATGGGGCAGGATTTTCATAAAATCCCGCAATCAGTGCTTGCAGGCTTTGTCGCTTACACGATGCCGCGTCTCTGTTCCAGCTCCAGGCGGATCTGATTGCATTTTTCCCGCGTCAGGCCCATACGCAGAATAAAGAAAATCACGATCAATAGTCCGAATACCGGGATGCCTGCCAGCATCGCACGAATCCAGAAGATGGTTCGTGCGGACTGAACCTGCATGGCCGCATCGAAACCGGCCCAGCCCAGGATGAGTCCGCATATGAATGATCCGCCCGAATTGCCGAGTTTCAGAATATACGATGCGCAGGCCGTAAAGGAGCCTTCCCTTCGTTTCCCGCCCTGCAGTTCGTCGAAATCCACGATATCGGCCCCGATGGAACTGTGCAGCATCCACAGGCCTGCGGCTGCCAGTCCCATGGTTCCGGAGGCCACGGTCTGAAGCCAGGGAATCAGCGGTGTGTACAGGAACCACGATCCGCCGTATCCTGCGATACCGATACAGGCGGCCACGATGACAGCGTTCCGTTTTTCGATTTTCGCCGCCACACGGTTCAGAAGCGGGGCGCCGATCAAGCCCCCGACCATGAAGGCCAGCCCCATCCAGAAGTTCCAGTTGTCCCCGTTGATCGTATTGCCCCGGCACACATAATACACCGTGGCATAGTAACCCAGGGAACCCACCATGCTCGTACCCAGAGTAAAAGCCGCGCCCACGCCCATCATCATCCGGAAAGGCTGCACTTTCAGGGTCTGGTATAAGGAGCTTTTTATGGAAATGCGTTCCCGGGTTTTAACAACGACTTTTTCATAATACCTTTCCTTGACTCTGAGGAAAATGATGATGGCAAAAACCGCCATGACCACGCCGAGAAGGGATGTATACACCTGCATGCCCTTCAGCGTATTCTTGCCGCCTCCGGGCAGAAGGAACCATGCCAGATTGGTGAAACGCAGCGCATAAAAATTACCGACTTCGAAGACCTTCTGCATGGCGCTCCTGTATGTCATGATGGACGTGCGCTCATCGTAATCGGGTGTCAGCTCTGCACCCAGGCTGTTGTACGGCACCGTGAATGCACTGATGATCGGAATGAATATCAGGGAGGAACCCGCCATGTACCAGAAAATGACCGAAACACCCAGAAACTGAAGTTCGGCCCACGCAGGGGATACGGCGAAAAGAAGCGGCAGGCCCAGACCGCTCAGTATGCCGGCAATCAGAATAAAGGGGCGCCTTCTTCCGTGCCTGGTCCGCAGATTGTCCGAAATCCATCCGAATACCGGATCGAATATGGCATCATAGACTCTGATCAGGGTGAGCGCCAGGCCCACGAGCCACGGTTCGACACCCAGGTAAATATTGAACACGGCAAATGCAACAGCCGGATACAGCCACAATCCCCACATATCCAGTGCCGTACCGAGACCATATGAAATTTTGGTCGGAACGGGGATGCGGTCACGAACCGGACCTTTATTCATGTCAGCGCCACTATTCATTTCCCCTCCGTGAAAAGAAAAAATCAAAGATGTTTGTGTATTGAGCAGGTTTGAATTAAATAATGTACATCCAAAAGCATATGAAAATCAAGGAATTTTATCTGAGCCGGCGCACCGGTGTTCATCCGGTGATGAAATAAAAAAACCGTTCCGGATCCCGGGAACGGTTTTTTAAATGGAGGAGAGATGCCGGAACGGGGCGGCTGTACGCTCCGTTCCGATGGGGTTGTTATTTAAGCAGTATCATTTTCTGTGTTATGGAAAAGCCGGAGGCCATCAGCGTACATATATAAACACCGGAAGCGAGATGACCGGCGTGAAAAACGGCCTGATGGCTGCCTGCAGACTGACGGCCCCTGAACAGCGTGGCCACTTTATGACCAAGATTATCGCAGACGAACAGTTCCATATCCGCATCCTGATCCAGCCCGTACATGATGGTTGTGTCCGGGTTGAACGGATTGGGGCAATTCGGCTTCAATTGCAGGGTTTCCGGAATCGGCGGTTTTCCGGATTCCGCCGACGTGGCTTCGATTACGCTGAACCTGATTTTCCGTATCATTTCCAGATTTTCAAGGTTGAAACGCGAGCGCA
Organism: bacterium; assembly: GCA_016930535.1. Taxonomy (GTDB): domain Bacteria; phylum Zhuqueibacterota; class QNDG01; order QNDG01; family JAFGCO01; genus JAFGGN01. Next base: position 5,244 of record JAFGGN010000127.1, read on the forward strand.
GGTATACGGTGCACAGATAATCATTGACTTTCAGGTCTGAAGGATCCACGGTGATGCTGACCGTGACCGAATCACCGGCCGGCAGGTGAAATGCCTCCGCATCGATGAGGACGGCCTTTTTCACTTTCGAAGAGCCTGTCTTTTCGATGGTTACGGAATCGTCACCGGCTCCCCGGTTGACAAAGGTGAAATAACAGGCGCTGTTCCGGTTTACGGGAATATCGCCCAGATCGATGTCTTCTGTTTCCCTGACAATGGTCTCGGATGGATTCATCCGGTCGAATTCCGACTGATCCAGCGCGTACAGGGCGCCGTCATTGCATCCGAAATACAGGATGCCGTTTTCCAGAGCAGGAACGGATACGATATCGGCTCCGGTCGGCCATCTTTTGGAGATTTTACCCGTAGACAGTTCCAGAGAATAGAGCCCGCCGCTGCCCACATACGCATAAGAATCGCCTATACAGGCGCCTCCGAACACGCGGTGATCGAGGAGTGTTTCATATTTTCTCTTGCCGGTCCGGATATCGAGTGCATAGAACAGATGCTGGTCCGAAGACCCGTTGTACAGCACATCGCCGGCGATCACCGGTCCGCCGACGAGCCATTGATCCGTGGGCGAATGCCATTTCCAGATCAGGGCTCCGTCCGCCGGATTCAACGCGTAGATATTGCTGCATCGTCCCGCAAAATACAGGACGCCTTCATGGACGATGACGGCGGTTTGTATGGCGTTCATCCAGCTGTGCGTATTGTCCTTATGCGTGTTGTATTCCCACAGCTTCTCTCCGGTATTCAAATCATAAGCGTACATGATGCCGTTCCAGTCACCGATGAAAATGCGGTTTTCATCGATGGCGGGTCTGACCCGGAATCCGTGTTCATTGCCCGTACTGCACTGAAAGGCCTCCGTTCCGTCCGCAAGCCGCACTCCGAAAACTTTTCCATGCAGAGTACCTGCATAGACGATTCCCTCGTGAATCAGCGGGGATGAATGGATGTAATCCCAGGAATCGTACTGATTGGACATGCCTTCGGTTTCAAGGGGAAATTCCCATAGCAGCTCTCCCTGACCGTTGAGGGCATACAGATGGTTTCCGCTTTCGAAACACAGGCCGTTTTCGAAGAAGGCGGCGGTCGACCGGATCTGTTCGCCGGTTTCGTACCGCCATACTTCCAGGCCCGTTTCCGCATCGACGGCATAGAACTTTTTATCGGTACTGCCGGCATAGACCAGTCCGTTCCGGATCATGGGCGCGGCGGTGATGGGTCCGCCTGTTATAAATTTCCATTTGAGGACATCGCGTGCCATGAGGCCGCATGTTCCGGATACAATCAGAAGACAGGTGAAGATGAATCTGTGTTTCATGACTCGTTCCTTTCTGGTATCGTTCAAATTAAAACCTGTCTAAAGATAATATTTTACCAATGAAATATCGTCCTGCTGACAGCGGTGGTCGTTTATTCGAACCTATTTGAAGGAAATGTGGTTAAAAAAAGTGAATTTTTAAATACAGGTTAAGTCCGCATGGACAGGTCCGAGGCTCATACGGACTAAAATTGTGCGGAGAAGCAGCCGTGAATTTCGGGATGGTCTGTCAGAATCACAATGATAAAAGCCGGAAGAAATCAGACAATGATGTACTGAGAGGGAAGAACACTTTTCATTCCTGATATTGCCTTTTGAATTCCGTGGGCGTCATGCCCGTGTATTTTTTAAATGCATCGTTGAATACGGATTTGCTGTTGAATCCGACTTCGTACAGTACTTCGAGTACGGTTTTCCGCCTGGGAGCGGATTCGCTCAGGATTTTCTGGGATTCCTTAATCCGGTAGCTGTTCACAAAATCATAAAAATTCTGACCCAGAATGCCATTAATCACTTCGGACAGGGACCTGGGGGGAATGGAAACGGCCTCGGCCAGATCGTAAAGCGTCATGTCGGGATTGTAATAGGGCTTGTTTTTTTCCATATATTCCATCAATTGCTTTACGTAACGGTCGGCCACCGCCTTCGAAAGTGAGAATTTTTTGGTATCCCTTTTTGTTTCGATACCGGTGAACAGCTGCGGCTGTCTCATGGCCTTGACAATCAGCATGTTTAAAAATATAAACAGAACAATTCTCGATGCGATCAGGGGGGCCTGGGCCCATTCGCCCGTGATATAATGTTCCGTCATGTACCATGTATCGAGAATCCATTTGGTAAAGAATCCCGCCAGAACGGTCATGAGCCATGAAAGCTGCTGTTTCTCAATCGAGGACAGGGCGTTTTTAATCTGATTACGGTATATCAGGACCAGGCGAATGGCAAAAAGCGTATAAATTAATATCGAGGCGAACAGGTATACATTGTATATATCCCAAAGCTGGCTTGACATGACCAGCCCGGATCCCATGAGCGTTCTTTTTGTTGCTGCGCTGTGAAGATGAAAACGCAGCAACAAGTAGAAAAAATGAACCAGGGGCGGTATGAAATGCAGCATATCGCGCCCGCGAAACCGGAAATTCCGGTATGTCATGGCCTTCGCGTAAAAATACAGGGAGGGACCCCATAAAATGGTAAATGATGTGCCGAAATAGAAGGCATGGGGGAAAACCCTGAGTGTATACGGATACAGGCGCATGGCTATGAAATGGGTGATGCACAGGGCCTTTGTCAGAAGAAAAAAACCGAGTATCTGATTGGCACGGCTTCCGGGTTTTTTCTGAAACAGGAGTATCGGACCGATGGAAATCAACTGAAAAAACAATACAAACAGCAGAATGTCAATGAAGTCGACTTTCATGGCGTCAGTCATGATCCCCTAAAATCATGTCTCCTTTGATTTCTATGATTGTGTCTTTTCCCGGCAGGCACCGAGGTCCGGCGGCAAATCATCCGGTCAGCCGGAGCGCCGGCAAAACCATCCGCCCGTGCATAAAGACGTTTAAAGGCCATAAAATGTTTACATCAAAATGACTGGACAAAGGGTCCGGCCGCGTTCCGTCCAACGGCTTGTCATGCATTCATTTTTTAAGCAGTATCTGTGTTTGATCGGCTTTCAGCACATTGTTGTAAAACGCCTTGAATCCGGCATACATCTCCGGCGGCACTTCCCATTTTTTCACGGCGTACATCCGTTTGGCCCTGATGGTTCCGTTTTTAAAGGACAGCGTCAGGGTATAATCCGCGACCGGGCATGTATAATGAATGCGTGACGGCAGTTCAACAGGGACGTAACTCCCGGGCAGTTCACAATCGATTTCTTCCTCTTCCAGGTCCGTGGAAGGCCAGAATTCGTACGTGTACTGCCGTTTGTCATAGGAAAGCGCGCGATCCGGACGCAGTGCATCCGTCCAGGGCATTTTCATGATTTTAAAACTGCCCGCATCATTGATATACTGGGGCATGCTGAAATCGTAGGTATAATGGATGTCCGGCGCAACACTGTCGATATGATCGATCACGAACGAGTGCAGTTCAAGGTTGGGATAGTCCCGGTTCAGATTTTCCAGGAGAGTTTTCTCGCGGTCCTTCTGACCCATGAAGCGGTAAGCCTGCCGGGTCTGTGCCGCAAAACTGCCCGTACGAATGCTGTTGATTTGAATCGCGATGCTGTTGTCTTCATGAATAACCGCTTTTGTGCCGCGTCTCAGTTCCCTTTTGATAAAAAGGTCCGGATCGAGTATGGACGGCTGAGCGACACCCGGCCGGATGTCGAGGGAAAAAGCGCCCATATCCGCTTCCGGAACGGTGCCCACTGCGTAGTTCTGGGCGGTCAGATCCATATAGAGCGGGCCGTTTTCCGTTTCAGCGCGTGCGATGGCATGGTTGAACTGTATGCCGGGCAGGTTGTGCCTGCGCAGTCCTTCATCCCGGGTATTCACGATCACATAATGGGCCTCGATACCGGCTTCCTTCAGCATGGCGATCGCCAGTGTGGCCATGTCCTTGCAGTCGCCGATCCGGTTGACCAGCACATCCCGCGCCTTCTGCGGAATGAGACCGGACTGTCTGAACGAAACGAAACTGTACCGGATATTTTCCGTGATAAAGTGATGGATGCGGCGGATTTTTTCAGCTTCCGGGAGCGGTGCTTCTCCCAGCAGCTGGTGAACCGTTTCCCTGATTTCATAACTGGAACGGGTTTTGGTTTTGGCGAGGTCTGTGTACCAGTCCACGATAAAGGCCCAGTCCGGGATACTCGATATGTGAAGCATTTTACCGATATCGTCGAGGCCCGGCATGCGGTATTCGTACTGGACGGCGGGTTCATCGGCCAGCCGCCACTGAAACAGCATCCCGTCCTCTGTTTCGCGCACGGATGCCGGCGTTTCGGACATGAACTGCGTTTTGTACTCAAATTTGAATTCCCTGGGAATCAGGATGGCGTAACGGATATCACGAACCGGATAATAGGCGTTGAAGTAAAACGAATCCCAAAAATGATTCGAGAGTTTACCCGTATAAAAATTGCGGATTTTCCATTTCAGGTAGAGAATATCATTTTCTTCGAGCGTTTTAAAAACGAGCTGGTTATCACGCTGATCCGCGTTTATTTCAGAGCCGTCCTTCTTGATGACCACGGCTTTTTCAATAATCAGCTTTTCCGTATAGGGATTGTACTCGATCCAGTACTCCTTGAACTGGTCGATGCCCGCCGCATTGAATACCTTGACGAGCAGCTCTTCCCGTGATTCGGAGGCGCCTCTTTCATAGACGACGCGTTTGGCGTCATTATACAGAATGACCGCGCCGTCGTCCGGATACATTTCGGCTCCAGGCGCCGCCTGAATCATGCTGTCGATATCCGCTCCCTCGAACCGGTCGAATACCGGTGATTTGTCCTGAAGTTCCCGTAACTTGTCCCTTGCATCGTAGAAGGCGGGATTGTAGGTCAGTGCGTTTTCATAGGCGGTGACTGCCTCCTGTACGCGGCCCGAAGCCCTCAGAATTTCAGCCAGGGACGCATGATACAGGGCGCTTCCCGGGCAGATATCGATGGTCTGCCGGATCAGGCTTTCCGCCTGTGGGTAATTCTGCATGGTCTTGTACGTCTCGACCATATCAAAATAATACCCGGTAGCCGCCGGATTGAACCGTGTCCGCTCAATGCCGGTTTCTTCCCATTTTTTGAAATCACCGGCCTTCAGATACAGATCCATCATGGTGTTGAACACATCGTCCTGTGTGTGGGTTTTTAAAAATTTTCTGACTTTTTTAATGGCCTGATCCGGATTCTTGGTGATATACAGGGACAGATAGGCGTCGGCCTTGACAACGGCCCAGTTATCCGGATATTTTTTCGCGATTTCCCTGGTCAGGGCGATCACTTTTTCCGGTTCATTTTTCGCATGATGGAACGCCACGCGATACTGGTCGAGCTCAGGGGATTCAGGAAGAACCTGCTTCAGAGTCTCCAGACAGGCTGCGGCCTTTTCATATTCTTCGTTTTCCATGAAATCGTTGAATTTATAATCCAGCACCACGGGTATATCGGGAGCCAGGTTGCTCAGTTTTTCCAGAGTGGTCATAATTTCATCAAATTTTTCGCCGCGCTGGTAAGCTTCGATCAAATGGCTCAGAATCAGAATGTTGTCCGGAGATTTTTTCAGGGATTCACGCAGTATGAGTTCAGCTTCGATGGCCTTATCATTGCGCAGCAGGCAATCGGCGAGGAGCAGGTAATTTTCCAGATCGTCCGGCCGGTTTCCGATTTGTTTTTCAAAAAAGGATTCCGCGAATTGCGGCACGGTCACGACCGGTGCCCCGGGTTTCGATTGATAAGGCCGGGGCGATGAGTCGATTTGAATGGATTCGATAAAATCCCCATCCGGATCCGTGATCCGGACCATAAAATTGCATTGCGTGATTTCGGAGAATCCGCATTTGACCAGCAGCCGGTTCCAGCCCTGCTGAAGTTCTGTAGCCGCGATGTACGTGTCCATATCGTTGTTGTTTTCATCCACCCATTCCAGAACCTGCTCGTCGTTGAGAAACACTTTTACGGCGCCCGATGTGCCCACGCGTATATGGACGGCTTGTTTTTCCGGTACATAGACAAATGTATTGGCATAAAACACCGCATCGGTCTGAGAAAAATACCTGCGAAAATCGACCCATTGGTCATGACGCAATTTTTCGATTTTAAACCAGCTGGCGGGCACGTCGTTTTTGCCGGGAACCGTTGTTTCCGGTTCCATTCCCGTTTCGGGCGGAAAAACCCGTTCGAAACCCGATGCGGATATGTTGTCGAACGGTCCGATCACGAGCCAGTCCGTGACCGCATGGAGGCCGGCATAACAGGTTTGGGCTTCCCTTAGCTTGTTGTGATCCTGATAATAGCGTCCGGTTATTTCCGTTGCGGAAGCCCGCATGGTGCTGTGTTTCGCATTTTCGGCCAGGGTTTTGTACAAATCGATAATTCCGGACTTTTTATCCTCCTGCAGCTGCAGCATGCGCGGTGCGATCATGCCCGCATAGATATAGGGTTCAGGATCCGGCGCCTGTTCGAAGGCGGACCGGTAATGCTTCCATGAAAGCTGTTTCTGTTCCATGAGCTGGTAATAATAGGACAATCCCAGATGGGCCCGTATATTCGAGGGATCCAGTTCAAGCGCTTTATTTAACAGGGTTTCGACGGAATCCAGTCCGTTTGCGTGCCAGGCATCCCAGGCGGACTGCACATAATCCGCAGCGGTCTGCGCGCTGATCCGAATAGTGAGTAAAAATGAAAGAACGACAATCGTGATCCTGGTCCTGAGCTGCAGCATACGGCATCCTCCGTTTTCGGGTCTAAATATAAATGTTTTATAAAATAATAAAATAAAATCAGGAAACAATGGAAAAAATTCGACAGAAGGTCAGCCGGGTTGGATGGGTCTTTGGGTCGTTTGGTCTTTGTGTCGTTGGGTCGGAGTGTGAAACGGAGTGTCGGAGAAGATGAGAAACGGAGAAAAAGACAGAGAACC
>JAFGGN010000128.1 GCA_016930535.1 bacterium
GCGCCGTCATTGCCCGTGTTTTCGGCAATCGTGTTCTTGAACACATGGTCTTCGTACAGTTCAATTTTAATCTCATTGCCCACGTTTCCCAGATGTGTCCAGCGGATCCGGAACTCCTCCAGCATGGGGATCTCGTATCCTTCGGATGCCGGCAGGAGAACGCCTAAAAAATCAATCGCCGGATTTTCCACTCCGAGAAACACGCGCAATTGGCCGCCATTTGAAGCACCGGCAACGATATTACCGGATGCATTCACGGATATATGAGTAATATGAAATTCCTGTAATCCCAGTAAACTCCAGTTCTCTCCATGATCCTCGGACAAATAAATTCCCTGATCAGTACCCGCAAACAGATAATCCCTGTGATCCAAACAAAAATATTCAACCTCCCTCTCCGGCGGTGTGATATCGGTCCAGTTTTCAAGAAAATCCATGGACCTGTTCAACTTCTGATCGATGCAGGAGTACAGGATATCCTTGGAATCGATGCCGGTATATTTTGCATAAAAGTTGGGCAGGTTGCCAGAATAGTGTGCATCCGGAAGATCGACGACATAAGCCGGATAAGATGTCATAGCATAAAACACATGTTTCTGATCATTTATCGCCAGGGATTGTATTCCAAAATTTTGTGCCTGATAATACAGGATATGCTCCCAACCTTCATCACTCCAATACCCGGCGGTTTTAATGACACTGATACCATCATGAAATCCGTACAGCAGATCCCCTCCCGAATGGACCGCGATATACCACTCATCGTTGTATTGATTCTCCAACATCCTTTCCCAGTGCATGCCGTGATCCGCAGAACGCCACAATCCATCTTCACAACAATCCATCGGCTCCATGGCATGGGCCCACACGATACCGTTCGAATCCACGCCCAGATAAACGATATCGTTGGATTCATAAACCGGAACCGGGTCTCTCCAGGAACAGAAAATCCAGTCTTCACCCAGATTGTCGGACCGGTAAATAAACGAATTTTCCATACCGAGATAGATTTTCTGATTGTCCGCGATACAAAAAGTCAAAACCGGGTGTAAATCCGGCACACTCGTTCCAATCTCTTTCCATTCGATTTCTGCCTTGGACAGGGATAAAAATCCCGTGCACATTAAAAGAGTCAGAATCCGGCATACACTTTTCATTGTCCCTCCGTAATCTCTATAAGGTGTCCTTTGTCGTTTCATAATACAATACGGATTCCATCCTAGGAATTCCCGTCCATGATAAAAAATAGACGGGACCCGCCCTTTCGGACGCATCCCGCCTTGATATGGGGAGAGTGATTTCAAGTTTTTATTCGCAGCTTTAATTCGGATCCATCATTTCAGAAACACCGCCTTCATCCGTTTCTGGAAATCCCCGCAGCGCATCACGTACACATACGTGCCGCTCGCGGCCTGAAGCCCCCGGTCGTCCAGGCCGTTCCACACCGCCTGATACGATCCCGGCTGACGCATGTCATTCACCAGCGTGCGTACCTTCCGGCCCATGAGGTCGTAGACCTCGAGCCGGACCAGCCCGGTTTCCGGGATGTCGTACGCGATGCGGGTGGAGGGATTGAAGGGGTTGGGATAATTCTGGTATACGGCGAAGGCCGTGGGCAGGGCCGCGGTTTCCACATCGGATGGAATGGCAAAAACCGCGGTCATTGTCTTGGGCGCATCCATCACGAACGTCAGGGGATTGTTCGTACTGACGATATCTCCGGTCCACGATGAAAAATCATATCCCCCGTCCGTATCCGGAATTGCGGCGATTTCCACGGCCGATTCCGCATCCGCCCATGTCGAATCCCCGGGTGCCACAGTACCCCCCAGATCATCCTGCACTGACATCCGGAGCAGGTACTGGGTGTTCCATGTTGCGGTCACGGTTTTAGGCGCATCCATCACGATCTGGCCGGAAGCGGCCGTGCCCGTAAAATCCCCGGTCCAGGAGGCGAACACCACGCGCGTCTGTGTTTCCGTAACCAGGGAATCCACGCCGAATCCCGCGATCTCGCCGGCCAGGTACCAGCCCCCGCCCTGGATTTCACCCCATGAGGATTGGACATCCAGTTGGTATTCTGTATTGTAATACGCGGTCAGCGTGTCCGTATCCTCCGTGACCGTCACATCGTGCAACCGCACTCCGCCGTCGCTCCAGGCCGCGAACACGAGACGAGTGCTTTCAGAAATGGGGATCAGGCTGTCCGCAGACACGGTGTAGGTGCTGTCCAGCTGAAGGCTCAGAACCAGCGGGGTCGGATAAGATGATGCATCCACGGTCACGGGCATGGCCGGAGGATCGGTCTGCAGCAGCACGGGCCGCAGGGGTTCCATGATTTCCACGGGCGTCATCATGATAAACGCATTGTTCAGCTCCAGCCTCTCGGCCATGAAATTTCCGGAATCCGCAAGCGCGATCACATAATACGCACCGGCCGGCAGTGTGCCGGTATCCGCCAGTCCGAACACGATATTGTCCGTCTGCCCGATATTCAGGGGCAGCACCGGACCGGATCCCAGCACATGGTCCGCGGTTGTATCCAGGACCGTATCCGAAGACAGGAAGTAGTGTATGGTCGAAGCCGGACTTCTGGTTTGCCCGATATTGCGAACCGCGCTCTCCAGCTGCAGCGGCTGGCCCTTGTATACCTGCATGGAACCGGCGCTGACATCGTCGATCACGAGGTCCGGGCGCTCCGGTATCTTTTTGCGGATCACGAAATTATCCACGAATGCACCCTTGCCCCCCGATCCGTATTCATGATACACACCGCAGTATACATTGTGCCCAAGGAAATTACCGAAATCCGGCCAGTCCGTCAGGCTGTATTTCACATCCAGCCAGCGCTTGTTCGTATCCGTAATCAATTCACCTTCGGGCTGAAAACCGCCCGGATCCGCAACGACCCTGACAGCGCCGGATTCGATCCGGATCTGGGCGAATACTTCGGCGTCTTCACAGTCGAACATGGGCAGCGGCGGATCGCGCATCAGATAACCCGATACATAGGCTCCGGGAACATTGCCGTTTTCCGGGTCCGCCTCCGGATACCCGTTAAAGGCCGTGGCCGCGCACCAGCCGCACCCCTCTCCCAGGTACGGCATATAATCCGTAATGCCCCAGGAATAATCGGCATTCCAGTAAATTTCCCACTGATTCATGTTGAGCGGATTTTCGAAATCCTCACTCACCACCACGAGCCAGTCCGTGGATTCGCTGCCCACAACCAGTTTTTTATCTGCCACGCGCCAGTTGTTGGACCGGTCCAGATCCGTGAACGATGTGTCCGGGTCGTAAACAGCGCCCACGTAGTATTCGCCGTACGGCACATCGTGCGGAATCATGCAGTGCCGCGTGACCGTATCCTCGTCGTCGATGTAGTATTTTCCGGTCAGCACATGCCCGATCAGGATATCGCCATCCTTGTCGAAATAAGGATCTTCGGACAAATAGTATTTCAGCTCACACGGAATCGAATTCTTGAATGTGCCGATGTTCTTCAGCACCGGATATACGGAAATCAGGCCGGCCGGAGGCTGATGCGAGGGGCCGGACCAGATTTTTTCGATGGACATGTCTGGCCGTCCCGTCATGTATTTACGGAACCGGATATTGTCGATAAAAGCACCTTTGCTGGTCCCCGAACCGTTGCTGTGAAATCCGAAAGCAATGGTCATCAGATTGCCCATGAAATTCCTGCCATTCCAGTTTTTGAAACTGAGATGTTTCTCCTCCAGGCTGTTGCTGCTCTGTTCGAATTCATACTCCCGCCATTGGCCATCCCCTGGATGGGCCATGACTTTCAGGTTGTCATTGTCCACCATCTTGTGCCAGACATTGAAAACGAGTTCCGCATCCTCGCAGTTGCGCAGGTCCAGTCTCTGGTAATAAACCATCCGTGTCTCAAAATTCACGGGGTAATTGTCGTACGCCGGATTCAGCTTTGGCGCTCCTCCCGTATTTTTTGCGGCACACCACAGTGCATAATTTCCGGAAGCGACATGTTCCGTTGTGCGGCCCCACCGGTAGTTCCCCGGTACTGACCCGGCGACCGGAGACAGATCCCACACGGGCCATCCGAAATCCTCTTCGAAATCATCGATCACAATTTCTTCCCAGAAAGCCTCCTGTGTCCCGGCCCATGATGCCGCTGTCATCAGCGTGATCATAACGACAGTTGTCTGTCCTAACCATCTGCTCAGTTTCATTTCCTCCGCTCCTTTCGGTTTATTGCTTAAAATCTGTGTTTTTCAAATATGATACGAATGAGCCTGATGAAATTCCCCTGCGCATCCGGGCCGTGCTCATGATTTCTCCCTGAATGGACCCGCAGGATCATGGTGAAGACAATTAGAATTTGACAGCAAATTGTATTGTGAATCCGGATTCAATTTTGTACCTTAAAACCGTATCCTGAGACATCAGGCAGGTGAAGGGGACGGCGGCAAACCAATTTTGCGGGGGCATTATGTTTTTTAGAGAAGACAAAGTGAACGGCAAATTTCTGAAAATCGCCCAGGAACACGAGGTGGTGCTGGAGTATCTTGAAAAACTGAAAATCCTGCTCGAAAACAACGACCTGTCCTACAGCTTTAAACAGCTGAAATCCATGCTGCCCGAATTCAAGTCGGAGATGCGGCATCATTTCAAGATCGAGGAACATTTCCTGTTCCCCGCGGCCCTGCTCTGTGTCCCTTCCATCGAACTGGTCGACATGATCATGGTACTCCAGAAAGAACACGGATTTGTGGAACGGGATATCGATACGCTGGAAAGGATGTTTGAAGACAATCCGAAAGCCACCCAGATGAACGAAGCCATGACCGGCCTTCTGAAAACCATGATCAGGGATATCGAGAAACATGCCCGGATTGAGATCGATCACCTGTTCCCGAAAATGGACGCCTGTAAGAAATGCAGGAAAATCATCAAGGGCATATTGCTGGAACCGTAACGTCCACTGATCCTTGCACAAAAATCCCGGGGCCGGACAGGAATGACCGGCCTTTTTTGCAGGACTGCCTGGCATACTGTACTATAGAGAGATCCTTGTTTCCTGTAATGAAATCCCTTGAATTTTTCATTTGAAATAATTAAAGTAAATATAACTATCTTTCTCCCAGTTCTGACTTTCACTTCCTGTATATGGACGGCCTGGAAGGCCGTCCTACAGTGTATTAATCGCACAGGATCAGCCCTGCCTTATTTCCAAATCGATCGATAACAGGTGCATACCTATATCGATTTTTATTGTAGGACGGCCATCCTGGCCGTCCCAAAGGAACCAATATGAAAAACAATGAAGAAATCGTATTAAACTACAAACGTCATCTGCCCCATTATTTTCACGCTGATGCTGTGTATTTTGTTACTTTCCGGCTTTACGGTTCCCTTCCATCCGATGTCATTCACAGACTGAAGGCCGAAAATAAAACTCTGTTAAAGGCAACTGGATTACAATTCCCGGAAAAATCAATGCGACACCTTTCCAATATCAGGAATAAATACTTTATTCAGTTTGACAGGCACCTCGACTCACTCATCACAGGTCCGGATTGGTTAAATAATCATGAAATTGCCGGTATCGTAGAAACCGGCATTCAATTTTATCATTTAAAGAATTATAAATTGATCGCTTATACTCTAATGCCCAATCACGTTCACATGATTGTCAGGATGCTGAAAAGCGGCGACGGGCTATCTCCCTATTATCTTTCCAATACAATCGGCAGGCTGAAATCATTCACTGCTCAAAAGGCGAATCAAATCCTGAAAAGAACCGGCCCATTCTGGCAGCAGGAAAATTACGATCATGTCGTGAGGAACGACGGGGAATTATCACGGATTATTGAATATATCCTGAACAATCCGGTCAAGGCGGGTCTGTCGGAAACATGGGAACAATATCCGTATTCTTACTGCAAATTTTAAAATGGACGGCCTGGAAGGCCGTCCTACAAACGTGATAAAAAAATAATCCGTGCCACAATATTCGATCAGACCACTGTAGGACGGCCATCCTGGCCGTCCCAATCCAAACGAAAACCATTTGACCTTCTTCTATATTCTTTTTATATTTTTTACCCTGAAGCAGTTTATTTGAGCTGAGCAAAAAATAAAACAGAAGGAGACAGTACCATGGCTGAAGCACAGGCCAAAAATTACAAATTCAAGGCGGAAGTCAGTCAGCTTCTGGACATTCTGACCCATTCCCTGTACACGCACCGGGACGTGTTCATCCGCGAGCTCGTGTCGAATGCCGCGGATGCGCTCGACAAGGTACGGCTCAAGGACGTGATGGGCGAAAAGGTGGCCGATCCGGATCAGGATCTGGAAATCCGCATCACCCTGGACAAGGACAACAAACTGGTCACGATCGCGGATACGGGTATCGGCATGACGCGCGATGAGCTGATCGGCAATATCGGAACCATCGCCCGGTCCGGCACCTCTGAATTTCTCAAGCATCTGTCCGAGACCGACCAGAAGGACATCAATCTGATCGGACGATTCGGCGTCGGATTCTATTCGGTGTTCATGGCCGCAGAGAAAGTGGAAGTAACCTCGAAATCCGCGGACAGGAAGGAACCCGCCCATGTGTGGATCAGCGACGGCAAGGGCAGCTTTAAAATCGAGCCGGTCAAGGAAAAAATCCAGCGCGGCACCACGATCAAAATTTTCCTGAGAGACGATGCCATGGAATTCGCGGAAGAGTTCCGGGTCAAATCGACCATTGAGAAGTACAGCAACTTCGTGCCCTTCCCCATCTATGTGGGTAAGGAACAGGTCAACAAGATCTCGGCTATCTGGCGCGAGCCCAAATCACAGATCAAGCCCAAACAGTACAACGAATTCTTCAAATTCATCGCACATTCCGGTGACGATGCGCTGACCTGGATGCATTTCTCCGCGGATGTGCCGCTGCAGTTCCACTCGCTGCTCTTCGTGCCTAAAACCAATTTCGAAATGATGGGATTCGGAAAGGACGACGAAGGCATTCATCTCTTTGTCAAACGCGTGCTCATCGACAGTCACTCGAAGGAAATTCTTCCGCCCTACCTGCGTTTTGTCCGGGGCGTGCTCGAAAGCGACGACCTGCCGCTCAACATCAGCCGCGAAACGCTCCAGGAAAATCCGTACATGCTCAAAATCAAAAACACGGTCACGAGTAAATTCCTGGAGCATCTGAAAACATTCGCAGAGAAAAAACAGGAAGAATACCAGTCATTCTGGGATGTTCACGGCCGCATCTTGAAGGAAGGCTATTCCGATTACACGCACAAGGACCAGGTCGCGGCCCTGTTCCGGTTCGATTCGTCCAGATGCGGGGACAAGGAATCCGTTTCACTGGATACATATGTCGGGCGCATGCAGGAAAAACAGGACGCCATCTATTTCCTGTCCGGCCCGTCCCGTGAGGTTCTGGACAAAAATCCGGCCCTTGAAATTTTCAAGGCCAAGGGGATCGAGGTGCTGTACTGTTACGATCCGATCGACGAGTTCGTGCTGCCCGGCCTGTTCATGTATAAAGAAAAGAAAATCATGTCCGCTGATCAGGTGGAGATGGATGCACTCAAGGATATTCCGGCCGCTGAAACGCCGGACAAAAAAGAGCCCGATGTGGAAGTGGATAAAAAAGACGCGGACAAACTGGCCCGCCGCATCAAGGACATTCTGGGAGACAAGGTCGAAACCGTCCGCCTTTCCGAACGCCTTGTGGACAGCCCGGCCGTGCTTGTGGGCAAGGAACACGCCATGTCCTCGCAGATGGAAAAAATCATGCACATGATGAACAAGGACGCCAAACTCACACCCAAAATCATGGAAATCAACAGGAACCATCCGATTATCATGAACATGCTCAAAATATACCAGAACGATCCCAGGGATCCGCTGCTTGAAAGAGCGGTTCAAAGTCTCTTCCACAGCGTGCTTCTGCTGGACGGCGCGCTGGATGACATTCAGGACATGGCCTCGGGCATTCAGAACCTGCTCAGCGAGACCACGGATCTGTATTTAAAGAAAAAGGAATAACCGTTGGACGAAAAATTCGAAACCATTTCCCGTAAATCCGTTCCCGAACTCGATGCGGTGCTCGGCAGGCCGTTTCAGGTGCTGGATGACGGATTTGTCAGGGTTGTGGATTATATGGGCAACGATTCGGCCATTGTCCAGGCGGCCCGGGTCAGTTACGGGGAGGGCACGAAAAAAATGCGCCAGGACCGGACCCTGATCCGCTACCTGCTGCGCCATGAGCACACATCCCCGTTCGAGATGTGCGAGATCAAGCTGCATGTACGCGTGCCCATGGACTGCTGGCGCCAGTGGATACGGCACCGTACCGCCAGCATCAACGAATACTCCACACGGTATTCCATCGCCATCGACACGGCCCAGAAAACACCGCCCGGCGAGTGGCGCATTCAGTCGCAGTCGAACCGTCAGGGCAGCGCGGGCTTTTTCGAAGCTGCCCAGGGTGCCTCCTTCTCTGAAGCAGAACTGGATCTGCACACCCGGTCCCGACAGCTCTACGAGGACCGCATCGCAGCCGGCATGGCCCGCGAACAGGCCAGGAAGGATCTTCCGCTGTGCACCTACACGGAAGCCTACTGGAAAATCGACCTGCACAACCTGCTGCATTTCCTCAGGCTGCGCATGGAACTGAACGCCCAGTATGAAATCAGGAAATATGCGGAGACCATCGGCCATGAAATCGTGGGCCGCTGGGTGCCGTTTGTGTGGGAAGCGTTTCTGGATTATGACCTGCACGCGGTCCGTTTTTCCGCGTTCGAACAGCAATTGCTCAAACTCATGATGGAGGAGGATCCGTCCGCGATCAGAAATCTGGCGGAAACTGAAGAATGGCTCAAAACGGACGAAAGCGGCGCCCTGAAGCCGCATTATGAACGGGCCGAGTTCGAGGAGAAGCTGAAAAAAATGGGAATCGCAGTACCCTGGTAAATAAAACAATGGGTATTAGACGGGATCGGCCCGGACGGTTCAACCGGCATTACACTTTAAAAAGACAGGATTTCTTATGAGATGGATCCCGGAATTGTCTTTGCAATGGCTGCATGGATGGAGCCTGCTGAGTCTTTATCTGGCCGTCATGTTCATCCAGCCGCTGTTTTATCCGAACCGTAAACAGGTGATGACCCGATTGATGACCCATCCCCGGGATACCGGACGGGTGCGGAAAATCATGCCCATCACCATGTTCTTCTATTATCTGATGCTGCTCTTGACCCTCTTTTTCCCGGTCGTGAAAAATCACGGCCTTCTGATCCCGGGATTGTCCATCTTTGCATGCTTCATGATACTGTACGCCCTGGCCGTGCATGCCTTCGCCACGACGCCCCTGGACGAACCGGTCGTCAAAGGCCCGTACCGCATTTCACGGAATCCCATCCACTTCTTTTCATGGGTGGCCTATTTCGGAATCGGCATGGCTGTCGGGTCGTGGGAGATTATCCTCATCAATGCGGTCACGGCGATTGGCATTCATATCGGCACGTTGGCCGAAGAACGGTTCTGCCTAGACAAATACGGAGAGGCGTACGCGCAGTATATGAAACGCGCCCCGCGTTATTGCCTGTTTTTTTAAGCCCGATGCAGATGCATGGTGATGCGGCACATAAAAAAAACCATCCGCCCGGGACGGATGGTTCAAATATCTTTCACAAAAACAAAACCTACGACACGGGCTTCGATCCGGTGATCTGCAATCCGATGAAATCGGATTTTACCCTGAAATCGAAGGACGTCTGTTTCATGATCTGTTCCGCTTCTTCACAGGTATACGCTGCAGCCGCCGATGTCAGGAATCCCGGCCTGATTTCCCTGGGTTTGGACAACCACCAGATGAACCATTTGACCATCGGATTCATATCGCGCCGCAGGTCCCCGATGAACAGCCGCCCGCCCGGTTTTAAAACACGGTAAATTTCCTCCAGAGTTTTAACCGGTTCCGCCCATTCATGAAGCGAACCGGTCGAAATCACGGCGTCGAACCGGCTGTCCTCAAAAGGCATTTTCGCGCCGCTGCTCTCGACATATTCGGCCCTCTTATGCAGGCCGTATTCCGCTGCGTTTTTTCGCGCCATGGCGACCATGTCCGGACTGATATCCAGGCCCGTCAGCGAGGTCCTTTCCGTATTTTTCAGCCATTCAAGGCCCAGGTATCCGGGACCGGGTCCGAGCTCCAGAATCAAACCGGAATCAATGCCGGACTTGATCACGGCTCCGGTATCAATCCATCCCTTGTCCCTGTGATGCCGCTGCATTTCGTCATATATACGGACTTCGGGCTCGCCCTGAATGCCCTGATCGGTTTCGATAACTCTCGGCTTTGTCATGCGTGATCCTCTTTCTTTGTGAATAATTGAACGGACCCCGGATTATCCGCATCCGTGTCCGTGATGCGCACATGCGCGATCGGGCGTCAGTTCTTCCAGTCTGCCCGCTGCCAGCAGTTCCGCATTGTCTTTCACCGTACCCTGCTTCGCCGGAAACACACGGATGTCCTGATTCTGAACGGTTCATTTTTTCCGGAATATAATCCCGGCCAGAAGTCCGGCTCCGAGAAACGACACCACGGACGGACCGCACGAAAAATCGAACCTGTACGAGAATAAAAGCCCTGCAACCGTCGCAACCAGAGCGAAGATATAAGCGATCCTCAACCGGGAACGCCAGGATTCGGCGAACAGGGCCGAAAATGTCGCGGGCATGACGAGCAGGCTGAATATCATGAGTACGCCGGACAACCGCACTGCCAGCGTGATCACGAAGCCCATGGAAAGGTAGAACCAGAAATCCCAGACAGGTGATTTTTCATGATGGTTCGACTCTTCCATACACTCCGAAAGCCTGATAAAACGGCCCCGGAAAATATAATGAAACAATCCGACAAAAGCAAAGGCCCCGGTGCAGATCATTATTTCGGTCCATTTCACCCACAGAATGCTGCCTGTCAGCATATGCTCCATATGAACATCCCCTCCGGCCGCCAGAGCGAGCATAAACAGGGCGGCCGCCGCGGCAATGGCATATGTGACACCGATCACGGCTTCATGCGGGATATTGCGGATATGTTTGCCGACGCAGGCATAGAAAAGGGCGGCCAGTCCCGTACATCCGAACGAAGTCAGGTAGGCCGTCAGGCTGCCCTCCTCCGCATGCCACAGAACGAATGCGAGGATGGAACCCACCGCAGCAATCTGCACCAGTGCGATATCGATGAAAATAATCTCCCGTTTGAGTACATGCATCCCAAGATAACCGAACATCAGGATCATGAGCACGCATATCACAAACGGGGGCAGTAAAAAAAGAAACATCTCCATCATTTCAGCACCTCAATTTAAGTCCATGGATCGCTGCCTGACCAGGTTTATCGTCAAACCGATGAAAAAACAGGCACCCAGGGCCAGAAGCAGCGTGGGCCCGTAGGGCAGCCTGAAAAAGTAGGATAACAGAAGCCCCGCCATGGACGAACAGAATCCCACGGTCCATCCGATTTTCAATGCGCTTCCCCATTTTTTGGTGAAGAGCGCGGCCGTGGCTGCGGGAATCATCAGAAAACCATAGGCCAGGAGCACGCCGGCTATGGGCACGATCAGGACCGTGATTATGCCCAGAGAAATAAAAAAAAGCAGATCCCAGAAATTTTCGTTCTGCAAAGTGCCGGATCGCTCCGTAATGGAGATGATACGATGCCGGAAAATCAGATGAAACACACCCAGGAGCACATAAGCGACAGCGGTCACGATGACCAGGGGCCAGTTCACCCAGAGCATGCATCCGGAAAGTGTCTGTGTCACATAAGCCGCACCTCCCGAAAATTTATCGGCCACCATGATGGAGGCCACCAGGGCCAGACCGTACAAAATGCCGATCACGGCTTCATGGGGGATGATTTTCCTGTCCGGTTTCACATAGGCCAGGAACAGCGATCCTGCCAGGACAACGAGAAATGAGATAATATAGGAGTTCAGTGTACCCCCCTGTATACCCATGCCGATACCGATAATGACGCCCAGAGCGGCCAGCTGATCCAGAGCAAGATCCGAAAACACGATCCCGCGCCGGATCACATGCAGTCCGAGATACGTGTGGATGGACGTCACGATGAAAAGGAGTATGATCTGGATGAGGAAAAAACTGAAAGTTGCATTCATGATTTATTCCTCCGGCCGAACGGCCTGAATGATCTGATCGATCCAGTAATCCACGAGTTTAAAATTGTCCTCCACTCCCGGCTGGGCACCCACGGACAGCGGCAGAAACAGGGCCTCGATCCCCGTTTTCTGGGCGATCGTGGTGGGTTTGCGTTTTTCGAAGTAGGAAGCCACAAGCATGACGCGGATGTTCTGGTTTTTGATCAGCTGAATCATATGCTCCACGTGTTTGGGCGTGGGAGGGATTCCCGGTTTGGGCTCGATAAAGCCGGCAATGTCCAGGCCGAAATCTCTGGCAAAATAGGCCCAGTTTTTGTGATAGGCCACGACCTTCATTCCGCGGAAAGGCAGGGCACGCTTCAACCATCCGCCGAGAAGAGCGGAAAGCGGAGCCCCCTGATAATCCGTATTCAGAAACTCGAACAGGGTTCCGGCCCGCAGCAGGTCCGTGAGCCTTTCGCCGCCGAACAGATCCGTTAGTGCGTCGCCGTACATGGAACGGTTTACACGATCCACAAACTGCTGCTGGCCCTTCTCATAAAACTCACTGTTCGCCGGATCCACTTTCCTGAGTCCGGTCAGAATATTGCGTGAAATATCGATCCAGTTCAACGGGCTGGTGTGAAAATGCGGATTCCCCAGCACATGCACATCTCCCTCAGAACGGCTGAGCGCCTGTGTCGGCTTTTCAAGAATATCGATACCCGGAGACACGGTTACGAATCCGGCCGCCCCGTCCATGATCTGTTTGTTCCTCGCCTTGTCCTGAAGGGTCGCAAGCCACATTTCAAGGTCGAGGCCCGTACAGATGAGGAGATCCGCCTTCTTCAGTTTCATGGCAAGACTGGGTTTCGGCGGAACAAAATGGGGATCCTGATCACCATGGGACAGGTATTCCACTTCCACAAAGTCTCCGCCGATCTCCTGTACAATGGATGCGAAATCCGAAAATGTCGTGACCACCCTGATTTTCGCATGAAGCGTCAATCCGCACAGCCACAGCATGACGACAAAGAAAATCCTGTATAACTTCATGATATTGCTCCTTTGCTGCTAATGAAGACACCTTAATAAACCTCGTGCCTGTGAGGCCCCATGGCCCAGCAGGTATGGATAATGAAACGCTGATCGGAATCGTCAAAATTCCGGTCGATCACGGTGTACTGGAACCGTATAAACACAAATTCACTCTGCCAGTAATCGAAGGCCAGGGCACCGCCGCGTTCCCGTAATGCACTGTCGACCGGCAGCTGGGAGTAATCCAGACGGCCGCTGACCATGGTTCTGGCACCGGTCCGGACCTGAACCGTGCTGAATGCACCCCAGGTTTTGACACGGCCTGCACCCAGGTGCCGGTTCGAGATCAGGCATTCTGTTTTCCATTCGATTCCGGAATACTTTGCGTGCCCCGGCGGCTGCCACTTGACCGTGACATCCGTACCGAAAATCAGGCTTTCATCTTTTTCTTCCGGATCATTATTACCGGCGGCCCCGCTGAGTCCGATTTCCAGATACGTACTTCGGTTCAGGTCATAATAGTTTTTCAGGTGGAACGATGAAATCAGATTATGCCGTCCTTCATCCGTAAAGCTGTAACCATTCCCGCCCGTAAAAATCTCCAGGTCCAGTTCATTGACATGGGCCCACAGAGAGGGAAGCAGAAAATTGCCCGAAATCCCCGTGCCGTGCAGCGTTTCATTACCGAAATAACGGACCAGCATGCGGGGCCGGTCGAATTGCGGAAGTGCATGGTCGTGATACCGGTTGAGCTGCCCGAACTGGGCCTTGAACTTGCCCGCTTTCAGGTTCATGTTCAGGGGACAGTTCAGCCAGGTGACATAGGCCTCTTCCACGGCCGCCTCATCGGGGCCGATTCCGATAAACACCTTGCCGCGGCTGTACGGATCGAGCGCCGACTCGATACCCAGTTCGACTTCGCGAAGGGTCAGTTGGCCGGTTCCCCATTCGGTTTCCGAACGGCTCCGGTTCAGCTCCGATTCCGATTTGCCCCAGGCCGTGTAAAATTCACCTCCGACGCTGATATTGGGATTCAATGCGGACTGCTGCCGCAGGCCGCTGTGAAATTTCTTGATTTCAGGTTCTTCCCTGTGTTCCTGACTCATGGCCCTGGCCCTGTCCATCAGGGCCTGCAGTTCCTCCTGTTTTGCTTTTTCAGCCGCCTGTTTTTCTATCTCGTTCAGACGGTTCTGCAATCCGGCGATTTTTTCCGCAACACTGTCCGGTTGTGCAGCCGGAGAGGCCGGCAAGGCGGACAGGACGGAAACAAGATGCAGGAATACAAAACAGAGAGACAAGATCGTCTTCCTCATCATTGTTACTCCTTGCTGGAATGAATACGCATCGATCCCCGGAACAATGGTTCCTGCAGGATTCAATTAAATGTAATGAAGCCTTACAATGATACGGAAGGAGGCGCCCGCGTGGACTGAACAGTAAGAATTAACTGAGGCTGATAGACAGTTGTTGTGTGACAACAATAGACACATTCGTACATGACGGGATTGATAATATGCTGCCAGAGCATGGGTGTGGATGAATCCGTGCTGCGAAACTGCGATTCCCACTGGCAGGCCGGACAGTTGTCATGAAAATGACCGTCTGCTTCATGGGTATGGAAAAATCCCATAAAAAGCGTGAGCAGTGCAAATACGCACAGATAAAACCAATGGAAATTTTTTAGCTTTAATAAGTGTCTCATGGCCGAAAATTCATTGATTTGCTGAAGTGTTCATAATGTACACTTTTTATACGCCAGGATCAAATATTTTTTCAGAAAAATAACGGGACTCAGGATCCGTGCTGAATATCATTTGCATGCGATTCATTGATATTGTATATTTCGGATGACTGCCTTGAAACCCGGCTTTCAGGTCTTTCTGATCACTTCAATGCAATCCCTGCATCGTAATCAGCAGAAGGAGATAAACCATGAATAAAGTTCTGCTTCTGTTTTCGATTCTCCTGACCATATGTTCAGGCCAGGTTCATGCTCAGCCTTACGGTCTGACCGAACGCGTGCCGAATACGGATTTCCAGGTCACCACGAGCGGCGGACCGCTGTCGCCCATGCTGCTCGAACAGGTTTTTAAAAATTTCACGTTTGAAAACACCATTTTCCTCACGAATGCGGGTGACGGTACGAACCGTATTTTCGTGGTTGAAAAACGCGGCAGAATATGGGTGTTCGAAAACGACCCGGAGGTCACTGAAAAAATCCTGTTTCTCAATATTACGGGACCCGTCAATTCCGAACCGAACGAAGCCGGTTTGCTGGGACTGGCCTTTCACCCGGATTATGCCAACAACGGAAAATTCTATGTGTATTACACGTACTGGGACCTGTATTCGAGAATCGCGGAATACACGGTATCATCTGACCCGAATGTCGCGGACGGACTGTCGGAAAGGGAAATCCTTTCGATCCGCCAGCCATTCTGGAACCACAACGGCGGCATGATCGCATTCGGACCGGACGGGTACCTGTACATCTCCTTCGGGGACGGCGGCAGCGGAGGGGATCCGCTTGGATCCGGGCAGAGCCGGGCCACGCTGCTCGGCAAGATTCTGCGTATCGACGTCAACCAGGCACAGCCCGGCATGCCCTATGCCGTTCCGCCGGACAATCCGTTTTACGGCAACACACAAAACTGGCGCCAAGAAATCTGGGCCTTCGGTTTCAGAAATGTCTGGCGGTTCAGTTTCGACCGTGAAACAGGCGATCTCTGGGCGGGCGATGTGGGACAGAACAAATACGAGGAAATCGATTTCGTGGTCAAAGGCGGCAATTACGGGTGGAACACCATGGAGGGCAAGCATTGCTATAATCCGCCGTCCGGATGCAGTGCCACGGGTCTCATCCTGCCGGTGGAAGAATACGAGCACAATATCGGCCGTTCGGTCACGGGCGGGTATGTATACAGGGGCACGCGCCTGCTCGGCCTGTACGGCACGTATCTGTACGGGGACTATGTGACACGCTGGATATGGGGAATACGGTATGAAAACGGCGTGAAGCTGGAAAACACGCTCATCGGGCAATGCCCCTCCTCCATCACCTCGTTCGGTGAAGACGAATCCGGAGATGTGTATGTGGTGGGCCAGGACGGCCGGATATACCGGTTTCAGGAACAGGAGACTCAGCCCTCGCCCGGAACCGTTCCGCTGACCATTTCCGGATCCGGTCTGTACAGGGACATGGAAACCCTGACACCGGCGGAAGGTCTCTTACAGTATGAAGTCAATTCCCCGCTGTGGTCGGATGGTGCATCCAAGACACGGTTCATTGCGCTGCCGGGAACGGAACAGATCGGATTTTCTGCGGATTCGGCCTGGACATTCCCGGAAAACGGCGTCCTGGTTAAGAATTTCTTTCTGGACCTCGAAGAGGGCCATCCGGAAACACGCCGTATCGTCGAAACACGGTTTCTGATCAGACACAACTATGATGCAGCATGGGACGGATTCAGTTATGCATGGCGGGACGACGGCTCGGACGCAGATCTTCTCGACAGCAGCCTCGTGAAATCCTTTCTGATTCAAAAAAAGGACGGCCGCATGGAGGAACAGCTTTGGTATTATCCCAGCCGGTCGGACTGCCAGACCTGCCATACGCCGGCAGCCGGCTGGGCCCTGAGCACGCGCACCGCACAGCTCAATCGCGATTATACATACCCGTCTGCCGTGGACAATCAGCTGCGCTCGCTCAATCATATCGCCCTTTTCACGGAAGATATCGGCGACGATCCGGCGCTGTATCCCCGGCTTGTCAACCCGGCGGACACCACGGCCGATCTGACACTCAGGGTCAGAAGCTATCTGGATGCCAACTGCTCCAACTGTCACAGGCAGGGCGGCACGGGCCGTACCAACATGAACCTGCGCTACGATATTGAAACGGATGACATGCATATTCTCGACATTCCGGCGGAGCTGAGCGATCTGGGCGTTCCGGGTGCGAAGCGTGTCGCATCCGGTGCTCCGGACAGCTCGGTCCTGTTCCTGCGCATGATGGACACGGGGGAATTCCGCATGCCGCAGCTAGCCACCTTTCTCGTGGATTCGCAGGCCGTATCCCTCGTTGAAAAATGGATACTGAGCATGGGCGATACGGCTACGTCCGGGGATACCACACAGACGGACACCACACAGACCGACACCACATCCACGGATACGACATCCACGGACACGACCGAAACGGCCATACGGAACATGCTGAAGCAGCCGCGCCGTTTCGCACTTGATGCACCGAGGCCCAATCCTTTCAATGCCGTAACCACGATCGAATATGCCGTGCCGGTTCCGGCATCGGTGACCGTCCGCATATTCGACATCCGGGGCAGGCTGGTGGACCGTATTCACCG
Source organism: bacterium (assembly GCA_016930535.1). Classification (GTDB taxonomy): domain Bacteria; phylum Zhuqueibacterota; class QNDG01; order QNDG01; family JAFGCO01; genus JAFGGN01. Next base: position 17,564 of record JAFGGN010000128.1, read on the forward strand.
GCCCATGGTCCTTCCGGGTTATGAGCGGATAACCTGGCCCGCGGACCACCGGACCGGAACCGGATCCGGTGTGTATGTGGCCGAATTTTCGGCTGCTTCACTGGACCCGCAGTATCCGGAACGGTTTCATACAACCTGCAAACTGCTGCTCCTGAAGTAAGGAACGTCCATTGCCCTTTCACGAGGTTGAGGCAAAAAATCTGCTTAGCAGGTATAAACAGGTAGATCAAACACTTGACTTTCACCGATTTTCGGTTTATTTTGGATAGATCAAAACCGGGCTTCTGCAACCAAAAGAAATATCACAGGAGGGCTAACATGAAGACTGTAAAGGGAATCGTTCTTGTATTGTTTCTGCTGTCACTATCGGCCATGTTTCTCCAGGCAGAAAATTTACAGGTGGCTTTCAATAACCTGCAGAACGGATACAGGTATGCGGACTGCAGCAATATTCTGATCAAACTCGATGCGTCCGTGGATAACAGCACCATCAGTGAAATACGGGTTTACTCAGGAAAAACTCAGATCGCACGGATACGGAAAGAACCCTGGGAATATGAATGGGAAAACGTGGTATCCGCATACTATCGGCTGTATGCCAAGGTTGTGGACGCTGAAAAGAACGAGGCATTTTCCGACACGATCGGCATTGTGGTCGGGAACCTGGTCGACGGCGACCTGGCCATGAACGGAAGATTCACCTGCAGCACAAAGTACTGGTCGCTTCAGAACAACGAAGGCGCATCCGGGGTTCTGACATGGGCCGAAGACGCCGAAATATCCGAGGGCGGGGCTGTCAGCGTCACGGTCAACAATCCGGGCACCGCGGACTGGCACATTCAGCTGGCTCAGAGCTTTCCCATATATGCCGATCATACATACGAGGTTTCGTTTATCGCGGAAACACCCGAACCCAAGGACATTCAGTGGATGTTTCAGGAAAACACGGGAGGCTATACGATTCACGGGGGACAGGTTGTCACGGTCGACGGGAACAATTATTACGGCCCCTTTGAATTCGTGGCCGAAGTCGACGATCCCAACAATGCTTTCAGGTTTTATATCGGCGCCAACAATGTACCGATCCTTTTCGACGACATCATGATCATCGATACATCCGTGGAATATCCTCCTGAAGTGACCGCTGTGAAGGAGCAGCCGTCTCTCAGCCCGGACCGGTTCGCCATGATACGGAACTATCCCAATCCCTTCAACGCAACGGCTCATTTCGACATCCATATCCCGTATGAAGGGCACACGGAACTCGTCATCACCAATATCCGGGGCGAACGGGTCAAAACGCTGATCAACGGAAACCGTGAAGCCGGGGATTATCAGCTTCAATGGGACGGAACCGCGGACAACGGCGTCGGTTTGACTTCCGGGCTGTTTATTGCCACACTCAGAACCCATAACACAGGCAAGGTGACAACCAAACTCCTGCTGGTCGAATAGCCATTGCATTCAAACGAAAAGACTGACGATTCTATTGTTTCGTCAGTCTTTTTTTTTAGGAGAAACCATGAAAAAATCACCGACTTTAATCCTTCTTTTCGTGCTTGTCTGTATTCCGGTCTTATCGCAGTCCCCGCTCAGCAGGGCCTATGCACTCCTCGATGAAGCGAAATATGAACCCGCACTTGCGATCGTGGACAGTCTCATCAAAGCCGAAGGCGTCACGCGCAGAAACATGCAGGCGAGATATTATATCTATGATGCCATGGGCGATCTGAAAAACGCGCTCGAAGCGGCCCTGTCTGCCGAGACAGTCAATGAGAAAAAATCCCCCTGGGACTGCATGGCCATTGTCGACACGTATATTAAAATGGATGACAGGGACCAGGCCATGAAATGGCTGAACCTGGCCGTGGAGCGGGGATTCAAAAGCATTACCACGCTGGCGGATTCACTTTACGATCCGGTCCGGAATGAGGAATTCTTTATCAATGCCATAAAGACCATTCAGATCAATACCGGTATTGGCCAGCCTGCGAAAGACATTCAGGTCTCCATGCTGGACGGCACGCCTTTTCAACTCTCGGCTCAAACCGGTAAAGTCGTTATCGTGGATTTCTTTGCAACATGGTGCGGACCCTGCAGGGCTGAAATGCCGAACCTGAAAAATCTGTACACGGATTATCACGGAAAGGGAATGGAGATTATCGGCATCAGCCTGGACAGCGACAGAGACAAACTCACGGACTATATCAAAAAAGAAGACCTGCCCTGGAAATTCGCATTCACGGGCAAAGCGTGGGATGATCCGGACGCGATTCGCTACGGTGTCAATTCCATTCCCTCGATCTGGATCGTGGATAAAAAAGGCATTCTCCGGCAGTTCGATGTGCGCGGCGAGGATTTGCGTGCGCTCGTTAAATTATTGTTGGATGAAACATAGTGCTGGTCTTATCTTCCAGGGAGCTCGGGTCACCAAAGGTGACCATGCTCCCTGGAAGCTATACCAAGCAGTATCCTCACGGTTTGAAGATCAGTTTTTCGGTTTTCCGGATTTTTCCATCGACCATCAGTCTGCACAGATACGCTCCCGGCGGCATTTGCTTCCTGTTCTGATCCGTTCCGTCCCAGCTCACTGAATAACTCCCCCTGGTAAAGCGTTCATCCGCCAGGATACAAATACGCTGCCCCAGGATATTGAATACCTCGAGCCGCACATGACCGGATTTCGGTACCTGGAAACCGATCTGCACATCCGGATTGAAGGGATTCGGAAATGCATGCAGACGAAAATGAACCGGACCCGGGGCAGATCCGGAAAACCGTACGCTATTTTCGGATTCCATGCGGCCGGCATGCATGCCGTTGCCGAAACTCGCAACCCACACTTCCTCATGGTCATACGGATTGAAGTATACCCGCCCCGGGAAAGCGAACGCATATGAGGCCACCTGCGTAAAATCCGGTCTTTCGTCCCGCACATTTTTTGAGAACCACAGGCCATCGGCCTCGGAGGTGACGAAAATACAATCCGGATCGTCCGGATGAAAGGTGCAGGAATGTACCCGGTCAATTTCGCTGATCCGGTTCCAGGATATTCCCCTGTCCGTGGTTCTGTACAATCCGCCCAGGCCGTTGGGCGGCCCTCCCCATCCGCTGAAAACGCAGGCATACCATGTATTCTGTTCCGGATCGAAAGGATACACCACCACATCCTGTGTCCAGTAGCGCATTCCCGGATCGCTTCTGTCCTCCCACGTTTCCCCGTCATCCAAACTGACGAAGATACCGGAACTTGCCGTGAATCCGGAACTGATCCGGCCCGAATAAGAAGCAACCAGGGTGCCGTCGTTCAGGACACGGATCATTTTGGGATGTCCCTCCGTACGCGGCGGCACGGCGAGTTTTTGCCACGTACAGGACGGGCCGCTCCCCAGGTTCGTTGTCCGGTATAGGCCGCCTTCCGTGCTGTGCACAACGGCCGCATACAGCCTCTCGGGCCTGTCCGGATCCGTTTCAACCCAGATGACATTCCGGCCGAAATCATGGAGCGTGTGCCAGTCCGCACCGCCGTTCATGGAATAGAGCACGCGTCCCTCGCCGCCGTCTGTGGGATTGTCCCGCAGCCCCTGGCTCATATACAGATCGTGCACCGATGCCGTGGCCGCATAAATGGCGCCGTTATCCGGATGGCGCACAATCCGGTACATGGTATTCAGGTTATGCCCCGTATAGTCGAACGACCAGGTTTCGCCGCCGTCCGTGCTCCGGATTCCCCGGATATCCGTGAAACAGGCGAACAAATTGGAGGCATCGTGCCAGTAAATCTGCCACAGGCTCGTCTGATTGAATGCGCCCTGATAGGATTTCTTTTTGGGCGTCGGTGCGCCCATGGGATTCTGATAAGACGGATTCACGTATTTCTGTACCCAGGTGCCGCCGCCGTCCGTGCTCATATGAACGAAACCGAGATCCGTCATGGCGAGCGTATCGCCCTCGGGACCGGATGCCGTGAAACCTTCGGCGAATTCTCCCCACCAGAAATCCACATCGCCCTGATGTCCCTGCCAGCCTGTAATGATATTTTCATTGTTATCCGTGAGAAACACATGGCTCCAGTCAATCCCGCCGTTGACAGTTTTCATGACAACCGGCATGCCCGAGTCATTTTCACCCGCCACAAAGACCAACTCCGGATTCTGTTCCGCACAGGCGATAAAGAAAGGGAAGTCATGCTCCAGATCCGCATTGCCCGTCCGGTTGATCCAGGACGCGGCGCCGGCATCGAGGGAATAAATCCCCCGGCACAGGTTCCAGGCATCGGCCCCGGTGATCCCGCCCCACAGGTCCGCTTTTGCGGCTGCCGTGCACCAGAACCGGACCTTATCCCCGGATCCTGCCGCGTCGAATGAAATCATACCCCAGCCGTCCGGTATGCCGGGCAGGGATTCCAGTTCGAATGTCAGACCGCCGTCATCCGATATCAGAAGCCCCAGATTGGTGCCGATCATCAGTTCGTCCTGATTGAAATACGAACCGGCCATGTGAATGCCTGCCTCATCATCCGTACAGAACCGCTCAGCAAACGACTGCCCGCCGTCGCCTGAAAAATACAGCGTGCTCCACGTCGTGACCACGATCCGGTCCGGATTGTCATGGTCGGAAGCCATATAAAAGGCTTCCCGGTCCTCGGGAAATGCATGCAGCGTTCGCCACGTTTTTCCGCCGTCTTCCGATTTGGCCGGCATGTATCCCCAGCCGAGATACTGAAGCACATACAGAACATCCGGATCACGCGTAAAATGAAGCTGAGACTGATTGCCGGTTGCTACCTCCTGAAAAGGCACCTGGTCCCAGTGCACACCCAGATCCCGGGTATGGAACAATTCACCCATATCACAGCTCATATAAAATCCGCCCGGCTCGTGCGGACTGAACACGGGACAGAACAGGGCCCCGCCGCCGCCGATACCTTTCGATATCCAGGTCTCAGGCGGATTCCGTGCACCAAGCACATGGACGACCAGGATGAAAACAAGTCCGGCAAGAGTTGAATTTTTCATAATCACCCTCACTAAGCGTAAAGTCAGGATCATCCGGGAAACATTGCGGAACCCCCTGAACGATGCGAAACACCCCGAGACAGTGAATGATCCGCAGTCCGGTGCAGAACAGTTGAAGTATCAGTTGACCTATTTTAACACGGAATAAAGGGAAAAACAATAAAAATCGGAGCGGACGAACCGGCTGTCCGTCCGGATCCTGTGAAGCAGGATTCTATTTCATCCAGGGGCAATCCGGTTTTTAAAAGAGAGTGATATCCAGCTTCCCCAGAATGGTTCTCGGACGCGCCGGAATGACGGCCGTATTGCCGAAACCGCGCATGTCATAATCCTCATCCGTCAGGTTCCGGACAAGCAGGCTGATCTTCACCTTTTTAACCTTGTAATACAGAATCGCGTCCCATACGAGGGACGGATCTATTTCATAAATATTATCCTCATCGATGAACTGACCGGATGTATAACGCAACCCGCCTCCCGCTCCCAGGCCCCGCCATTCCTTCGTGGTCCAGATGTTCAGCAGGTTCTCCGGTGCAAAAACCGGCCGCTTCCCGGACCTGTCGAAAACCATGGTGACCGGCATGCCATAGGCATCCTGTCCGACGGTCACCTGCTCATTGAACCGTGTCAGTTCCGCATCGGTCCATGCATAAGACACGAACACAAACCAGTCCATGACAGGCTCTGCCTGAAATTCCGCCTCGATGCCTTTCGAACGCTGATCCCCGGGCAGTCGGCTGAAACCATCCATGCCGGGAATTGCGATATTGTCCTTTTTCAGGTCATAATAACACAGATCGAGATTCAGCCGGCTGTCGAAAAACCGCTGCTTGAATCCGAACTCGGTCTGTATGCTCCGCTCCGCATCCACATCGCCGATCACCTGACTGGAGGGCGGTGCGTACGCGGTTCCCGCACTGGCATAGAGCGATACTTCGCGCACAGGCGACCAGCGGAAGCCGAACAGGGGGCATGCGTGACTGAAAGATCTGTCCGTTTCATAGCCCGGGGCCCTGTTCTCAAAATGGATCCGGTCATACCGCATGCCCGCAATCAGCTGGTACCGGTCTGTCAGGCTGATCTGATCCAATATATACGGTGCCAGGACACGGTTGGATGCATCGCCTCTGAGATAAGGATAAACCATGATTTCATGCTTCACGGCCGTTTCGACCGGATTAACCAGATCCAGGGCCGGAATGGAGGGAGCGATATCGTACCGGTAGTCCTCTCCAAACACGTTCCATTCGAATCCGGTGAGCAGCTGATGGCGGACGGGTCCTGTACTGAACGACCAGATCAGCTCGGTCTGTTGCCCCGTAAGTTTCCGTATATCCTCCAGCATGGACATGGACCTCATCACGATCATGTTTCCCGTCCCTGCCGGGACTGCGCCGTTGATCAGCGTCCCTCTCGAGTCCCAGTCGAGATCTGTCCTGTACAGTCGTGTTTGAAACATCAGATACCGGCTGATTTTCGTTTCCACATGCAGTTTTACACGCATGATTTTCTGGTCAGAAAAATCGTACGGTGTCTGATAGGACACGGTACGGGCCACATCGGCCAGCCGGTCGAACGCATGGTTTACGGGATTGTACATCAGCGGCAGTCCGGAATCCGGTTTGTACCGGCTCTCGATCAATTCGGCATTGAGAAGAACGGTCGTTTTCGGATTCACGTACCAGGTTATGGCCGGGTTGACGGCCAGAATCCGGTTTTCCTTGTCATCCCTGTAATTGTCCGCATTTTCCCAGAGTATGTTCACCCGCGCGGCCAGTTTCCGGTTTGGATTACCGGCACCGATATCCGCGGAATACCGCTGCGTGCCGAATTGTCCCAGGGTGCTGTGAACATGAAGAAAATTTCTGAAAACAGGCTGTTTTCTCACGAGATTGACCGTACCGGACATCGGATTGCTGCCGTACAAAAACGCGCCGGGGCCCTTCAGAACCTCGATGCGGTCCACATTGTACAGGTTGTAATAGGTCACCTCGGGTTCAATCGTCCCATCCGTCAGTATCAGGCCGTTATCCAGGGAGTTCAGACCGCGAATGATAAAATAATCATGAACTCCGAAACCGGTCTGCGTGTTGATGCCGCTGACATTTTTCAGCGCATCTCCCAGAATGAAATCGTTCTGATTACTGATCAGGGTCTGATTCACGATGCCCACGCTGAGCGGGATTTGCTCGAGCGGTACATCGAGTTTGGTGGCGATGGTGCTGAATTCGGGTATGGGACGTTCCCGCAATGCGGTGACAATGATTGAATCTCCCCTGACATCGTATATTTTTTCCTGGGCAGCAAGAAAATGGATCTGCGTGATCATAAGCAACATCAGTAAGCTGAATCTGTTTTTTTCCATGGATGAATCTCCGGGTATTGAAATGAAGCGCGATCCTTTTTAAAATGACCGGCACCCCGCGACTTGACCGGGCCGCTGGTCCCGAATATTAAAATGATTGATGATCAAGGTGACAAATATAAAGAATTTTACGTTATTTGTCCATCCGGAGTTCCGTTATATGGGGATTAAACGGAAATCCATGACAATTTTTTACGGGCGATCCTCCCGGCTGCATACAACAATATAAAAGCCCCGCCCGGAATGCCGGACGGGGCGCCTCTCTCCCTCTCTTTAAAATACGGGGCGCGGCGGATTCCCGTGAATCCGCTGCGATGAAGAGAGAAATTTTACCGTATCAGTGTGATTTTCCTGGACAATATCTGCCTGTCCGCTTCGACCTGAACCAGGTATACGCCCGAAGCCGCATCCATGCCATGGCTGTCCCGGCCGTTCCAGATAATGTTATGCAGACCGGCATCCATGGGCGATTCGAGCAGCGTGGCCACGGTTCTCCCCTGAACATCGAGAATCCGTAACCGGACATCCGTCCGTTTTTCGACATGGAAAGCAATGGTTGTACTGGGATTGAAGGGATTCGGATAATTGTCGTACAGACGGAAACCGTCGGCCATCACATGCCGGTCCTCCACGCTGACATACGGAGATCCCTGGACCATGACCGCCATGACTTCGCCCATATTGACCGGGTCGTCCGAACCCTCAGTATAAGCGACTAGAAATTCGTTACGGTTTGGATTGTGTGCGATACCGAGAATCCCGCCTTCTCTGACAGGTTTGGTGGAAAGCGGTATATTTTCATCGGCTGCAACCGTTGTGGTCCGGTCGTCCGACAGAAGCGCCACTGCATCCTGGGCATCGACAGCCAATCGCTGCATGTACAGATCCGGATTATCCCAGCTGCCGTTTCTATAATCCCCCCAGGCGATCAGAACCTCGTTGTCCTGGGCTCCATACGCCATGTCCACCGCACCCACATCCCCGGCATGCATGCTGAACGCAAAATTGGATGGCGTCAGCGAATTCGTATCCCCGGTGTCTGAAATATACTTCATGACGTATTTATCGGCTTCGCGGAAGAAACCCATCCGCTGGCAGTATCCGTCCCCGCCGTTAGCAGGCGGGGTTTGATCGTTCGCTCCGGTCCAGGCCACCAGCACTTCGGTCCGGCCGGCAGCGGCCGTTTTATGGAAACGATATTCCAATCCTAACGTAAAACTGGCACAACGCGGCTGCGCCCCGTCCGGTGAAGTCAGAAAAGGACCCGATGCCGCCGCTGCAGGCACGACAGAACTCGTTTTACCTGTCTTGCCCAGTGCAAAGGCGCTTCCGTCCGGACTGATGCGCTGGCCCTCATGATTCACACGCTGAACCAGTATATAATTCGCATTGGAAAATTTGCCTCCGTAAGCGACTAGGAACTCGTTCGTGATCTCGTTGTAGGTGACGTCTGCCACACTGGCCACGTACCAGTCCGCATTGTCCACCGGGAAATTGAGCGTGGGATCCGAGGGATTGAAGAGTGCGCCGTCAGCTGCGACCATCTGGCCGTAAATATCCACGCCGGTATATTCGAATTCCACCGAATTCCTGCTGTCCGCCCAGATCACGAGATACACGCCTTCGATATAATTATAGGCCACGGAGCATGTATAAATATGCCCGGGCCCCGTGGACACACCGAACGTATGGTCCGCTTCGGACGTGGGCGCATCCACAAAGCCGCCCTCTGCATCGACAAACACGCCGCGCACGTCGCCGTTTTCCATGCCGTTTCTCTGATCCTCGAAAACCACGAGAAAACGGTCATTGACCGGATCCGCTGCAATGCGCGGCCAGTACTGATTGCCCGTGGTTCCGCAGATCGGAAAGTTCTCTCCGATCAGCGTGCCGTCCCCGGCCACAAGCTGTCCGTAAATGTCCGAATCGTAATATCCGGCAATTCTGTAATCCTCCCATGCGATCAGATACACATCCGCATGGACGTTGTACTCGACCTGGACCCAGGCCTGATCGTTGGGTGCCGAAGTAATGCCGAATGGATCTCCGTGCCCCTGCGCCAGACACAGTGTGCCTGCCGCAGAAAGCAGCACGATGAGCAACCCTGTCCATTTCACTTTCATACGTTATCCTCCCTGTTTAATGCAGCAGCATCATTTTACCCTGAAAAGACCGCTGTCCGGTCACGATCCGGTAAACATATAAACCCGAAGCGGCCGCTTGTCCCTGTGTGTCCGTACCGGACCAGACAATCTCATGACAACCCGGTAAAAATGCGTCATCCGAAAGCGTGATGATTTCACGCCCGCTAATATCGTAAATCTGAATACGTACATGATCCGCATAAGGCAGTCCGAACCGGATCACGGTTTGAGGATTGAAGGGATTCGGATAATTGCCGTACAGAACAAAGCCGTCGGGCAAACGGCCGGACAGCGGCACCGCGGTACCGGATTGACCGACCAGGGTGCCCCTGACGGAACGGCTCATGCGATCCGAAGCGGTGAAATCATACGTGATCAATGTATGATTGGCCGCCGTACTGTGAGAAAGCGCGGGATAATTGGCGCATCCTTCATCGGCCGATGTGGAAGCGATCGGTATATTCTGGGTCGTGTTGGCCATTTCGTTGCCCTGATTGTCCACCCATTTCAGGGAAGCGTCCGCAGGATCGATATAGAGACGCTGGGCATAGATATGGGCCTCCGCATCTTCCGTGCGGTCGGGACGCCAGTCGTTCCATGCCACCACATAGTCGCCTTCATTCTGATTGTAGGTCAGGTCGTTCCAGCTCTGATGAAAGTGGGCGTCGGAGACCGGAATATTCGGCCAGGTGATCCAGTCCGCCACAGGATCCGGCAGGTTCCCCTCTGCATCCAGCATGCCTATGGCGGGCCGGGAGTTGGCCGATTCCGGCGGTTTCAGACCGATTTCCTTCGCAGCGGCATCCGGGAAATAGGCGATACGCTGGCAGTATATGTCTCCCTGCCCCATCGGATCCGCTTCCTCCGAATTCCTGAAATCCGTCCATGCCACCAGGAATTCCGGTGTTTTATAATCATATCCGTTCGCGGAAGCCTTGACGATCCCTTCAGGCCAGTTGTCGTTGGAAATGATATGCGGACTGCCCTGAAAGAAAGGCACGGTAACCATGCCCGGGAATCCGGCCCCGTCGTATCCGATCGGAAACTCGGCAGTGAACAAACCCGCTGCCGTCTTGACCAGTGTGGACGGATCGGGCAGGGACCGCTCACCGCCCATATTGTCCAGCGGAAGCCCGGTGGCTCCGTCGATGCGCCGTCCGTAAACGCGCGATTTGAGCGGCGATCCGCCCAGTTCGATGCGTACCCACACCACCATCCATTCATTAACCGTGCACTGCGCATTGCCTGCATGATACGCCACGTCGCACATGCTCTCGTCCCAGTCCGCCTTGGCGATCGGATAATTCAGGGCGGAATTCGGGGGATCGTAAGGAGACAGAAGACCGCCGTCCGAGCCGACCCGCTGGGCAAAAATATCATCACTGGTTATGGCCATGGACGGGTAGGTGATACGTTCATCGGTCCAGACCACGAGGTAGGTATCATCCGTATAATTATGGGCCACTTTCGCGTGAATCTGCCAGGATGTGGGTTCGTTGCAGATCGGAAAACTCAGATCCGCTTCAGCCGCCGTATTTTGCGGCTGAATTTTGGCGCCTTCCGCATCGAGCAGGACGCCGTAAATGTCCATCTGGTCATTGTTCCTCCGGTCTTCCCAGACCACGAGAAACCGCTGATTCACCCGGTCATAATCCACATCCGGATGCGACTGGATATTTTCGGCCGTGCAGACGGGAAGCAATGAACCATAAGTCGATCCGTCTGATCCGAAAAGCTGCCCGTAAATATCGTAATTCATGTCCCCCGTCTTGGCGGACCAGACCACGAGGAAGCGGTCGTGATTCAGATCATAGGCCGATGCCGATGCCATTTCTGCATTCGATCCCGGGGACACGGGAAGCTCAAGAACACTGTCCCACGCAGGCAGCACCTGCGCATTCAGACCTGCCGCAAAAAAGCTCATACACAGAACGATCAAAAACAGTCGATGATCCGTCTTCATGAAAACCTCCTGCATATCCAATGATAATTTACAATACCGATTATTACATCCGGCAAACCGATGATGATTCGATAAATAAGTCAGAGCAATTGCATAAATTACGCCAGAAGCGGATGACAGAGATGATTATTTCCATATGCAGGGATAATATAAAAAAAAAAACATAAATTCAAGAAAAAAGGCTCCAATCGATGGAGCCTTCTGTTGACCTTTATATATTCTGAAGTGAACGAAAATGCATTTTGAAAAAGCAATGTCCCCTTCAGGATTTCATTTTTAAAACCGATGACCGGTTTTGAAAATGATCAAATCCTTTCCGCGACGAGCTGCGCGATGTCTTTCACCTCGATCGATGCGTCGAGCTCCTTCTCCTTCACTGCATCCCCAAGCATGGTAAGGCAGAACGGACAGGCCACACCGAGCATTTTCACTTCCGCATCCGCAGCTTCCTGAATACGCAGATGATTGATCCGCTTGCCCGTGTTCTCCTCCATGAAGAACCTTGCTCCGCCGCCGCCGCAGCAGAAGCTCCGGTCATGATTTCGCGCCAGTTCCCTGAATCCGCCGTCCGACACTGCTTTCATGATATCACGCGGCGCCTTGTAGATGTCGTGGTAGCGGCCCAGATAACAGGAATCGTGGAACGAGGCTGCCGGAAGACCATTTTTCTGAATGTTCAGTCTGCCTTCCGCAATCAGTTCGGCGATCAGCTGCGTATGATGCACCACTTCGAATTTGCCGTCGAACTGCGGATACTCGTTCATGATCACGTTGAGGCAATGCGGACAGGCTGTGAGAATTTTCTTGAATTTGACGGATTTGAACATCTCTATATTGGCCTGGGCCAGCATCTGAAACACGTACTCGTTCCCGGAACGCCGTGCCGGATCACCGCAGCACTGTTCATCCGCGCCCAGAACCGCATAGCTGACGCCCGCGGCATTGAGGATTTTCACCAACGCGGCGGATGTGGCTTTGGCCTTGTCATCGAAAGCGCCGGCACAGCCCACGAACCAGAGATAATCCACCTCGGGATGATCCATGATGGTCGGCACATTCAGATCCTCCATCCAGTCCCCGCGCGTGGCTGCACCCATGTTCCAGGGATTGGCATTGGTTTCAAGACCCTTGAAAGCCAGATTGAGCTCCTGCGGGAACTTGCTGTCCATCAGAACCAGCGAACGTCTCAGATCCACAATTTTCTGTACATGTTCAATGGAAACCGGACAGTGTTCCTGACACGCCATACACGTGGTACAGGCCCAGATTTCGTCTTCGGATACGGCATTGCCCGCAATCGCATCCGGATCCGGTTCGTTGCCCGCTTTCTTCGCCTTGATGATCGTGGAACCGCGAAGGGTCAGATGGCTCTGCAGATCGAGGATGAGTTTCTTGGGAGACAGCGGTTTTTCGCTGGTATAAGCCGGGCACTGATCCTGACAGCGGCCGCATTGCGTGCATGCATCCAGATCGAACAGCTGCTTCCAGGTGAACTCCGGAATATCGGATACGCCGAACGTTTCCGAATTTTCAATATCGATCGTGGCCAGCTCTCCCCGCGGTTTGAATGTTTTGAAGAACATATTCGCCGGGGAGATGATGATGTGCATCAATTTCGAAAACGGAATATAGGCAATGAATCCCATGGAAACGGCCATATGCACCCACCACAGAATCCGGTGATGCAGAACGGCTGTTTCGGGCGTATACCAGGACGCGATCACAACGCCCACGGGCGACCAGGCTGACCAGGCCGGCTGCGTGGCTGCAATACGGGTTCCTTCAAGCAGAAAACCCGTAATCCCGATAAAAAGCAGTCCGAACAGGATGAATGCATCTTCATAGATGATGTTCAGCCTTGCCGGACGGATCAGGTATCGCCTGATCAGGGCATAACACAGCCCCAGAATAAAAACGGCGCCGAAAATATCGAGAATCAGATCATAATAGAGCCCGAACTGTCCATACAGAATGGGCATGCCGAAATCGGCCTGCAGCAGAACCAGGAATGTGCCGATGGTCAGAACGATCATACCGCCGAAAATGCCGGCATGCATGAGTCCCGGTTCCCTGTCGCGTACCACCGATTTCTGGAGGAGCCCGTCCCGGATCACGACCCAGATCCGCCGGCCGATCTGATCGTTCCGCGGTTCGGGTTTTCCCAGTTTCCATAAACGGATTCTCCTGTAAAATCCGTATATAAAGATACCGAGGGCCAGTGCGAATGCCGCATAAATCAGCAGATGGCCGTCTATGTTCCAGTAGATCTCACGCGTGGGTGTCGTACTGGTTACGATTGCTTCCTGCATGTGCAGATCTCCGTATCAAATGTCCAGGTTCTGCGGCAGCGGTCCGGGAATTCCTGAAAAGACGTCTTTCGGAACGGAACCGTTACCCCTTGATTTTCTGAATGGCTTCCGTCAGTGCCGGCACTACCTCGAAAAGATCGCCGACAATGCTGTAATCCGCTTTTTCCATAATGGGTGCCTCGGGATTCTTGTTCACGGCCACGATGCACTTGGCGCCGGACATGCCGGCCCAGTGCTGAATGGAACCCGATGCGCCGAACATCATATACAGGTTGGGCGATACTGTCTTTCCGGTCTGTCCGACCTGGTCGGCGTGCGGCCGCCAGCCGGCATCCACAGCTGCGCGCGTCGCTCCCACGGCACCGCCGAGAATCCCGGCGAGTGTTTCAAGAAGCTTGAAATTTCCGGCATCCTTCATGCCGCGGCCGCCCGTGACGATAATGTCCGCTTCGGCCACATCCAGACTGGCGCCTTCAGCCTTTTTCACGGATACCACGTTGAGTTTTGCAGCCGTGTCAGGCACGGTCAGCGCCTCGACAGGTGCCGACTTCGAAGCATCCGGAGCCGCGGCGGCGATCACATTCGGCCGGAGCGTGGCCACTTTCACCTTGGAACGGACCGCTACCCTGGCAATGGCCTTGCCGGCGTACATCGGACGTTCTGCCTCGAGTACATCCCCTTTCAGTTCCAGCTTCAGGCAGTCCTGTGCCAGCCCGGCATCCAGCATTGCGGCCACGCGGGGCGCCAGATCCTTGCCCATATCCGTGGCAGGCATGAGTATGAGACCTGCCTGAACGGATTCGGCCGCATTCCTGATAACGGCCGCATAATAATCCGGATGATACGATGCCAGCTTCTGATCATCCGCTTTGATCACCGCATCCGCTCCGTAATGGGCAGGCGATGCGGTCAGACCATCTATACCGGAACCCAGTACCACAGCGATGACTTTGCCCCCGCAGCCGTCTGCCAGACGGCGGGCTTCACTGATCACCTCGAAACCGGGTTTTTTTAATTCTCCCTGATGCTGTTCGGTAACAGCGATAATCGTACATGCCATTGAGTTATACCCTCCAATCATATCACTTTGGCTTCTTCTTTCAGTAAACGGACCAGTTCAGGAACCGCATCCGCACCCTCACCCACCACACGGGCTTCGCCGCGTGCGGGCGGGGATTTCATCTCCAGAATTTCCACCTGAACCGCATCCATGGCTCCGTCCTTTTCATCGATCACGGCTTTCTTGGCCATCATCTTGCCGCGAAGCGAGGGATACCTCGGTTCGTTCAGCCCCTTCTGGGCCGTAATGATGCACGGCATGGGCGCTTCGATGGTTTCGACACCACCGCTCACCTCGCGTTCGGCAGTCACCTTGCCGTCACCGATTTCCAGTTTGGTGACCATGGTAATGCAGGGCAGATTCAGCAATTCGCCCAGCATGGGACCGGTCTGCGTGCTGCCGTCATCGATGGTCTCCTTTCCCAGAAGAATCAGATCCGCGCCCATTCCGCCGATCACACCGGCATAGGCTTTCGCGATCGCCAGACCGTCGCTGACGAATTGTTCGCTCTTGATCCGGACAGCATTCTGAACACCCATGGCAATGGCTGTCCGCAATGTGTCATTCGCCCGTTCGCCGCCGACCGTCACAGCCGTGACTTCACCGCCCCTGGCCTCCTGAATTTTCAATGCTTCCTCGACCGCATACTCATCATACGGGTTCATGATAAAGGTGACATTGGCTTCATTGATGGATTTCTGGTCGGCACCGATTTTGATATAGGTCTCGGTATCCGGGACTTCCTTGATGCATACAATCAATTTCACGCTTCAACCTCCATCTCGTGGTTTATATTCAAAAATAAATTGGCTGATTGGTTGCCGAAACCACATAATGTAAAAAAAATATCGTTGGATAGCAAGAAATAACAACAAGAATCAAGAACAAAGAACAAAGATAAAAGATTAAAGAAAAGACAAAATAAATAGCAACCAAGAAAAACTGGCAGCAACCGGTTGGGGCCGCTGTCGGGTTTCTCTTTGGTCTTTGGTCTTTGTTCTTGACTATCAGTAATTTTTCCCCGTCAATAGGCCTTATTGAACCAGAAAAATCAGATCCGTTTCATTCCTGCCGTGTTCCGTTCATGCATCACCGGGGAGCAATCCCGAACTGGTATACAATTTGCTTGTTCCGGGTGCAAGAATAAAAAACAGCAAGGACTGATTCCACTAACAACTCTTGATAAAGCAGCCATTTATGATTCCGGATTCTCCGCTGTATCTCAGACATGACATTCAAATTTGCACACAACAGCCCAAAAATCATTCCATTTTGAACGATACTTGGACCCGTTTAACCGATTCAACCAAAGGAGCCCGTTTATGAGACCCAGTGTTTTTCGCTGCCTGTTCATCGCGCTCACCGCCCTGACATCCGTTCATGCGGCCACGATTGTACAGACCCAGAATTTCAGCGGTATACCCAACCTGAATGCCAACCTGACTTTCAACAAATTCAACCCGGCGCTCGGCACATTGACCGGGGTCAATGTCGAAATGCGGCTTTCCACGGCCGGAGGTCAGTGCGGCGTGGACAATGACGGCGCGCTCGGAGGTTCCGCGGCCATTCAATTCGGCACGGAAGGCAAGCTGACCAGCCTCATGCCCCTGGTCGACGCCTCCTGGCAGTCCATACTGCAGCAGGTCAGGGCGTATACCGAAGGCACTTACAGCATCGCGGCGGATAACGGGGACGGCGCAGGCAATTACGATCCCACACCACCGGACTGGGTATTGCATACGGGCGGCAGCGACGAGAACACGGAGAACGGCAACATCAATTCCGGTGCCATCGGCTCCTATATCGGTACGGACACCTATGTAATCACCGCGGGCATCAAGACCTTTTACGATTTCACGGGTATCGGCGGCGCGGATGTGCTCAGCTCGCCTCCTGATGCCGGCGGTTATGTCAGGGTCACCTACAATTATACACCGTATGTGACGGATATCGGAGTCACCAAGGATGTAGATTCGAACACGCATTATTACGGGGATGATTTCCCGTTCACGATCACGGCCACGAACCACGGCCCGGACAATGCCACGGGCGTGCAGATTCAGGACAATCTGCCCGCAGGCCTGAGCCTGCAGTCCTATACAGCTTCCGTGGGTTCCTATTCCGGCGGTATCTGGAACATCGGGAACCTGAACAGCGGCGTCACGGTAACTCTGACCCTGAATGTCCGGGCAACCGGTACCGGGACCATGAACAATACGGCCAGCCTGTACGCAGTGGTGCAGCAGGACAACAACCCAGCCAACAACTCGGATTCCGAAACAGTCACGGTTCCCTCTGAATCCGACCTGAGCCTGACCAAAACAGTCAGCGATCCCACTCCCGATGTGGGCGACAATATCACCTACACCATCACATTGAACAACGCGGGACCCAATACGGCCACCGGCGTCACGGTGGATGACGATCTGCCGGCAGGACTTTTGTATCAGACCCATTCGGCAAGCATCGGCACCTACAACAGCGGCACGGGCATCTGGTCCATTCCCAGCATGCCGGCCGGCAGCAGAACGCTCACCATCACTGTACAGGTGACGGCCAGCGGCATCACGACGAACCATGCCCAGGTCACGGCCGCGATACAGCGGGATCCTGACTCGACACCGAACAACTATCCGGGTGTATCGGAAGACGATGACGACGATGCGACCATCACCGTGCCAGTAACCGCGGACCTGCGGCTGTCGAAAACAGCCACGGCCCTGTCACCTCCGGTCGTGGACCTGGGGGAAAATGTCCGTTTCGACATCACGCTCACGAACGACGGACCGGACGCGGCGCACAACGTGACCGTCGAGGACATTCTTGACAGCGACTTTGCCTTTGTGTCCGCCTCACCCGCCGGGGTTTACAACAGCGGAACAGGCATCTGGACCGTCGGCACCCTGAACAGCGGCGCCAGCGTCACGCTCCAGATCACGGCCACGGTCAATGCCACGGGTTCCATACCCAACATGGCCCAGGTGCATCACAGCGACGAGCACGACCCGGATTCGACACCGGACAATGACACCGAATCCGAGGACGATCAGCAAACCGTCACAGTCAGCGTGCCCAGAAACGTGGACCTCAGCCTGACCAAGGTCCTTCAGAGCGCGCCTTCGCCGCTCAGACTCGGCAGCAATGTCACCTTCCGCGTGACCGTGACGAACAGCGGACCGGACAATGCCTCGGGTGTGCATGTGCGCGACCTGCTGCCTGCCGGCGATTTCGCATTCGTCTCGTCCAGCGCACCCGCAGCGTACAACGGCACCACGGGGGACTGGAACATAGGGAATCTGAACAACGGCGCCTCGGTTTCGCTGGATATCACGGCCACGGTGCTGAAAACCACGCCGGTCACCAATTCGGCCCAGGTCTCCGCATGCAATGACAATGATACGGATTCCACACCGGACAACTGGCCGGGCGTTTCCGAAGACGACAACGCGTCCGTGACCGTGGACGCCGATCCGGCCGCGGATCTTCGGCTGTCGAAAACGGCCGTGCCCCTGTCCCCGCCGAATGTGGACCTGGGGGAAAATGTGCGTTTTGACATCACGCTCACGAACGACGGACCGGACGCGGCGCACAACGTGACCGTCGAGGATATTCTGGACAGCGACTTTACCTTCGTGTCCGCTTCTCCCGCTGGCGTCTACAACAGCGGAACCGGCATCTGGACCGTCGGCACCCTGAACAGCGGCGCCAGTGTCGCGCTCCAGATCACGGCCACGGCCAATGCCACGGGCGACATCCCCAACACGGCCCAGGTGCATCACAGCGACGAGTACGACCCGGATTCCACGCCGGACAACGACACCGAATCCGAGGACGATCAGCAAACCGTCACGGTCAGCGTGCCCAGAATTGTGGATCTCAATCTGCAAAAGATGGCTCCAATCGTGCCTTCACCGCTCAGGCTCGGCGACAACGTCACCTACACCATCTACGTGACCAATCTCGGGCCGGACAATGCCACGGGCGTGCATGTGCGCGACCTGCTCCCGGCCGGCGAATTAGCGTTCGTCTCGTCCAGCGCACCCGCAGCCTACAACAGCACCACGGGGGACTGGAACATAGGAACCCTGAACGCCAACGCCATGGTTACGCTGGACATCACGGCCACAGTGCTGAAAACCACACCGGTCACCAATTCGGCCCAGGTCTCCGCATGCAACGAACATGATATTGATTCCACGCCGGACAACTGGCCGGGTGCAAACGAAGATGACAATTCATCCCTCACCCTGTATCCCGATCCGGCTGCGGACCTGCGGCTCCAGAAAGATGTCACTCCCGGTACCACGTATATCGGCGGCAGCGTGGTTTTCACCATTGCACTGACCAATGACGGTCCGGACGCGGCGCACAATGTGACCGTGGAGGATGTGCTTCCTGCCGGACTGAATTTTGTATCGGCGAGCACCTTAAAGGGAAGTTACCTCAACGATATCTGGACCGTCGGCACCATGAACAACGGCGAGACTGCAACACTGCAGATCACAGCTTCGACCACACAGCTCGGCAGCATCACGAATACGGCCCAGGTGCATGCCAGCGACGAGTACGACCCGGATTCCGTGCCGGACAACGATCAGTCTGCAGAAGACGATCAGGACGATGCAGCCGTCACCGTAAGCCCTGTAGCGGATCTCAGTCTGACCAAAATGGTCGACCATGCATCTGTCGATCTTCAGGATACGGTAACCTATACGATCACGCTCAACAACGGCGGTCCCAGCAATGCGACGGGCATCCAGGTCTCCGATATCCTTTCACCTCGTCTGACCTACATTTCCCATTCCGGAGGAACCTACAGCCAGGGCACCGGCATATGGTCGGTCGGCAGCCTGTCAAACGGAAGCAGCGTTCAGCTCCTGATCCGCGCCCGCGTGGATTCAGGCGGCGTGACGAACAACATGGCCCAGGTTTCCGTGTGCAACGAGTACGATCCTGATTCCACACCCGGCAACGACGATCCGTCCGAGGATGACCAGGACGACACGGATGTCGCGGTCTCGGCCGGCACGATCGGCGACCGGGTATGGAACGATGCGAACGGGGACAAGCTGCAGAATCCGGGAGAAACCGGCATGACCGGCATCACCGTGAATCTCATTCAGAACGGGGCTCAGATCGGCTCCGCGCAGACAGATCCCTCCGGATATTACCTGTTCGAAAATCTCCGGGCCGGATCGTACCGGGTGGAAGTGGATGAAAACACGGTCCCGTTCAATTTTGCCAGAACCACGGACAATATGCCCTATGATGTCTCCCTGGCTGCCGGCGAGATTCATCTGGATGCGGATTTCGGATACAAGGCCGGGCAGGGATCGATCGGCGAACTGGTCTGGCATGACAGCAATGCAAACGGCATTCAGGATTCCGGTGAGCAGGGTCTGAACAATGTCACCGTCATTCTGAAAAATCACCGGGACGAGATCATCGCCACCATGCCGACCAATGAATCGGGCTGGTACAGGTTCTACGGCCTGCCGCCGAGGACATACAAGGTCGAAGTCGATGAGTCCACGCTGCCCGGCGGATTCGAGCTCACCACGGGAATCACGCAATTCACGGTCGAACTCGGCCTGGACGAAAAATACAGCGATGCAAACTTCGGTTACCGCATTCTCAACAGTTCGGTGGGAGACTATGTGTGGAACGACAGGGACGGAGCCGCGGACCAGGATCCCGAGGAACCGGGTCTGTCCGGCATTCTCCTCCGTCTGAAACAGAACAACACGGTCATTAAAACGGACACGACCGATGCGACCGGTGCCTACCTGTTCAGCGGTCTTGCACCCGGAACATACACCGTCGAGGTGGATGAAACCACGGTGCCGGACGATTTCAGCAGGACAACGGCGGCAGCCGCGTTCACGGTCACACTGAACGGCCTGGATGCATTCCTGGATGCGGATTTCGGATACCGGTCCGTACGGGGTCTCATCGGAGACTTCGTGTGGCTGGACGAGGACAGTGAAGGCGATCAGGACGCATCCGAACCCGGAATTCCGGACGTGACCGTGCGCCTGCTGCAGAAGGGCATGATCCTTGAGACCGATACGACCGATGCGGACGGACTCTACCTGTTCGCAGATATTCTGCCCGGCGACTATACCGTGGATGTGGACGAATCCACCCTGCCCTACGGGTATATTCTGACCACGGACAATGAGCCGGACAACGTAACCCTCGAGCCCTACGAGCATCATCTCATTTCGGATTTCGGATACAGGGCCAGTGTGGGTTCCATCGGCGATTTCGTCTGGCACGACGAAAACCGGGACGGCGTTCAGGATCCCGGGGAACAGGGCATTCCCAATATCACGGTATCCCTGATCCGGAACGGTCAGGTTTACAAACAGGACACCACGGATACGAATGGTCTCTACCTGTTCGAGCGGGTGCCGATCGGAACCTATCAGGTCGATGTGCACAGCACGGATCCGGATATGCCCGTGCTCTATTTCAGTACCACGGAAAACGAGCCCCTCACCGTCACCATCGTGGAAGGTCAGGATTACCGGGACGCCGATTTCGGCTACGCGGCACTGCAGAGCGGACTCGGTGTCATCGGCGATTACGCCTGGCACGATTCCAACTGGGACCGGAATCAGGATCCCGATGAAGAACAGCTGTCCCGCGTGTTCGTGACGCTTTATCTGAACGGTCAGTTCGTGAAAACCAAGGAAACCGACCAGAACGGCATCTATCATTTCTACAATCTGATAGCCGGCGAGTACGATGTCGTGGTCGATGTCTACGGTCCCAGACCCGCGACCGGTACGAACGGTTCCGGGTCCGGTTCCGTGCTGAAATCCGGCCGTCCGGTGTCGCTTCAGGGCCTGGATGACTGGACCATCACGACCATCGATTCATTCCACGTCAGCCTGGCCGAAGGACAGATTTACCTGCAGGCGGATTTCGGATTCGCCTTCCCCCGCGAGGCCATGCCGGGCAGCATCGGCGATTTCGTATGGCACGACGCGGACGAGGACGGTGAACAGGATGCCGGAGAAAACGGCATTCCCGGCATCACGGTCAAGCTGATTCAGAACGGCGGCACGATTGTCACGGCCATGACGGACGCACAGGGTCTCTATCTGTTCGAGGACGTATTCCCCGGTGAATACGCCGTTCGCGTGGATGAAACCACGGTGCCGGATGAATACAAGCGGTCTTCCGCCACCGAAATGTTCGAATTCTTCCTGCCCGGCGCGTCCGAAATGCTCGATGCGGATTTCGGATACAGAAAACTCAAAACCTGGAATGACGGGCGCCGCTATGTCATGGCGCGGTATCAGCCCTGGTTCGCGGATGCGCAGAATGACTCTACACTGCGGCATTGGGACAAAAATTACCGGGGCGGATATTCCGACAGACCCGTGATCGGGGAATACGACACCTACGAACACGAGTCCCTGTGGGAATATCATATTCTTTCGGCCTGGGGAAGCGGTATCGACGGCTTTGTGGTGGACTGGTACGGCAGGGATTCGTTTGAAAATGCCGGCCTGAAAGGACTCCTGAACAAGGCTGCCGAGCTGAACAATATTTTTGAGAAAGACGGTTTCCGTTTTGAAATCATCGTATCCTATCATGAAACCGCCCGCAACAGCCTGGAGCAGAATCTGACCTATCTTGCGGATTCGATTCTGATCCACCCGGCTTACTGGGGCAACCAGAGAGGACTGCGGAGGCCGGTGTATTTTTACGATTCAGGAGCCGGCCTGCTGGATCCGGATGAAGTGAAACTGCAGATGACGCTTCTGCTTCCGGAAGATGCATTCCTGCTGTGGAATGAATTCGAGCTGGATTTCTTCGATCCTGCGGATGTGTGTTACGGATGGGTCAATCCGCTCGAAAAATCCTGGGATCCCGAAGGAAAGGTCTGGGGGGAAACCTATCTCTATACATCGTATCAGCGGGTCAACTCCGAGCAGGCCGAAGGCAAGCTGCTTTTTGCACTCGGCACGGTCTGGCCGGGTTACGACGACAGGCAGTGGTCCGCAGGAACCGACCGCTGGATCGACAGACAGGATACGCTGGTTTATCAGCTGACCTGGGACATGGTGCACACCTACAACCGGCCCCTGCCCATGCCCTGGTGCCTTGTGGAAACCTGGAACGACTGGAACCAGGGAACCGGCATCGAACCCACGGACACGTACGGCTATGCGTTCACGGCAATGACCCGGCGGAACGCGGCCCGGTTCAAAGGACTTGCCCTGAATGAAACGGGTCTCGACGAAACCGGTATGCTCGCGCTGAGACATCTGTACCAGGCCCGGACACTTCAGGAGGCCAGCCTGGCCAAACCCGGACAGGAAGCACTTCTGGATCTTGCCCTTTCCTATATTATCAGCGGTAATTATCCGGCTGCCATGGGCGCTGCGGACCAGGTGGCGGGCATCGATCCGCCCGAACTGACGGCCGGGGCCGTTTCCGACACTTCCGCGGTCCTGTTCTGGCCTGAAGGCTCGGAGACCGCCGTTTATTCGCTTTACATGACATCCGACTCCTCCCTGTTCGGAACATGGTCATCATGGCCGGAGCCGGTTTACACCGGATCGTCCAATGAAGCCGTGATCGGCGGCCTGACACCGGATACCGGTTATTTCTTCGCGATTTCGGTCAGCGAGCAGGCATTGGGTGAAAACGCCGTGTCCGGCTGGATCGTGAATCCTGGAACCGGGAACGGCATATTTGCACTCCATACACAGGCCATGACTTCCGTGGAAGCGGCCGGAGACAATATACCGGATCATTACACGCTGTCCCGGAATTATCCCAACCCGTTCAATCCGAGAACGACACTGGCCTTCGGACTGCCGGAAGCCGGTCACGTGCTCCTTCAGGTTTTCGATATGAGGGGACGCCTGATCAGCACACTGATCAACGCCGAAGAACAGGCCGGATATCATCATGTGGTGTGGGAAGGGACGGATGACAGTCATGCCAAAGTGTCCAGCGGCACGTATATTATCAAGATGACCAGCGGCAAACAGGCCCTGTCCCGGAAAGTGATGCTGCTGAAATAACCAGATGGACTATTGCACAAAAAGCGCCGGCAACGGATGATTGTTGCCGGCGCTTTATTTCATTCTTTGTTCTTTAATCTTACTTCTTGATATATTTTACTTTCATCATCGGCACAAAAGGTTTCTTTTCCGTAACCACATGGGCCTCTTTTTTGCCCACCTGAATTTCCGCATTCATGAGCGTATACCGGAAGGTCGGCCACCAGGAGACTTCGAGCCAGACTTTGTACGTTCCCTTCCCGACTTTTTTGCCCTCATGATCCGTCAGGTCCCAGATATAGGTATGCGTTCCCCAGTCGATGCTGGCCGAGGTGGTTCCGTCCGTTTCAAAATTCGTGGATTCACCCCATTTGCGCAGGGTCACCTGTTTTTCCCTGGCGTGCCCGGCGAAACCGGAGATATAAACGGTCTTCACGAACCTGTCTTCGGCATCCGTAATCCACAGCGCGGTCTGCGGGGCCAGCTCATCCATGAAACCGAGATGAAACGAAATGCGGACATGATCTCCGTCTGCTTTCCGATCCGGTCCCGATTGCCTCATACCGTAATATTCGTAGATCTGGGCCGCGGACTGTGATGCCTGATCGGATTGCACCAGCTTGGCCCAGCAGGCGTTCCCCTTTTTCATATAGCCGAATCCAAGACCGAACATGGCTTCCTGCTTCACGGAATCCGGTACGGCTTCATCCCCGGTCAATTCTTCCAGTGCAGCCAGTCCCGCATCGATTTTGCCCACGAAAAACGGCATATATATACAGGAGAGCGCATATCGCAGCTTCAGCGTGTAATTATCCGGCATCAGCTGCACGCCCTTTTCCAGTTCCCGTACCATATCGAAGGCGAGATGTGTGCGTGTATCCTGATTGTCGTATACCCTTTCATCATAATCGCCCGCCGCATCGCAGGAAACGGCCTGTATCAGCAAAAGCTGTGCATCGGCATTTTTTTCATCCAGGGCCATGACCTTTTCGAAGACGGTTCTTGCCTTTGCATATTTTTCCTGGGCCAGCAGGGACCGGCCCTGTTTCATCAGAAGTACGACATCCTTTGTTTCCGGGATATCCGGATCATTCTGCTGCAGGGTTGTATCTTTCACCTTGTCTTTTAATGCCTCGAGCCCCCGCTTCATGGCTTCGGCATGTTCGCCTTCCCCTGAAACGGTGAGACCGATTTTCCAGCAGATCTCGGCTTCACGGTACCGCTCCTGTTTCTGATATCCTTCACCCAGGTATCTGTACACGGCCATTCTCGCAGATTCATTCTCCTTTGTCGGATTGGCCTCGAGAATGGACCTGGCCTTCTCGAGATGCTGAACCGACGGTTTCAGCTTGCCGAAAAACGGGGGGATCTGCATGCCCATGATGGCATAGGTCAGCCGGGCCTCGATATTGTTTTCATTCAGGAAAATGGCCTTGTCCAGGAACCCGAACGATTCGGAGACTCCATTCATGGCCTCGTTCATTTTTCCGGCTTCAAAATCCTTACCCGACTTTTGGCCGACAGCCTGCCCCAGTTTCACAAAGATTTGATCGTTCACGGAATCTTTGGCTGCGGCCTGGCGCAGGAGACCGATGGCCTGGTCGAGATTGCCGGCGCCGATCAGGCTGTCCGCCCGGGAAAGGCAATCCGCTGCACCGGCTGTCGCCGCAGCCAGCAGCAGAACCATCAGACAAATCATTGCTCTTTTCATCTTCTTCACCCTCCATATTCAACTGTGGTTTGGATTTTTCCTGTATACGGAATGAACGCGACTTTTGTTCGGTTTTTTTTCAGGTGCGGTTGTACAACGCCTTCATGCAGCCATAAACCATGACGATACTGAGTATGATCCAGACGGGGGACACATGACCGTGCATTTCATATTTTGAAATCAGGGATGCCGGACTATTGGCAAATACGAGAGCGAGGGAATTGACGACACCGTGCATGACCATGGACGGGTAAACGCTCCCCGTTCTCCATGACAACACGCCGAGCAGAACGCCCATGGTCACATACTCGACAACGAACCAGGGCTGAAAATGCAGGAGGGCGAAAACCAGGGCAGTGCCGATCACGGCCCGTGTGACACTGAAATACGTTTCCATGACATTCTGAAAAAAACCACGAAACAGCAGCTCCTCGGATACCGAAGCGATTAAAACCGCACCAAGAAACAAGATCACACCTTCCGGAAAGGAGTGCCACTGCATGGTCTCCAGCAGATTCGATATCAGTTCCTCATCCATGGGCACCACGATTTGCAGCAGCCGGTTCAGTTCATCGATGAGAATCCCGATACCCAGACCGATGAAGGCGCTCAGCATCATAACGACCGGCGAAACGGCCTTCATCCGGCAGCTTGTTTTGATCGAAAGACCGTGTTTCCTGAGAAAAAGAAAAACCGGAAGAACGAGGAGAATTTCCACCACAACGATGCCCGTTTTTCCCAGCAGGTAACCGCTGAGCAGGGCCGAGGCCAGAAACAGGACGAATGTGACAAAGAGTATCCAGAAGGCCTGGAAAAGGGTCGGTTCCCGGTTATCCGTTTGGATCATCGGCCGTGTTCCGTGATATACCGGATCAGCTGGTCCCCCTGTATGGTTTCCTGATCACCTGTTTCCATATGCTTGATCAGAACTGAACTGCTGCCGAGCTCCGTATCCCCCAGCGTGACCACATACCGTGCCTGCCTCCGGTTTGCTTCCCGGAACTGGGCCTTGAAACTCCGGCCGCCCAGGCCCACCAGACCGGCGATGCCGCTGTCCCGCAATCCGGACAGATAGATCAGTGCCTGTTTCTGGGCTTCCTGATGCTGGCAGGCAAAATAGATCACGGGTCCCGGCAGTCCGGGAACGGGAATTTGCTGCTGCTGCATCATCATGACAATACGCTCCAGCCCGGCGGCGAATCCGACGGACGGTGTCGGCTGACCACCGAGAAGCTCGATCAGCCCGTCATAGCGCCCGCCGCCGCATACGGCGTTCTGTGATCCGATACCCTCGGCCCATACCTCGAATACGGTTTTTGTATAATAATCGAGACCGCGGACCAGACGATGGTTCAGCGTGTATGGCCTGTTCAGGCTGTCCAGGTACAGGCATAATGCTTTGAAATGACGGTTGCATTCATCACACAGATGCTGAACGATCGGCGGCGCTCCGGCGATGACGGGCTGGCACATGTCCTGTTTGCAGTCGAGCAGCCGCAGCGGATTCTTGTCGAGCCTTTTTTTGCAGTCCTCACAGAGCTGCGCCGTGTGTCCGCGGTAATAATCGACCAGGCGCCCCAGATAGACGGGACGGCATTCAGGGCAGCCGATACTGTTCAGTTGAAAACTGAGTTTCTGAAATCCAAGTCTTTGGTACAGGCGGAAGGCCATGTCCATGATTTCAAAATCGAGAACCGGATCCTTGTCGCCGATGGCCTCGGCATTGAACTGATGAAACTGCCTGAAGCGGCCCGACTGCGGTCTCTCGTACCGGAACACGGGACCCGTGGACCACACTTTGACCGGCGTCGGCAGGCTCGACATGCCGTTTTGAATATAGGAACGGATCACGCCGGCCGTGAATTCGGGTCTGAGCGTGATTGAATTCTGTCCCTTGTCCGTGAATGTGTACATTTCCTTTTCGACAATATCCGTGGCCTCTCCCACGCCTCTTTGAAAAAGCGCGGTTTCCTCGAATACCGGCACATCGAGTCTCGCGTACTGATATACATCCGTGATCTCCCTGATCACTGCGTTCAGATGTGCCCAGTACGGCTGTTCTTCGGGTAAAATATCGCGCGTGCCCTTGGGAAGCTGGAAAGCTGTTTTTGCCATGAAATGACCTGTCGGATGTTTGTTTGTTTAATGATCTTCGAAAGGCGGAACCGAAACGGACCGCAATTGTAATCACGGACAATCGTATCTGTTTATAACGTATTTAATATAGAAGTTTTCCGTCAAGATGCAAAGCTTTTTTAAGAACAAAGACCTAAGAACAAAGACCAAAGAGGTGCAACGCGGACAGCAGTGTCGTTTTATCGGAACGTGAAACGGTGAGATGAGAAACGGAGAAACGGAGAAAAAGATTAAAGAAACAGGATTAAAGAATAAAGACCAAAAAAGATGGTCATTGGGTCTATTGGGTCGTTGAGTCTGTTGGGTCAAAAGCAAGATTAAAGATTAAAGATTTAAGAATAAAGACCAAAGATAAAAAAAGCCCCGTAGGGGCGGTATATTTATAGCCTTGAAGATTCAACACATAATGGTAGTCCCGTAGGGACGTAATATTTTTAGAAGCCGTAGGGACGTAATATTTTTAGAAGCCGGTAGGGACGTAATCTTTATCGTTTGTAATTTGTTGCTTGTGATTTATTTGTTTTTTGGAATTTGTTTTTTGTGATTTACCGCGGTCCGCCGTCCGCGGTCCGCCGTCCGCGGTCCTGGATTGTATCTCCGTTTCTCCACGTCTCCGTTTCTCCGAAGCATTGGCGGTCCGCCGTCCGCGGTCCTGGATTGTATCTCCGTTTCTCCACGTCTCCGTTTCTCCGAAGCATTGGCGGTCCGCGGTCCTGCCGTCCGCGGTCAATGCTTTTACCCATACACCCATATACCCATATACCCATACACCCTTCTACTGCGAATCTTTTCTTGACCTTTGTCGTTAAATATACTAAATTGAGAATCCTTGTGTTACAGGTAACGACTTCATTATTATAGGGTAGGATTGCATGAACATACTGGGAATTTCCGCTTTTTATCATGACAGTGCAGCCTGTCTCGTTCAGGACGGGCAGATCACGGCTGCGGCGCAGGAGGAACGGTTTACACGCAAAAAACATGACCACTCCTTTCCCAAAAATGCCGTGAATTTCTGCATCAGGCACGCGGGCCTCACCACGGATCAGGTCGATATCGTGGCTTTTTATGACAAACCCTTCATCAAGTTCGAGCGCATCCTTGAAACCTACATGGCCTATGCGCCCATCGGTATACAGTCTTTCATCAAAGCCATGCCGTTGTGGATCAAGGAAAAACTCTGGATGAAGGAATATATCAAGAAAGAACTGAATTACGAGGGAAAGATCATTTTCCCCGAACATCATGAATCCCATGCAGCCTCGGCCTTCTTTCCGTCCCCGTACCAGGAGGCGGCCTTCATCACCATGGACGGTGTGGGAGAATGGGCCACGGCCAGCTATGGCACGGGCAGGGACAATGAAATCGAGATTTACGCGGATATACGGTTCCCGCATTCCCTGGGCCTGCTTTACTCGGCATTTACCTATTACACGGGATTCAAGGTCAATTCCGGGGAATACAAGGTCATGGGGCTCGCCCCGTACGGTGAGCCGAAATTCAGGGACCTGATTCTTTCCGAGCTGATCGACCTGAAAGAAGACGGCTCCTTTAAAATGAACATGAAGTATTTCAATTACTGCGCGGGACTGACCATGACGAACCGGAAATTCGACAGGCTGTTCGGCGGCCCTCCGCGCAGACCGGAAACCCGTCTGACCCAGAGAGATATGGACCTGGCCCGTTCCGTTCAGGATGTCACCGAAGAGGTCATGATGCGCATGGCCCGGCACGTGCACAAGGAAACCGGACTGAAAAATCTGTGTCTGGCAGGCGGCGTGGCCCTGAACTGTGTGGGAAACGGTAAAATCCTGCGTGAAGGTCCCTTTGAAAATATATGGATTCAGCCCGCCGCAGGCGATGCCGGCGGCGCCCTGGGTGCGGCCCTGTTCGCGTGGTATCAGGTTCTGGGCAATCCGCGCCAGTCGGACAATGTACACGATGTGCAGAGCGGCTCGTACCTCGGCCCTGAATACGGAGAGGACGCGATCGAAGCGTACCTGAAGGAAAACGACATCCCCTACACAAAGCTGAAAGAGAATGAAATACCCGAAAAAATCGCGGATCTGATCGCGGATGAAAAGGTAATCGGCTGGTTCCAGGGCCGTATGGAATTCGGACCCCGTGCACTGGGCGGACGGTCCATTATCGGCGATGCACGGTCGCCGAAAATGCAGGAAATCATGAACCTGAAGATCAAGTTCCGGGAAAGTTTCCGGCCCTTCGCACCCTCGGTCACGATCGACAAGGTTTCCGATTATTTCGAACTCGACCGCGAAAGTCCGTACATGCTGCTCGTGGCCCCGGTACGCAAGGAAATCCGCCGTGAAATGACATCCGATGAAAACAGCTATTTCGGCCTGGAAAAACTGCACGTGGTCCGGTCCTCGGTGCCCGCGATCACGCATGTGGATTACTCGGCGCGTGTTCAGACCGTGAATCCGGACACACATCCCCTGTATTACCAAATGATTCAGACATTCGATAAAAAATACAAATGCCCCGTCATCATCAATACGTCGTTCAACGTACGCGGAGAGCCCATCGTATGCGCGCCGCATGATGCCTACCTTTGCTTTATGCGTACCAATATGGATTACCTGATTATGGGTTCGTATCTTCTTGAAAAAACGGATCAGAAGCCGCTGGACAAGGACATCGACTGGCTGAAAGAATTCGAACTGGATTAGGAGCGTACCGTGAGTATCATCGACGATTTTAAAAAGATAAAAAGCGATAAAAAAGAACTTCGCAAATTCGGAATCACCGTGGGCATCATCGTGGGAATTCTGGGCACCTATGTGTTTCTGAGGCACAGGCCGAATTATCTGATTCTGTGGATCATATCGGCCGGATGCCTCGTTCCCGCTTTCGTGTTTCCCGCCGTACTGTGGCCCTTCCATAAAATATGGATCAGTCTGTCCATCGTGCTGGGATTCATCATGACACGGGTAATTCTGAGCATCCTGTTCTATGTGATCATGACACCCCTCAGTCTCATTTCACGCCTGTTTGGAAAGGACTATCTGGACTGCAAATGGAATCCGCAGGCGGAATC
This sequence comes from bacterium, assembly GCA_016930535.1. Classification (GTDB taxonomy): domain Bacteria; phylum Zhuqueibacterota; class QNDG01; order QNDG01; family JAFGCO01; genus JAFGGN01. The sequence continues at coordinate 48,354 of JAFGGN010000128.1, forward strand.
CTACTGGAATATCCGGGAAGAGCGCAAAAAGGAAACATCCGGCTACGAAAATCAGTATTAATATTGAGTCCACCCTTATATAAAAATTGCAGGAGGGAAAATGAAACGGAATGGTTGGGTTTTAATGCTGTGTAGCATGATGCTCCCGTTACTGGCCATGGCACAGTCGCCGGTATTCAGTGTCCGCATCGGGCCCGTCATGCAGGCTTCACAAATAGGCTTTCAATACGGTTCCCTGCAGCCCTATGTCGGGATCGATTATGTATCGGCCGGTCTGGATGCGACCATCGACGAGTCCTATTCCATACGCATGGATGATGTTTCACCGTTTATGCCCATCGATAACAACTCGATGACCCTGGAGGGAAGCGTACGCATCCTGATGCCGCATGCCGGTGTCCGTTATTATCTGAACACCAATGTCACCAAACCGTATGTATTTGCCGGTATTTTCAAGGCATTTCCTTCGATCGACGGAAAAGTCAAGTACAGTTATACATATTACAACGAAGAAGGCCTCGTGGATTATTCGGCTTCGGGCACTGAAAAGCTGGATAAAAACACCAGGGAACTGATCGAGGACATGCTCGGTGTATGGGGCCTGAATTTTGGATTCGGCGCCGAATACACGGTCAACGAGCATTTCAGCGTCGGTGGCGAATTCGGTTTTAAAATGGCCAGAACATCCGTCGATAATACGGCTGAAGAACTGATCACATCGGATGATTATTATTACTATTATTATTATTACAGCAACTATCCTGATGCGGCATTGCGAAGCGTAACCGATACGGACGCCAACGTGGGCCTGACGTTCAGTCATGCCTCGGTCTGCCTGAATTTTCATTTCTAGAGTTCAAACGGGAATCAGTTGCGATCGTGAAACGGAGAACCGGAGACGGGGAGAATCGGAGAATGAAAAACATCTTTTTTTCTCCGTTTCTCAATCTCTCCGAAGCTCCGTTTCACGTTCCGTTCTGCACATATTTAATCCTGGTCCGCACCCAACGGGCCCAAAAGCCTCAACGACCCCAGGACCTAAAAGTTTCCAAACTTCAGCATCAGCATGCTGGACACACCGCTGATTTCCGATGTTGAAAAATCATCCAGATCGACACCCATGGCCAGCCGGTATCCGGCGCCGATATTGAGCCGCAACCATTTCAGTATATTCACTTCGATATTCGCGATGGGTTCGACAATATAGATTCTGTCGTCTTCCACGGTTTCATCCGGATCCCTGGTGTTCAGCCAGACATTGCCCGTACCGATAAAAAGATGAGCTGTCCAGTGCACCAGTTTGTCCGATTCATGGATATATTCCATTTCAAAGCCGCCGTAATTGAGGGAAAGATACAGCGGTTTTCCGTTTTCATCGGTGCGGTCGGCCCTGATATCGGACATGAGATGATATCCTCCGCCTCCGATCACGAAGGTATGATTGATGATCCATCCGCCGCGGCCGCCGTACAGAATACCAGCCTCTCCGTTCAGCGATGTGACTTTCCAGGCCGGACCGCCAAATCCGCCGCTGTGTATTTCACCGCCCGCAAGGGTTTGCTCCTGACCGGCACAGGGAAGCACGATCATCAGGACAATCAGAATCAGGGATGCATTTTTCATAATCTTCCTCCTCATCTCATCATTTTTTATGAATTATTCCTGTATTTGCGTCATGCTTCATGAAATCGCGCCGGAAACCGCCTCGGCTGCGCGCAGCAGTGTTTCCATATCTGATGATTTGTAGATCTCATGGGCCGGGCACAGGCCCCAGCCGTCCTTCTGAAATTTAAGGGTCACGCCGCCCTGGAGGCAGAACTTGCTTGTATCACACAGTATCGGACAGATATGCAGCAGGGCATCTCTGAGCGCTACCGGAAAATAGTCGGCCGTACCGGACCTTGAATACACATGATACTTTTTAAGAAACGCCTCATCGAGACCGGCCGTTGTCTTTTTCAACTGATAGCGCCATTCCCACAGCACATCACACCGGTTCCGGATCGGAACGATAAAAAGCGGTTCCGTAAATTTCAACGAAACCTTCTCCAGTATCAGATCCGTTTTTCTGAGCGATGAGGCCGGACGCGGGGAAAGGCGGTCCACCTGCGACCGCCGCACGTGGATGACATACCGTGTGGATCCGTTTACGGCCGGCATCCGGACGGCCAAATCGACAGACCAGTCAGGCACGGGCTGGTCCTTCAGCGGCCTGATGGGATATACGGGTGAAAGTGTTTTTATCACCTGACCGATATCCCTTGACGCCGGATCCGCCGTCTGATACCCCTTCTTCAGAAGACCTGCATATACCTGTTTTACCCGTCGCGGCGCGATCACGATGATCCAGTAAAATATAACAATCATCAGAATTCCGAATGCACACAGCATAATCAATCCGCCGTACCGGTCCAGAATACTCAGAACATTGGCAATAAACGAATGCTGATCGACAAGTTGCTGGAGATTCATTCCTTAACCTCCCGGAGCTTGCTCCATCTGTTGCAGCGGATTCAAACGCGGTCCCGGCAAATCAGGGATAAGGGCTTGAAATCACAAATCGGTGTTCAATCAGGAACAGGGTTAAATTAAGATAAGATAAAAGAAGATAAATATCAAATCCGAAATGGCCTGACCGTGGAAAAAGCAGACCTTGTTTTTTCCGGCTGGTTTTACAGCGGATCAGGTGTGAGCGGAGGAATTTCCGGTGCCGAAAGAAGGCAACGTTCCCTTATCCGGTTCCAGATTGAACGGATCGTTTGTGTAACCGGGGTGTCCATAAACTCGACAGCCGTCATCCCGTTGACCTGCGCCTCGGTGATCCTGCGGTCATACGGTATCATACCCAGAAAATCCGATCCGGATTGTTCCGTAATCGGCCTGATTTCCTCCGCTTTTTCGGGATTGATATCGGATTTGTTGACAATCACGCCTGAAGCAATCCTGAAGAACCGCAGCAGATCGAGAATGCGGTTCAGATCGTGCAGGCCGGAAACCGTCGGTTCCGTGACGACAACCGCATAATCCGCACCCGTAACCGAGGCGATAACGGGGCACCCGATTCCGGGCGATCCGTCAATGAGAACGCCGGCAAGTCCGTTTCTTCTGGCGAGCTGTTCGGCATGCTTGCGGACAAGTGTAACCAGTTTACCTGAATTTTCGCCCGACAGACTCAGCCTGGCATGGCTCATGAGACCGAACCGCGTTTTCGAAACACGCCATTCTCCGTGTACTGCCGTTATGAACCGGACGGCCTGCTCAGGGCAGGCCAGTGAGCAGACCCGGCATCCTTCGCAGGATTTTTCATCAACGATAAAAACGGACCCGTCCTTTTCATCCTGAAAAGGCGCAATCGCGCCGAACCGGCATGCCTGTTCGCATGCGCCGCATCCGGTACATTTCTCAGGATCGATCACGGCCGCATCGCCGCCGCTGAAACCTCCCCCTTCTGTCATTTCCGGCTGAAGTACGAGGGGCAGGTCGGATGCATCCACATCACAATCGGCGACGGCCGTCTGTGCTTCAAGCGCAAAAAAACAGGCAGTCAGGGATGTCTTGCCAGTGCCTCCCTTGCCGCTGACGACCACGATTTCACGGGGTTTGACGGAGGATCCGGAGTCCGCCGGATCCGGCGACAGTCCGGAGATCGGGAGCATGTCCGGCATTGCGGCGGGCCGCGGTTTTCCCGGATTTTCAGCGCGCCTGATAATGGATGCGGCCAGGTTTTTCATCAATTCACGGTACTCGGGGATCGTATCGACCACGAGGCTCCCGTTCGAGCAGGCTTCGGCGATCCGTCGGTCGTCTGGGATTTCTCCCAGTACTTCCAGGCCGGCAGTCCTGCAGTAGTCCTTCAGGGCATCGTTCATGAAATCCGCACGATTGATAATCACCGCGGGTTCAAGGTTCATATCCCTGCACATGGACACGGACAGGCGAAGATCATGCAGACCGAAAGGCGTGGGATCGGTCACCAGCACGCACAGATCGGCATCCCTGACGGTCTCGACCACGGGACATGCCGTTCCCGGGGGCGAATCCATAATATTGATTCCGCTGCCCTGATTACGTTTAATCCGCCGGATAAGCACCGGAGACATGCCGCCTTCCCCCGTTTTCAGCCGGCCGTCATGAAAATCCAGCCCGCCATTCTGACCGTATCTCAGGATTCCGATATCACGGGGTTTCTCGATAACCGCATCTGCGGGGCAGACACGCGTGCAGGCGCCGCATATGTGACACAGATTTTCAAAGAACATCACCTGCTTTTGCACCATGACGATGGCATTGTACTGACAGGCGAGGACACATGCGCCGCAGGATGTGCACCGGTCCGGGTCCGCGGCTGAGGGTGACAGCAGATGAACCGTTTCTTCCAGTTTGATTTCCGGATTCAGAAACAGATGTCCGTTCGGGGCCTCGACATCACAATCCAGGTAGCGGACCTGTTTTCCGGACTGCTCAAGGATCCTGGCCAGATTGGTGGCCAGAAAGGTCTTTCCCGTGCCGCCTTTGCCGCTGGATATGACAATTTTCAATTGCATAAAAAATTCCATCGATTATGACATGATTCCATCCGGAAGCGCGGACAAATCGAATTCGGTCCCGGCCGCAATGTCGAGGCAGGCATCCTGGAAAACGGACCTGAAAATCCGTATGCCCCGTTCCCCCGTGCAGTGAGCGGGCCCGGCAATCGAAACACCCAGGTCTTTCAGATCACGCGCTGCAGCGTGTATTTCTTCCTCTTTTTTGTCTCCCAGGTGAAATCCGCCGATCACACAAAATACCGGATCGGACGGAAAGTGTTCCTGAACGCGGCGGACCATGTTTCCGACGCCCGGATGTGAACAGCCGGTGATCATGGTCAATCCGCTGCCCGAACGGATGATGAGAGCCTGCTCCGGCATGGGAAGCCCCTTGTATTGTCCCGGAATCTCTCCGGTGACAGACAGATTACTGTCGATGGCCCTGAAACACGGACATTCGACAAGGCTGCCCCCATGTTCCTTAATCTTGTTTTTTGTTTCCCGGCTGAATCCGGGACATATATAGACATCCAGACCCGGCCTGAGATCGAGCAGGCCGGCGATGCCTCCCGTATGATCCCAGTGGTCATGGGACAGAATCACCGCCTCGATCCGGTCAGGCGGTATGTGCCAATGGTTCAAATTCTCCAGGATGGGTGCATCCGCTTCCCCGGTATCGAAAATGATCCGGTCACCGACCAGGCATGAAAATCCCCAGCCTGACCGGAATGAATCCGAACGGGACCGGTTGTCATAGAGTATTCTGATCGGCATCATAACAAGTTCCGAACCAGGATGAATTTCAGGCCGGGCAATGCGTTATCACATGGCCCGCCAGTGCCGTAAAGGCCGTGCCGGAGCCGCTTTCCGGAGCGGACAGGACAATGGGCTGTCCCGAATCGCTTCCCCGGCGTACGTCAAGCTCCATGGGAATGCGTCCCCAGAACTGCACATCCATCTCCCGGGCCATCTTCTCTCCTCCCCCGGTGCCGAACACATCGATGTCCTGATGACAATGGGGGCATGAAAATCCGGACATGTTCTCGACCACGGCGATCACGGGTATCTCAAGTTTTTTGGCCATGTTCACGGCCCTTCGGCAATCCACGAGTGAGACCTCCTGCGGTGTGGTCACGACCAGGGCCACATGGGGTTTCATGGACTGGGCGGCCGTCAGGACCTCGTCTCCGGTTCCCGGGGGCAGATCCGCCAGCAGAAAATCCAGTTCACCCCACGCCACATCGGCCAGAAACTGCCGTATGGCGCCCGAACGCAGTGGGCCGCGCCAGATCACGGGAGAATTTTCAGGGAGCATGGGTGCCATGGAAATAATTTTCAGACCGTTTTTCTCTCCCGGAATCATGGTTCCGCCATGACCCATCAATTCGGGCGGTGACTCCGCACCGGTCATTTTGGGCACATTCGGACCGGTGATGTCCGCGTCGAGCAGCCCCGTGCGCATGTCCGCCTTCAAAAGCGCATAGGCCAGATTCACGGCCACCGTGGTTTTTCCGACGCCGCCTTTCCCGCTGAAAACAACCATTCGGTACCGGATCCGTTTCAATACCTCCTGGATAAACTGGTCCTGTTCCTCCATCGACATGCCGGGTGCGGATTTGCTGTTCATATCGGGATTTTACCTCACTTTCAATAAAAAAAGAGGGATACAGCCTGAACAATGATGATCTTTTTTAAAAAAACCGGCGGACCGCATCCGCACATTTACATTCGGTTGCGCATGGTCTCGACAGTCGGGCTTCTGCGGACCGCCATTAATCTGACCGTGTCTGACACGGCACCTGTCCTGACCGAATCCGGAAAACCGGCTCCGGCTTACTTCAGCTTCTTATGACAGAGCCACCAGTCATAACACTCATACCCGCCTGATTTGGCGTTTTTCAGGCGTTCTTCGGCCGTCTTCACATCCTTCGGAGGCGGAACGATCACATGATCCTGCACGAGCTCGTTGTCCGGCCAGTTGGCAGGCATGGCCACGCCGTTTTTATCGGAAACCTGCATACCTTCCACCACCCTCAGCACCTCGTCCATATTTCTGCCGAGTTCCTGCGGGTAGTACAGGATGATGCGTATTTTTGCCCGGTCATCCACGATAAAGACCGCACGGACCGTATTGGTGCCCTTTCCGGGATGCACGAGACCGAGCGCCTGCGCCACTGCGCCGGTATCCGCGATGATCGGGTATTCAATCTGTACACCCAGTTTTTCCTTGATCCATTCTTCCCATTTGATATGTGAGAAAACCTGGTCCACGCTCAGACCGATCAGCTCACAGTTGAGTGCCCTGAATTTATCGTACCTTTTCTGAAAGGCCACAAATTCCGTGGTGCACACGGGCGTAAAATCAGCCGGATGGCTGAACAGAACAAACCATTTACCTGAAAAATGTTTGGGGAGCGTCAGTACCCCGTGCGTTGTCTGAACCTGCATTTCCGGGAATTCATCTCCCAGAAGGGGCATGCCTCTTTTTTCCTGCATCTCTGACATGGTATTACCTCCGTTGATTATTGGGTTCTTTTGTTGACGGTCCGTTCGCAACCTTCAATCATAAACCCTCACATCCCTCCGTTTTGTGAAAGAATGATGTTCCCCACCCTGCACCCGATATGACTCGCAATCACGGAGCACTTGACGAGAAGGAGAAAATAGATCGGACGGTTCGTTTCCGATAATGTCTCATAATTCCCCTGCCCCTTGGCTATTATCATATCGGCTTCATTGAAAATTTTCAGAAATGTCTCTCCGCTCTTTTCAAGAAAAGTACCGGGGCCGTCCGATCCCGATGAAATCACTTCGGCCAGATCGGAGATCCTGCATTGTTCCGCATCCTGCATGAGCACATCGTTGATGGCCGGTATCTCCCTCACGGCAAACCGGATTCTAATTTGAGGAAACTGACTTCGGATCACCTGCAGCAGGACGCGGTCGAAGACGATCTCTCCGGCATTGTCCGCGATATACAGCAGTTCAGTCGCGTTAATAAGTGATGATTTGAACTCATCAAACCGGAAAAGACTGCTATTTTCTTCCTGAATCGCTCTGTACTCGTCGGCCAAAATGCGTTCGAGTTCCTGATCGATCTTAAGGGCCGTTGTGGCACCGTAATCGATGATATTGCCCGCAATGGCCAGTTCGACTGCCGTGCGCAGCGGATCAGGACTGGTCTCTGTGCGAAGCATGAGCTGGTCATAGATATCCAGGACAATACGGTTGCTTTCCTCTTTGATTTTCAGGAAAGGATCTGCCACTCCCGTTCGCTCGCGAATGGCCCGGTAGATATGCCTGGACATTTCCGGCGGGGGTGAATCATGATCGAATTCAGCCATCACACGCGCGACATCATCCAGAATCAGCCGCTGCTGATGCACATCGGCGCCTGCGAGACGCGCGGTCTCGAGCGCCTGTTTGAAAAAGCAGGGAATGCAGTCGAGTGTGGATTTCATACGGTCTCACCGTAATGATTCGCTTCCGGATACCTGTGTCTCACGGTGCTCCCTTAAGTCCGGCATGCGATTCGGCCGAGGGTTTTTCGGAAAATGAGGCACCGCCTGATGCGACCCGTTGAACCGCCTCCCTGACGGTTCCGGAGACGCCGTCCGCGATGGAAATGCCGGCCGCGTTCAGCACCTGAAACGCGTTCGGCCCCACACTTCCGGTAGCCACGACCTGTACCTGTTTTTCCGACATCAGCTGACCGGCCCGAACGCCTGCTCCGCCGGACGACTGGCCCTCCCGGTTTTCAATTGCTTCAAATTCAAGCGAATCGGAGTCGACAATGATAAACCAGGCGCATCGTCCGAAACGGGGATCCACCTGCGCATCGAGGTCAGATTTTTGTGCTGTCACGCATATTCTCATCATGCATTCCCTTCATGCTCAGGATGGTTTTTTACCGCTGTCCTGATCCGCGGATCCGGACGCTTCGATTTCCGATATTCTCTTTTTGATCAGTTCCAGGTTCTTTTCCAGATCGATGGACTGCTGTCTGAGTATTTCGATTTCGGTTTCCGGCATGGCTTGAACCGGATCATAGGGCATATAATTCCATGCAGCGCCATAGCCCATCCGGCGCCCGCCCCGGAATCCGGCGCCCA
>JAFGGN010000129.1 GCA_016930535.1 bacterium
TGAAACGGAGATGCGGAGAAAATGTGAAACGGAGATTGGATTGGTACTGTCTCCGTCTCTCAACTGCTCCGTTTCTCCGCCACCGGAAACGGTGCCTGGTTACGGCGCGCGGTCCGCGGTCCTGTCGTCTGCCGTCTTTTAAAGGGGCCGGGCCGGGCGGACCCATATACTCATATACCCATTTACCCTTCTACTGCTTTTTAACGGTCCGCGGTCCTGCCGTCTGCGGTCTGAATACAGGGAGGGGGGCTGGGGGCCCCATATACGCATACACCCATACACCCGTTCACCCTCAGTTCCTCTTTTTCATTTGCATTTATCCCCCCCGTTTTGTATACTCAATAGCACGATAATTGCTGCTTTTGCCGAGAATACATCCCGATACTTCGTTGTACAGATTACTCAGGAGATATTACATGAAAAAAAACATCCTGTTCATCTCTTTACTGTTATTAAGCCAGCTTCATGCACAGGAAAAACCGAATATCGCGATTCTCGAACTGGAAGGCAGCGGCATATCCAAACAGGATCTGCAGGGTCTGACGAACCGTCTTCAGACCGAATTTTTCAAAACCGAACAGTTTACAGTTCTTGAAAGAAGCAAGATCAATGAAATACTCGAAGAGCAGCAGTTTCAGATGACCGGCTGTACGGATCTGGCCTGTGCCATCGAAATTGGCCGGCTGTTGAATGTGGAGCTGATCGTGATCGGAAACGTGGACAGGGTGGGATCCATCTATTCTGTCAACGTGCGACTGGTCGACGTGGTCACGGGTGAAATCATCAAAAATGAAATCGAGGACTGCCCGCAATGTTCGCTCGACGAAGTGTTTCTGAAAACACTTAAAAATACCGCCCATAAAATTGCCGGCCTCGAAGTGGAGCCGCCACCCGCTCCGGCTCCGCCTGTGTACCGGGAAACACCTTCAGAGCAGCCCCCGCCTCCGCCCTCGGAACCGGTCTTCGATCAGGAGCCCGGGCAAAAGACCAAACCCAAATCCGGATTTAAAATGGGTTACTATATCGGGTTCGGATCATCCGGATCAATCGAGCACAACTATGCCTCTTATCATATCGAACATAAAAACAGTTTCAGTGTCAGCATGACATACGACATTCCGCTGTCGGGCAGAATACTGTTCAAACCGGAGATTGAATATTCGGCACGAAGCACTGAAATCACACACCCCTGGTACAATTCCCAGAAGTACACGGATCTGATTCATTATATACACATTCCCGTGCTCATGGCATTCATTCCCACAAAAGGCCTTTATGCATTTGCGGGGCCTTCGTTCGGATTCTGGATGGGCGGATCCTGGGAGGCCGGTTCCGACAGCGGCGAGTACGACAAGGAAGATTACAATTCCCGGTTGAACCGCATGATATACGGGGTCGAACTGCGGTACGGGGCTTTTTGTCTGGGTTACAGGTACATCCAGGATCTGAACGAGGAAGACAAAATGGGGATGGATATCAAAAGAACGATCTCGTATTATACCATAGGATTTATCTTTTCAAGATAAGCTGTATACCGACAGACAGACAACGACCGACAGAGGTGAATCATGACCAAAGATCTGCATAAGGAAAACAAATTCGACGGGAAAAAACCAGCCAAACTGGGAACTCCAAAAAATCCTGCCATCGTTCAGGTCCAGAATAAAAAAAGAATGAAAGAGGTGGCAGCAGTCTTCGAGGAAAACGGCTGGGAATACGAAATCCATATCGATCCCAAAAAGCCCGAGAATCTGACCGATCTGGAAATTCTATCGAATCCGGTCGAAACCATCCACGCTGAACAAAAGGTGGGACGCAATGATCCGTGCCCCTGCGGAAGCGGGAAAAAATACAAACACTGCTGCGAAAATAAATCCTGACAGCCGGATACCGGAAATAACCGGTCTGTACGGTCCTGTCCTCCCAGACAGTATTACACCATAAGGAATACGCCAATTGGAAACCCATGTCTTTAAAAGGACGGAGGCAACCGGCGAACTGATCAGCGGCAGCCGGTTCAATCTGACCATCGGTCTGACTCTGTTATGGGGATTCGCCGTCAATGCCATGATGGTGAAGTATATCGACCCGGAACGCCTGGTCGCGATCAATTTTCTGCTCTTCCTTCTGGTTTATTTCGGCTGCTGCCTCTTCGGCGTTTACCTTTACAATAAATCCGACAGACCGTTGATCAGTTTTATCGGATATAACTTTGTTGTGGTGCCGTTCGGGTTTATCATCAATATGATGGTTCATCAGTATGATCCGGATCTCGTGCTCGACGCCATTCGTGTGACCGCGTTTGTCACAATAATCATGATGCTGCTCGGCACCCTGTTTCCGGCATTCTTTCAAAAAATTGCGGTTCTGCTGTTCATGGCCCTGGTTCTGGTAATTGTGGCCGAGCTTGTTGAAATATTCATCTTCAGGATGCACCACGGGATCATCGACTGGATCGTGGTCCTTATTTTCTGCGGATATATCGGACTGGACTGGGGAAGAGCCAACCGTATTCCAAAAACCACGGACAATGCCATAGACAGCGCAGCTGCACTTTATATGGACATCATCAACCTGTTTCTCCGGATTTTAAGAATTATGGGCCGCAGGCGTTAACGAATGGATCAAAAGGCGGAAATCCAGCACCTCAATATTCCGGCGGCGCCGCATGCATTCGTTTGACTTGCACCCCTCCGAAATTAAAACAAATCCAGTGTTTCTCTGTCTTTTCTGAACAGGCCGCGCACTTTCCCGGCCAAAAATCCGAATGGATTGTAAGCGACGTCGGAAGTTTCACGCATCCACTCACGCTGCTGGGGGCTCAGTGTTTCCGACCCGTCCGCCATCCTGTTCATGGCCTTGCTGATGATATATCCGACCGGATTGACTGTGACAAGCACCGCCTCCCCCGCTTTACGCCTGGCCATGGAACGCACTTCATCGCCGATCCGGTCCACGAGATCCGAAATCAGAATACGCGTGGCCGACGTGACCGTTTTATACGCCGGATACAACGCCCGGTCGGATTCGATAAAAACCATCTCACAATAACTCTGCGTAATTAAAGCGGTCCGCGTCATCAAAGCGGCATTCACGAATCCATCCGCAAGAGATCCCAGTACTTTCGAGGCAAAGGGGATTCCTTTCATACTTCCGGAAAACAGTTTTGAAAACACTTCATCCATTGCATATTCCACGCCTTCCGAGCCGCCGATCAGCATGGATTGAAAAACCAGACGGCCTATCACGGCCAGGTCGCGGCCGGACACCCTGCCGTGATACAGTACAAACAGATCCCTGATAAGATTGACGGACAGAACCAGAATAAAAACCGCATCGAGAAAACCATTCTGAGCGATGGCGGTCGTATAAAAAACCTGCGTGACATACCGTTTATGCAGCTTTTTCACAGCCGGCTGGAGGGCCTCGATCGCCCGGTCGTACCCGGCCCGGTCAGGTGTTATCGAATTAAAATCAAATCCCTGCCTCGATAAATACGGATTCTTTTGGAACCGTTTGATCCGTTTTTCGATGATGGTCTGAATCTGATCCGGATTGCGCGTCGGTCCGTATGTTTTCGGCAGACGGATTATAGAAACGAGCGGTACGAGAATAAAATAGCCCGTCAGGATCAACAGGACCGCAACCAGTGTATAAGCCGCAGCCGGATGCACGGATTTGGCAGCCTGAAACAGAACAAGGAATTCCTTGATGAGCAGATAGGCGAAAACGATGAAGATAAAAAGGACAAACCGCTTCCACAGTTTCATGAATCGCCCCCCTTGGAAGGCTTCGATTTATTACCTGCAGACAGACCTAAATCTGAGCTTCATATTCCTTATAACAATCCGGACACAGCCCGTGACTGAATTCCACATCGGAATGGTCGCGTACATACACATCCACCTGCTGCCAGTTTCCATTTTCATCCCTGATCTTCTTGCACGAAGCACATATGGGCAGCAGTCCCTCCAGTCTTTTGACACTTTCCAGAGCGGTCTGCAGTTCCTCGTTGGCCTGAGCCAGGGCCTCCGTTCTTTCCATTACACGATGCTCGAGCTTCTGGTTCTGCCTGTGCATCGAAAGGGTCCGGAAATGGAGAATGATGTAGGCGGAAAGAAGCATTATCACCACCATCAGGATCCGGAACCATGAGGTTTTCCAGTACGGAGGTTTGATCCAGATGGCAAGACCGGTTCCTTTACGGTTCCAGACACCGTCATTGTTGGATCCCTGAACACGGAACTCATAATGCCCGGGCGCCAGATGTGTATAGATCGCCTTGCGCTGATTTCCGGACTCGATCCAGTCTTTTTCAAGGGGAAGCAGCTGATAACGGTACCGGTTTTTCTCAGGATAGACCATGTTCAAAGCCGCAAACTCAACCGTGATGTAATTCTCCTCATGGGACAGCACGATTTCCTTTGCCGCTGTCACGGCACGCGGCCTGTTGTTTACCAGAAAACCCGAAATCACCACCGGGGGTACGTAATTATTGAGTGCGATATCCGCCGGATGAAAGTAGTTAAAGCCGTCGATGCCGCCGAAAGCCATGTGCCCGTCCCGGGTTTCAAGATAGGCACCTGAATTGAATTCATAATTCTGCAATCCGTCACTGGGAGTGAAATTATGAAAATCAACCGTTTGCGGTTCGAATTTGGAGAGGCCCTTGTTGGTCGAAATCCACAGAAAGCCTTCCCCGTCCTCCAGAATACCGTAAACCACATCATCCGGAAGCCCGTCTTCAATCGAGAAATGATCAAACCGGTTCTCTTTCCTGTTGTACCGGTTCAGCCCGCCGCCGAATGTACCGAACCACATGTCATGGTTCCTGTCTTCCAATATGCACATCACGATATTATGACTCAGACTGTTGGGGTCCCGGGGGTCGGTCCTGAAATGGGCGAATTGAACCGGTTCCCTGTCCGGATCCTGAACACGGACATGCTCTGCAGAAAGTACATTGATACCATCTCCGTCAGATCCGATCCAGAGCGCGCCCGTATGATCCTGACATATCGTATAGATACGGTTCGGACTGATGCTGTTGGGATTGTCGGGATCATGGCAAAAACGAATCATGGGAATCCGTGTTTCCGTACTGCCAGCCAGTTTTTTACGATTGCCCGGCAAAATTTTTCTGAGCCCTTTATCCCAGGTGCCGATCCACAAGGCCCCGTCCCGGTCCTCGAACAGTGTCAGGATAAAATCACTTCCCACACCGTTTTCCGTACAATCCATATGAATGAACCTCATAGGCATGCCCGGTTTGATAACCGCACGATCCAGACCGTACCCGTTCAATCCCACCCAGAGCATCTGATCCCTGTCAACCAGCATGGACAGGATGGCATTGTCTCCAAGGCTCGAGGGATTTCCTCTGTCGTACATATAATGGATCATTTCTCCGGAGCCGGGTGTGAAACGGTTCAATCCGGAGGTTGTTCCGATCCATATATCGCCCGAACTGTCTTCCGCCATACACCAGACATTATGATGACTGAGCGTTTTCGGATCATCGGTATAGGACTGGAAACGGCTGAACTGATGCTGCTTATCATGAAAGGTATTCAGTCCGCCATCCGTGCAAATCCACATCAGCCCGGACCAGTCGCACACGATCGCCGAAACAATATTGTTGCTCAGGCTGGACGGTTTGTCCGGATGATGCTGAAAATGCACAAATTCCTTTTCAGCCACATTCAGTCTGTCAAGCCCGTTGTCCGTACCGATCCATAAAATACCCGCGGGTCGTTCCAGTACCGCATTAACCACATCACTGGCCAGACTGTTTTGATTATTGGGATCATGCAGAACATATTCGAATTTTGCGCGTTTCAGTCTTTGCCAGTCATTCTGCCCGGCAACCTTTCCCGGCATAATGAGCCGGTTCAGCCCGCCATATTCAATCCCGATCCATAACTGACCTGTCCGGTCCTCATAGATGCATCTGATATAATCCCATGCAATGCAATCCCGGGACCCCTGTTTCCAGCGATAATGAATAAACTTCAGGGAATCCGGGTTTACTACAAAAAGTCCGCCTTCCGTTCCGATCCATAAAAATCCTCTTGTGTCTTCATGCAGTGCCGTAATATAGGGAACCGGCAATCCCGTGGAATCAGAAGCCAACGGTATATGGGTCACCCGGACACGTGCGATCCAGTCGCCGGCCGGCCGCCGGTCGGATTCCTCAGGCAGATCCAGCCTGTCCAGCCCGCTGACCGTGCCGACCCAGATGGAATGACCGGAATCTTCAAAAAGCGCGGTAACCGAATCGGAACATATAGAATTGGAATTATCCGGCTCATGCCGGAAATGAAAAAACCGGTCGGTTTCCGGATCCAGAAGGTTCAGACCGCCGTAATTTGAGCCGACCCAGCACCTGCCCGCATGATCGTGAATCACGGATGAAATATCATCATGTGAGAGGCTCGTGCTGTCAAAGACGACGTTTCTGTATGTTTTAAATGTATTTCCGTCAAACCGGTCGAGCCCTGAGACAGTCCCGAACCACAGGTAACCGGTCGAATCCTGGGAAACGGCCTGAATGGAATTCTGGGACAGGCCCTCGGCGACTGTATAATGCTGAAACTGAATCTCCGTATCAACGGCAAAACCGGCCTGAGTGCAGACCAATAACAACAAACGGAACAACAGATCAGACAATGAACCGGCCTTCACAAATATATCCTCGATTTAAAATAATCCCCTGAAATATATGGAACACATCGCTAAAATCCAAGTCGGGATTTTTCCCCTGAAAATATTTGGATTCCCCCCTGAAAACCATTACATTAGGCATCAACGCCGGAGAATGTCAAAATGGACTCGGAACTCGGAATTTTGATCACAACAGCTGCTTCGATCGGCCTCATACATACGGTGACAGGCCCTGATCATTATCTGCCGTTCATCGTCCTCGCCAAAGCCAGAACCTGGACCGTCACGAAAACCATGTGGATCACATTCTGGTGCGGTGTGGGGCATGTGCTCGGATCCGTGCTTCTGGGCATGGCCGGAATCGCTCTCGGCATTCTTGTCAGGAAAATGGAATGGATCGAAAGCGTACGCGGCGAGATCGCAGCCTGGATGCTCATTGCATTCGGATTACTCTACGGGATCTGGGGTACGAAAAAGGCCATACAAAAGAAAACACATACACACTCGCATACCCATGAGAACGGTACGGAACACCATCATACCCATACACATCTGGGGGGACATCATCATGTGCACACCGGCACACAACAAAATCTGACCCCGTGGATTCTCTTTTTAATATTCGTTTTCGGTCCCTGTGAACCGCTTATTCCCCTGCTGATGGTGCCTGCTGCAAAAAGCAGCCTTCACGGCCTTATACTTGTTACAACCGTTTTTGCGGCCGTGACCATTGCCACGATGCTGGTCATGGTGCGTCTCGCATTATTCGGGATTCAATTTATTCATCTGAAAAATGCGGAACGCTTCTCACATGCGATCGCCGGTTTCACATTATTGCTCAGCGGTCTTGGAATTCAGCTGTTGGGTTTGTAAAACACTTCGATTTTTATTAAATTAATCCTGTAAATGCCGTCATCATCCAAAACATAAGGAGCTTTTGTGGCGCTTAATTACATTACTCAGGAAGGTTACAACAAAATCAAGGATGACCTGAATTATCTGATTCAGGTCAAACGGAAAGAAATCGCTCAGAAACTTGAAACCGCGCGTTCGCATGGTGATTTGAAAGAAAACGCCGAATACGATGCCGCCAAAGAGGCTCAGGCCATGAATGAAAGACGCATTGCCGAACTCACGGAAAAACTCACCACTTCAAGTATAATCAACGAGTCGGATATTCCTGAAGGCAAGGCGTTTTTGGGATCCATTGTCACCATTGAAGACCTGGACGACGGTGAAATAATCACGTATAAACTGGTCTCGGAACCCGAAGCGGATATACTGGAAGGCAAAATTTCGGTAAAATCTCCTGTCGGCAAGGGGCTCATGGGCACCGTTGAAGGGCAGGAAGTGGAAATTCAGGTGCCCGCAGGTGTATTGAAATATAAAATTATCAAACTGGAACGGTAACATCATGTCCACGATATCCGCAGCCGTACTGCTGTTCCTGGTCCTGGATCCCATAGGAAACGTCCCCCTGTTTATACTCGGACTGAAAAATGTCGATCCGGCCCGCCATAAACGAATTATCCTCAGAGAATCCCTGTTCGGTCTCGGATTTTTATTGTTCTTCCTGTTTCTCGGAAGATATATTCTGCAAATCCTGCATGTGTCCCAATCATCACTCAGCATAACCGGCGGAATCATCCTGTTTATGATCGCCATAAAAATGATATTTTCACACTCGGAAGAAGTGCTGGGCATCATTATGGAAGGCGAACCCTTCGTGGTTCCTCTGGCCGTTCCTCTGATCTCAGGGCCCTCGGCAATGGCGACCGTGCTGCTTTTAATGGCCAGGGAACCGGAGCACTGGTACAAATGGCTGACAGCCGTTATTATAGCCTGGCTTGCCACTGCGATTATTCTGCAGTTTGCCGGACAAATGAAGAGGTGCCTGAAAGACCGCGGGCTTCTGGCCATGCAGCGTCTGATGGGCATGATACTGACCACTGTTTCAGTGCAGATGTTTATAGACGGCATACAAACGACGTTCATGTAAGGAGACGGGATTGGATAAAAAACTCGCCATTCTTGGAGCCGGCAACATAGGCCTGTCCATTGCCAACGGGCTGACCGTGTCCGGAACATTCAGGCCGGACCAGATCACCCTGACCCGCCGGAAAATGCATTTGCTGGCGCCTCAGGGGAAAACCGGGTTCCACGTGGATCTGAACAACCGCGAAGCCACAGCACGGTCCGAAATCATATGTATCGCAGTCGAGCCCGGTCAGATGGACAGCCTCCTGACCGAAATCCGCCCTGTTCTGAAAACAAAAAAACACATGCTGATATCGGTCATATCCGGCGTGTCGCTGAACTCGATAAAAAAACAGCTGGGGAAACAGATCCCCGTCATTCGCGCCATGCCCAATACGGCCATTGCCATCCGGCAATCCATGACCTGCCTGGCCTCGGATGACAATGACTCGGACGCCATGAATATGGCGAGACAGATCTTCGATGCAGTGGGGCAGACCCTGGTCATTGATGAAGAGCAGATGACGGCAGCCACATCGCTCGGTGCATGCGGTATTGCCTTTTTCCTGAGGGCGATTCGTGCGGCTTCCCAGGGCGGCATCGAGATCGGGTTTCAATCCGGCGCGGCCCTCACCATTGCGGCACAGACTGCTCTGGGCGCAGCATCGCTGCTTCTGAACAATGAAAATCACCCGGAACGGGAAATCGACAAAGTTACAACGCCGCGCGGATGCACCATATCGGGTCTGAACCAGATGGAACACGAAGGCTTCAGCTCGGCCATGATAAAAGGCATCATCACATCCGCTGAAAAAGCGGCGGGTCTTTATAAAAAATGTCATTAAGCCGGGGCTCCGGACAGAACCATGTCCCACGATCATTCACATAAAAAAGACAA
Organism: bacterium; assembly: GCA_016930535.1. Taxonomy (GTDB): domain Bacteria; phylum Zhuqueibacterota; class QNDG01; order QNDG01; family JAFGCO01; genus JAFGGN01. The sequence goes on from JAFGGN010000129.1 coordinate 9,539, forward strand.
CATACAGCTGGCTTTTTTTCTCAATCTCAGCTTCGCGCTGCTGGAAATCGGCGGAGGTTTATGGACAAACAGCATGGCGATTCTCTCGGATGCCCTGCATGATTTCGGGGATACTTTTTCACTGGGTCTGGCCTGGGTACTGGAAAAATTCTCAAAGAAAGGGAGGGACAGCAGATACTCCTATGGATATCTTCGTTTTTCACTCCTTGGCGCCATTGTCAATATCATCGTCCTTCTTGGCGGTTCACTCATCATTCTGTCCAGATCCATACCCAGATTAATCGCGCCTGAATCCACAAACGCACCGGGAATGCTCGTTTTCGCAATCACGGGTATGGCAGTCAACGGATTTGCCATGCTGCGGCTGAAAAACGACCAGTCCATGAATGCCCGCGTTGTCGCCCTGCACATGCTTGAAGACATGCTGGGATGGGCGGCTGTGTTCATCGTCAGCATCATGCTTATTTTTACCGATTTTTTTATTCTGGATCCCCTGCTGTCCATTCTGATCACGGCCGTTATCCTGTTCAATGTGATCCGGAATTTAAAAAAAACAGCATCATTGTTTCTCCAGGCCAGTCCGGACCAGATATCTCTGGAAAAAATCGAATCGGAACTTCGGGCCATTAAAAACGTAGAGTCCGTTCATCATATGCATGCATGGTCCCTCGATGGAGAACATCATGTTCTGACCACGCATATTGTGGTGAAGAACGGAACGGCACAGCCTGAAATTCAGCGGATAAAAAACCAGGTCCGGGCTCTTGGAAAGCTGTATCACTTCATGCATATTACCATCGAAACGGAATTCACGGGTGAAGATTGTTCAATGCAGCCCTGATTGGCCATTGACAAACGGATTCCGTTTCTTATATTGAATATATTACCCGTGAGAATCCGGACTTCAACCATTTAGTAACCGGAGTGAACAAATATGGAACTATTCGTACCCGGACGAATCTGTCTGTTCGGTGAACACAGTGACTGGGCCGGCGGTTACAGACGTATCAATGCGGAACTGGAAAGAGGTTACACCATCATCACCGGAACCAACCAGGGCATCTATGCGCGCGTCTCCCCTCACCCGAACAAACTGATTTATCATGCCACATTGAACGACGGAACACGTCAGGGACCCTATGAAATCCCGATGGAGAGAGATGCCCTTCTTGCAGAAGCTGAAAAAGGCGGGTTTTTCAGCTATATTGCCGGTGTCGCCTATCAGGTGCTCACACATTATCGGGTTCGCGGCCTTGAGATCGACAATTATCAGACCGATCTGCCCGTTAAAAAGGGCCTCTCGTCAAGCGCAGCCGTGACGGTGCTGGTGGCCCGAGCCTTCAACCGCATCTACGATTTGAAAATGACCATTCGCGGTGAAATGGAATACGCTTATCTGGGCGAAATCACAACTCCCTCACGTTGCGGACGAATGGACCAGGGCTGTGCATACGGCAACCGGCCGATTCTCATGACATTCGACGGTGACCGTATCGATGTCGCAGAATTCAATGTACCCGGAGACCTTTACTACGTCATCGTGGACCTGCATGCGGGCAAGGATACACGTGAAATTCTCGGTAAACTGAACGAAAGCTATCCATTTGCGGCCACGGATATTCACCGCGGCGTTCAGACCTATCTCGGAAAGGTTAACAGACGTATCGTGACGTCGGCCCGGGAGGCTCTGTCCAGGGGGGATGCCGAAGTGCTTGGCCGGTTGATGACCGAGGCTCAGGATGCATTCGACCAATCCCTGCAGCCCGCCTGTCCCTCTCAACTGACCGCTCCGATGCTTCACGGACTTCTGAAAGATCCGCGCATACAACCCTATATTTACGGAGGCAAGGGTGTCGGATCCCAGGGCGACGGCACGGCTCAGTTCATCGCAAAAGACGAAACAAGCCAGGAAAAACTGATACAGATCATTGAGAAAGAAATGGGGATGACCTGCCTGAAACTGGTTCTCCACACCGGGCGCCGTATCAGAAAGGCCCTGATTCCCGCTGCGGGATTCGGTCTGAGACTGTTCCCCGCATCGAAAGCCATAAAAAAGGAGCTCTTCCCGATTCTGGATGATGGCAAGACCAAGCCGGCTGTTCAGATCATCATCGAGGAAGCGGTGCGGGCAGGCATCGAGGAGATCGGGATCATCGTTCAGCCGGAAGATCAGGCGCTGTTCGAGGAATACTTCCTGAATCCGCTTCGGGTTGAAAATCTGGCCAAATTGTCTCAGGAAAACAAAGCATACAGTCAATATCTTCTGGAACTCGGGCACCGGCTCACATTCATTCCCCAGGAGACACAGGACGGCCTGGGGCACGCGGTGTTCTGTGCGAAAGAATGGATCGGTCAGGAACCGTTTCTGCTGATGCTGGGCGATCATTTATATCAGTCGACGAATGAAGTGCCATGCACGCGTCAGCTGCTGGATGCCTACGACCGGGTCGGACAAAGCGTCATCGGCCTCATGTACACACCATCTGAGGAAGTGCATAAATTCGGATGCGTGGCAGGATTGTGGCAGGAGAAGGATATCCTGCTTTCGATCACGGACTTCAGTGAAAAACCGACAGCCGAATATGCCCGGGAACATCTGTATGTGGAAGGACTGGAAGATGACACATTCCTGAGTATCTCGGGACAGTATGTACTTACGCCAAAAATCTTCGAAGTACTTGCATCGCATATACAGCACAATCTCCGCGAATCCGGTATTTTTCAGCTCACCTCCGCTCTCGATCAGGTGCGTATGGACGAAGGCTTTTCAGGGTATATTATTCAGGGAAGGCGGTTCGATATCGGAGCACCGGATACTTACAGACAGACCGTCATGTCCTTTGGAGGCTAACGGATGAAAACTTCCGGTAATACGCTGCGATCGGCCTCGACACATGTTCTGCTGATCGGCCTCGTCATTCTCACCTTAACCGGCGTCACACACCGGTTCCTGGACTGGGCAGGATTACGGCATCTGCGCGATCACAACCGGCAATATCTTCAATCGGCTTTGAATCAGTCTCTGTCCACATTTGCGGTGCTTTCGGGGATCAAGGTCGGACTGGCCGTGCTCGAAGGTTCCGAACTGGGCATGGGATTCGGTCTCGAAGTGGGAGACGCCGTTCAATCCATGTACGACTATGTGGATGTGGCCTGGCGCGTTATACTTGCGAGTTCCGCCATTTTGATGGGTTTACAATTCCTGCTCCTGACCTCGCAGTTTCTGGAGCCCTGGTTCCTGATAATAACGCTGCTGCTGCTGCTCGCCGGCCGCTTTCTGAAGTGGATCATGAAGAAGCGTCACGCGATTCGCTCCCTTCGTGACCTGGCCGCCTTCATGGCCATTCTGACCGTCACGCTGTATTTGCTGCTTCCCCTGTCCGTCTGGGGAGCAGGCCGTCTCTCCGGATCGATCACACAACCCGCATTGAAGGAAGCCACGGCAGACCTGAACCATATCCGAAGCGATTTTTTCCCTGAATCCGGACATGGAAAATCGGGCATCCTGGGGAAACTGCAGGAGACCCGGGAGAAGCTGGCACAGATTTCAGGTTTACTGGTTGACAAATCGAAAGAAACCAGTCTGCTCCTGCTGAAACTCATTGCCGGCTATCTTTTCGACACCCTGATTTTTCCCATGCTTCTGTTTCTGCTGCTTTTTCATTTTACCCGTATTGTAACGGCCTATATATTCGACATTCAACGCCAGAATGCATTCCGCCAGGATATCGACGGACTGCTTTCCAAATATTTCATTCCCCATAAGGACAATGTATGATTCGTCAACTGGTCATTGTCGGATTGGGTGGTTTTATCGGTGCCATACTCCGCTATACCGTGTCGGGCTGGATCCAGAAAGCGGCCCGGACCGGTATGTTTCCGCTCGGCACGATGGGTGTCAACCTCATAGGCTGCCTGTGTATCGGATTCATCGGCGGTCTTGCAGATCAACGGGAATGTTTTACTCCTGAGATCAGGATGTTTCTCCTGATCGGCATTCTGGGCAGTTTCACCACGTTCTCCACCTTCGGTTACGAATCCCTGGCATTGATCCGGGATCAGCAGATTCTCAGCATGTCGGTTAATGTGATCGGCCATGTGGGACTCGGTATCTTCGCTGCCTGGGCAGGGTATACAATTGCACAAACGATATGAGTATGCATATGAAACATGTTCCCGCAAAATTGCTGCGTATCTTTATCAGCGAAAACGATAAAATGGATGGCAAACCCCTGTTCGAATGGATCGTGCAGAAGGCCCGTGAAAAAAAGATGGCGGGGGCCACGGTTCTGAGAGGCATGGAAGGTTTCGGTGCACACAGTCACCTGCACACAAACAAGGTGCTGCGCCTGGCCTCTGATCTGCCCATCGTTATCGAGATCGTGGATACGGAAACGGCCATCGACACATTTATCACCCTGATCGATCCTGTACTCAGCGAGGGGCTTGTCACGGTTGAAAATGTGAACGCGCGGTTCCACAAGGAGAACAACCGTTGAAAAGGCCCGTTATTGCTTTTCTTCTTTTTCTGATCAGCTTTGGCTGCGGCAGACGCGATGAGAAGGGTCCGGCCGTTGAGCGGATTTTCGAAATCGATCCGGGTCTTGTGGAAAACACGGTAACCCTGCCGTCCCTGGGCCTGTTGCTTCAGCCTCCGGCCGGATGGAAGCCGGCAGCTGAAGACATGTTCATCCGATACCGTGAACATGCCGGAAGAAATACGGAACCGGGATCTCTGATTTCAGTCGAGCCGGTCAGACTTTTCTATAAGCAGGAGAGCCAATGCCTGCTGAGTATTTCACATATCGTCAGCCGGAACGGCGGGCTTACGGCAAACCGCATTGCCTCCCTGATACAAAAGTACAACAAAATCGATCAGGGAGATCGTCAGATCATCCGGAACCGTTATATTAATAACGATATTTTGGTCGAAGAATTGCATATCCATGACAAGCTGCGCGATGCCCTGAAACTCATTTTTCAGAACGGCCGCAGCCAGTGGATCATGATCGATTACACCTGTCCCGAATCGGAAGCCGTAAAAGAGAAGAAAGCCATTGAATCGTCGATCGGATCGATACGTGTGGAGTGATTCCCGCGTTACGGCGGAAGGGTGGATATGTATACGTGTGTATGAGTAGATGGGCATATGAGTCCCTGCTGCCCGGCCCCCCGTAAATGGACCGCAGACTGCAGGACCGCGGACCGCAAAAGACAGAGAAGCGGTGAAACGGAGCTTGGGAGCGCCGGAGAATCCAGACACTGACCGCAGACGGCAGGACCGCGGACCGCGAAAGACAGAGAAGCGGAGACGCGGTGAAACGGAGATGTTAGGAACAGACCGCCAGGCCGTGGATGGCAGGACCGCCCAAAATCCCAAATTTCAAATCCCA
>JAFGGN010000130.1 GCA_016930535.1 bacterium
CCCGTTTACTCATTCTCTGTGTCCTCTGCGACTCTGCGGTTTTTCTCTTCTCTCCGTTTCTCTCCCTCTCCGATTCTCCGTTTCAGGCTCCGACTCAACGACTCTACGACCCTATGACCCAAAGACCCTATGGACCCGACAAACCCAAAGACCTGACAGATGATGCCGGTTATCCCGGTCTTTTCAGTACAGGTTGTGTTCGATGATGTCCGACACGGTCTCGTCCAGGATCCGGAATGAGTCCGGAACCTCGTTCTTCAGGTTGATCAGGGCCTGTGCCAGCCCGAAATAGGCCGGTGTCACGATCCGGTAGATTGTTTCCTTTTCAAGAGGTTCGGGCATGCCGTAAAAAACAGTGCTGCCTCCGTTTTCCATAAATGCCTTCTGATACGCGAGGATCTCCGATCCCTTCATGCTGAACACGGCCAGACGGGCATTCAGCTCGGTGGCCGCCAGATCGGCCCAGTCCGTGATCCCGGATATGCCCGCGGGCTGGTCCGCGTTGTAAACAGAAAATATAAAGGCCATATCCGAACCGGTTGCCTTGATGGCCTGATCCGCGATTAATCCGATGACTTTGCCGTTCGTATTCTCCCGATCCGTCAATACCCGGACCTTTTCCATCTCCGGAATCCATTGCCACTGGCTGTTGAAGTTTTTTATTTTAACCGGCCGAAACGGATCGAGATCCAGCACCGTAAAATCTGATCCGTACGGGGCGGACTGGACCTGCAGTACCGGCGTGTACGGCCCGTAGACCTCCGGTACCGCCGAAGCCACCCAGTAAATCATCTTTTCCGGATTCAGCGGATTGTAATAATAAAGACCCAGACAGGCATGACCGGCATCCAGTTTGAGACCGTCCGAGCAACGTATTTCCCTGCCGAACTCCACGGGCAAACCGGTTTTCATCCTGTCTACGATACAGTTCTCGTCCGCCCGGCCGATCAGGACAAGATGACAGGCTGCAATATCCGAAGCCGTAACCGCCGTATCCGCCTTGATACGCAGGCGGCCGTACAGAAGCTGATGATGGGGCATGCCGTCCCGGCCGTCCCCCTCATCCCCTGCCCAAACAGGATGCGGGGATTTGCTGGCCGCTGCTGCGGCTGCGCGCATGGCCTCCCGGGCTTCTTTTTTCCCAGACGTGCCGTATACTATGAGAAGCGGATCGCGGCCGTACATATTGAACACACTTCCGGGCGTATGCGCCAGCTTCGGGGAAGAAACAAATAGGTCGTCGACAGACCAGCCCATGTCCGTTCTGCTGATAAAAACGGAAGACGGCAACGGTCCCTGCATCCGGAGAAACGTGTCCTGGTTCACGGACACGAAAAGGTCCCTGGCCGCATCGATTGGCGCATCCTGCACCCGGATTTCCAGAACACGGATATTGTCCAGGTTCAGATAGATCTGATTCCCGGACTCCGCATTGGCCTGAATATGCGCGGGCCCCGGACGGTCACCCCATTCCCGGATCATGAGCCAGTAGGCCTGCCGTGTTTTATAATCGACAGCCTGAAAATCGATCTGACGGATGTCCGTGATCTCCGGCCGCGCCTGCCGGAGAAACCACTGCGCGGCCCGGCGGTTCCCGGCGCTGTAGTTCCACGCGGCATGCTGCAATCCCGTGGTTTCGTCGATGACCACCTGCCCTCCCTTTTCCCTCAGCTTGACAAGCGGTGCCCGTGAACCCAGAACCGGTACCGTGGGATCATCCTGGCTGTGCGTGGAATAGAAGGGGACGTGCACTGCGTTTTCCACGGGCTGATCGAAACCGAAACCGCACACGGGACGGGCCGAAGCCCATAGATGGGGATAGCGGGACGCCAGTTTGAAGGTTCCGCCTCCGCCCATGCTGGCTCCCGTGATATGGACCTGGCGGTCATCGATGGACCAGTGGCATTTGACATAGTCCACCGCATCGAGCACATCAGCCTCGGACAGATCGGAATACCCCCCTCCCCTGGCCCGTCCCAGAACATGCAGCTCGAAATATTCCGGATTGCTGACTGTTCCCCCCGAGTACTCGAGGTGATTGCCCCCATGCCCGTGCATCACCACATTCAGCGGGTACTGGTTGCCCGCATCATAATTGACCGGAATGGCCAGTTTGAAGGGCTGTCCCGAACTGTCCGCGCCGGCCGAATAGGCCCATTCGATCACGCCCGAAAGCGTATCGAGAAGCGCGGGATCGTCCTGAACGGCCTGGATCCAGTGATCGAGGTGGTACAGGGCACCGAGCGTCCGGTCCGCGTCATCCCCTTCCCGTTCCCGATAGCTGGCTGCCAGATAGCCCAGATATTTCAGCCACCCGTGATACCGTGACAGGGATTCGGATCCAAGCAGCGATTTCAGTTGTTGATCAACATTTTCGCGGAGTGCGGCCGGATCGCCTGCGGCAAACACTTTTTCAGCCTCGAACAGGGTCCCGTCCAGATCCTCGATTCCTGCACGTATATGATAATAACCCGGATCCAGCACAAGCGTGAGGGAACCGCTCAGTCCGGCGGTTGTTTCGACGACGGCTTCGTTCCGGACATCAGTCAATGTGGCCGCAGCTGTCAGACCGCCGCGTTGTTCATCCGCCGGGCCCAGATAAAAACGGATTTCCGTCTGTGCCGCAGAATCCGGGCTGTCAACTGAAATCGAAAGCGCGGGCCTGAAAATCAGATCATCCACCAGAAAAGAATTCTGTCCCCAGCTGGTCCTGAGTACCAGCATGTTTTTTACCGGATCCGGGGATTCGGGAATCCGGAACGCTCCGGATAATCTGGCCCAGTTCTGTTTGTCGCAGTCCACGCGGCCAAGAACCGGATATTCGACCGTATCCTTCGCAGAAATCACCCATAGCACCACATCCACCTGGCCCCATCCCTGATCCGCATTCCGGAACCAGCCGGAAAAGAAATACCGGTAACCTGCCAGCGCTATCGATGACAGGTCCAGACCGACACCGGCCTTTTCCGAGGATGGATAAAAGGCCATGGCGCGATCACCGGAATGACTGGCTTTAGAGGACGGCACGATCCTGCATGCATGCACCGTTTCCCAGCCGTCGAGAGACTTGGATTCGAAACCCGGATTGGGTACCAGGTTCAGCGAAAAATCTGCTGAGTTCAGCGAAAAATCTGCTGAGTTCAGCGAACCATACGCCGAGGCCATTCCGGAAAAAACGATGGATAAACACAAAACCAACAGGTTAAATACTTTGGATTTCATGGCTCCCTCCTGAAAAACAAGCTGCTCACGGGGATTTCCCTGCAATCTGCCCGGCGGTCAAATGACCTGAGCGTTACAGGGAAAACCAGTAATTCAGTTTGACAAGATACACATTATCCGGGAAAATGCGAAACAATTCATTCATGTCATGGCCAAAATCGAATTCACCGTTCCGTACGGACTGACTGCGCCCGTGCGTCCATACGACGTACAGCGTGGATCCGGGGCGGTACTCCCAGCGCAGCACGAGATTGCTGTGAAACTCGCGGAAATTGAAATCCGGATCATGAAACATATAATCCGCCGTACCGTTTCCATCCTCATCCACCGTGATTGCGGCAGACTCCGGATCAGACGACATCTGACCGTCGTCCAGTTTCACGGCCCGGTCCTGATACCGGGATGCCGTGGCATCGACGACCCGTTTGAAACCGGCATAATGACCCGCCGAGATAAACGGCTGACCGTAATACTGAATCGACACGTCCGGCGTGATATAATAATTCATCCTCAGGGTCAGACGCAGCGTTTCCTGATCGATACGGGCCAGCAGGTAAGGTTTTTCACCGGAATAGGAAGTCAGACCCACATACTGCCATCCGTCGCGGTTCATCTCGTACTGTGGTGAAAAAGAAAATTCGAGCCGGTCCGACGCCCTGGCGCTCAGATCCGTCCATACGGTCCAGTATCGGGAATCATCGTCATTATAAACCGTGTGGGTTAAAGCCAGACCGTAGGTCATGCGCTTTCGTGAATCACTGTTCAGATGATAATGCAGCCAGGTTGCATCCGGCAATGCCATCATCGGACCGCCGCGCAGAAGACGCGTATGCCTGCGGTTCCTTTCATGAATAACAAATCCGTGAAAACTCCAGTAATTTTTAAACGACCACCGGCCGTATGCTTCATATCCGGCCAGCAGGTATTTCCGGTCAAAATTCCACCGGTTGTACTGCCGGATGTACCAGTAATAGCTGCTGAAATGTTCCGTGGGATCATTCATCATATAGCTGATCTCCGACTCCTGAGTGATGAGATCGGCCTGCTGAATATATCCCGCATCATTCAGATCGAAGCCCGGGCTCCGCCAGGTCACCCGTTCTTCATACATCCAGTGTCCGTTCCCCCCTTTCCCGATCTCCAGCTCCCCGCCGGTTCCGGAAAGCGAGGTGCACGAGGAATCCACGGAAATATGCCCGGCGTCGGTCCGCTGATAATAATGAACCGGAGACTGCTGCAGCTGCAGCATGGCCCCGCGGCTTCCCCGGATATGACTGAACACCGTCTTGGCATTGAGAAAGTAGGTCCGATCCCCCCATTGCACGGTGCCGTCGAAACCGCCCGCATAGGCGGCCCGCGGAAGCACATGCAGGTTATTTCCCCCTTCATCGCGGTTGACGGCCGTCATCATCAATCCCAGCGAGTGATTGCCCTCATGAAAATCCCGCTGCAGACGCAGCACGCCGTAATGGGTCAGAGGCTCCACGGTTTCCTGACGCGATCCGTTATCGCCGCGAATCCGTGCCGTTTCTTCGGACGTGACACTGCTCAGCGCACCGACGGACCATCCCCCAGCCGTCTTGCCGCTTATTTTCGCGGCACCCAGAATCGTGGTGCTTTCAGGCAAATCCGCGGATTCATGCCCGGCAAGCTGCGGCCCGAGCTGCGGAGAACGGCCGATACGGCGGGAATAGAACAGACTCTGTCCGTCCACGTCAAAATCAAGAACCTGCCTCCCTTCCATGAAAAAGGGACGTTTCTCCTCGTAGAACGTCTCAAATGCCGTCAGATTCACCTGGGAAGGATCCGCTTCGACCTGTCCGAAATCCGGATTTACGGTAAAATCGAGATTGATATTGGCCGACAGGCCGATACGGCCGTCCAGGCCCAGACCTCCGCTCCATTTTTCACCCGATTTCCTGAACGGATTGCCGGTTTCGGGTTTGAACCGGTTCAGGCTGGCGCGCGTATACGGGAGCAGTTCGATTCTTCGGGGAGACGGGATGTTCCTGATGCCCTTCAGAATCCCGAACCTGTGCACGCGGCCCTGTGAATCCAGGGGGATCAGCTGAAACTGCGACTCCTCCATTTCACGCTGTATCCATCGCCAGATATGCAGCCCCCACACCTGCTCCTCCTTCTCCGAAAAACGCAGCTGGCTGAAAGGGATGCGCATTTCGAGGGTCCAGGCCGAATCCGTCACAGCTGTTTTTCCGTCCCACACGGCATCCCAGTTCTGATCAAAAAACCATTCGGCGCCCGTATCCATCTGTATCAGGTCGATTTTCGTTCCGCCTGAAGTCAGATTGAACTCATACCCGGTCCGGTGATCATAATAACTGTCGAAACAGAAACCCGCGCAATCCCCTGCGAACTCATCCCTTCGTGAGATCCGTATATCCATTTTTCCGGGATCCGTTTCATGAGCCACCATGGCCGCATAAAGGGCATGATCGTCGTACAGGATTTTAAACTCCGTTTTTTGTGTGCCGGGCTGTCCCTCATTCGGCTGCTGCTGAATGAAATCGCCCATCCATTTTCCTTCGGTCCAGCAGGCATCGTCGAGACGTCCGTCGATTTCTGGCGCCGGGCCCGTCAAACGTACGGCCTCGTAAATACGCTTCGGTATGTCCTGTGCATTCAGAACTGTAAGGATCCATATAAAAAGCAGTATTCGTATGGATTTTTTCAAGCATCCTCCCTGATAAATAATCCAAAAATGTGATATTTGTCCCGGTCCGGAACAGGCTGTAAATACAGAGGGAATATACCAAAATTGCCCGGGATATAAAAGTCATGAAATGTCATGAAATTGAGAATCCGGATTTACGGCGTATGAACATAATTCATGGCACTTATTTTGCAGAAATATTAGAAACTTATGAATCTTGGACAATGACCGGGTTATTCTGGTCTTCCTCCGCTCCGGAATGTCCCGGAACAGGGGTGCTTTATTTCGCAGTCCCGGTTACCAATGAACCGTGCATTCAATTTTGAAATCGTTCTTTTCGAAATGGGACAAAACCGATTGCCCGGTTCACGGGCCAATTGATTCATGATCCGAAAAAACAAGGGACATCTTATGATCAGTACAAGGCCCTGCAAGAGATCCCTCGCAACTAGGGCTGTCATTCTGTGCATCCTCGCAGGCGGATGCCTGCAGCCGATCCTCAGCCAGAATCATCATATCAACTTCGAGCATCTCGGCACGCAGGCCGGGCTTTCCATGAACAATGTGAACGCTATTGTTCGCGATCAATTCGGTTTCATATGGGTCGCGACGGAAGACGGTCTGAACCGTTATGACGGATACCGGTTCAGGATTTACCGGAATGATCCGGATGATCCGCACAGCCTCACGGACAATTATGTGGGCTGCCTGCTCATCGACAGCCGGAACCGTCTATGGATCGGAACCCGGACCGGCATGAACCTGTACAATCCGGAACTGGACAATTTTTCACGCTTTACCACGGGAACCGACGATTCCACGCGTTTAAACAACAAAGATATCAAGGATATTACGGAGGATTCAAAGGGCAATCTGTGGATTGCCGGAGACACGGGTGTGGACCAGTATATTCCGGAACGGGGCATTTTCAGGCATTTCAAACCCGACCGTGAGAATCCGCAGGGCCTGAGCAACACCAACAGCTATAAGATCGTTGAAAATCATGAAGGCAAATTATGGATTGCCACGGGAAACGGCCTGAATCTGATGGATCCGGAGACTGGGAAATTCCGGCGGTTTTTTCCGGATCCGCGCAATCCATATTCGATCAGTTCCAATTATATACGCGCGCTGCTGCCCGACAGGAACAACAATCTCTGGATCGGTACTTACGAAAACGGTATCGACTATTACGATTCAGCAACGGACCGTTTTATTCACTTCGAATACGGCAAAGGACGCCGTAATGCCCTGTCCCATCATCAGGTGAACGATATGGCCTTTCACTGGGACGGGAATCTGTGGGTCGCGACAACCGAAGGACTGAATTTTATTGAAATCGACCACAGGCAAATAGAGCGCTCCAGAATCACGCAGTATCTCGAGGATCCGAACAGCAGCACCGCATTAACCGCCAGTCATATACAGAGCATATACATGGACTCTAGCCGCGTCTGGCTGGCCACCCGTTTCGGCGGAATCAACATCTATGACAAGTATGGAAGCAAGTTTCAGAAAATCAGCACGGTATCGACGGACGGAACAGGGCTGAGTCATTTGAATGTAACGAGTTTCACGGAAGACAGCCGGGGCCGTCTGATTATCGGGACGGACGGCGGCGGAGTCAATATCCAGGATCCGGAAACCGGGGAATTCCGCTATCTGTTTTCTACTCCGGGCAATCCGAACAGCCTGACCAGCAATAAAGTACTTTCGGTTCTGTACGAAGCGCCGAACACATTATGGATCGGTATGTGGAGCGGAGGCGTGAATCGGTACGACCTCCAGACGGGACGTATGATTAGGTACCGGCACGATCCGCGGAATCCATGGACCATTTCCAATGACAATGTTTTTTGCCTATTCATAGACAGCCGGAATCAGCTCTGGGTGGGTACCTGGAGCAGCGGACTGAACCGGTATGACCGGGGCACCAACAGTTACATCCGGTACCCGTTTAATGTCACGGACGGCTCCGGAACCAGCGGAGAAACGATTGTCAGCATATATGAAGACAGCGAAAAACGGCTGTGGTTCACTACCGAGGGACAGGGGCTGAATCTGCTGGACCATAAAAACAACAAGTTTACTTATTATCAGGCAGATGAAAACGACCCTGCGAGTATCAGCGGCAATTATACGATCGCCGTTCTGCAGGACCGTCAGGGCCGTCTGTGGGTGACAACGACCAATGGCCTGAATCTGCTTGACACGAAAACCGGCAAATTCACCGTCTTTCATCAGGATGACGGTCTGCCTGCGGAAACCCTGTACGGCATACGCGAAGACAACGAGGGCAATCTCTGGATCAGTTCCATTCATGGACTGAGCTGTGTGACTCCGGTGACGGATAACGGTAAAACCACGATTCAGTGCACCAACTATACACTGCAGGACGGACTTCAGGGAGAACAGTTCGGCCAGTGGGCCTATTTTAAGAACAGCCAGGGACTGATGCTTTTCGGCGGACTGAACGGATTCAACCTGTTCGATCCCGATAACATTCAAAAAAATCCCGTTCCCCCTGTGACCCTGATCAACGGCTTTCAATTGTCGCTGATACCCGTGGATTTCCGGAATCCGGGATCTCCGCTGAGTAAACCGGTTTATCTGACAAAAGAAATCACCATCAGCCACAATGAATCTATGCTGACATTTGAATATGTGGGTATCAGCTTCACCCGGCCCGAGAATAACCAGTACAGCTATACACTGGAGAATTTCGACAGGAAAGACGAATGGCATAAAGTGGGAACGGAACGCAAGGCCACCTATACGAATCTGGATCCGGGAACCTATATTTTCCGGGTGAAAGCCGCGAACAATGACGGCATCTGGAACGAAACCGGCACGGCGCTTACAATACATATCCCCCCTCCGTTTTATCAGCGGGCCTGGTTCATCATTCTGATGGTTCTTGCACTTCTGGCCCTGGCATACTGGGGATACCACGCAAGGATGCGGTCCCTGGAGGTCCGCCATCAGAAACTTGAAAATGAGATTACAGAACGGACAGCGGAGCTGAAGGCCAAATCAGTGGAAATCGAATCCTCATACCAGATGCTGGCCGAGACCGGGCATGCCGTCGTCTACAGCTCCCAGATGGTGAACAAGGCAACCGAACAGATCAGCCAGGCTATGAACGAGGTGAAGAGCGGCGCCATTTCACAAAACCTGTTCGTACAGCAGACACGTGAAAAAATCGATGCGCTGCTGGCCACTTTGCGGACCGCGACATACCAGACAAAAACCAGCACCAAAGCCGCAGAAAAAACCGTGCAAGCGGTTGAATCGGGCACTTCGTCCATGCAGGAAACCCTGGACTCCATCAAATCCGTCGAGAAAACCGTAAACGACACCTGGGAAATCATGAAAAACCTGATGGAACACTCCGCCCGGATCGACCATATCGTTCAGTTTATCGATGATGTGGCTTCCAGGGTCAATGTACTGGCGCTCAATGCCCTGATCGAGGCTAAAAAAGCCGGTGAATACGGCCGCGGTTTCATGGTAGTGGCCCAGGAAATTCGTCAGCTTGCCAGCAGTACGACCCAATCGACACTTGAAATCACGGAGTTTATCACAAAAATACAGGAAGATGTGCATCAAATAGAAAAGGTAACCAAGTCCGGACTCGAAAATGTCCGTACTTCCACAAAGGTGACGGATGAGGGCCGGGCCGTGCTCAACCAGATCACCAAATCCGTGGCCCTCGAGAAGGAACGGCTCATGGCCATCGCCGAGAAAATCAACGAAATGCAGAGTTATTCACAGGATGTTCAGGAAGCCATCGTAAGTGTGGCTTCGGTAAGCGAACAAAACCGGGAGAATGTGGAAAAAGTCAATCAAAGCACCACCGAAGTCGGCCTTCGCATCCAGGAGCTCACACAGCTCGCCCAGACCCTGGACAGCCGGTCACATAAGGAGACAAAAGAAAAAGAGGGAGGAGCCGTTCATGCTTCATGAGAATCCGACAATCGAATGGATCGAGCACGCCGGAAGAGACTGTCTGAAATTCACGTTCCACGGAGCACTGAAAAGCCAGAATGCGCGCGGTGCCATCGAAAAATGGAAAACGGCATTTCAGGAAAAAAATGGCGAAAAAATACCCCTGATCTGGGACTGTCATCACATGACGGGATATGATACGGACTCCCGTGTCGAATGGCAGAACACGATCAAGGATCTCAAAAAACAAATCGACAGTATCTGGCTCATCACGGATTCAAAACTCATCAGGGTGGGCGCTCAGATCATGACCGTCTTCACCCATATGGATATCCGCGTCGTTCAGGATGAAAGTCAGATAAGACTGGAACACCGGACAGCAGAATTGAACGTCTGACCGGATTTTGCATCCTCCGGCTCTCCATAAATAACGGCCCGCACCACCGGAAAAACCAGCCTCCGGAATTGAATCCCGCTGTTATCACGATTTGACTTTCTCGATCCATCCGTCCAGAAGGCGGATGGTCCGTTTCCCGTATTCCGCCTTCTTTTCATCATGGGTCACCTGCACGACCGTGGTTCCTTCATCATTCAGTTTTTTGAGAAGCTCCATGATTTCAAATCCCTGCTCCGAATTGAGATTCCCAGTGGGCTCGTCTGCAAGGATGAGTCTGGGATGAATGATCAGTGCACGGGCCACGGCCACGAGCTGCTGCTGCCCGCCGGAAAGCTGATTGGGGAACAGGTCCTTTTTGGCCACGATATTGAACCGGTCCAGCATGTCCGCGATCAGGCTTTTCCTTTCCGATCCCTTCACTTTTTTATATAACAGCGGCGTCTCCAGATTTTCATAGACCGTGAGCTCGTCGATCAGGTGATACTGCTGAAACACGAATCCGATATGCTGCTGATGCAGTTTGGTCCGGTCCCTTTCTTTCAGTTTGTGTACTGGAGAATCATAGAAGTAGTACTCCCCGCCCGAAAAATCATCCAGCATGCCCATGATATGCAGCAGCGTGGATTTCCCGGCTCCGGAGGGTCCCATGATGGTCACGAACTCCCCTTCCCGGATCTCAAGGTCGATGTTGCGGAGCACCCAGGTTTTGACAAACTTGTTCGCATAGTACTTTTCAATTCCTTTCAGGCGAATCATTGGTTCCTCCCTGTATGATTTATTATTGTCCAATTTGTTTCATTAACTCGATTTATTTTTCCCGAAGAAAATTTCGTCACTCATATCTGAGTGACTCGACTGGATTCGCACGTGCGGCCCGGATGACGAGCCAGCTCACGGTCAGAAGCGCGATTCCCAGGGCCATAAGCCCGGACAGGAGAAACGGCCAGACCGTCAGATCGATACGGCAGGCATAATCATCGAGCCAGTGTCTCATGATCATCCAGCCAGCAGGCAGGGCGATGACGGAGGCAAGGCCGATCCATTTTATAAAATCACTGACCACGAGCATCCAGATGCCGGGTACGCTCAATCCCAGCACTTTCCGGATCCCGATTTCCTTTGTCCGGCGCTCTGCGGTAAAAAGCACCAGACCGAACAGACCCATGCAGGCGATGATGACGGCCAGACCTGCGGAAACCAGGATCATGGCCCGGGTCTTTTCTTCAGAACGGTAAACACGGTCGAAATCCCGATCCAGAAAATAGACCTGAACCGGCTGGGAAGGAACCCGTTTCCGCAGTGTCGCCTCCACAAAAGCAATTGCTTCGGACGCATATCCTTTTTTAATCTTCAGGCTGACGGCTTCCGGAAACAGGATGGGGCACCGGACAAGAACCATGGGTTCGACGGTATATTTAAGTGACCAGTAGTGGAAGTCCTCCGTTACGCCGGTCACTTCGCCTGTAAAATGAAAAATGGACATTTCCGATCCGACCGCCTGCTCCGGAATCCGGAATCCATAGGCTGACAGAGCTGCCCGGTTCAGCAGAAACTGCGTGGCCTGACTGTTCGGAGCCTGCGGACTGAAATTCCGGCCGGCTGCAAGGGGGATCCCGTAGGTGGGCAGAAAATCATGATCCGTAAACTGCATGTTGACCCATTTTCTGATCTCCCGCCCGTCCCGGATGAGTGCGATATCGTTCTGATGTTCCATGCGGCCTGGAGACTTGAGATGATACGTGACCGACTCGACCGCATGATATGCAGTCAGTTCATTCTTCACGGCCTGCATATTGTTCTTCAGATACCGGCACAGTTCGACCGTATGCACCGGAAGTACAATCACGGATTCCCTGTTGAATCCCAGGTCCCGGTTTTTCATGAAATGGATCTGCCGGGAGATCACTAGAATGGCCGAGATGAAAATACAGGTAATAACAAACTGGATGATCACCAGCACTTTACGCAAAGAAAAACGTGAAGCCGCCGCGCCCCTCTTTCGACCGGCCAATGCATTAATGAACAACGAGACCGGTTCCAGTGCGGACAGATAAAATGCAGGATACAGACCCCCGGCCAGCCCCGTGATTCCGACCACCACGACAAGGATCCCGGCTATTATGAAGGGGGAAATTGTTTGAACACCGATCTGCTTCAGGGTAAACGCATTGAACCACGGCATGAGACACGCCGTGAAAATGACCGCAATCACGGCCGCGATCATACTGACGGCAACGGATTCGCCCAAAAGCTGCATGATCAGTTGTTTTCTCTGGGCTCCGATGGTTTTTCGAATCCCGATCTCACGCGTGCGCACGGTAGCACGGGCCGTTGAAATGTTCACAAAATTCAGACAGGCGATAAACAGGATCAGCAGGGCTATCAGGGAAAGTAGCGCAAGCCGAGCCGCCTTGGTGTTTTTATCCGGATGTTCGAGGTCACGGCAAAGA
Organism: bacterium; assembly: GCA_016930535.1. Taxonomy (GTDB): domain Bacteria; phylum Zhuqueibacterota; class QNDG01; order QNDG01; family JAFGCO01; genus JAFGGN01. The sequence goes on from JAFGGN010000130.1 coordinate 12,689, forward strand.
TGAATACGACCGACCGGCTGCAGTGAAAACGTGCAGGCCATGCCGGCCTCTTTCATCGCACCCGAAGCATAACGGTCCATAATGCGGCCGATCTGCTTCTCAAAATCCTCGGGGCGCACACCGTTTTTTAATCTGACATACGTTTTTACGCCCACACCATGCACCCAGCTCTCATAATGCACGCTGCTGCCTATATCCTCTAACATTGTAGCAAATTTAAATTTGGGCAAATGCGTGTTGTGCGGCACGTTCATGATCACACCGGCAATGGTGTACTGCGATTCGTTGATATTCAGTGTTTGACCTGCAATATCGGTTTTCTGAAATAACTGCCGGGCGATATCCTCGCTGATGATCAACGCATTCGGCATGTTGCGGTACAGAAACGCTGATCCGGCCAGAAACCGGAAATCGAACATATCGAAGAACTCGGGATCCGCGAATACATGATTGGATTCGTCATAGAAGAGATTATTGTCCGGCAAATGGACCACCACGGCCATATTCTGCCAGAACCGGCAGACGCTTGTCACCTGCGGGTAATCGGCCTCGAGCACTTGCTTGAGCGGCCCGGGTGTCCGGTCGGTCCATTCCGTCCCCATATCGTTTTCGATAGTCCGGTTGATCCGATAAATCCGTTCATAATCCGGATGATACCGGTCAAAATTCAGTTCATCCGCCACATAGAGCGCCAGTAAAAGACAGGCCGTGATGCCGATGGCCAGTCCCGTGACATGAATCACGGAATAAGCTTTATGGGTCGTCATGTTCCTGAAAGCGGATTTCAGATAATGGACAAACATACAACCCCCATTTCCATGTTCAATATCATTGTCATCCCCTCGAGTTCATCCTCCGCAGGCAGATCCCGTCACTCATACCTGAGTGACTCGACCGGATTCGCAGTCGCCGCCCGGATTGCCAGCCAGCTTACGGTCAGCAGTGCAATGATCAGTGCGATTAAAGCGGACAGCAGGAAAGGCCAGATCGTCAGGCTGACCCGGTATGCAAAATTCTCCAGCCATTTGTGCATGGCAAACCAGGCCAGGGGCCATGCAGCCACATTGGCGAGCAAAATCCATTTGGCAATATCCTTTGTCAGAACGATCAGGATACTTCGTACCGAAGCACCCAGTACCTTGCGAATACCGACTTCCTTTGTCTTTTGCTGGTTCATAAAGGATGTCAGACCGAACAGTCCCAGGCAGGAAATGAAAATAGCGAGCGCCGTACTGATGGTGAACATCAGCCGGATCACTTCCTGAAGCCGTTCCCGGTCGAATGAGAAATCGTTGTAAAATTCATACCGCAGCGGGCGCTTGGGGCTGAACTGCCTGCAGATTGCCTCAATATCCTGCACGGTTGCCGATATGGCAGCCGCATCAGCGATTCCGGGATCGATTTTGATGAACATAAAATCATTCGCATCCGGACTCAGCCTGAACGCGACAGGTTCCGGCGGCTGGCTGAGCATTTGATTGTGATGAAAATCCTTGACGATGCCGATGAGCGTATAATCCTGACCGTCGAATGGAAAAGGTTTTCCGACCGGAGACTCAAGGCCCACCTTGCGGACAGCCGCTTCGTTGACCACGATGGAGTTTCGGGCATCATCGGGGAAATCGGGAGAATAGTACCGGCCGGCCGCCAATTGAATATCGAATGTTTTGAGATAATCGTAATCGGTAAACGTGGTACATATCCTCCGGCCTACGTTATCACGCACACCCCATTCAAAATAAGATCCGGAAAGGATCGCCGTCGGCAGCCTTGAGCCGGTGGAAACACGGACAATGTTCGACAATCGGAGCAGTTCGGTTCTGACCCCGCGATAATGATCACGGATCTCGCCCTCCATCGGGACATAGAGAACATTCTGTTTATTCACACCCAGATTGAAATTCTGAAGAAAGGTCGTCTGCCGGTCAATGATAAGCGTACACAAAATGAAAGCGATGGATAAAACGAACTGAAACACAATGAGCACTTTGCGCAGCGTCGCTTTCCCTTTCCGCTGGTTTTCTCTTCTCATCACGGCGACGGGCCGAAGCCTGGATAAAAAAACCGCCGGATACAATCCTGCCAGAATGCCGGTAATCAGTACAAGCGCAAACAGACCGGTTAAAAAAAGCGGATTGGTAAAGTCGATATATGTCGGACGGCTCATCATCTGGTTAAAAACAGGTAAAAATCCCCGGGCCATCAGCAGGCCGATGCCGGCCGCGATCAGGGAAATCAGCAGGCTTTCTCCCATGAACTGGATCGTAATGAGACGCCGCGTGGCCCCGGCCACTTTCCGGATGCCCACTTCCCTGGCGCGCACCATGTGCCTTGCAGTGGACAGATTGATAAAATTGATACAGGCAAGTGCCAGAATCATCAGAGCGATCAGGCTCATGACGGCCAGCCGCGTTTTACCTCCTGTTTCAAAGAAGTATATCTCCGAAAAGGGTTTCAGCTCAATATCAAAAGTGATTTCTTCACCTTCCGAGAGCATCCTCTCACTGACCTTGGCATTCAGTTGTGCAAGCGATGTGTTCTCCCTGATACGGGCATAGGTCAGATAACTGCAGGGGAAATAAGGCCGGCCCTCAATATCGAGTCCGAGTTCCCGTAAAAAATTCAGGGGGATCAAATAGTCGAAGGTGGTGTAACTGTTGACCGGCACGTCTTCAATCACGCCTGCCACATAAAAATCGTATCGATCTTCCACGCGAATCATTTTCCCGATCGCATCGGTACTGCCAAAGTATTTCTCGGCCATAGACCGGGAGATTACCATGGAATGGGGTTCAGACAGAGCAACCCGGGGATCGCCTGTAATAAAGCGATAGGTAAACAAATCGAACACATTGGGATCCGTGGCGATTCCATTGCTTTCCAGGATCTGCTTGTCCTGAACCTGAAAAGCGACTTCCTGCAGGCCGTATACACGGACCACATCCAGCACTTCAGGATACTCCGTCTTGAGCATGGGACCGATGTACGGAGAAACGGTGGATTGATAGTTGGTATTTCCATCCCTTGTCCCCTTCAGGTAGGCCTGTACGATTTGATTCCGGTTCTGATGATAGGCATCCACACTCAATTCATTCTGAATGAACGAAAGAATTAAAATGGTGCATCCAAATCCGATCGCCAGACCCAGGATATTGATCAGGGAATAGACTTTATATTTGAGTAAATTACGGATGGCGATTTTGAAATAATTTTTAAACATGCGGATCCCTCCTGTTCTCTGCTCAACGTTCTATGATCAATTGGTTATGCACCTCAACGATTCAATGTCCTCAGAAGGATTCACTCATATCTGAGTGACTCAATCGGATTGGCTGACGCCGCCCGGATGACGAGCCAGCTCACGGTCAGCAGAGCGATGCCCAGGGCCAGAAGTCCGGACAGTACGAAAGGCCAGATCGTCAGATCGATCCGGTAGGCAAAATTCTGCAGCCATTTGTTCATGGTAATCATTGAGACAGGCAAGGCTAAAAGATTTGCCAGGATAACACAGACAACAATCTCGCTGGACAGCAAGACCGCAATCTGCTTTACTGATGCGCCCAGGACTTTCCGAATTCCGATCTCTTTTATTTTTTGTTCAATGGCAAAACTGATCAGACCATAAAGGCCAAGACAGGCAATACATATGGCGATAACGGCAAATACATTAAAAAGACTCCCAAGTTTTTGCTCGGTCCTATACATTTCATCCAGACTGGAATCAATAAATTGAACCTCAAAGGGATAGGAGGAAAACTGCTTCCACTTATTCTCGACAAAATCCAGCGTGCCTGCAATATCCTCTGAACTGATTTTGATCGAGAAATACAGTTCTCCCCAAGGATTTGGATTACTGTCTTCGACACCCAGTTGCAGGGCCAGCGGTGCAATTTCATAATGTAACGGATAATAGTGAAAATCTTTAACGACTGCCGCTACTCTGCCACTTTCTTTTGGAATCATGTTGCAGCCAAAATTTTTACCTACAGGATCTTCCCAATTCAAAGCTTCAACAGCTTTTTCATTTAATATAAAACCCGTAAAGGAAGACGGTTCATTTTGGGGAACTTCTCCCGCTTTCAATTCTATTTCAAATAAATCAAGAAAATGATTATCAATTTTCGCATAATAAACCGGGAAATTTTTTTCATTTTCTCTTCCAAACCAATCACCATCCGTACAACTGCGAATGCTGTACGGCAGGGCACTTGAAACTGAAATATTGGCGATTCTATGATTGGAAGACAGTTCGTTTATAAAACTTTGATAATTCATTTTCAGATGATCGTTACTGACAGCCATTGTAACGATATGTTCTTTCTGATATCCCAGTTTTTTATTCCTGATGTATTGCAGCTGTTTATAGACTGTTATTGTACTGACGATTAAAATAGCGGAAATAACAAACTGCACGACAACCAGAATATTTCTCAAACTGAAGACTGAACCGGAGCTTTTCTTCGCCAATTTTTTTAATATTTGGGCAGGCTGAAATGAACTGATCGTGAATGCAGGAAAAGCGCCTGCAAGACATCCGACAAAAAGCAGGACAGCAAATAAACCGAACAGCAGCCGGATATTTGAAAGAGACGACAATTTGATATGAATGTTCATTGTGCTGCAAAAGACAGGCAGCGTCAGTTCAGCAAGTAAAACCGCCAGACAAAACCCTGCAGCAGAAAACAGGATTGATTCAATTAAAAATTGCCTGATCAACTGACCGCGATTCGCTCCGACGACTTTTCGTAATCCCACTTCCTTGGCCCGTTTCGCCGATTGTGCCGTAGAGATATTGATGTAATTGAAGCATGCGATCATCAAAATGAAAAATCCAATCGCGCCAAACAGATAGATATATCTGATATCGCTGTTGTTACTCAACTCAAAATTCCGGTCCCCGTGTAAATGGATCCTGTGCATGGCTTCAAGCCGGAATTTCGTATAACTGTTTTCTCCTTTGTATTTTTTGACGATCTCATCCAGTTTACTATCAACATCTGCAGGAATTGAATTTTTATTCAGTTGAACATAAGC
>JAFGGN010000002.1 GCA_016930535.1 bacterium
AAAGAATCGAGAGGGCTGGGCTGATGATAAAGGGCATTGGTGTGGATTTGGTGGAGAAATCACGCGAACGTGATGGCTGCGTTTGAATAAGAATCGAGAGGGCTGGGCGGATGATAAAGGGCATTGGTGTGGATTTGGTGGAGAAATCACGCGTACAGCGTGCCCTTGAACGGTTCGGGGAACGCTTTGCTCGCCGTGTGCTGACCGAGCGCGAATGGGCCCTTTGCCAGACGAAGGGGGACAGAATCGGTTCGGTCGCTGCGAGAATCGCGGCCAAGGAAGCGGTTTTCAAGGCCCTGGGAACGGGCTGGGCGCAGAATCTCGGATGGCACGATATCGAGGTATTGAACGACAGTCAGGGGAAGCCCGTGGTTGAGCTTTACCGGGAGGCCGGCCGACGCGCCGAAGGCGGTCTGCTTCATGTATCGATATCACACGAGAAACATTCGGCCGTCGCCTTTGCGGTTCTCGAGCAGCCGGAATCCCGCTGATTGTAATGGCAAGTCCCGTAACGGCAGGCTGTGAAACGGGTAAAATGGGAGAAAATGCATGGATATACTGGTTACCGCTGCTGAAATGCGTGAGCTGGACCGTCTGGCGATAGAGAAACACGGAATCCCCGGGCTGGTTCTGATGGAACATGCGGCGGCAGCCGTTGCGGCTGCGGCCGATGATATACTCGAAGGAAAAACCGATTCACGAATTGCTCTTTTCTGCGGCAAGGGGAACAACGGGGGCGACGGACTTGCTGCTGCCAGGCTGCTCGATCAGATGGGATACGATCTGACGGTTTTTGTCTGTGCAGATCCGCAGGAGATCAAGGGAGATGCCAGGGAAAATTATCAGGTTGTAAAAAAGCTGAATCTGGATATTTGTGTTCTAAAAAAGCCGGAGCAGCTGAACCGGATCGGGGAATACGACCTTCTGATCGACGCACTTCTCGGCACGGGGATCGCGGGTGAGGTCAAAGGGTTTCTCGCCGATGTGATCGAGTGGATGAATGGATACGGCGCACCCATTCTTGCTGTGGATATACCATCCGGAATTCATGCGGACACCGGGCAGTTCGAAGGGATGTGCATCGAGGCGGATGCCACGGTGACGTTCGGCGCCATGAAGCGCGGCCTGGTTTTTTCACCGGCCAGGGAGCTGACGGGTGAAATCGAGGTGGCAGACATCGGCATTCCGGCTCAGGCGATGCTGTCGATCCCTTTTCTATGCCGGATGGCGGATGAAACGGACTGCCGGGAACGTCTGCCCGTGCGTCCGGCATTCGCACACAAGGGCGATTTCGGGAAAACGGCCGTGATTGCCGGCTCGCCGGGTATGACCGGTGCGGCCGCGCTCACATCCCTGGGTGCATTGAAAGCCGGATGCGGACTCGTGATTCTGGGATGTCCCGAAGGTCTCAACGATATTCTGGAGGTCAAGCTGACGGAGGTAATGACCCGGGCGCTTCCGGAAACCGCAAAAGGCACATTGTCGCCCGGCGCCTGGGACAGTATCACAGAACTGAACCAATGGGCCGATGTGCTGGCTGTGGGCCCCGGTCTTTCACGGGACAGTGAAACCGCCAAAACCATTCAGAGGATTGTTCATGAATGTCATTTGCCCCTGGTTCTGGATGCAGACGGACTGAACGCTTTTGAAAACCGGGCGGATCTGCTGAAACAGCATGCCGGGCCCTTGATTTGTACGCCGCATCACGGTGAACTGGCCCGGATCGCTCAATGCCCGGTGCATGAAATTGACCGCGATCCGGTGGCGGCCGCAGGAAAATGGGCTACGGAGCTTGGATGTGTTCTCGTCCTGAAAGGCGCGCCGACCGTGATCGGGGATCCCGGCGGACACATTTTTGTCAACAGCTCAGGCAATTCGGGCATGGCCACGGGCGGTTCGGGCGATGTGCTGACGGGCCTGATCACCGGACTGCTGGCGCAGGGATGCTCCGCGCTGGATGCCGCGGTCTGCGGCGTATATCTGCACGGCCTGGCGGGAGACCTGGCTGCGGAAGCGGATTCGGAACCTTCCATTCTGGCCGGGGACATTCTGAAGCATGTCGGACCGGCCTTCAGGCATATCTGGAGTCACGAATGAGGCACAGGTTATGGATTTACGGACCGGCCTTCGCCTATATGCTCCTGATCTTCATTTTATCGTCCATTCCGTCGCTTTCGCCTCCGGATCTGGGAATCGATGCCGAAGACAAAATCGCCCATATACTGGAATATGCCGTTCTTGGATTTCTGCTCAGCAGGTCGGTCCTGGCCACGAGGAAACCGGGACCAGGGCCGATATTGGCCGTTTTTCTGACAGGATCCCTGTATGCGGCCAGCGATGAATGGCATCAGTCGTTCGTGCCCAACCGGTTTGCGTCGGTCTGGGATGTGTGTGCGGATATGGCCGGAGTGGTGCTGGGTCAAATGATCTTTTATTGGCGTTACCGCTGTCAACAGGCCAGAATTGGTTGATTTTCCTGTTGACTTTTTTATCGCAAATGTTAATTTTAATACGCATTCTGATTTTTATCACAGTTTGAAGATGGAGAATAGACCTAGGACAGGAGGAGACCAATGATTGCGCTGCATTTCAATGTAAAGGACATGTTCCGGTCCATCAGGCTGGCTTTCAGTTTTCAGCGTCTGTGGATTCAATTCGTCGGACTGTTATCCAGTTATCTGATTTATCTGGTTCTGACCTATGTGGCATTCATGGTCGCAGGGGAGGGCGTTGGGGAAGTCTGGGACCGGTACGGGCTGCTCCCCATCTGTCCGGGGACCTATATGCCCGTGATCAGCGTGATTCTCTGCGGTCTGGCTGTTGTTATTCTGGCTTTCGGGGCCATGCTGACATCCACGGCTGTGGCCCGCGCCGTGTACATGAATCTGAAGGGCAATACGTTCTATACGTACAAGGAAGCGCTGGCCTTTGCCTGGAGAAAGAAACTGTCCATAATCGGAACGCCTGTTCTGCTGGCATTATTTATGGGGCTGTTTATGCTCGGTGGCGGCGTGATGGGCTGGCTGGGACGTTTTCCCTGGTTGTCCATCGGACCGATTCTGACATCGGTGCTGACGCTCGTTTGGTTCATCGCCTGTCTTTTCCTGGTGTTCATGGGCATTGCCCTGGCCGTGTCCCTGATCCTGACTCCGGCTATTCTGGCTGCTACGGATGACGATGCGTTCGAGGGCCTGTTTCAGAGTTTCTCCATCGCGTTTTCACAGCCCTGGCGCCTGTTGTTTTATCAGGCCGTCAATGTGCTGACATCCGGTTTCGGTCTTGTGGTTTTTGTGCTCCTGGCCAAAGTGTCATGGAAGGTCATGAACGGCATTTTCCTGTGGGGCATGGGCGCAAAATTTGCGGACATCGCCACCCAGGCTTCGTACTATGTCCAGTCCTGGACCTCTCCGTTCGTGATCTATTATCAGTCCCTGCTGCCGGAGTCCGTGGGCAGGCTGCTTTTCTTTTCCTATAATTTTACTTCGGTCGCTTTGCCCGCGGGCCTAGCTGCGTCGGCCTTGATCATGGCGATTTTTCTGATCGTGCTCGGAGGCTATGTGCTGTGTTATCCGCTGGCCATCCTGAATACGGGACATGTGCTGGCCTTTCTGGTCATCAAGAAAATCAAGGACGACGAGAATTTGCTGGAAAGAAAGGACCGCGAGGAAGAGGACGATGAAGAACAGGAAGAGGAAACAGCCGAATCACCTGCTGCCGAGCCCGAACCGGCGGCTCCAAAGCCTGAAGCGAAGAAGAAAGCAAAGAAATAAAGCGTATCTCGACTGGTGTAAATGTTCCTTACATTTATTTATCATGAATCATCCAGGCGCCGGAAGTATTTCCGGCGCTTTTTTTTATATGGGGTTGCGCCCGTGGCTGAAAAAGCGGTTGATTTGCAGGTCCGGGATTACTAAATTGAAAAAACAGGATCCCAACGGATTGAACTCATGATTTGGCGCGGATTGAATATCATTCATATGAAATCGGTTGTCTTGATCTGCAGTCTGCTTTTGCTTTCCGCATGCGACCATCCTTTTTCGACCCGTGAACCCGAGAAACCTGTCACGAGTCAATCCTCATGGATTCCGCCGCATACGCCGGACGATGTGCTCGTAAACATGATTCATGCCGTGCATGAGAGAAATCTGGAAAATTATATGCGTTGTTTTGCGGACGGATCCGATGCGGTGAGCATGTTTCACTTCAAGCCGGATCCGGAGGCTGCTGCCCTGTATCCTTTTCTGCTGAACTGGACGCTCGCCCAGGAACAGAATGTGCTGAGGCAGACGTTTTCGCTGGTACCGCTCGATTCCAGCCTGTCGCTGACATTTCCGGTGACAGTGAGAGATGTTCTTGCTGCGGACAGTGCCGTGATGGTGCGTCAGTACGCGTGGAGCATCCATCATCTGGATGACGCAATGCCTACTTTTCTGGAGGGCCATGCGGAAATCCGGATGAAGGAAAATTCCGTCGGAGAGTGGGTGGTCTATTACTGGGATGATCATGCCATTTCAGACATCCCTTCATTCAGTCTGTGGAAAGCAGCCTGGGGAGGATCCTGAGTGTACACCGACGAACAATCATTCAGGGAACAGAGCCGCCGTTTCTTCAGAAGCGACTGGGCGCCGGTCCTGATCGGAGGCACGCTGATCGCACTGCTTATTTTCGGCCGTCTGGTTTTGGACCGCCGGTTCAGTGATGCAGGAAAGCAGATCCCGGCCGGACCTTCCCGTGAGGTGTTTGAACATGCGGTGGGTGAAATCCTGGTCGCGCATGAGGTGTCATGGGAACCTGTGCACAAACGCCAGGATTCCCGGACCAGATGGCAGGTCAGGATCCCTGCGGATTTGCCCGAAAGCGATCTTTATGTGTCCCTGCAGAAAGGATTATTCGAAATCGAGGCCGGCGTACTGCGCTCCCACAGCGATCCGGCCACGAAAAACCTGGTCTGGGAACTGGGATGGGGGGATTCCTGTCTGATGATTCTGGATTTTGTCCAGAGCACCGTCAAAAGGAGTTCCGGACGTATTGCCATACTTATCGATGATTTCGGTGACAGGGATGACGCCTTTGCCCGGTCTTTTCTGAACCTGGGACCGGTTTCGATCTCCGTGATTCCCGGTCTGCCGAAATCGGAACAGATTGCGGCCAGGGCTATGGAGAGAGGTATTGAGGTCCTGCTGCATCTTCCCATGGAACCCCTGGAAGGCCGCTATCCGGACCCGGATTATACCATCATCACTGAAATGTCCAGGGAACAGGTCGAGGATGTATTTCACCGGGCGTTGAAAGCATTGCCCGGCGTCCGGGGCGTGAACAATCATATGGGATCCAGGGTGACAGGCGACCGCCGTATTATGGGGTATCTGATGGCTGCCATCAAACCCGAGAACCTGTATTTTCTCGACAGCCGCACCATCGCATCGAGTGTGGCCCATGAAATGGCCATGACCGCCGGGTTGCGGTGTGCCGAAAGAGATGTGTTTCTCGATACGGATCAGGAAACGGAATCGATACGGCTCATGATGGCGAAACTGGCGGATACTGCGGAGCAAAACGGGAAAGCCATCGGTATCGGTCATTGTTACCGAAGCACCCTGGAAGTACTGAGAGCCGAAATCCCGCGATATCAGGAAAAGGGGTTCCGGTTTGTACGTTTGTCTGAATTGATGGACTGATGAAATCTTGTTGAAGAGGGAGGAAATATGGCGAGACTGGGTGTGAATATTGAGGCCATTGCCATGATCCGTGAAAGCGGCGTGACCGGTGCAGATCCGCTGACCATTGCCATTCTGTCGGAATTGGGAGGCGCGGACGGCATTGTCTGCCCTTTGCGTGAGGGATTGTCCGTAGTCAGCGAACGCGATTTACTGCTGCTGAAGGAGGTGGTCAAAACCCATCTGAATGTGCAGATCCCTCCGGAGGAGGAAATGATCAGAAAAGCGCTGTCCGTGGGTGCGGATATGGTGACGCTGATTCCCGGGAAGAAGCCGGGCAGCACACCCGGCGGCGGACTCGATATTCTGGGCCAGGGTGAACGGCTGGCCAAAACCATTCAGGATTTTCGCAGCCAGGATGTGGTCATCAGTGTCTGTATCGAACCCAATATTCACCAGGTCAAGGCTGCAATGAAAATCGGCGCCGATTATGTGGAGCTGCATCTGGGAATGTACGCAGCAGCCGAGGATTTGAACGAGCGCAATGATCAGATCGAAAATCTGGGCTCCGTAGCCATAGCCGCTCAGAAGCTTGGCCTGGGTGTATCGGCGGCCCACGGGATCGATTATCAGAACGTGATGGCCGTTGCGGGCATCGAGGCCCTTGAGGAAATCAATGTGGGACACGCGATCGTGAGCCGCGCACTGAGCATCGGCATGGAGGCGGCGGTGAGGGATATGGTTGCGCTGGTTCATTAAAAGCGTCAAGATTAAAGAACAAAGAACAAAGAACAAAGAGCAAAGACAAAAGACTGGCGTGCATGCGGAGCGTGAAACGGAGCTTCGGAGAGGATGAGAAACGGAGAGAATAGAAAACCGCAGAGCAAAGTTATTTTGTAGGATGGCCAGTCTGGCCGTCCTTCGTAATCGGACCGGGAAACGGTGATATGAGAAACGGAGAACCGGGGCGGGAAATCTTTTTCTCCGTTTCACAATTTTTCCGATGCACATCCCGTTGTATAACCATTTCACAGATTCACTGTCCTTTTCGGTCCGCGGTCGGTGATTTATCACCCTGTCTCCGTTTCTCCGATGCATTTTCAGGTTTGAGAAATCGATCCCTTTTTTTTAACAAATCCGCTAATATTCCTTAGGTCAATTATATAAAATGAATTCGAAATTCAACATCGGCATCATAGGGGCGGGCATGATCGGAGATGTGCACCTGGAGAAGATCAGGCAGGACGGTCGCGGCCGGGTGACATGGATCGCATCCCGTACCGAAGATACGCTGAGCCGTAAATTGAAAAAATATAATGTACCGAACGGCAGTACAGACTACAGGGACATGCTCGATGACACTACCCTGAACGCCGTGGTGATCGCCGCGCCTCCTTTTTTACATCCGGAGATGCTGCAGGACGCGCTGCAGTCCGGAAAACATGTACTGCTGGAAAAGCCCATGGTCGCGAATCCCGAACAGCTGGACCGCATTGTCCGGCTTGCGGGGGAATATAAAGATTTGATGATACTCGAATGCTCATGCCGTCACGCACGGCTTCAGCCCAAATTCAACGCGGTCCGGGACATGATCCGGGACGGCGTGCTGGGAGAGATTTATCATATCCACCACAATCACCTCATGCGGTCCACGTTTATCGAATATAATCCCGCAGGCACCTGGGCGCACCGGAAGGAACTGGCGGGAGGCGGGCCATTCATGGACTGGGGCGTTTACGACCTCTCTTTTCACCTTGGAATCCTGGATGATATCCCCGGTCTGTCCTCGGTTCAGGCGTTTACCCGGTCCGGTTTGAAACATTACCGCATTCCCGGTTTTTATTCCGATATCGAGGAGCATGGCGCCGCTTATATGAATTTTGACACGGGCCTGACGTATTACTATGAACGCGGAAGCGGCGTACCGTTTGAAACAGGCAATGAGACCCGGATTTACGGAACCCTGGGCGGACTACGGATTTCATACTGCTCTTGGGATGCTCCGGAAATGACCCTTTTTCTGACGGATGAGAACAGGGCCGGAATGACGGAGCGCCGCGTGGTGCAGGAGGCGGCAGACCATGACGACAACCTGGCCCTGACCACGCATTTTCTGGACTGTCTGGAGGGGATATCCGAACCCGCCATGACCGTGTCCCTCGCTGCCAAACACCTGCGCATTCTGTTTCAGATTCTCGGTCAGACATCCCATTCGTCAAAAAAGTCTTGACAACGTGCATTCAATGTATTATTTTAAAACAACTTTAAATTCAGAGGAGGTCTCTATCAGCTCTAGTTAATGTTTTCGACAGGTTTCATTTTGTTGCAGGAGAGCTTATAGAGAACCCATTTACCGAATCGCCGTGGATGTGATCCATCCATAAAAGGATTCGGTTTTTTTTTGCCGTCATATTAATCACAGGGGACAATGGATGAAATCCTCTTTTTTCAAACTGCTGCTTTCAGGAACCTCGGTTCTTCTCTTCTTCCGGTGCGAGGTAAAAGATCCGGCGGGCGATCTGTATTCAGCTCCGGAAATCATCCGTATTCAAACGCCCCGGACCGTATCGCTTTCGGATCCGGATCCGGAAATGATTTTTGTGACCGTATCCGATCCGCAGGGGATTGAGGACATTGCAGATGTGTCCTGGTTTATCTCACAGGATCAGCAGGCTGCGATGACGGACAACGGAGACCAGGGCGACCTGATTCCGGGAGACGGACAATTCACCGGCCGATTTTCAGCATCCATGTTTGCGGACACGGGTGCTTATGTGCTCCGTGTAACGGTCCGGGACAGGGACGGCCATCAGGCGGATGGAACGAGTGACACGGTCCGCGTTGTCGATATGCCGCCCAATGATCCTCCGGAACTGCTGAGTGCCGATGTGCCTGCGGAGATTCAGGCGCAGGATCTGAGTGCGTTCGCTTTGACCGTGGAAGCCCGGGATGCACAGGGATTCGGAGATATCGATTGTCTGGAACTGCGGATTTATCCCCCTCTCGGTTCGCGTCCCGTTTTCACCGACACTGTCACGAACAGTGAAACCGCTGCCGGGGAAACCACCGGCCGGATGACTTTCACGCTCGACCTGTCCGACACGCTGAAAAGTCTGGGGCAGCATCAGATCCGCTTTCAGGCATGGGATTCTGCCGGCAGCCGAAGCCTGCCGCTCGTTGCCTTGTTTACGGTCGCCGGTGTCAACAATGCTCCGGTGCTGTCGGAACTGAGCGCGCCGGATCTCGTGAACCGCCAGAATATGACCCCGTTCCGCATGTCGGTCAGGGCCATCGATGCCCAGGGACCCGGAGATATCAGGCGCGTCTATTTCAACAGTATCAAACCGGACGGAGAACCGGCCTCGGGCAATCCGTTCCTGCTCAGGGATGACGGCGGTCCGGTTTCAGGTGATGCGGAGGCCGGGGACGGTGTTTTCTCGATCGTGATTCAGATCACGCCGGAAAACGCACTGGGGACCTATGTGTTTACGTTTTTTGCAGAAGATTTCGCGGGAGAAATCAGCGAGCCCGTCGAACACCTTTTAACCGTTACCGATGAGGAACTCGATTGAAAAAAACAGCCATGTTTCTTAGCATTTTGTTATCGGTGACTCCGGGTATGGCCCGTCATTTTCATGAATCGGGATTCATGCTCGGGAGCGGTCCCGCACCCGGAATTCCGGGCAACGGCGTGATCGATCTGTGCATCCGTGATCAGGTGCTTTTTGCAGCCGGTGATGACGGCATCGCCTATAGCGATGACCAGGGTCTGACATGGACAAGGTCCACCCGGCAGAACGGTATGGGCAAAGGCGGCATCAGTGCCCTGGATGTCAGGGACGGGGTTATCTGGGCCGCATCCGGCTTCGATACGCTGACCAGCCAGGGAACGCTTCCGGCAGGAGGCGGCGTAGGCTACTCCCTGGACGGCGGTGAATCGTGGCAATGGTTCCGTCAGCCCGTCGATACCCTGGGAGAGACGGCCTACAAGCCCACAACCACGCATGTTCAGAATATCACGTATGATCTGGCACTGACCGAAAATGCCGTGTGGATTGCGAGTTTCGGCGGCGGTCTGCGGAAATCGACGGATAATGGACAGACCTGGGAAGTGATTACCGTGAACGGGGCGGCCTTCGATGCCCTGGGTGATCTGACCCACCGGGCCTTTTCCGTGATCTATGACGGACAGGCTGTCTGGGCCGGTACTGCAGGCGGAGTGCATAAATCGTCGGACGGCGGGCGAAGCTGGACCACGTTCAGTCACCGGAACCAGGATGCGCCGGTCTCGGGTAATTTTGTGGTAGCCCTGGGAAAACAGGAAACGGCCTCAAGGGAACTGATATGGGCCTCCACGTGGCCGACCACGACGGAATCCGGGGATGAGACGGAATTCAAGGCTGTCAGCCGGTCGGATGACGGCGGATTGACCTGGTCCACCATGCTCGAGGGCGAGTCCGTTCATAATTTCGCGTTCGATGGTCCGGTGGTTTATGCGGCCACGGATCACGGTGTGTTCATGTCTCCCGACTACGGGGATACCTGGGCCGTGTATCCCGTGATCACGGATGCGGAACGGCGTGTGACTGTTTATGATGAAGAAATCAACTGTGTCGCAGCCGGCGTTGCGTCCGCACTGTGGGTGGGCACGTCGGACGGTCTCGCCATGACGCGTGATAACGGCCTGTCGTGGACCGTATTTCAGGTTTATGTGACACCCGGAGACGGGGGTGAGCCGGCAACATATGCCTGTCCCAATCCGTTTTCACCATCGCGGGACAGGGTGCTCGGGGAAAAGGGCCATTGCCGGTTTGTATATACGGCGCCGGAAAACGCCCGGATTTCCATATCCATCTATGATTTCGGAATGAACCTGGTAACCACGCTCGATTATCTGACAGGGATGTCCGGAATCCAGGCGGAACCGGTATGGGACGGACGGAACGATCTCGGTCTGCAGGTGGTCAACGGGGTGTATTTTTACCGTGTATGTGTTTCGGGGCAGGATGAAAGCTGGGGCAAGGTCATGGTGGTGGATTAATCCGAACCCGTATGGTTCGGAAACGGGGATTCATAATTTAACCGGATTCGATTATAATGAAGAAAAAAACAATTGTGTTATCGGTCCTGATCTGGACGGCATGCTCCGTTCTGGCAGGTGATGTCGGAAGGGGCGGAGCCGCCGGCAGTTTTCTGAGAATGGGGGCAGGATCCCGTACGCTGGGCATGGGCGGCGGTTCAGCGGCTCTCGGGGATGATGCGAACACGATTTATTACAATCCGGCGGGCCTGGTGTATCTGCAGGACCGGTGGATTACCTCGTCCCTGCACCGCATGCCCCTGGACAGGCACCTTTTCTTTCTGGGATTTGCCGCGCCCATCGGAAACAAGGATGAACGGAAGCCGGGTATGATACGCGGCGGATTCGGCCTGGGCTGGCTGTCCGCGGGAGTCGGGAACATCGACAGCCGGGATGAAAACGGCGTGCATCAGGGCATGCTGTCCCATGCCGAGCACTGCTTCTATTTTTCGTTCGCCATGAATCCGCATCCGGTGCTTGCTTTGGGCATCAGCGGCAAACTGGTGTACAATCGTTTCCCGGACATAGCCATGGACGGCGGCGCCTTTTCGGCCCGGGGTTTCGGATTCGACCTGGGTGTCCTGCTCCGGCCGGTCCGCAGTGTTTCGCTGGGCCTGACCGTTCGCGATCTTCGCGCGGCTTACACGTTTGACTCTCAGAAAGTCTATGAGCAGGGCCTGCAGAATACGCATGAATTTCCGGTTGTCATACAGACCGGTGCAGTCTGGCGCGGTTTGAAAGGCAATCTGATTGTGCATGCGGATTACCGGAAAATCGAGTCCATGCCGGGAACCGTGATGACAGGGGCCGAATATAACCTGATACGCGGTTTCTGTATCCGGGCGGGTCTCGATGACATGCAGCCGGCCTTCGGATTCGGATTCAGGGGTGCTGTATTTTCAGAAGGTGTGGTGCTGGATTATGCCTTTGTTCAGGATCCTGTGGCTCCCGGAAGCAATCATATTGTGACATGCTCATTTGTGTTCTGAGTGTTGTTCGGTCCGATGCCGCATGACAGGGTGCGGTCAAAGACCATGATCGGGTATCAGTGAATTTTAATGAAAAGAGCGATGCATGAAATTTAAATCCGTCAGTTTATTGTTTTTTATCGGATCCGCCTGCCTGCTGGCCGGCGGATTTTCCACATTGAAGATGGGCTCGGATGCCAGGACGTCCGGTATGGGCCTGTCCGGTACGGCTTTGCTGAACGGGGCGTCATCATCTTACTGGAATCCGGCCATGGCGGCCGGTATTCAGGGCCGTGATGTCACGCTGTCCGTTCACAAATGGATGGACGACATTCAGAGTGAATTTGTGGGCGTGGTTGCGGGCAACGGAATTCAGGGTGCCGGATTCTATCTGCTTTTTACGGAAATCCCGGGACTCGAACACCGCCTGATCGCCTCGGAAACACCGCTGGGATCGTTCTCGTCATATGAAATGTGTGCGGGTCTGACCTATGCCAGGAAAGTGGTTGAGACCATCCGGATCGGGTTTTCCGTCAAAACATACTATGACAAAATATTTACAGATGATACCTGGGGACTCGGCGGAGATCTCGGCGTGTTCTGGCAGATGCCGCTGTGGCATCTCCAGATGGGCGGCGTATTGCAGAATTTCGGGAGCACGGGACGCCTGAACCGGGAAACGGTTCCCCTGCCGCTGACCGGGAAACTGGGATGGCTCCTGCCCCTGGAGAGTTTCGGCGGGCAATGGCTGCTGCAGGCAGATGCGGTCAAGGAGGAAGGTTTTCCGTTTCATATCCATTCGGGTGCCGAACTGACCTGGCATTCGGTTCTTTCAATCCGGGGCGGATATCAAACGGGATATGATATCCGCGACATCACGGCAGGGGCCGGTTTGTTATTGGGAAATCTCCGTCTGGATTATGCATACATGCCCATGACCTCGCTGGGGGACAGCCACCGTCTTTCGATGGGTCTGAACTGGTAGACGAAAATTGAAACCAAAACCGTTTTGGTGTATTTTAACTGTAACATGTCAGGAAACTGACGCATAAACTCGAGGCGGGTCATGAACCCCATTTATCTGGCCATCGGCATCCATAATCATCAGCCTGTAGGCAATTTTGATTTTGTGCTCGAGGATGCCTATCAGAAATCCTATCTTCCCTTTTTTGAAATTCTGGAAAAAAATCCGCATATCCGTCTTGCCATGCACTATTCCGGTATTTTGCTGAAATGGATCGAGGACCATCATCCTGAGTATGTGGAACGGCTCAGGATCCTGGTAAAATCTGGTCAGATTGAAATGATGACCGGTGGATATTATGAACCCATTCTGTCCGTGATTCCGGAGCCGGACAGGCAGGGGCAGATCAGGAAACTGTCGGATTATATTCAAAAACAAACCGGGGACAAACCGGAAGGATTATGGTGCGCCGAACGAATCTGGGAGCCGCAGCTTGCCGGTCCGCTATACAGGGCCGGCATCGGATACACGGTTCTGGATGACACGCATTTTAAATGCGCAGGTCTTCGGGATGAGGATCTGTACGGATATTTTCTGACCGAGGAACTGGGACAGCCGCTGCGTCTGTTTCCGATCAGCGCGAGGCTGCGTTATACCATTCCGTTTCAGGATCCTCAGGTGACCGTCGATTACCTGCGGCAGGTTGCCGAAACCGGAGAAAACCGGCTTCTCGTTTTCGCGGACGACGGCGAAAAATTCGGCGTCTGGCCGGGAACACATGAACATGTATTCGGAAACGGCTGGCTGAACCGGTTCTTTGGACTGCTGAAGGACAATGACTGGATCCGCATTATCCATTTCCGGGATGCATTGAACCAGCTGCCGCCGCACGGACGTGTCTATCTTCCCACTGCATCGTATATGGAAATGATGCAATGGACATTGCCGGCCAAGGGATTCCGCGAATATGAAGATTTCGAAAACCGTCTGAAATCGGACGGTCTCTGGGACAGATACGGTATCTATGTAAGGGGAGGAATCTGGCGCAGCTTTCTCGCCAAATATCCGGAATCCAACCAGATGCACAAGAAAATGATCCGCGTCAGCAGGAAACTGAGTACGGCCGCCCTGTCGCGTGAAGATCATGAGACTGCACAGGATCACCTGTGGGCCGGACAATGCAACTGTCCCTACTGGCACGGCGTGTTCGGCGGCCTTTATCTGCCGCATTTGCGGCATGCCAATTTTTCAGAACTGATTCAGGCGGAACAGCTGATCGACAGCCGGCAGCATGACGGGGCACAATGGATTCGGTCCGAACTGACGGATCTTGATGCGGACGGACATGATGAAGCGATTATGGAAAATGACCGGCTGAATCTTTATTTTTCTCCGCTGGGCGGCCGGCTCACCGAGCTGGATGACCGGATCAGGGCCCATAATTATCTGAATTTGCTGAGCCGGAAGGAGGAAGGGTATCACCGCAAACTGACCGAAAAACCGGCCGGCCATTCTCATGACGGCGTGGCAAGCATTCATGATATCGTTCAGTCCAAGGAAGAGGGACTGGAGCGTTACCTGATTGTCGATTCTTACCAGAGGGGCGGCTGGATCGACCATTTTTTGGGCGAGGCGGCAACGCTGGACGGATTTTATAAAAGTGCATATCCGGAGGCCGGCGATTTTCTTTCAGCACCGTATTCCATGAGTCTGAAACAGGTCAGAAAAGAAGCCGTGCTTACTCTGAGCCGCGAAGGTCTCGTGAAGACCGGCGGACAGTCCGTTCCCGTAGTTGTTGAAAAGACAATACGCATCAGCGCCGGATCGGCTGCGGTTCATGTCCGGTACCGCATCAGGAATCTGTCCGCCGATGCACACCGGTTCTGGTTCGGTATTGAAAACGGATTTGCATTTCATGCGGGAAGCGACCCGGTGCGGTATTACAGTTTTGACGGTCAAAAACCGGGCAATGCCCTTCTAAACAGTATCGCGGAACAGCAGAACGTCAAGGCATTCATGCTGACGGACGATGCCATGGGCATCTCTGCCGGACTGAAATGGACCGCTCCGGCCTCCGTCTGGCGCTTTCCCCTCGAGACCGTATCCATGTCCGAATCGGGTTTCGAACGGGTTTATCAGGGCTCGGTTGTTCTTGTTCACTGGAAAATCGAGATTCCCCCCAAAGGAAGCTGGTCTATGGAACTGGTTGAGCAAATTGAAAATAGGGCCTGAGTACCGGCAAAAAAGAGTTGACTTTTATGGCGAAATTGGTTATAATCTACGGTCAAAACAGCTGAGGAATTGATCGATTGCCGATTCTCTCAATTTATAATTTCAACCCTATTATGGAGGTTAGAGGAAATGGTAGAAAGATTTGTTGAAGGCGGAGCTTTCATGTGGCCGATCCTTGTTTGTCTTGTGCTGGGTTTAGCTATTTCTGTCGAGCGTTTCATCTCCCTGTTTAAGGCGAGTGTGAATACCAAACAGTTTCTGAACGACGTGATTGCTGCCATGGATCAGGGCGGAACAAAAAAGGCCATTGAAGTATGTCAGGGGACAAAAGGTCCCGTCGCTGCTATTTTTCATGCGGGTCTGACACGCGCGGACCGCGGACTCGAAGCCGTTGAAAAAGCCATCAGCAATGCGGGCACAATTGAGATGGCGTTTCTTGAAAAAGGCATGATCTGGCTGTCTACGTTTATCACGGTGGCCCCCATGCTCGGATTTACCGGTACAGTGGCCGGTATGGTTCAGGCCTTCGACGATATTGCCAAAGCCAATGAGATCTCACCCTCGGTCGTGGCCAGCGGTATCAAGGTCGCTCTGCTCACGACCCTGTTCGGCCTGGTCGTCGCGATCACGCTTCAGATGTTTCATAATTATTTCATTTCCAAAATCGATGCACTCGTGATCGATATGGAAGAAACCTCGGCCGAGCTGGTTGATCATCTGGTAGCCCAAGACAAAGCATAGGGGAGGTGGTCGATATGCTTCTCGAAAAAAAACGGGAACGGGAGGTTCAGATCCCCACTTCTTCTATGGCCGATATCGCGTTTTTGCTGCTGACCTTCTTTCTGGTCACCACAAGTCTCGATCTGGACAAGGGGCTGCAGCTTGTTCTGCCGCCGACAGGAACAAAGATCGAGCTTTCAAGGAGCAAAATCGCATCGATATTTGTCAATGCGAACGGGGATGTCCTGATGGATGAGGAGGAAATTCCCATCGGCAGCATCAAGGACAAATTGAGAATACGGTTAAATAAAAATAAGGATCTGATCGTTTCCATAAAAACGGACCGGGATACACCCTATCAGGCCTTTATGAGTGTACTGGATCAGGTTCAGCTTGCAGATGCCACACAAATATCCATTGCTGAACCAGAGATGTAATCCGCAGGAGTGAAAAATATGGCCATAAAGAAAAAATCAAAGGTAAGCACTGAAATCCCGACCGCATCCATGCCGGATATCGTGTTTATGCTGCTGTTGTTTTTCATGGTGACCACGGTGTTCCGTCAGAGTACGGGGCTCGAAATTGAATTGCCTTCAGCAAAGAAAATAGAGAAACTGGAAGCAAAGAAGAATGTCGTGAGTATTTGGGCAAATGCCGACAAAGATGTCTCGATTGATGATAAACTGATCGACCGGATGGGAGACATCAATCTGATCATGGCTCCGAAAGTCACCGAAAATTCACGTATCATTGTATCCATGAAAATCGACAAAGCGGCCGACATGGGTTTGGTAACGGATATTCAGCAGGAGCTGCGTAAATCAAATGCGCTCCGTGTGAATTATACAGCCAAATACGGCGATTGAAAGGGACTGTCATGAGAGAAAGCCCGACAAAAGAGCTGAAACTGCAGTACAAAAAATGGCTGGAACTGGGCCTTGTCGTCGCGTTGATGGTCGTTACGCTGTCCCTGCAGGCGTTCAAGCGTTTTGAAATGACGTCTCAGATCGCCAAAGCGTCCATGTCCAAGCTGGATGTGCAGGAAATTCCTCAGACCCAGCAGCAGAAGCAGACGGCTGCGCCAGCCCGTCCCAGTGTCCCGATCGCTTCCGAGGATGAAGATTTACTGGGAGACGAGGATATCGATCTCGATGATCTGTTCGATTTCGATGCCGATCTCGAACCTCCGCCACCTCCGGATGAGGGTGATGATGATATGTTTGTATTTGTTCCATATGATGAACCCCCGGAGCCTGTGGGAGGATTTCTCGCGATTCAGAAGAAACTGATTTATCCTGAAATCGCACGGAAAGCGGGTGTGGAAGGCCGCGTGACCGTGCAGGCCCAGATTGATGTGGACGGCAGCGTGGTCCGCACAAAGGTGGTTCAGTCGCTGGGACCCAACGGGTGCGATGAAGCAGCGGAAAATGCCATCAGGGCCGTCAAATGGAAACCCGCAAAACAGCGTGACAGACCGGTGAAGGTCTGGATTGCGGTTCCGGTTGATTTCAAACTGAGATAGATCGCGGTCTGCTTTTTTCAGACTTGAACTGATGACAGGGTAGAGTCAGTTGATTATTTTACATCGCCCTGCAGGGTTCTGGATCAGGTCATTGCCGATTGTCTGAACCAGCCCTGGTTGTTCATCATGCTGAATGATCATTTTTTCTTTATTTTAGAAATATGATATTTAAAAAGGCAGTGCTGAAACACTGCCTTTTTCATATACGGGTCAAGACTATGGATTTTGTTGATGAAGTGTCGTTTCAGGTGACAGGCGGACGGGGTGGAGACGGCTGCGTCAGTTTCAGAAGGGAAAAATTTGTTCCCAAGGGCGGACCGGACGGCGGTGATGGCGGTAACGGCGGTCACGTCATCCTGCGTGTGAATCCGCAGCTGACCACACTGTTTCATTTACGCACAAAAAAATTGTACAAAGCGCAGCGCGGGCATCATGGAAAAGGGAAGAACATGCATGGCCGGCGCGGTGAAACGGTTGAAATACCGGTGCCTTCAGGAACGCTGGTTTATGATACGGACCGCGGTATTTGCCTGGGTGACCTGACTTCCGCCGGTCAGACGCTCATTGTCGCCGAAGGCGGAAACGGAGGAAAAGGGAACGCGAGGTTTGCGTCCCCAACGAGGCAGGCTCCCGATTTTGCCATGGAAGGCAAAACCGGGATATCACGCTGGATCCGTCTCGAGCTGAAGCTGCTGGCCGATGTGGGGTTGGTCGGAAAACCCAATGCGGGGAAATCGACCCTGCTTGCATCTCTGACCGCAGCGAAACCGAAAATTGCCGATTATCCGTTTACCACACTGGTCCCGAATCTTGGTATTGTCCCGCTGGGCGAGTACCGGCAATGTGTCATGGCGGATATTCCGGGTCTGATCGAAGGCGCCCATGAGGGCAAAGGACTCGGAGACCGCTTTCTCCGTCATATTGAAAGAACACGGCTGCTGGTTTTCATGATCGAAAGCCATGCAGGTGATATCGGGGCCGAGTATGCGCTTCTGAAACAGGAACTGAAGCAATTCGATGCCACACTGTTGGAAAAGCCGAGGGTGATTGCGCTTACCAAGACGGATCTGCTCGGTGAAGCGGAAAAAAAAGGGCTGCCCGAACAGATCGATCGGTGCCGCTGCTACGGTATATCTGCGGTCACGGGTGAGGGGATCGGGGCGTTCAAGGGGGAAATCGGTCTGCAAATCGGGAAAATGAACCATGCAGCATCTTCATGATCTTCTGCATCTGATTTCAGTGCCCGGGCTGGGAAACCGGCGGATTCAGCAGCTGGTGGATGAATTCGGATCGCCCGCAGAAGTCATCAGGGCCGGCGAGGAAGCGTTGTGTCTGGCCGGACTGGATAAAAAGACAGCCGGAAACATTGTGCGGATACCCGATCCGGCGGATGCCGAAAGGCAGGTGGAATCGGCGGCAGGGCTTCAGATTCAAATGATCTCCTTATGGGATACGCGGTATCCGGAGACCCTGAAAACGATTCATGATCCGCCCGTTTTGCTGTATGTCAAAGGAAATGCTGAATCGTTGAGTGACGACCGGTGTGTGGCCGTTGTCGGCACAAGGGGTCCCACGGCTTATGGAAGGCGCATGGCGGAGATGCTTGCCGGGGAGCTCGCGGACAGGGGAATTATCGTGGTCAGCGGCATGGCAAGGGGCATCGATACTTGCGCCCACCGGGCTTCCCTCGAACATGGATACCGAACCTGGGGGATCCTGGGCTGCGGACTGAATGTGGTGTATCCGCCCGAAAATTCGAGACTGTACGAACAGGTCCAGCGTGATGGTCTGCTGGTTACCGAATTCCCTCTCGGTGAACAGCCACTTGCCGATCATTTTCCAAGGCGCAACCGCATCATCAGCGGACTGTGTCTGGGAACCGTGGTGATTGAGGCTGGCGAGAGAAGCGGTGCGTTGATTACGGCCTACATGGCGCTGGAGCAGGGACGCGAGGTTTTTGCGGTGCCCGGCCAGGCCGGACAGAAAATGAGCCGGGGACCGCACAGGCTGATCAGGGAGGGAGCCAAGCTGGTCGAGAACGTGCAGGATATTCTCGAAGAAATTCCTCAGTTGCAGACCCCCGGTTCATTCAGACCGGACCGGACCGGCAGGGAAATGCCCCTTGTGGGGCAGATGAATGACAGCGAGAAAAGATTCTGGGACATTCTTACATTTGAGCCCAAGCATATCGATGCCATTACCTCCGAGCTTCAAATGAGCACATCAGAGGCACTGGCCCAACTTTTGTCCATGGAACTGAAGAACTACATCCGTCAGGTCAGCGGAATGATGTTTATAAGGCGATAGTATGACAACCGTATCCATCGCGAGATGTGCCGATTATGACAGGGATCAGGTATTTGAATCTGTTCACGGCCTTCTTGAAGCGTTCGGGGGCATGCGTTCTTTTGTAAAGCGGGGACAGACCGTGCTGCTCAAACCGAACATGCTTTCTGCCAAGGCACCCGAACGGGCCATCACCACACATCCGGTGGTATTGGAGGCCGTTGTCCGCGAAGTGCAGCAAGCCGGCGGTAAAGTCCTGATAGGCGACAGTCCTTCCGGAGCGCTCAAGGGTGTAAAACGATGCTGGGAGAATACCGGATTTTTAAAGGTCGCGGAAGCAACAGGCAGCCGGCTGGTGAATTTTGAGGCGGATGGCAGTCTGGTACGGGAGAAAAACGGCAGAAAGTACCACATTGCACGCGCGGTTCTCGAATCGGACGTGGTGATCAATCTGCCGAAATTCAAGACTCACGGATTTACACTGTATACCGGCGCCATTAAAAATCTGTACGGCACATTGCCCGGATTTCAAAAAGCCAGATTTCATAAACAGCTGCCTCATCCCGATAAATTCAGCCAGGTGATTGTCGATATATACGGTATTGTCAAACCGGCATTGCATCTGATGGACGGCATTCTTGGAATGGAGGGCAACGGACCGGCCACCGGTATACGCAGACAGGTTGGTCTGCTGCTGGCCGGTACGGACGGCGTCGCGCTGGATACCATAGCTTCATCCATCATGGGATTCAAACCCATGGAGATCGATGCAATCCGTCTCGCTGCTCATGACATGCTCGGTGAAACAGATGCCGGCCGGATTGCCGTTGTACCGGGCGAACTCGGTGACTATCAGATTCATGATTTCAATCTTCCCTCGAACCGGATGATGAAGTTCGTTCCGTCATTTCTGGTAAAATGGCTCGGCCGGTTTTTATGGGTCCGGCCGCGCGCCGATCTTGAAAAATGTACGGGTTGTGCTGTCTGCGCGAAAGGCTGTCCTGTCGAAGCGATCGAAATGATCGATAACCATCCCATGATGGATTATCATAAATGCATCAATTGTCTGTGCTGCAATGAATCCTGCCCGGAAAATGCCATTTTCCAGGAATTGAGCTGGATAGCCAGGCGTCTTTCCTGATAAGACCGGCCGGACCAGACAGGGGCAGTCCGGGATCGGCCAGAAGCAGGCCGGGATCGGCCAGAAGCAGTCCGGGATCGGCCAGAAGCAGGCCGGGTGTTAAAAAAAACCGTTGATTTGACAATCAAAAATGTGTATATTGGCTCTGCTATTTTTAGGAGAGCTAGTCCTAATTGGTAAGGCATCGGTCTTGAAAACCGACGGGTTCACGCCCTTGGGAGTTCGAGTCTCCCGCTCTCCGCTGGAGCATATTCATACAGTTCTTTACTTATTTTCGTCAAATACGGAGAGGTGGCCGAGCGGCTGAAGGCACAGGTTTGCTAAACCTGCGTAGGGGCAACTCTACCGTGGGTTCGAATCCCACCCTCTCCGCAAGTTTGTCAGACCTGTTTTTACCTGGTCACTTTCATGTGAAACCACTGAGGACACAGTGGGCACAGAGAATGAGGCTTTATTCCCCGTGTGCCTTGATGTTTTCTGTGGTTTTTTTTATTTATTACCGGCAATGATATGAATCAATCCAATTCAATTCGTGTCCGTTTTGCACCCAGTCCCACAGGATACCTGCATGTGGGCGGGGCGCGTACGGCCCTTTTTAACTATCTGTTCGCACGGCGGGAGAGTGGCCGGTTTCTGCTTCGCATCGAGGATACGGACAAGGAACGATCTGAACCGGTACTGACGGAAAAGATCCTTGAAAGTCTTTCTTGGCTGGGACTCGCATGGGATGAACCGCCGGTCCATCAGTCTTCACGGGAAAACCGGCACAGGGCTGTCTGCATGCAGCTGCTGGAACAGGGCCGGGCATACCGGTGCTTTTGTACACCGGAACTTCTCGAGGAAAAAAGAGAATCGGCCGTGAAGGCAGGAACGAAGTTCAAATACGACAGGACCTGTCTGAATCTGACCGATGAACAAATACAAATCCAGCTTGAAGAAAACAACCCTTTCACACTGAGATTCCGCACACCCGATGGCAGGACGGACTTCGACGATCTGGTTCATGGATCCATCAGGGTATCTAATGAAGAGATCGACGATTTTATCATTCTCCGGTCTGACGGGTCGCCCGTTTATCAGATTGCCGTGGTTGCCGATGATCACGATATGGGTGTCACCCATGTGATACGCGGGGACGATCATCTCTCAAATACGCCCAAACAGATACTGCTGTACACCGCCCTGGGATGGCATGTGCCGCGATTCGGGCATGTTCCCCTGATTCTGGGCGAAGATAAAAAACGCCTGTCCAAACGCCATGGCGCCACGTCGGTCGGGGCATACCGTGAGATGGGTATTCTGCCGGATGCCCTGATCAATTTTCTGGCCCTGCTGGGCTGGTCCCCGGGAGACGACCGTGAAATGATGGACAAAAACACCCTGACCGGACTGTTTTCACTTGACCGCATTTCCAAAAAGCCGGCCGTATTCAACGCACAGAAACTGAATTGGATGAATGCACAGTACATCTCTCAGGCCGGATCCGGGTATCTTTTTGAACAATTGATGCCCGGATTGGTTAAGACGCGAATGGTGCAACTGCCGGTTTCGAATGAACAGAGAACCTATACAATCCGGGTCATCGATCTGATTAAATCACGCCTCAGAAATCTGAATGAATTTTATTTGCAGGCCCGTTATTTTTTCCAGGATCCGGAGGAGTATGAGGATGGAGCCGTCCGGAAGCACTGGTCCGGGACGGATGTGTCTGAGCGGCTGAATCAGCTGTCGGAAGCGCTCGGACAGTGCGGCGACTGGAGCGAAGCGCGGCTTGAAAAACTGATTCGGGGTCTGGCGGAAAACCAGGGAATTGGAGCCGGTAAGCTGATCCATCCGCTGCGTCTTGCCGTCACCGGGCTCGGATCGTCACCGGGCCTGTTCGAAGTCATGGCCGTGCTGGGGAAAGAAACGGTAATGCGAAGGCTTTCATCCGCCTGCAGCCGGATAAATTAATAAAATTTAACTTGCATTTTTCATCCCTTGTCATTAAACTTGGTATGCACTGTTTATTGTGCATTTCTTTATGTATTTTTGCGTGGGCGTACACGCAATGTAAAAACAGTATTCTACGACTATTCAACAGGAGCTTGCGTGAACGGTCACGCCTTGCCTGACGGACTGTTTATCAAATGACAACGCTCAACGAAATTGCCCGGCTCGCCAATGTCTCGGTCGGTACCGTGGACCGGGTGATTCATAACCGCGGCCGTGTATCCGACGAGACCCGGCAAAAAGTGCGGCAGATTGTCGAAGAATTGGATTATCACCCCAATGTGTTTGCCCGTAATCTCTCCCTGCAAAAAACGTACAACTTCGGCGTTCTGATTCCGTCGCCGTATCAGGACGGGAAATACTGGGAACTTCCTGTATCCGGTATCATGCGTGCGCTCGATGAGCTGAAGATGTATCCGCTGAAAACAACGGTCATCAATTACGATAAATACTCTCAGGAATCATTCCTAGACGCCTGCAGGAGTCTGAAGAAAACCATCAGTGGCCTGGATGGTCTGGTGATTGCTCCGGTGCTGTCCGAAGCCTCCGAAAAACTCATCTGTGAGCTTCCGGAAAGCCTGCCTTACGTGTTTATCGATTCCTATGTTCCCGAAAGTCATTGTCTCGCCTATATCGGACAGGAATCGTATCAGAGCGGTGTGCTTGCAGCGAAACTGATGCAGCTTAAACTGGACGGCGGAAAGGTGGCTTCTTTACGCGTTCATCCGGTGGACTATCATCTCGATGACCGGAATAAGGGCTTCGAATCAATCCTGGGTGCGGAACCGGATTTTACTGTCATCAGCCAGGATGTGCACCGGGATACGGATGTGCGGCATTTCAATCAGGTTTCGGTGGAACTGGTCCGTGCGTATCCTGATCTCAAGGGTATATTCGTACCAAGCGCATGTACCCATCAGGTCGCGGAGGCACTGATCGAGCTGGGAAAATCCCGCGATGTGGTACTGATCGGTTATGACCTGGTCGAAGAAAACAGAAAATATCTTAAAAACGGCACCATCGATTTTCTTATCAGCCAGCGTCCTGCACTGCAGGGTTACCAGAGTATTTATTCACTGTACAGGCATGTCATTCTCAAGGAATCGGTGGAAAAGAAAGTTGTCGTTCCGATGGATATTCTGACACAGGAAAACGTGGATTACTATCAGGGATAGAGCATAAAAACGAATTAACAGAAAGGATGAGGACAATGGGAACGTTTCAAGCCTGGGATTGGATCATTGTTGTCATGTATTTTCTGCTTCTGGCAGGAATCACATGGTGGGTCATTCGCAAGAACCGTGATACGGCCGATGATTATTTTCTGGCCGGGAGGAACCTGGGATGGTTCATTATCGGGGCTTCGATATTTGCCTCCAATATCGGCTCCGAGCATCTGGTCGGACTGGCCGGGTCCGGATGTACGGACGGTGTGGCCATGGCCCATTACGAGCTGCATGCCTGGTGTCTTCTCGTACTGGGGTGGGTGATGGTGCCGTTTTATATGCGGTCCAAAGTGTTCACCATGCCGGAATTTCTTGAAAAACGGTTTTCACCGACCGCGCGCTGGATACTTTCGGTTATTTCTCTGGTCGCCTATATTCTGACCAAGATCGCTGTAGGTATCTTTGCAGGCGGTATCGTGTTCAGCGTTCTGCTTCCCGAAATGTCGCTCACGATCGGGGGCATGGTGCTGGACAGCTTCTGGATCGGGTCCATCGTCGTGATCCTTCTTACCGGTCTGTATACCATTATCGGCGGTCTGCGAGCCGTTGCCTATACGGAAGCCATTCAAACCGTGATACTGGTTCTCGGTTCCGTTCTGGTTACCATATTCGGTCTGAAAGCTCTTGGCGGCTGGTCCGAACTTCGTGCCATTTGCGGCAGTGATATGTTCAATTTGTGGAAACCGATGGTACCTGCAGGCGTGGAATCCACATGGGCACCGGTGAGCGAACCCGGACGCATGGCCTGGTATTTCAACGATAACTATCCGTGGCTCGGCATGTTGTTCTGTGCACCGATCATCGGATTGTGGTACTGGTGTACGGATCAGTATATTGTGCAGCGTACGCTGGGTGCACCCAATGAGACGCAGGCCCGCCGCGGCTCCATCTGCGCCTCATTTCTGAAACTGCTGCCCGTATTTATTTTCATCATTCCCGGCATGATCTGTTTCGCTCTGGCGTCGAAACCCGAGCTGGTGGGCGATGTGCAGGTGCTCAGGGAGACACTGTTCAACAGTGACGGGGTGCTGATCAGGGACGAGGCGCAGAAAGCGTTTCCGCTTCTCGTGGCCACTGTGCTGCCGACCGGTGTCAGGGGCATGGTCGTGGCCGGTCTCCTGGCCGCGTTGATGAGCTCGCTGGCCGGTGTTTTCAATGCCTCCTCCACATTGTATACCATGGATTTTTACAGTAAATTCAGACCGAAAGCTTCGCAGCATCAGCTGGTGTGGGTGGGAAGAGTGGCTACCGCAGTGATGGTGCTGATCGGTCTTGCCTGGATCCCGGTCATCAAGGGGGGTAAGGGACTGTACGACTATCTCCAGGGCGTACAGGCGTATCTTGCCCCGCCGATTTTCGTGGTCTTTTTCCTGGGCGTATTCAATAAACGCCTGAACAGCAAGGGATGCGTGTCTGCGCTCATTGTCGGCTTCGTGCTTGGTATCTTCCGGCTGGCCATTGACACACCGGTCAAGCTGATGTCCGATTTCAGTTATGCGGAGGGCTCCTTTTTCTGGATCGTCAATCATATATTCTTCCAGTATTTCAGTCTGATCATTCTGGTGGTCTGTATCGCCGTGATGCTCATTGTCAGTTATTTTACACGCGAACCGAGTTACGAACATATCAGCGGTCTGACCTACGGTACCGTAACCGACGAGCATAAAAAGGAATCCCGGTCCAGCTGGACGCGTTTGGACGTGCTGTTCTCGGTGGCTCTCGTTCTTGTTATTGTGGGTGTGTATCTGTATTTCCGCGGATGATCACGGATTCAGAGTATTCACGTTCTGTGTGTATATAGAAAGGAGATGTTTTATGCCGATTCAAGTCACGACCGGTTCCCGGGAATATTTTCCGGGTATCGGGAAAATCAAGTATGAAGGCGCTGATTCGGACAATCCGCTGGCATTCAAGTACTATGATGAAAACAGGGTCATTGCCGGCAAATCCATGAAGGATCATTTCCGCTTTGCCATCGCTTACTGGCATTCGTTCTGCGGAAACGGCGGGGACCCCTTCGGACCGGCAGGGACGATCGATCTGCCATGGGATGAAGCTTCCGATCCCATGCAGTCTGCCAGGGACAAGCTCGATGCCGCCTTTGAATTCATTACCAAACTGGGCGCCGGCTTCTACTGTTTTCACGACCGGGATATCGCTCCGGCCGGCAGTACTGCGGCCGAGTCCGAAAAGAACCTGAAGACGCTGGTGGAACTGGCCAAGAAAAAACAGGCCGCATCGGGTGTCAATCTGCTCTGGGGAACCGCGAATGTGTTTACGCATGCCCGTTACATGAACGGCGCTGCCACCAATCCCGATTTCCATGTTATTCCCCAGGTTGCGGCCCAGGTCAAGGCGGCAATCGATGCCACCATCGAACTTGGCGGTGACAATTACGTGTTCTGGGGCGGCAGGGAAGGCTACTATTCGCTTCTGAATACGGATATGAAACGCGAACTGGATCATCTGGGCATGTTTCTGCAGAAAGCCCGTGATTACGGACGCAAGGCGGGATTCAAAGGAACTTTCCTGATCGAACCCAAGCCCATGGAACCGACCAAGCATCAGTATGATTTCGATTCGGCGACCGTGATCGGATTTCTCAACAAGTACGGCCTGCAGGATGATTTTAAAATCAATATCGAGAACAACCATGCGACCCTGGCCGGACATTCCTTCGCCCATGAAGTGCAGACGGCCTGTGATGCCGGTTTGTTAGGCAGTCTTGATGTGAATCAGGGTGACCCGCATAATGGCTGGGATACGGATGAATTTATGCATGATCTGCATGAGTGCACATCCCTGATGCTGGTTCTGCTTCAGAATGGCGGTATCGGCAAGGGAGGCATGAATTTTGACGCCAAACGCCGGCGCAGTTCCACGGATGCCGAAGACCTTTTCATTGCGCATATCAGTTCCATGGATTCGCTCGCCCGCGGTCTCATTATTGCGGACAATGTCCTGCAGAAATCGAATTATCTCAAAATGAAAAAAGAACGGTACGCCAGTTATGATTCGGGGAACGGAAAAGCCTTTGAATCCGGCAAGCTCGATCTTGAAACACTGGCAAAAATGGCCGATGAAATCGGTGAGCCCAAACAAATCAGCGGCAAACAGGAACTGTATGAGGCCATTTTAAATCAGTACATCCGATAATGAATGATGAATGCGATCCCCCCGGATTATTCGGGGGGATCTTTTTTTTTATGACAGATGGGAGCGGACTATGGAAGGATTGTTTGCCGGACTGGATGTATCGACACAGAGCTGTAAGCTTGTCGTCATCGATCTTGAATCACAGTCAAATGTATTTGTGGATGCTGTCAATTATGATACGGATCTGCCCAATTACCGGACGAAAAACGGTGTGATTCAGGGGCAGCCTGAAGGTGTGTCGGAATCGGATCCGGATATGTGGATCGAAGCTCTGCATCGCGTATTTGAACAGCTAAAATCTTCTGATGTGCCGGTCGGTCAAATTCTCGGCATCTCTGTTTCCGGGCAGCAGCACGGCCTTGTCTCACTCGATGCAGAGGGAAATCTCACCCGGCAGAGAAGCAAGCTCTGGAACGATTTTTCGACACTGGAGGAATGCGATCTGCTGACGGACCGGATTGGCGGTCTGGATGCCATGGTCAGGGAGGTTGGGAACAGTCAGCGAACCGGGTATACGGCGGCCAAGATCTATCATCTGGCACGGCACGAACCCGAGGTGTACAGAAAAACCGCCACCCTGTTCCTCGTTCACAATTACATCAACTGGTTTCTGACAGGAGGGAAAAACGGCGGGATCCGCGTCATGGAACCGGGCGACACATCGGGTATGGCGCTCTGGAATCCGGAAACGGGAAAATGGTCCGAATCCGTGATGAATGCCATTTCTCCGGATCTCAAGGATAAAATACCGCCGGTG
This sequence comes from bacterium, assembly GCA_016930535.1. GTDB lineage: Bacteria > Zhuqueibacterota > QNDG01 > QNDG01 > JAFGCO01 > JAFGGN01. The sequence continues at coordinate 27,702 of JAFGGN010000002.1, forward strand.
AAACCTTCCGATAAAAGTATCGGCCGTATATCAAACGAACTGGTACAGAAGTACGGGTTTTCACCGGAATGTAAAATTGATGCCGGCTGCGGAGACAATATGTACGGTGCCGTGGGCACCGGCAATGTGATTCCCGGGCTCGTGACCATCAGTCTTGGCACCAGTGGTACAGCATATACTTATATGGAATCCCCCTTTGTGGATCCGACGGGCGAGATTGCGGCGTTTTGTGACAGTACGGGTCATTATCTGCCCCTGCTTTGTGTTTCCAATCTCGCCAACGGTTATAATGAAATTCTGCGGATCCATTCCCTTTCACATGCGGATTTTAACCTGCTGATGCAGGAGACGGCGCCCGGAAATGAGGGGCGGCTTCTGATTCCCTGGTATATGGGCGAACGTACGCCGGATGTGCCGCAGGCCACACCTGTGTACTTTGGATTCGGACTGGATGATTTTGAAAAAGCCGTGCTTTGCCGGGCCGTGCTTGAGGGCCATATCCTGAATCTCTATGACGGATTCAGGCGAATGCCCGTGGTGCCTAAAGAAGTCCGTGTCACCGGGGGATTATCCAAATCCGAAGCGTGGTGCCAGACCATTGCCGATGTATTTGAAGCGCAGGTGGTTCCTGTCGAGGGCGAAGGAGCGGCGCAGGGAGCGGCCGTTCATGCGGCGTGGGTCTGTCTGAATGAATCCGGGCAGGCATGTTCTCTCGAATCCGTGGCGTCTCCTTTTGTGATTCTGGATGAATCCAGGCGAAGGAAACCCATTGAAAAGAATGTAGTTATCCATAAAAAACAAAAGGAACTTTTTGCAGCGCTGAGTACGAGAATCCGGGGCAAATCAGGGGGGGATCCATTCAGCTTGAGGGATCAGATGATCCGGTCCTGAAAGCGTTTCAAACAGGCCGGAAGCGGATTTCCGGACCATTAAATCCGCATTGGAAGACCCGATGGCTGCCGGTTTTTGATGGTCTTGGTACACCGGAAAAAACGTTTGACATTCAGTGCGTTTCTTTATATATTAACTGCTCAGTATTAGGCATTGGGGAGTCGTCCAACGGCAGGACATGCGGCTCTGGACCGTAGTATCGGGGTTCGAATCCCTGCTCCCCAGCCAATTTTTACGCGCCCGTAGCTCAACTGGATAGAGCATCTGACTTCGGATCAGAGGGTTGGGGGTTCAAGTCCCTCCGGGCGTACGGTCACGGACTGTTCTGTGAAAACGGCGCATTCGTCTAGTGGTCTAGGACGCCGGCCTCTCACGCCGGTAACACGGGTTCGATCCCCGTATGCGCTACATGAATATACCTTCAGCCGTCAGCCTCGGCAATGAGTGATCCGTATCAAGATGACGGATTCCTGAATTCTGGTCAGGTATAAAAAACAGGAAACCGCTTGCTGACTGCTGAGATTATGAATGCGCCCGTAGCTCAACTGGATAGAGCACCTGACTACGGATCAGGAGGCTAAAGGTTCGAACCCTTTCGGGCGTACTTTTTTATAGTGCGGGTAACACATGAACCTCTATGAAATGTGGATGCAGACGGCCCTGAAAGAAGCTGCAAAGGCATTTGAATCGGGAGAGGTTCCTGTGGGTGCCGTCGTTGCACATGAGGATAAAATTATCGGAAAGGGATACAATCAGACCGAATCCCTTCAGGATCCGACGGCCCATGCCGAGATGATTGCCATTTCTGCAGCGGCCAATACGCTGCAATCATGGCGTCTCGAAAATTGTACATTGATCGTGACCCTGGAGCCCTGTACCATGTGTGCGGGTGCTGCTGTTTTATCAAGGATCGATACGCTGGTTTTCGGAGCAGTGGATCCGAAGGCTGGCGCATGCGGCACTTTATGGAACATCGTCCAGGATCACCGGTTAAATCATCAGATTGAAATCATTCCGGGCATTCTCGCGAATGAATCGTCTCTGATGTTAAAAACGTTCTTTCAAAATGTGAGAAAAACAAAACGCGATCAGCGCGTGGTATTCGGCTGAATTGACGGGTCCGGTGCTGCTGTTCAGGCATCGCCTTTTCGGACCGGGTCGGGACAGCGATGCAGATAATTTCAGGAGAGGTGCGAGAGCGGTTGAATCGGGCGGTCTCGAAAACCGTTGTCCGCCTATCGGCGGACCGTGGGTTCGAATCCCACCCTCTCCGCCAACAGATGTTTGTATTTCAGTATGATGTACCACCGCAACTGGCTCACTGATAACACGGGTTATTGATGTTTTGTTTTATGGAGAGGTGTCCGAGTGGTTGAAGGAGCACGCTTGGAAAGCGTGTGTAGTGAATGCTACCGCGGGTTCGAATCCCGCCCTCTCCGCTGATCAGCTTTCTGCTGATGTTTTGTAAGGGGCAGTAGCTCAGATGGGAGAGCGGTACGTTCGCAACGTACAGGCCGGCGGTTCGATCCCGCTCTGCTCCACTCGAAAGGCTGTGCTAGACGGGGAGCCAGCGGTGCCCTGTAACCTGAAATCCGCTACAGCAGGGTTGAATTCCCTTTCTGAGGTCTGTTCCTTTCCTGGTTCCGGCCTGTTTTGCAGCGATGATCGCTCGAGTCCTGCGCAATGAGACACTGCCGAACCCCGTCAGGACCGGGAGGTAGCAGCGGTAAGCAGCCTGCCTCATGTGCCGCAGTGAATCTTGGCGGGAGTTGACTTTCAGGTTGTGTTCAAGGTATAGGGATACCCGAAGAAGGGTGCACAGCCTAATTTTCATCACAAATCCTGACTCAATATGGCTTATCTGGTTCTTGCAAGAAAATGGCGCCCCGATTCATGGGAAAAATTGATTGCTCAGGAGCATGTCAGTGGGACATTGAAGAATGCGATTCAGCATCAGCGTCTCGCCCATGCCTATCTTTTTACCGGACCGAGAGGAGTCGGAAAAACCAGTGCGGCACGAATTCTGGCAAAAGCTCTCAATTGTGAAAATGGTCCGTCTGTAAATCCCTGCAATACATGCTCAAATTGCCTTGAAATCGCGGAAGGCCGCTCCATGGATGTTCTTGAAATTGACGGTGCATCCAACCGGGGCATCGATGAGGTCCGTAATTTACGTGAAAATATCCGTTATACACCTGCCAAGGGGCAGTATCGGATATACATCATCGATGAAGTCCATATGCTGACCACAGAGGCGTTTAATGCCCTGTTAAAGACGCTGGAAGAACCGCCGAATCATGTGCTGTTCATTTTTGCAACCACCGAACCGCATAAGGTGCCGGCGACCATCGTATCCCGATGCCAGCGTTTTGATTTCAGGCGCGTCAGTACACAGCATATTATATCGCATCTCAGAATGATGTGCGGAGAAGAAGGAATCGAAATCGATGACAGTGCGCTGCTCCTCATCGCGAGAAAAGCCGAAGGCAGTATGCGTGACAGCCAGTCCATTCTGGATCAGATGATATCCTATACAGGAAATCAGATCCGCGCGGAACATGTGATTCAGGCCCTGGGACTGATCGATGAGGAATTGTTTTTTAAGGTCACACAGATCCTGGCGGACCGCGATGTGCAGCAATGTTTCGACATTGTCGAAGAAGTGTTTTCAAGCGGTTATGATCTGGAGGAATTCGTCAGCGGACTTGGAGAGCATTTAAGAAACTGCCTCGTGGTCATCTCGACCGGCAGTGCGGACCTCCTGGAAAAAACTGAAGCACAGCGGAAAAGGTATACGGAAACGGCCCGGCTGTTTTCGGAAGAAGATCTGCTGCGGATGATCGGTATACTGATGCATGCGTACGGCACCCTCAAATACAGTGAAAATTCAAAAATGGTACTGGAAATGGCCATGGTGAAAATGGCCAGACTCGATAAAACGGTCACACTGGAAGAACTGCTCACGAAGCTGTCTCAATGGCCCGCAGGACCAGGATCCTCGGGGAAAAACTCCTCGGATTCAGGATCCTCGGGGAAAACGCCATTGGATTCAGGATCCTCGGGATCAAGTCCCTCGGGAAAAACGCCCTCGGGATCAA
>JAFGGN010000014.1 GCA_016930535.1 bacterium
AAAAAGAACCTGGTTTTAAAAAATGGGAAAAATCCCATGTAAATTATTGTTTTTCAGTTTAACTTTTTTCTATCTTGGACAGCAGTGTTATAAATTATATTTCCGGTAATCCAACGGACATCTATTCCTCATAAAGCCGCAGTAATCATGTTGAGCTAAAACCGATTCTTTACCGCATGCGGCCCTACAATCATACTTCAACAGTCAACTAATCAGGAGGGAGCACGCCATGAAGCGAATGGCACTCGATTTTATGCTTTGCCTGGCGCTGGTGGGGACCGGTCTGTCCCAGAAGATGACGGTGAAGGATTCGGAATCCCACGTGCTGATGGAGGTGAACGACGAGGGGGACGCGGGTTCCATCAGCCTGCCGCAAGGTTCCACGCCGTCCAGCACGGCCGGCAAGCTGTACAATGTGGGAGGGGCGCTGTACTGGAATGGCTCGGCCCTGGGCATGGCGGGCAGTGCCGGCGGGTGGACGGACAACGGGGCGAATGTGTACACCACCACTTCCACAGACAAGGTGGGCATCGGTACAAGCAGCCCGGAGTTCAGACTGAGTATCGATAATGACGGCGGTATCCTGGCAAAAGGAACATATGGCTCGGGAGCAGCACTCAGCACGTCCGGAACCGGCACGCGGATGATCTGGTACCCGAGAAAGGCGGCGTTCCGGGCGGGGGATGTAAGCTCTGGCGAGTGGAATGACGGCAATATCGGTGATTATTCTACGGCCACGGGCTATTCTACTACGGCCAGCGGAGCTGCTTCCACGGCCATGGGCTATTCTACCACGGCCAGCGGATACTATTCCACGTCCATGGGTGCGGGTACCGGGGCCGGCGGCCATTATTCCACGGCCATGGGAGCCTATACCACAGCCGGCGGGGATATGTCCACTGCCATGGGGGGCTGGACAAATGCTTCTTCTTATTTATCCATGGCAATAGGTCAATGGAATGTGGGCGGCGGCAATGCGACCTCGTGGGTGTCCACCGACCCTCTGTTCGAGATTGGAATAGGCAGCGGTTCCTCCGCCAGAGCCAACGCACTGACCGTGTTCAAGAACGGCAAAATCGGAATTAACGGCACATCACCGGCTTCGAAACTCACAATTCGTACGGGTGCAGAGGATAACGTTCCCATTTTAGGTTTTGATGATACCGATGGCGATAACACCTATTATTTTGAGGCCAATTTCCTCGGTACCGGGGCCAGCGGCAATTATCTGAGTATGAGAGATCACTGGGCAAATACCCTACAGACCTGGAGAAACGGCCGTGTGGGTATCGGAGATTCTTCTCCGACGCATACCCTGGATGTGGCAGGAAAAGTGGGTATCAATGACACACAGATTCTCTACCTGCCGGATCAGACAAATTTTACAGGCACACTTTACCTGGGAAACGGAGGCGGCAGCCTCAGTCATACTTCAGGTGGAGAGGGTCAGAGCAATACTGCTGTCGGCATTGGGGCCCTGAATGCCAATACCACAGGACATAACAACACGGCTATCGGGATTAATGCGCTTGTATCCAACACGACAGGATTTATCAATACAGCCAGCGGGGTCGGTGCGCTTTCTTCCAACACTACGGGGTGTTTCAACACGGCCAGCGGGTATGATGCGCTTGGTTCCAATACCACGGGGAGTGCCAATACGGCCTGCGGTTCAAGTGCGCTTTCTTCCAACACCACAGGGCACTACAACACGGCCATCGGATATTTTGCGCTTATTTACAACAACACCGGGCAGGGCAACGTGGGTATCGGATGGGGATCGAACTATTATAATCAGGCCGGTTCAAATAATACCATCATAGGATTCAATGCAGGCTCGGGCACATCGCTACACGATAAATCCGGTAATATCTTCATCGGATATGAGGCCGGATACAACGAAACGGGCAGCAACAAACTCTATATCGAGAACAGCAACAGCACGGCGCCGTTGATAGGCGGTGATTTTTCAACGAACCGGGTCGGCATCAATTCAAAAACTCCGTCCGTTACACTGGAAATTTTAGGAACGGACGCGGTCAAGGTGCCTGTGGGAACAACCGCCGAAAGACCTGCCTCGCCTTCGTCGGGCATGGTCCGGTTCAATACAACGACAACAAAGCTGGAGGTGTACACCGGAACCGCCTGGGCCGATCTTCATTAGGCGGTACCGGATATGCCGGCTGTTTACAGCATTCGGACTGATTCACTGTGCTGCCGCCTCTTGCAGATGAACCGGTTCAACACTCATCACAGCCAGATGATTGCGATGCCGGACTGCAATATAATAATTCCCTTCCGGTGCCGTAATCGACAGACAGTCTGATCCGTGCAGGTCCACGATCATGCCGTCACTTCTTAAGAAGGCGCTTTTTGTATAATTTTCTCCCGACCCGTCCGCCAGAGTCCGAAGCTCCACCTGGATCCAGTCCACCGTGTTGTCCGGTAAAACCGACACGACGGTGGCATCATACGGGGACTGCAAGGGGATATACGCTCCGGACCGCAGACCGGTTGTCATGGTTCCTGTATTGTACGGACCCTCCAGAAATATTTTGATCTGCAGATTCACCTGCAATGTGGCCAGCATCGCAATCTCTGAACAGGAAAGAGCCGCATTATAAATACGGGCTTCATCGATGAAACCGTCAAAATATTCCGGTGTATTTATTTTCGTGCCGCGGCCGATATAGAGGGTATGAACATCCCGGATGCCGAAGGGCTGCGACGTCATATCATATCTGACACGGATGCCGTTTAAAAAAATACTTGCGGTTTTTGACTGTGCATGATATGTAGCTGCTATGTGACAGAAATGATCGGGCAGCAGACTTTCAAAGGTTTTCAAATAATAGGTTTTAATTTCCCCGATGCTGTTATAATAACGCCATCCAAAATAAATCTGTCCTTCATCCAATCCAAAATTAAAATTATGATAACCGTAATGCTCTCCAAAAATCCACCGGCAGCCTGTGAGGTCACGGGCATTGATCCACGCAGCCAGTGTAAAGGACTGGTCGGGCCCTTCGATGGGACTGTCCCAATTGTAACCCGTATAATCATCATATCCGTCCAGATCAATCGCCTGTCCATGTACGCCTGCCCCGAAAACCGGGCCGCCATAATCCTGACCGGGATAGTGATTGCAGCTGGAATCGGCAAAATTCCCGTCAAACCGGCAGAGAACAACAGGCACCGGTTCCAGGCCGTCATCCGTTGTCGCGGTGGCGATATTTGTGTAACCGGACCGGCCGTGCTCATTATACGCACAAATCCTGTAATGACAGGTCGTGTTCGTCATCAACCCGGAATCCGTATAACGATGGGTTAAATAGGGATCGTTCAATCCCGCGAACAGTGCAATTTCCTGAAAAGTGACGCCATCCGGGCTGCGCTCTATACAGAATCCGGTTTCTGAAACCGCATGGTCCCGCCAGGTGATATCGATTTCCCCTGGCGCATTGGATTCGGCAACACAATTGCTCGGCGGTTTCGGCGTTCCGGTAAACAACTGCTCAAACCGGATCTGAGCCGGCAGCTTGTTGATCACGGGTGACACATCCGGTCCGATGCACGGCCATGGCTGTTCTCCGAAGAAACCGGGCTTCGATGTCAGATAAAAGGAGGCCGGTAAATCATGGCCGCCGATTTCAGGATCCCAAATCACGTTTCCGGTAACGAAATCGAAATTGCCGTGACGCAGCAGTGTGGCTTTCACCTGCGAATCGTTCCCGGCTGGATCCCCGTCACTGACCGATGTATAACCCAGCCGATACACGGCCGGTGTTTGCGAAGTGGTTATGGTCCCCTCGATCTCGTAATAAGGAAGGGAGGGGTAGTTATCGACAGGAACGCCCAGCACATTCCCGATCACTGTTCCGAATAAACATCCTTTTTCAAGTGTCACCGCCAGAAACCGGTTTTCCTTGTCGTGCTGGTATCCGGCGGACCGGTTGCGGAAATAGACCTGGTACCCGGATGTGCCCCAGTAATAATCGTTGTCGATCATCTGTCCGTAATTGCTTTCAAAAAGGTTCATCACCGGATAGGCGCCGTGACTGCCGATCAAATCCGAGCAGGCCCATTCATAGTCTTCATACCGCATAAAAACATAGGCCGAATAATTGTAGCCGATCACATTTCCGGCCGCGCCCCAGCATGTCATCAATGAATGGCGGAGATGATAAAAAATATTGTTTTCCACAAGGCATGCGGTGGATGCGAGGCCCAGTTTCACGCCGTAACCGTGACCGCCCATATGGCTGGATGCATGATGAAAATAACTGTCCCTGATTTCACTTCTGTAATTGTACAGGCAGCTGACATGATCCTCGTTCGAATTGACGGATTCCACGTTCCTGATCCAGTTGAAAGCGCCGACATCCATGATGATATTGTTCGTCGCCTTGTTCCCAATCGTTTCCACAGACAGATCTTCAATTCCCGAGTCGAAGATGGGCCTTCTCGTAAAGTTCATGGCCTGTGGACTCAGCCCGGGGTTATAATCGAGGTAGAGCGACGGTTCAAAAGAAACGGCGTTACCGTCCACGGCCGAGATCCGGACAATCTGCCCCATGGCACGCGTGCCGTTCTCGCGACTGCACCAGGTGGCTGCACCGCCGCCGCCGATATGGGTCACGATATCGCCGTCGTTCAGCTGGTCGAACAGCCAGATGCTCCCTTCGGTGAAGCCGGCCGCATTATCCAGTGTCACCGTTTTCGATCCTTTGACGGCGCCTCCCGTGATGTTTCGTATATACTGATTATAGGATCCCCCTGTGGAAAATATGCCGATAATTGCCGTGCCGGCATTCGTCGAATCGAACCGGATTCTTGTCCGGTCCGGACCGTCTCCCCGGAGAACAATTCCGGAAAAATTCAAATTGAGCCGGCCGGAGATCAAATAGGTGCCTGCCGGCAAATAAACGGCTAATCCTGCAGACGGATCCGTCTGCCGCAATGACGTGGCCATATTGCCGCAGGCATCGATGGCATTTTGTATGGCTCCGGTATCATCCGTGATACCGTCACCCGAAGCACCGTAATCCGCCGCATCGACCCCCTCAGGATAATCGGGGATGCCTCCCGGAATACCCGGGTTCCAGTCGATTCTCCGGTCCGGCGGTATCATGCTCTGCGCAAATAAACCATGGTTCATGAGGATCATCAGGACAACGGTCATACGCATCGGTTTCATGGGTCTTCTTTCACAATTTGGTTCTATGGAGATACAGGACCGACACCGACCTTATCGGCACTCATCGCACCCAGATGATTTCGATGGATCACGGCAATAAAGTAATCTCCCTCCGGCGCACTGAATGTGAGAGGTTCCGAACCGTCGGGATTCACCACAACACCGTCATTTCTCAGGAACCCGCTTTTTGTGTAATTGTCACCGGATCCATCCACAAGCGTCCGTAATTCCACCATCACCCAATCCACCACGTCCTCGGGAATGGAAAAGACGGCCGTGGCATCATAGGGCGATTCCAGGGGCAAATGGCCTCCGGTCTGCAAACCGGTATTCATGGTTCCTGAATCGTAGGAGCCTTCCAGAAATACTTTAACGGATATGCCAATCGGATTCGTTCCATCCCACCCGGCCAGCCGTGCCCATAACCACCAGGCCGCATAGGCCTTCAAATTCGCGTTCAGGGGCCGGGTGTGCGCCGACGTGCTGAAATACCATCGGGCCTCCGGTTGTGAATCGGTCAGCCCGTCATTATTTTCATCCAGGTCCGGATCAAATTGCAGGTGTGACTCCTGCCATTCGATTGCCCAGTTGGCATCGCCATTGACGGGAAGTGCGGCACCGGCTCCATCGGTTTCCGTCACGCCGTTGTCGTTTGCGTCATAATTGCATCCGTCATCGCCCAGCCGTGAAATAAAATCCGCTCCGTCCGGATCGTAACTTTCGATATCGGCAAAGTCGTACAGGTTCTTATGATATTCACGGCAGTACTCGCGGATGATTTCATTGTGTTTGTTCAATGTGGAATCCACGCCCGTACCGTTCAAATGCCCGGTCATGTAGATGAACATGACTTCCGGATAATCACGTTCGAGTTCCGACATCTGCAACAGGTAATAACCCACAAAGCTCCCGATATCTTCCAGCAGATTACGCAGTTCGCTGCCCGTGCTGATGTCATAGGAGATTTCCTCGAAGAGATGAAAACAGTGATTTGTCACATCCCAGGATGTCCACCCGGACCACCCGGACCGGTGCGCCCAGATGCCGCTCAACTGGCCGCACCAGCTCCACATGATGACGTTGATCTCCGAATTGGCCGGATCATTTAAATAGGTCCGTGTATCGATTGCCCACTGCGTTCCATCCGGGTTGCCAAGATCCTTTGCGCCGCCGGGAACGAGCGTTTCCGGATACTGCTTGACGCCGTCATAATCACGAAGATCGAGCGTTCCGTTCACCCCGCCTGAACTCCACGCGAAAATATCCGGAGGCAATGACAATCCCAATCCATTGCTGTTCGCAAAATCGACCAGATACGCCATTCCCTCAACCGGCTGCCGGCCATGGGACGTGTGGGCATAAGCGATGTGCAGCGAATCGACGGCACGTTCAACCGCCCATTGGGGAACGGCCGTAATGTCCGTGCAGGTATGATCGATGATGATCTGTCCGCACAACGTATGAACCCACAGCATGACCGGTCCGGCTGATAAAAAAAGTTTCCGCTTCATGCATTGTGCGATCACGGGTTTTACTTTCATTCAAATCCCTTTCTGCAGGAAATCGGTTTAAAATATTACCATATTGTTATGCAAACGTTCCCGGCGGTTGATAAAGCCTGATGCACTTTTAAAAACAAAATTTTTTAATTCAGACAACCGGGATTAATACTTGGGGATATGATCTTATTCGACCCATCCAAACATCCGGCGCTATGTCTATGTCCCTTTCGAGACATATCACAATCCATTTCAACAATGCCAAATCCGGGAGTGATTTGTATATTGCAAGAAAAATACCAATCTGTAAAAATCGGGGTAATTTTGTCCCTTTTGTGTGTGCCTTTGGGGAAAAGCACACAGGAACAGAGGCATGGACCATATGTTTTTAAAAAAAAATCCGGCAACTCTTTCCTGTCTGAACCGGAAAAAATAACAGACATGCAGGGCCGTGGAATATCGCGGCTGAAACAGTCGCAAAAAATCAGCACCCATTTTCACCATCATCCCCTGCTGTGTCAATAATAGTATTTGCGTATCAACAAAATCCAAATTATATTTGTGAAATTTACAGCTGCCGTTAATCACAGTTGCCAACAAGGAGATTTCCATGAAACGCGTGATCTGGGGTGTCGTTTTTATCGTTTTTACCCTGGCTGTGCTGATAATTAATTATTCGGATTTGCAGAATGCGTTCATACTGCCCTTCATTCTGGGTGCCGGCATTCTGATGATCATATCGGGACGAAAATTCCTCGCCCTCCGCAATCACGTGATCGCTGAATCAAGAGACATGCTGATGAAAACTGAAAAAATCGACGTGCCTGCCATATCCAGAACACTGAACAAGCCTGAAATGGACATAAGAATAATCATATCCGAGGCGCAAAGTAAAAACATTCTGCCAATGGATGCGGAAATCGTTTACACGGGCAAGGGAGACACGCAGTGCTATATCCCCTATGCCATTTATGAAGGCAAAGGCTGGGAAATTATTTTTACATCCGACAAGGTGCATTTTTTAATGATATTCAGGAAACCGGTCCTCTATGTGATTTTCGAAGTGATCACATTTCCGCTTCTGCTCATCCCTTATATCGGAGACCTGCTGGAAATCGCCCAGTCATCCATCTTCATCGGTCTTTTGAAAAAGAAGACGAAGACGGTTCAATCATTGGGCCTGGAAGAAAAACTAAAAATAAACACGCAGCATCTTATATTCAGGACGGATGAGATCAAATCGGTCAATATCGGAAGGAAAAATGTGAAGTTTCTCATTTCCGGCAAATCGTACAATTTTCATCTGTGCAAAAAACTGAAAACCGTCTGCCCCCGGCACCGGCCGTTTTTTGAAAACAGCCATATTGAAATAATTTCATAAAAGCACCGGGATCTTCCGGTCGCCCCGGATTGCCAAATCCGGGGCGGCATCAACCGGGCGCTTCACGGTCCATGCAAAATACCAGTTAATCCGATTGTCCGGACACGGAGCTCCGTTAGTCCTTTACAGCAAGGAATATATTGACCTGGCTTCTTGATAATCCGGAATATATTTGCATCTCCGAAACGCATGTCTTATATTTGAGTGAATCAATCCTTCTGAAATTGCATAGTGAATGACAATGCAGGGCATTTCGTCGCACAACTCCTGTATCAATCTTGTTACGGTCAGGAATCACCGCATTTCATCATGAACGGAGTCTGGCGTGATTTATTACAATCCAAAAACCAGGATCACCGCATCGGTCATCGGCATGCTGCTCGGTGCCGGGGGGATAATCAATCACGGCATTTTCGAAATCCTTCAGGGCAATGTCCCGACCAGCGGCCGTTTCATCGAAGCCATCGGCGAAGCGCACCGGTTCTGGATTCACGGAACCGAGGGAGCATTTACTTTGATTCCCAATTTTCTGATTACGGGAATCTGTGTCCTGCTGGCCGGCCTGGCCATTATTGTATGGTCCGCCAAATACATGCAAAAAAAGCATGGCGCAACCGTTTTCCTGGGCCTGCTGATTCTGCTGACCCTCGTCGGCGGCGGGATCGGGCATATTGTCCTCTTTCTGCCGGTTTGGGCATATGCGACCCGGATAAACAAGCCGCTGAACTGGTGGGCGAAACGGTTGCGCGGGCGTTTGAGAAAAGGCTTGTCCAAAATATGGATCTTTGCCCTGGCAGCGACAACAGTTGCCTGGCTGATCGTGATGGAGCTGGGCATATTCGGTTACTTCCCGGGGCAGACGGATCCGGATGTGATTCTCAATATTGTTTTTATTTTCCTGTTTTCATCCGTCATCCTGGCAAATATCACGTTCATGTGCGCCTTTGCCCGGGATCTGGAGGAACGGAAATAAAACAGAAAGACGATAATCCCCGGTGACTCATATGAGCCTTGCTAAAAAAAATATCCTGGCGGTTGCGGCCTTCGTCCTTTTCGCCGTTGTCGTTTTCACTTCAATGCATGTGTTCGGGCAATTGGACACACAGCAATATAAGGCCAACCTGATCCTGACCGCCGTGCTGACTGCTGCTGGCCTGGTGATCGGATTCTCGGTTTTTTACCCGATGAACGTCCCTAAACCGGCAAGGATTCTGATCGCGGTTATCCTGACGGTATGTGCTTTCGGCGTGCTGCTGACCGTGATGCGGCATCTGTATATCAAAACAAAAATGCCTCTGGACAACCGGTTTCCCGAATACCTCAGAATCCTGTGCTACCAGTTCTGCGCGTCGATCGGAATCATCGTGTTTCATTTCATCCGTCTGGATAAAAAGAGGAAACAAAGGGACGGATGATGATCGACTCCTATACATTCGGCCGCATGGTGATCGGCGGCACAAAATATCACAAAGATCTGATCATCCTTCCGGATGGTGCGGTGCTGTGCCCCTGGCGGCGGAAAGCCGGGCATGCGCTTTCGTTGACCGACCTGGAGGAGATCACCGCGGCTTCTCCGGACATTCTCGTGGCTGGCACCGGCATGCCGGGCCTGATGAAGCCGGAGAAAAACCTCACTGAAGAACTCGAAACCCGCGGAATCGAAATCCGGATCATGCCGACATTGAAGGCGGTCAGGGAGTACAACGCGCTTTACGGACAGGGCTGGCGTGCCGCCGCCTGTTTTCACCTGACCTGCTGAAGGAATTCCGAATGAATACCCGAGGGGGGGACATACCTATGAAAAAACTGATATGCCTGTTTCTGATCATCTGGCCCGCCTTTGTCTTTTCTTCCGGTCTGACATTGTACAGGCTGGTCTGGGATACGGGGAAGATCGCCGCGTTCGGAGCCGGAGCCGGTTTCAATTTTCTCGGTCCGGGCCCTTCGGATGCAGGTGACGGAAAGGAGCGATCCGCGGATGACCGCGTGCTCGGGCCCGTAATCGACGCCGAAATCGGCATCACGGGCTACGAATATTCGGCCGGAATCCGGTTCGGCAAAATGCAGCATCTGTCCAGCGGTTCGTTTCTGTTCACGGTTTTCGCCGGTAGGGCGAAAAACTGGAAAGACCTGAAAACCAACATCGGGGAGAACCACTTCGTGGCCGGCATCCGGCTGAATCACAGGCTCACCGAGCTGGCACTGAAATATCACACGGATTTTGAGAACAACACGAAAATCTCGGTGCAGCTGGGGCTGGGTGGATGAAGAGAAAATGCCTGTTGACTAACAAATCACCGGTTCATATATTGATCATGATCACCTGAAACATCTGTTTTACCGGTACTTTATACCGCATTTCCATCATTGGGGAGGGGCCGATGGCCTACGACATTACATTTATTGCGGAACATGGTATCGTGAATATCAAAAACAGCGGTAACCTCTCCGTGGATGAAATTGTCTGCCAGACCGGAGAAGTCGTCACGCTTGCAAAAGAAAAGAAGTCACTCGCAATCCTGACCGAATTCACTGCCGTGATCATGAATGTCAGTCTGATCGATGTGTTCAAACTGACGGAATTGTATGAGCAGGTGGGCATGGACCACCACAGCAAAATCGCCGTCCTGGTCTCTGCCGCCGATCTGAATATGGAAGAACTCCAGTTTTATGAGACCGTGTGCTTCAACAGGGCGTGGAACATCCGGATATTCACGGAAAGAGATGAGGCAATCGAATGGCTCAAACCTTCCGCCTGACAATCCCTCCCGTTATTCCCATTCAATCCATTCAGGGCTGAACGCCCGGTATCGATCGATCCCAAAATGGTCTTGAAAAAGATCCCGGCACAGCGTATATTGTGTGATCATTTTGAGCGGCATTCAATTTTTTTAAAACAACCCGATAAAGGAAATGTTTTATGAAAAAGCCGGACGGTTTGAAATTAGCGGTTCTTTTGATCTCTTTAACCGTATCCCTGTTCACAGGATGCGGCAAGGACAGTCCCACGGAATCGGACAGCAAGACCTCTTCCGGGCCTGTTGCCATGACCTGGACCCGCGTGGAACACTACTACGGCAGCTGGAACAACATTCTGACGATTACCGAGCTGCTGGGACCAAAGGGCGCGCGGGTCGACAACATTATCCCCGGCAAATATATTGCCAGAGGCACCTATGATCTGAGGGGGACATCGATTACATCCGGCGATATCGAGCTGGGATTCCTGGGCAGCGTTACCATAGGCGACGGTACCCTGACGGCGGAGAAGAAAACCGTGACCGTTCCCGAAGGCCAGCTCACCGGCACGTATGAAGTGATTCAGGAAATATTCCGTCTGACCTCCGGCCCGGGCAATCCGCTGGTGGATTTCTATGACGGCTCCACCATGGAGGACCGGATCACGCTGTACTGAAACGGGGCGGTTTAAACCGCCATTTCATTCTGTTCATGGAAATGTGTTGAAAATTATTCGTTCATCTCTTATATTGCGTATGTTCGCAACGATACATGTTTTACGTGATCCGGGCATGCCGGACAGCACAATATCAGATCACCCATACCGACTTGATAAATCAATGGATAAAAATATCAAATATCCGAAACCAGCAGCATTGATGGATATACTGAGATCCATGGCTGCCAATCCCCGAATGATGCGGGTGAGGCCTTCCCTGATCTGGTTTTTCGTGCAGTACATGAAAAAATTCAGGGTCATGGATGTCGGAGGCAACCTGATCATCCATTCCCATCTGCCGCCGCTGAACAGCAGGGCCTATTCCCGTTTTGTGGACGAGCATCTTTTGAATAAGTGCGGCGGTCCCTCTCATGCGCAGATCGGGCTGACCAATGCCTGTCCGCAGAACTGCCGGTACTGCTACAATAAAAACCGCCGTGGGAAAACGATGGATACGAAAACCATCATCTCCCTGATCCGGGACCTGAAACAGATGGGGCTCATCTGGCTCGGTTTCACGGGCGGCGAACCCCTGCTCTGCCGTGACATTCTGAAGATAATCGAAAGCGCCGGGGATGACATCGCCCTGAAACTGTTCACAACGGGCTGCACACTAAAGCCGCCGATGGCTTCGGACCTGAAAAATGCGGGGCTGAAGTACGTGTCCGTGAGCCTGGATCACTGGCAGGAACAAAGGCACGACGATGCCCGCCGTTATGCCGGCGCGTTCAAAACAGCACTCAAAGCCATCGAAATGTTCAAGGCAGTCGACGGCTTGCATGTCAGCGTGTCGTCCGTGCTGCCCCGCGACATGATACGCAACGCACAGGTGGACGAACTGCTCGACTTCCTGACCGGTCTGGGAATTCACGAGGCATGGCTGAGTGAAGCCAAGCCCTCGACGGACGTTTACTGGAATGACGACCACGTAATCACGGAAGAGGACAGAAAATCCCTGGCGCGGCTGCAGGACAGGAAAAACAAAGAAGGAAAAATTACCGTCAATTATCTGGGCCATTTCGAAGGCGGCGAGCACTTCGGCTGCAATGCGGGCAATAAAATGGTCTATATCGATGCGTTCGGAGACGTCAGCCCCTGCGTGTTCACACCCATGTCATTCGGGAACATACGGGACGCCTCGATCAGAACCCTGTTTTCACAGATGAAACAGCATTTTCCGTCGGAATCCTGCTGTTTTATCAACAAAAATTACAAGCTGTTTCAAAAATATGTCACGAACGATGTCACACTCGGACGCGAAGCATCATTTGCACTCATGCGGGAAGTCGAATTCGGACCGCTTTCCAGGTTTTTCAGGCTGTACTACCGCTAAAAGAGGAATGCCATGAACGCGTATCGAACCATCAGTCTGCTCATGCTCACCGTGTTTGCCCTGGTCGGGCTCACTTTTCTTTTTGCCACAGATGGCGTATTATCGTTTTTCAACGCCATCGCCGCCCGGGCCGGGATGAAACAGTCTCCGGTTCCAGGCACGAATTTCTATGTGATCCTGACCGGCGGATATATGTACCTTGTCTCTATGCTCGCCCTGATGATGTTCAGGCATCCGGAAAATCCGGTTTTTCCGTTTCTGCTGGCGCATGCCAAACTCGCCAGTTCGATCCTGTCGCTCGGATTTTTTCTGCTTCACGAGACCTATCTGATTTATATTGCCAACTGTGTCGTGGACGGTTTTATCGGGCTCCTGGTGCTGGTTCTTCACGGCCGGATCAGGAAAAACCGCCGATGAACCTGCTTCTCATTTTTGCACGCATATATGTTCCGGTTTTTATCCGAAAAAAGAAGCTGAAGGAGCTGTTCGAGCTGACTGCGGATGCGTTTCAGTGTGAACCGCCTGCCTTAAAAAACCTGTCCTGTGAACACCTGCTCGAAGCATATGCCGATTTCAGCAGCACAAAGGCCGCCGAAATCGCCGGGCTTCATGAACGCAGGGAAGCCGTCAAAACGCACCTCTACAGGAATGCCTGCCGGATGGGAGAAAAACTGCGCAGGGAATTCCGCATCCGGTCTGTCGGAGACATGATGCATCTGGGCCGGATCCTGTACAGGATACTCGGAATCGAATTCAGCGGAAATACTTCCGGAGAAGTGACCATCAGCCGCTGTTTTTTCAGCCGGTTTTATACTCCCGACATCTGCGGAATCATTTCATCTCTGGACCGGGGCGTCATGGCAGGCCTGTCCGGAGGAGGCCGCCTGACTTTTCGCGAACGCATCACCGAGGGGAATGACTGCTGTCTTGCGACATTCCACACAGAGGAACCTGAACCGTGAAAAAAGTACTTGTGATTGGAAGCGGCGCCGGCGGGGCTACGATTGCCCGGGATCTCCAGGGCAAATTCGATGTAACAGTGTTGGAAGCGGGCCGGCCGTTTCGCCCTTTCCGTTATCCGCTGAACATCCTGGAATCCCTGCGGAAAACGGGGCTCTTTATCGACGAGCGGGAGATTCAGTGGTTTTTCCCGGTCATGCAGGTGCGCAAAACCAGCGAAAAAATGGTGCTGATAAACGGTATCGGGACCGGCGGCACCACCACGATCGCAACGGGCAATGCGCTTCGGCTGGACCGGGAACTGAAAAAAATCGGCATTGACCTGAGCGATGAATTCGAGTCGCTTGCACGCGAGATCCCGATATCCGTTTCCCATCAGAAGCACTGGAGAGAATCCACGCGCCTTTTCTTCGATACCTGTAAAAACATGGGTCTGGATCCCGTTCCCACACCGAAGATGGGACATTATGACAAATGCAGGCACTGCGGCAAGTGTATTTTCGGCTGTCCCCCGAAAGTCAAATGGGACAGCAGGCAGTTCATGGACGATGCCGTGTCACACGGTGCGGTCCTGATGACGGGCTGCCGTGTTCAGAAAGTCGTGATAGAAAACGGAGAGGCAAAAGGAGTGATTGCACGGAGGGGCCTTGCGCCGGTTTTTTATCCGGCCGACATGGTCATTCTGTGTGCCGGAGGATTCGGCACGCCCGCCATCCTGCAGAATTCCGGAATCGCCTGTAAATCCGGGTTGTTCGTGGATCCTGTCCTCTGCGTGGCGGCGGAGCAGAAGGATGCCGGTCAGAACCGGGAAGTGGCCATGCCCTTTGTCGTGCAGCGGGAACATTTCATGCTTTCCCCCTATTTCGATCAGCTGAGTTTTTTCTTCAATAAAGAATGGCGGAAGCCAGGCCGGAACATCCTGAGCCTCATGATCAAGCTGGCGGATACAGGCAACGGGACCGTATCCGGAAAGAAAGTAGAAAAAATTCTTTCCACGGAAGACCGAACCCGCCTGCAGCAGGGCATCGACCTGTGTAAGGACATTTTTCTAAAAATGGGATTTAAAACACAGGACCTTTTTCTGGGTACACTCAATGCGGGTCATCCCGGCGGCATGCTGCCGCTCACCGAAAAAGAAACCCACACATTTCATCATGCGGACCTGCCGCATAATCTCTATATCGCAGATTCGACCCTGCTGCCGAAATCGCCGGGTAATCCGCCGATCTGGACCATCATGGCCATGGCCAGACGGGTGGGCAGGCTGCTGAAACAATAATAAAGTGCTTCCGGAAACCGCCATCCCCGGGAATGGGAAGCTGTGATGATATGTTTCCACGACTGCCGGTCCCGCTTCCCGCGCCCCCTGTTTACGACATCCCAATCGATCCTGTGAATACTGTTTGCATATACCATTCGCATGATTTATATTGAGTCATTCACACCCGTGACACTGCAAAAAACGGCCCGGAGGGATTCATATCCATCGGACAGAATCCAGCCGCAGGCATCTTCAAAATCGGACAATGTCATTACTGAAGTCCTCTGATTAACCGGGGACGGCCCGGCCAAACCGTCTTTCGTTGACCGGCTTATCACATACATGGAGACCGGCGGATGAAAAAAACTGGTCGTTTTGTTCTGATGCTGTTCGCGTTCACGGGCCCGGTTTTGGGGCAGGTGAACCTCGAATCGGGCCTGGTCGCCTGGTACCCGTTCAACGGCAATGCAAACGATGAAACCGGAAACGGGTATTACGGGCGCGTGGAGGGCGCGGATCTGACCACGGACCGGTTCGACGAACCGAACAGTGCCTTTGATTTTGACGGGGATGAATATATCCAATTCATCAATGTGCCGAGATCCCCTTCCGTGACCTGGGCCGCCTGGTTCTGTTCGGAAGCCGATCTGAGCGGACGCGTGATCATTACATCGGCCGGAGCCGGTGCAATATCCGTGGAGCAGGGAGATCAGGCCAATGTTCTGAGAACGTATATTGAAACCGGAAAGGGAGACTGGAATGTTTCCCATTCGCCCCGGACGGTCAATGACGGCGCCTGGCATTTTGCCGTGCTGACATACGATCAGAATGAAGTGAGGGCGTACCTGGATGGAGAGGAATATTATCAGGATTTTGATACGGGCAACATAGACTACGATGCTTTGGGATTCTGGGCGGGCAAACACTGGTCCGGTGATTACGGATATTTTTCGGGAAAGATCGACGATATCCGGATTTACGACCGCGCCCTGACTCCGGAAGAAGTGACCGCACTTTATGAGGAAGGCACGGAACCCGGCGGCAATGATCCGGGCGGGAACGATCCGGGAGGGAATGATCCCGGCGGCAATGATCCGGGCGGGAACGACCCGGGTGGACATGAGCCGCGCGATGCGGTCGTCAGGGGAGACATGAACGGGGACGGCCTTACGGACCTGTTCGACCTGCTCCTGGCCAGGGACCTGGCGGCCGGTTTTCCCCGGGATGCGGATTCCACGCTCATCTTCGCGGGCGATCTGGACCTCGACCACGCGGTGACGGCAGCAGATGTGAAGCGGTTCCGGGATATCGTTCTGGGAAAATCGATGCCGCCGCCCACGGTCTTCAGCATACAGCCGTCCGCCGCGTCACCCGGGGATGAGATCGTGATCGCCGGATCGGGGTTCCATCCGAATCCGGACAGCAACTTCGTGCGGATTCACGGAATCGCTGCGGACATCATCTTCGCGGATACGGCGCGGCTGACCATCACGGTTCCCGATGTGGCCTCTTCCGGCGACCTGGCCGTGTATACGGCCGGTCAGCCCAGCAACGCCGTTGCCTGCGTCATCGACCGGCCTGCAGACGCGCCCGTGATCACGGCCGTGGAACCTGTTTCGGCCATGCGCGGTCAGGAGGTGGTGATCACGGGCAGCCGGTTCGGGGCAGTCCGCGGGAACAGCCAGGTTTTCATCGGGGACATCGCAGCGGACGACGGGGACATTCTCTCCTGGACGGACGGGGAAATCCGGATGCGCGTGCCCGCGGATGCGTTTCCGGGCAACCTGTACATCCTGTCCGGCAGCCTGTGCAGCAATGCGGCGGATTTTCATGTTACGGTCGCCTGGTGTGCTGAACTGGAAGAGGAAGACATTGCGTATACGGCGGACAGTGTAGCCTATGTAAAAAACATGATCATTCTCGAATTTCAGAAAGATACAGCCCTGCCGGCCATCGACACATTTCTGGAGGCGCATCGGCTGACTCTGTCCGGCCTGATTTACGATACACGCGAGGTTCAGGCCCGGATCGAAGACGGACGCGATCCCTTTCAGCTGGCGCAGGAACTGGCCGGCGAAACGGATCTGGAAAATGCCTTCCCTTCTGTGATGTTCGAACTGCAAACTGTGGCTTCTGAAAGCTGGCCGGAAATATTCAGCGGTAAATATAACAGCACAGATGCAACTCTCGAATATGCATTGACCAAACAGTATCGTTACCATTTCGCCATGCGCACGCTGGAAGGACATCGGCTGGCCGAAAAAATATTGGGGCCTGATTTCGACACGGATGTGCGCGTGGCCATTCTGGACACAGGATTCGGGGATGGATCGGGAAATGTACCGCCTGATTTCACTTCACGAATAGTTCTTCCAACGAATGTGACCCTGGATGGTTTTCACTCTCCGCCATCAGATGTGCACCCCGATAAGGATCACCTCGTCGAGACATTTTTAAAACTGATGGAGGATCAAAAATCACACGGCACAGCCGTTGCGGGATGCGCAGGGGGCGGAGGCCATTTATGCCTCGGTACTGGAAAACATGTAAACCTGCGTCCCATCCAAATTTGCATTCCCATCTATGATTTGGTCGATCCGTTCAGTGTCGCCGGAGCGATAGCCGTTGCCGCCTCGGATCCCAGCGTATTCGTTATCAATCTGAGTTTATTGTCAGGAGGTACTGACGAGGGTCCCCTCGGCTGGTTTCTTAAATATAGACTCCGAAATGTGCTGGCTCTTGCGGAAAATAATGACAAACTGATCGTGATGTGTGCAGGAAACGAATCAAAAAGCACGTCCCAGTTTTTACCCCAGCTATGCGTACCGGACCTCCCAAGAAACTTCGACTCACCACCCTTTATGGTCGTCGCAGGTACCGGTTTCCAGGATATGGGTATTGGATCGGTCGACACATACTATCCGCGCTCCAATTTCGGCAACAATATATCAGTGGCCGCACCTGCCGATTTCAGCCAGTATCCCCCGTTTCTATTGAACAGTGATTACACAGCGTTTCAATCTCACGGAACATCCCTGGCCGCACCGTTTGTATCCGGTCTGGCTGCGGAGATGTTTTTGATCAACCGGGTCATGTTAAAAAAAAATCTCGACTTCCGGCGCCTGCTGTATGCCCGTGATATCATCTATATGATCCAGCATACCGCGGATTTCATGGGTGAGCCCACTAAAGAAAGATTCTGGAATTCAAAAACCGGTTACGGCCGGATCAATGTATGGAAGGCCATCCTCTCGTGTGTCAACGGGTATTCAACTGATGTCACAATCGGACTTGGCCCGTTATGGATAGGATTCGATTTGCGCGCCTCCATGAATGTTCCGGATGCGTCCTTTCAGAAACGGATTTTCGATTCCTATAAAGATGCAATCGTCTATATAGACGACCAGCCGCTCACTGACAGTAACAATCCTAACAAACCCTACGAGAACCTGACACTTTTTAAGTGTGTCCCGATCGAAAAAACGAACGAGTTGAGCCCCCGATTATACTTCCCGCAGCCCAACGGTCTTGTCAGCAAATATGCGGACTTGCTTTGCTCATTCAGTATTTCAAGAGAAGAGGTACACGGACCCAATGGAAGATTTAGTGCAATGCTTCGGGTACGGAAACCCATGGATGATTTATCGCTGCCGCCCTATTTCGAGATGCCACTAAACTTTGACAACGTGTGTCCCGACTGGCCCTATGACGATTATGTCTATACCATTCATCTGCCGATCATGGATATCGTCTGTAAAAATGACGGCAGGCCTGTGACCATGATTGAGAACGACATCCAATATACAATCGGTGTTCCTGAAGAAGCAATTCTGGAAATGACAACCTCCGTTTCTTTTAAAAATAAACCGGTGAGTATAGACTTTTATTCGGAGAATGGGACCGTCCCGGTGGAACCCCTTGAAACGAATGATCGGAAAATAACCGTCCGCATACCTCCGGAGGCCATTACGAATCGCGTGACCGTGAACAAGTTCGATGACAGTATGCAGGATACCCGGAACTATTCATTCTCTTCCATGCAGGAGCTGGTCATCCCCAGGGTGGTTTCCATCACCGCACCGGACACGAAACCGGGCTCCGCGGTCGAGATTGCGGTTCATGTCCCCCATTTCAATGAAAAATACAAAAGCTACGACATACAGATTCAGTTCCCGGAGCAGACCCCGGTCCGGCCCGATAAAATCACGCCGGTCACGGGACAACTGTTCACCCATGTGCTTTATTCGAAAATCCCTGAAAACCTGAAGCCGGATCCCGTCAAGGTGATTCTGACCGTGGACAACGGAGAAAAAGTGACTTTCGGCGACAAGGGCATTGTTGCGGTTCAGTCAGACTACAACTACTGCGGCATCCGCCTGGATTTCAAATCCAGCTACAAAGTCGTAACCAAGGGAGTGACGACAACCGAAAAGACCGGAAGCTATCTCTTCGCCCTGGGCTGTCCCGTTCAGCTCGTCGACGGTGAATACAAGGGAGAGACCGAAGTCACGGATGGTGAGGAGGGATGGAAGGAAACGACAAAAACGACTATCTCCCTTCACATCGATCCGGCGACGAATCATATCACGACACTGACCGCCACGTTCCACAAAACCTATCAGAGCACGCCGGGCCTGTACCGCTCCGTGACATTGAAAGGAGCCGGTTCGACCACGGGTCCCGGCTCCTATGACACCTATGATCAGTATGATCTGAGGGGCGGTGCGGTTACGGCATTCGTCACCGAATTTGTTGAAAAATGGGGCACGGATTCGGATTACAACGAATACCGGGATATTGTAGCCGATGACCTGAACAAGATCGTGATCTCCATGCAGAAGGACAACTGATTTGAAATCCAGGGACCAGTTGAGGAACCCGTTCTATGAATAAATATACACTGCTGCTGTCCGGCTGTATCACGGGCGCCGCTGTTATCATGAATCCGCAGGTGCATGCCGGCACGGTCCGTATCCAGGCCGGTTCCGCGGCCGCCGGGTCCGTACACAACCGGCTCGGGATCGGGATAGAAATGGACATCCCGGTTTCGGGCATCGATATGCAGATCGTGTACGATCCGCAGGTGATTGTCCCCACGGAAGTACTGAATGCCGGCATGGGGGCCGGCTGGTCCGGATCCGCGGCTCATCTGAAGGAACCCGGCTGGATGAACCTGGTGCTGTTCGGCATGAACCGGGCCGTGGCCGGTCCGGG
>JAFGGN010000131.1 GCA_016930535.1 bacterium
CCATACACCCATATACTGCTTTTAAGCGGTCCGCGGTCTTCTTTCAGGGGGACGGGACGCGGGGACTCATATACCCATATACGCATAAACCCATTTACTCTTTCATTCTTTGAGCGGATCATCCAGCAGAGACTGATATATATCCGGATAATGTTCTTTCATACAGGCCGGACACAAACCATGGCTGAAAGTGCCCAATGAATGTTCACTCACATACGTCTCGACCTGTTTCCAGAATCCTTCATCGTCCCTGACCTTCTTACAATGCACGCATATCGGTATCAAACCCCTCAGCGTTTTGATGTTATCCAGAGCTTCCTGAAGTTCCGCCTGCTTTTTTTCCAGAAGCCGATTCTGCCTCATGAGCTTTTGTTCATGTTCCTTGAGTTGTTTAAAGGAATCCGACAATTCCAGTACGGTCCGAATACGTGCGAGCAGCTCGATCTGATCCAGCGGTTTTCTGATATAATCGACGGCGCCGGCCTTGAGGGCCAACTCAAGGTGTTCGGATGTGGTCATGACTCCGGTAAACATAATGACCGGAATTTCACGGGTCGATTCACTTGCCTTCAGATGTTTGACCAGCTCAAGCCCGTTCATATCGGGCATATCCCAGTCGCATATCACCAGATCCGGAGATTTGACCTCTGCGATTTTCAGCGCTGCCTCACTGTTCAGAACCTGGTAGAGTTCATAAGGCAGTCCGCTTTTTTCGATAAAATGAACGATGGATTTCAAATTTTCCGGTTCATCATCGACGATCAGGATACGATATGTTTTCATTTTAAACCCATCCCTTAGATAAATCCATTACATTGAATTTTTCAATACTTCCTCAAATCGATTATTGTTGCCCGTATCAATGGCTATCTGCAGATCTTCTTTCCAGGCTTTCAGCCCCCTGCTTCGGGATGAATCGATCTGTTTCAGTATTTTAACCAGCGCTGAAACCTCATACACCTCATATTTTTTCAATTTTTTTATAAACGGGGCGAGATAATTTTTGTCCTTTTTTGTGAGACTGAATGGCTGTGTTTTGGCAGACATGGGTGTTTTGCCTGCAGCCGATCCGGCCGCGTATTTGGCTTTCGGCAGTGTGAACCAGAATTCGGTTCCCTTGCCGACAATCGAGTTGACGCCGATTGTTCCGCCATGGGCCCTGACAGCCAGCTTGCAGAAAGCCAGCCCAAGCCCCGTGGAACGAATGGGTCCGGAACTTCGTTCACCGATCCGGTTGAATTTGTCGAATACATGACCAATTTTATCTGCCGGAATACCCTTGCCCATGTCTGTCACCTCGATGCGGACAAACCGTGAGGATTTGTCATAGTTCTCGGGATTTGCGGACAAATGGATCTCCCCGTTATTGGGAGAGTATTTGATTCCGTTCGTCAGAAGATTGACAAAGATGCGTTCGGTAATTTCCGTATCTGTCCTGACTGTGATTTCCGGCGATATGGAATTGCGGATGACCACATTTTTCCGCTGACTCAGAAACCGGACCTGTTCGACGGCCCGTTCCGATATGTCTGACAAAGCATGATTCCGGGTTTTCAGAGTCATCCGTGTGTCTTCAAACTTCTGTACATCAAGGATATTCAGGACCATGTTCAGCATCTGCCTGCCGGCATTGATCAACTCCGGTTTTTCGGCGAAAGTCAGGATCGCATTCAGCGGATTTTTCAGATCATGAACGATCATGCCGATCATGCCCTGTTTGAATTTGTCGAGTTCGGTGATTTTTTTATTCGCCTGCCGTATTCTCAGGTAAGCAGCTCCTGCAAGCAGCACGATAATCATGATGGCTATCAATCCGGCCAAAAGTGTTTTCTGACGGGTTTGCTGCTGCCTTATGACAGCATCCTGCAGGGATAATTGCGATTTATGAAGTGCAATTTCCTTTTCTTTGCCTTCCAGCTCATAGCGTGATTCAAGGGCATTGATCTTTCTCTGGCTTTCTATCGAAAAAAGGCTGTCGGTCGTCTGTTTGTACAACAAATGAAACCGGTAGGCCATTTCAAAATTCCTTTTTTCAGCAAAACATTTTGCCAATATCCGTGATGCCTGTTTGATTTCTTCCTTACGTTCGGTTTCTTCGGCTATTGAGAGTCCTTTTAATGCGTTTGAAATGGCAGCGTCATTATTGCCCAATTCATGGTATGTTTCACCTATTTTTACATAGTCTCGGGCGATTAATCCTTTTTCCCCGAGTTCCTGATGCAGCTGGCGTGTTTTCTCAAACTGCTGCAGCGCCTGCTGATAATTGCCCTGTGTCATGTACAGGTTGCCAAGAAAGAATATGGACCTTGCCATATCACTTTTGGCCCCTGTTTCGCTGCTGATATCCCAGGCTTTTTCAATATTCTCCAATGCCTGCTCTATCCTGCCCAGTTTTAGATTTGCCTCACCGATGTTGATTAGAATGTCCGCAACATCGAATTTGTTGCCGAGTCCTTCCTGTATTTTTAACGATTTATTATAGTATTCAATTGCCTTGGAGTAATTTCCCATACTGCTGTGCACTGTCCCTATCTCATTCAGGGAACGTGCAATATCGAACTGGTTGTCAAGTTCTTCCTGGGTTTTCATCGCCTTTTCGAAATACTCGATGGCATCGGAATAATTACCCATACTGCTGTGCACAATGCCGATATTGGTTAAAGTCATGGCTATTCCGGATTTATCTCCAAGTGCCTCTTTCAGCTTCAGTGCTTTTTCGTAATATTCAAATGCTTTGGGATAATTACCCAGTTCCAGATACATCATTCCGATGCTGTTCAGACACTTCGAAATCCCCGGCTTATTCTGAATTTCTTCATTGATTGCCAAAGCGTTCAGATAATAACCGAGAGAACGTGTATAATCCGATTGATAATGATGATTCATGCCGATGCAATGCAGACTGTTCGCTTCTCCCTGTTCGTATCCCAGCGTTTCAGCAAGCCCGCGTGCTTGTTCTGCATATTCCAGGGATTTATCATGATCGACCCTGAGCAGGCAGTCGGCCATTTCATTTAACAGGTTCACCCGTGCCGTATCCTGACCGGCGTGTGTCCGCAACCGGTTTTCCAGGCTGTCGATAACGGCCGTCTGTGCGTTAACCCGGAATAAAAACGAACCCATCATGAAAATCGAGAAAATCAATATTGATTTTTTCATACACTGTCGATCTGTTTCCCCTGTCAAGGACAAAAGCCATTAAACCGGTGCTATTGGTTGTATTTATCCATATGTTTTTTAATAAAACAAATTTTCAAACAACAAACAAGGCATTTTGCTGGATCAAAACACACGCATGGATGGGAAGATATAATGGTCTGTTGGGTCGTTGGGTCCGTCGGGTCTTAAAGTCATTGGGTTATTGGGTCATTGGATCGGACCGTGAAACGGAGGGTCGGAGAAGATGAGAAACGGAGAACAAAAGAAATGATGAATATTGAACATCGAATGCTGAATTTCGAAGGTTAAAAACATGATATCAATTACTTACTTCATCATTCGACATTCACTGTTCGATATTCGATATTTTCTTTTCTCCGTTTCAACGCGTCCCCGTCTCTCCGATGTATTCACGTCTCGCCGTCCGTGGTCTTTTGGAGGGGCAGGGGCGAGGGGCCCCATATACGCATATACGCGTCTACCCTTCTACTGGTTTTCGCGGTCCGCGGTCTTCTTTCAGGGGGACGGGACGCGGGGACTCATATACCCGTATACGCATATACGCTTATACTGCTTTTAAGCGGTCCGCGGTCTTGCCGTCCGCGGTCTTCTTTCAGGGAGACGGGACGCGGGGACTCATATACCCGTATACCCTTCCCGTTTTCCCTTGATTCATCCGTTTTTTTTACTATATTACTCATCATGACCGTCTCCAAGAGAAAAAAAGAACATGTGAATATCGCACTCAATCAGGAAGTGCGGTTCAAAACAAAAACCACTGGATTTGAAAAATTCGACTTCATTCACTGTGCACTCCCGGAGCTGAATTTCGACGAGGTTTCGACGGCCGTCGAATTTCTCGGAAAACCGCTGTCTTTTCCCATGATGATTTCTGCGATGACCGGGGGTTACGATGGTGCGCTGGAAATCAACCGAATTCTGGCGGAAGTTGCCCAGGAAAAGCAAATCGCTCTGGGCATCGGGAGCCAGCGGCAGATCATGAACGACAGCAGTCAGGCCAAAACCTACAAAATCGTCCGTCAGTCCGCGCCGGATATTGTCATTATCGGAAACATCGGCGCAGCCGAAATCACCGGCGAACCCGATCCGGACATATTCAGGAAAATGGTGGACCTGATCCAGGCCGACGCTTTGGCCGTTCATCTGAATCCGCTTCAGGAAATCCTGCAGCCTGAAGGAAACGGTCATTTTTATGGTGTGCTCAGAGGCATCGAGGCACTGGTCAAGGCCCTGGAGGTCCCGGTTATCGCCAAGGAAATCGGATGCGGCATATCCCGGGAAGTCGCCTGGCGGTTGAAAAATGCAGGTGTGAAAATTATCGATATCGCCGGCGCAGGCGGCACGTCCTGGGCAGGCATCGAATATCACCGGGGCGCGCATCCCCAGCTCTCCCAGACATTCTGGGACTGGGGCATTCCTACCGCAGATGCATTGATCGATGTTTCCAGGATCGCAAAATTGACCCTGATCGCATCAGGCGGCATAGAAAACG
Organism: bacterium; assembly: GCA_016930535.1. Lineage (GTDB taxonomy): Bacteria > Zhuqueibacterota > QNDG01 > QNDG01 > JAFGCO01 > JAFGGN01. The sequence continues at coordinate 4,673 of JAFGGN010000131.1, forward strand.
GGCTGACCATGGCCAAGGCCATCGCACTCGGAGCGGACCTGTGCGGATCCGCCCGCCCGCTGCTGAGCATGATCGAATCCAGGGGGGCCGGGGGCCTGTCCGAAATGCTCGGCCACTGGAAAGAAGAACTCCGCATGGCCCTGTTCCTCACGGGATGCGGGAACGTATCGGAACTGCATCATAAAAACGTGCTTCTCAAAACCGGTCCGTCTCAGTAAATTCATTTCGTCCCGTCCGGGATTTCGTCCAATATCCTTCGATCTCAGAGACAAATCGGACAAGACATTTGATATGTTTTACCTTTTAAAAAACCGTTTTTTAAAACGGTTTTTTAATACTTGATTTTTGTGGTTTTTTTTAATAACATATAAGTTCGAAAACAAGGAGATTTATGATCGAACGTCATTTGATTATTCAGAATCGCCTGGGATTACATGCAAGACCCGCTGCCCTGTTTGTTCAGCTTGCCGCGAATTATGACTCGGAAATTTTCCTGATAAAAGACGATTTTGAGGTCAACGGAAAATCCATTCTGAGTGTTTTGATGCTGGCCGCTGAAAGAGGCAGCGAAATTGTCATCAAGGCCGACGGTCCGGACGAATCCGACGCCATCGACAAACTGGGCGGGTTTCTGGAAGGTAAAATGGACGAATTTCAGGAAACAACGACATAAAAGGAGTGCTCTATGGGAATTCACTATTTTTCATCGGAATCTGTGACTGAGGGCCATCCCGATAAAATGGCCGATCAAATATCGGATGCGGTGCTGGATGCTATTTTTCAGGACGATCCTTACGGCCGTGTGGCCTGTGAATCGTTCCTGACAACGGGACTGGTGGTTGTCGGCGGTGAAATCACGACCGAAACCTATGTGGACATTCATGATCTGGTCCGGAAGGTAATTCAGGATATCGGATATACGGATCCGCATTTTGGATTTGACTATGAAAGCTGTGCCGTTCTGAACGCCATCCAGAAACAATCGCCCGATATCGCCATGGGGGTCGATCGCGAAGGCGCCGGTGACCAGGGACTGATGTTCGGATTTGCGACGCGCGAGACGAAAGAGCTGATGCCCCTTCCGATTACGCTGGCGCACCGTCTGACTTACAAGCTTTCCCAGGTTCGCAAAGAAGGCATTCTTCCCTATTTAAGACCGGACGGAAAAAGTCAGGTTTCGGTCGTTTATGACGGCAACAAGCCGGTTAAAGTGAACGCTGTGGTCATTGCCGCTCAGCATAATCCCGATATCGATATGGATCAGATTCGTCAGGACATTACCGAAAAAGTCATCAAGCCGATCATTCCTGCGGAACTGCTGGATGAAAAGGACATTCAGTACTATATCAATCCGACAGGCCGGTTTGTCATAGGCGGTCCCCACGGAGATACCGGACTGACGGGAAGGAAAATCATCGTCGATACATATGGCGGCTACGGCAGCCATGGCGGCGGCGCATTCTCGGGCAAGGATCCGACAAAGGTGGACCGTTCCGCATCGTATGCCGCCCGCTGGGTCGCTAAAAATATCGTGGCTGCCGAACTGGCCGATGAATGCAAGGTTCAGCTGGCCTACGCCATCGGTGTGGCGGAACCGGTTTCGATCCTCGTCGACACGAACGGCTCGGGCAAGGTTCCGGATGAGGAACTCGAAAAAAAGGTCAGAAAAGTGTTCAATTTAACACCCAAGGGCATGATCGAGGAACTGGATCTTCGACGTCCCATTTACCGGAAAACAGCCGCATACGGACATTTCGGCCGTGAAGATGACTCGTTCTCATGGGAAAAAACCAATAAGGTGAACGAGCTGGTTAACGCATAAAGGGGGTTGACATGGATAAAGAGGCGAAGGCACCCGCTGCTGCCGCAGTTACGGAAGCGGATACCGAAGCACAGGAATCCGGTCTCCCCAGAGGATCACTGATGGATTATAAAATTAAAGATATCAACCTGGCCGATTTCGGGCGCAAGGAAATAGAGATCGCGGAACATGAAATGCCGGGTTTAATGGCCATACGCAACAAATACGCCGCTGAGAAACCGCTTGAAAATGTACGGATCATGGGCTCCCTGCATATGACCATTCAGACCGCAGTGCTGATCGAGACCCTTTCGGCACTCGGGGCGGATGTCCGCTGGGCATCGTGCAATATATTTTCAACGCAGGACCATGCGGCGGCGGCAATCGTTCAGTCTGGCATTCCCGTATTCGCATACAAGGGAGAGAGCCTCGAGGAATACTGGGAATATACCTGCAGCGCCATGACATGGCCCGATGGCAAAGGTCCCCAACTGATCGTGGATGACGGCGGGGATGCCACCCTGCTCATTCATAAAGGTGTCGAACTGGAAAACGGAGATGACTGGGTCAATAAACCCTCTGCCAGCAAAGAGGAACAGGTCATCAAGGACCTGCTGAAACGGATTTATCAGCAGGATCCCGGACGCTGGCACAAGGTTGCCCGGGACTGGAAAGGCGTGTCCGAAGAAACCACGACAGGCGTTCACCGGCTCTATCAGCGCATGGAGAACAAGTCTTTGCTTATCCCTGCCATCAATGTCAACGATTCAGTGACAAAATCCAAGTTCGACAACCTGTACGGATGCCGTGAATCCCTGGCCGACGGCATCAAGCGGGCCACGGATGTCATGGTGGCAGGCAAGGTGGCCGTGATCTGCGGATACGGGGATGTGGGCAAAGGATCCGCCCAATCACTTCGCGGCCTGGGTGCCCGGGTCATCGTGACGGAAATCGATCCGATCTGCGCCCTGCAGGCGGCCATGGCCGGCTACGAGGTCACCACACTCGAGGAGACACTCGGGCTTGGCGATATATACGTGACCGCCACGGGCAACAGGGATGTCATCACGGCTGAACATATGGCCAAAATGAAAGATCAGGCCATTGTGTGCAATATCGGACATTTCGACAATGAAATCCAGGTCGACCAGCTGAATGATTATCCGGGTGTGAAGAAGACGAATATCAAACCCCAGGTCGACAAATATACATTTCAGGATGGTCATGTTATATTTCTGCTGGCCGAGGGCCGTCTGGTGAATCTGGGATGTGCCACGGGTCACCCCTCTTTTGTGATGTCGAATTCGTTCTCGAACCAGACACTTGCCCAGATCGATCTCTGGAAAAACCGTGAATCGTATGAGCCCAAAGTGTATTGTCTTCCCAAAGAGCTTGACGAGGAAGTCGCACGGCTGCATCTGCAGAAAATCGGTGTCAGACTGACCAGACTGACGCCCGAGCAGGCGGCCTATCTGGGCGTTCCGGAAAACGGACCCTTTAAACCGGATCATTATCGATATTGATCTGAAACACAACTATGAAGATCACGCCACTTGCTGCAGAATCCATGGGCACACGGTCCATGGCGACTTTTGTGGAATGCGAGGGAGGGAACCTGCTGATCGATCCCGGAGCCGGTCTTGCAGCAAACCGGTTTCATCTGACTCCGCATCCCCTCGAAAAGTGGCGCCTGGATAAACATATGGAACGGATTCGCCTGTTTTTTGAAAAGGCGAAAACCATTGTAATAACCTGTTTTCACTCGGATCACTGTTACGATGAAACCATCGGTTCGTACCGCGGGAAAATGGTCTTTATGCAGAATCCCAATTCGGGTCTGATCGCAAAACGGCGAAGAAAAGCGTTCCACCTTATTCACAGTATTCAGGGGCTTCCCAGGGACATCGTATTCATGAACAACCGGTCCTTCGAGATCGGCAATGTAATGATACACTTTGCCAAACCCGTTCACAATACGGCCCGTCTTGAAAAAGAACCCGTTGTCCCGGTGATTATCAAGGATAAAACCGGGACATTTTTTTATTCTTCCAATATTGAAGGGCATTTCGATACAACCCTGCTGAAATGGATTTCGCGGCATCAGCCCGATTTCCTCTACATCGACGGTCCACCGACTTTCAATCGGAGCGGCAGCGAGGCGGCATCCGGTCTGAAGCCGTTTTTTCAGAACATGGAACTGCTTTTCAAGCCCGGAACAGTAAAAAACGTGATCCTGGATCATCATGGCACCAGGGACATTCATTTCAGAAAAAAGCTTGAATCTGTCTATCATCTGGCAGAACGATACGGTATTCTCATCCAAACAGCCGCTGAATATCGCGGCGAAGAACTGAATCTTCTCGAGGCCCGCAGGCAGCAGCTCTACAAAGACGAACCGGTTTCCTGAACATGATCAATCCTTACAAGCGGCTTGATGTGTTCCGATGCAGTCAGGATGCACATCACGGTTTCCAGGGGCGTGTTTCGGTGTATCATGTACTGAAAGAAAAAAAGTGCTTTCCGGAAGGCTGTCTCTATTTTATATGGCGGTGCAGCCGGATGGAAAAAGGGGAACCCTGCATTCACAAATACAACTATATCGGTAAAAACTGCAGGGGCTGCACCTATTACATCGAAGATAAAGTGCATCTCCAGCCGGAGTGCCTTCTTGCAGAACCGGAATATGAGGCGTTTCTCGAGAGCTTGGAACAGTACGATGCATGGCTCGAAAACAACCGGTTCAGACGCCTGGCAGTGGCCGGCCGAATCCGGATCGTCAAACCATGGTTTGAACGCATCATATACCCCAGGGAAAATCACACCAAACTGCTGGGATATCTGCTCGTATTCAGGAAGGGATATATCGGTATGCAGGCCTTCGACGATACGTTCTATGTGCGGATTTCCGACCCGGTTCAGAAAGCGCACCGTTTTGTTCCTAAAATGAAAGTCGAATTCGAAGGGGAGTTGCGTGAAAACCGGGGAAGAATCGTCTTTCACAAACCCGGTAAATTTGAATTTCTGACCCGGGGCTGGGGAAATCCATGGAAAAAGGACCGTGCGCTGGTCGCGGTCAGGACAGCCACCCTCCTGAAGGAGCAGCCCGATATGTGCCTGAATTGTCCCTGGGGCGCCCTGACGGATGTGTCGGATAAACGCGAGGAACCGGTTCGATTCTACCGCAATCTGTACTGCCTGAAAGGCATGGCGGATCCGGAGGTGTGTTATGTGAGGTTGAGAAAGAGATGAGTCATTGGGTCATTGGGTCTTTGGGTCATTGGGTCTTTGGGTCATTGGGTCATTGGGTCTTTGGGTCATTGGGTCTTTGGGTCTTTGGGTCATTGGGTCTTTGGGTCTTTGGGTCGGAACGTGAAACGGTGGGTCGGAGAAAAAGATTAAAGAGACAAGATTAAAGAACAAAGACCAAAGAACAAAGACCAAGGAAAATATTCAAAGATTAATAAGCCCCGTAGGGGGCGGCATATTTCTAGCATTGAAGATGTAACATATAATCATAGTCCCGTTGGGACGTAATAATGTCGGTTCTGATTTCGTTTTGAATTTGGAATTTGCTGTTTGTGATTTATTTGTCATTTGAGATTTGTGATTTGGGATTTCCCGCGGTCAGCGGTCATGCCGTCCGCGGTCTGATGTATATGGGGCCAGGATGGGGGGACTCATATACTCATCAACCCATATACCCTTATACTGCTTCTAAGCCGTCAAAAGTCCCATCAGCTCCTGCCATTCGGCTTCTCTTCTTCCAGATGATGATAGAGCATTTCCTGCCGCCAGTCGACCAGGGAGGCTCCATTGTCAACGCCTCTGTGATATATCTGAAGGCCGGATGATTCCGGGATATTGATGACACAGTTACCGTCTCTGAGCTCGCCGCTGTATGTCCCTTTCACACCATAGGGCCGTACCAGATAGTAGGATTCCACACCCACCCGTATTTTCGTGGCCATGGCATTGTCCGGATACTGAAACATGGGCCGTATGCCGCCCTGCAGCACCGGAGACAGATCCGCGTCCTCGGGATCGAATGAAATATCGAATTCATGGGGTATTTTCTTGCCTTCATGCGTGTATATGGGTTTCCCCCCGCCCAGGTGTATGCTGAATCCCATCCGCTTCATGACCGATATCATCTCGAGCACATTTGAATCCAGAATGTCGGGATAAGGATAAATCACCGCCTGATAATACCTGTGCCGGATGCGCAGATGATCCTGGCTGAGTTTGCCTTCTTTGAGAATACCGGGTGAAATCACATCGATCTGAATGCCGGCACGGTGCAGACGAATAATCAGATCATGGAAGGTCTCGATCATGATTTCCGCCGATTGAAAATCCGCGGCCATGAGCGAATCCACCGGATAAACCAGGGCCACATCGGCCTCTGGCTGTGCGTATCCGGTCAGATCCCCGATGAAATTGAGTTTGGCATTGAATATCTCGAATTCGTTCCACAGAGGATGCGACGGGAAAACCACTTCCCGAAAACAGGGCTCTCCGAATTTTCCATCATGACCGTATGCCTTGACCAGCCAATGCAGGGAATTCATGGCCATCAAGTCTGTCCAGCATTCGGCTTCCAGTTCCCCGAAATCAAATTCCGACAGACTCGTATAGACCCTTCTCCGCTTCGAATACACGCCGAGGCTCCTGGTGATGAGAAGCCGTGAGATCATGCTCTCGAAGCCGCTGTCCATGGTATCTGAACGGCCGATCAGGGTCATGCCCGACCCCTGTGTGGCCAACCCCTCCCATGGATCCAGGTTGCCGCAGACCAGATCATGGGACAATGACTGCCGTGAATGCCATGCGTGCGGCATATTGCTGTCGATTTCACCGAAATACCCGTGAAAAAGTCGATACAGCTCCGCCTGTGCCCCGTATACGGTTTCCATGAGCAGATGATAGTAATGCTGTCTCACATGAATGTGGTGTTCGTCATGAAAATCGAGAACCAGAGAAAGGAGCTCGTCACGCAGATCGTAACCGAATTCCGAAATAAATGAATTATAGATGGACAGGCTGACAGGGAACCGCCCCACATCGCCGCAGTATCCGGAATTGTCCCAGGTAATGCCGTCGATATAGGCACTCACTTCAAACAGATCCTCGACGAACGGATGCATGAGATCCCGGCTCTGGCGCCCCGCAAAATCCGTCAGATTGGTATCAAAACGCGGGAAGGCCATCACCCACCAGATTTCATCCCGGGGAACGCTGACCTCTCCAAACACTTCCACATACCCCTCATCCATGTTTGCAAAAAACCGGGCCGATTTTGTGATATCCTTGACCGACTGCCTCAACACGCTTCCCTCAAACATGCGGAACATGAACACGCGCTCCAGTCCGGAAGGCTCGAAATACAGGGAAACTTCCTGTACGATATGGGTCTGCTGACTTTTCGGGAATTCGTAACGAAGATTGTAGCGGCTGTGCTCGACCTGGGCCAGATTGAGATTCTCAGGATCGAGTCCGTTCTGCTGTGTACGGGTAACGATGAGATTCTGTGTGCGTTCACCCGTATGCGTGATCAGGGTTCTCGAGGCCTGCCTGGGATCGGCCTGCAGCCAGAACACCATGCCCCGCGCCTTGGCCCATTGACTGGCCTGAGAAATGGCCACCACCACCTTGTGATCGATGACTTCGTAACGGGTTTCCCACAGGGCCACGACCACCCCGGAAAATCCCTTGCAGTAGATCTCGCGCAACTGCTGCCGCAGCAGCTTGGGATCTTCGATCTCCCTGTCCCCCCACCTCCAGACAATGAACCCCCCGTACAAAGGCGCCTGAGCCATGCATGCTCCGTGCTGTGTTGCTGTTTTACGATTATGCTGTTCCCGGGGTGATCAAAGGGGCTGGTTTGATGATGTTGCATAGCACCTGTGCAGCCGGCAGAATCCCCGCCGCCGTATCCGCTTTCTCACCCCGTTAAAGATACGGAATTTTTCAGGGGGATGCAAGGGGGGAGTTGATTTGAAATCCGGACAGACCGCGGAGCGGGATTTGCCCCATCATTTGAATATTTTTTCAGTATGACAGGACTTAAGGAGCATGCCCCGACATAATTCCTTCCACCTGCCGGTTCATCTCTTCTGATTGATCAGGGTAAGTATAATTCCCCCCATCATTCCAATGGACGATTATTATAATTAATTGATTTTTATTAATTTGTAACCATAACGATTTAAGCCCTACAGTGCATACTACGTAGCACACTACGTACTGCGCCCTGTATCCGAATCTCATCCTGCGGACCCCCATCCCCCTTGACATTCCCACCTTTTCCTCCTACATTAATATATCCGCAATCACCGGAGCCAACAGTGAACATCTCCTTAAAGATAGCAACAATAACGATTCTGACCGCTACGATGCTTCACGGAGGCACGGGGAATCCATCGGTCCCCGTATGGCAGCTCGCCCGGCTTCAAAAAATCAGCATGCCCGAACGGCAGGCAGAGGAAGACATGATCATCGGTCAGACCGATCCGGATGAAATCCGGACGATAACCGGACCGTACAGGCATGACGGGGATATCACGGTTCTCGGCAGCGGACAGCTGATTCTGGATCATGCGGACTTTGAGCTGAACGGCGATATTCTCATTCTGGGAAACGGAGGGATCGTTGTAAGAGGCGGATCGTTCACGGTTATTCAGGCCTTTATCTACGAGCACGATGCCGTGGTGGCCGGCCAGGGGGAACTCCGGTTCGAAAATATGAAATTCCGCTCATCCGGGCAGAGTTGGAGCATCGGTGTGACCAACGAAGCCCGGTACGCCATGACCGGATCCGAAGTGAGCGACGGATTCATCACGCTGGCGTTTCTCGAAGCGGCTTCCGGGACTGTCCGGGACTGCATCTGGCCCGGGGAATTTCTGTGCTTTGACCGGAGCAGCCTGGACATCAGCCGTTCGGAAAACCTGCTCATGTGGCTCGTGCTTCCGGAACTGAGCGCAGCGGACATGACCCTGCCCCGGGATTCGCTGGTCACGGACTGGCATTTCAAAGCGGGCATACACGGCGTACAGGGGATCGCGTGTGACGTCAGCGTGGACAGCTGTACGGGCATGATGTGGGGCCTCATTTCGGAAAGCGGCTCAGATGCCGTATTCCGGGATACGGATTTCCGGACCATCGGTCTGATGTTCCGGAATCCGGACTCGATCGCGGTTTCGGGCGTCACCAATCTCTCGGAACATGCGGACGAGCGGATCCGCATCGGGGACCGGGACCTGAGACTCGTGAACAGCACAGTGCAGACCTGGAGTTTTTATCCCTCTGCGCGGTCCGTGGTGCATATCGGCAATTCCGTGTTCGGCGAGGTTCTGGCCATGGATACATCCCGGGTCTGGATCGACAACTCAGTATGCGACGGATCGGGCGGGTACATGGGTGTATCCCAGAACGGGTTTCTGGTCATACTCAATTCCCTGGTCCGGTCGCAGATGATTGCGAGGGACAGCGGCGTGCTGGTGGCGGCCATGTCGGCCGTGACCGGTACGGATATCGATGCGGATGATTCCGCCATCATGTTTCTGGCCAATACCAGCTGGTTCTCCGCGCCGGAGGCCCATCGATCGGCCGTGATTTTCGAAGCCTGGATGCCGCAGTTTTACGGCCGGGCCGGCCAGATCATCCCCATTCAGGGTACGGCCAGAGTGCTTCATGGCCCGGACAATCCAGTCGAATTGACGAAGTATGAAATCCGGTATAATTATGAGGGGCAGAATAAATGGATTTCCGTTCAGGACATGAATCCGCATCCCGTGTTCCGGGGCACACTCGCGGAATGGGACACCCGCGGCCTTGAAGGCGGCAATTACCTGCTGGAGCTTACTCTGTATCATTCGCTGGGCGATTCGATTTCGATGAATTCATCGGCCCGGCTGGACAACTTCACCCTGACACAGGAGAATCCGGTTCCCGGACGTTTCAGCATGGGAAGGAACTACCCCAATCCCTTTAACGATGCCACGGTTATCCCTGTCACTTTACAGGAAAGATCCTATATGACCTGCGATCTGTTCGATATTCGGGGACGATATCTGCGGACTTTCCATCGTGGATTCCTCGATGCAGGCGGGCACCAGGTCCCGATTGACGCACGGGATTTGCCGAGCGGGACTTATTATTATATCATTCATGCCGGTCCGGAATCATATACGGGACGGTGTCAGCTTATCCGTTAACCGGATGCCGGGCCGCCGGTATTTCATCCCGGCACACGGACAAACGACGATTCCACGAAGGCCGGCCCCCATTAAAAATGAAGCTCCCCGCGGCAAGCCACGGGGAATGCGCTCACTGTTCAGATTCAACCGATCGTTATAAAAATTCTCTTTCCGCCTTCCGTGTCAGGCAGCCGCTGCATACGGCATCCGCCTCACCACAGCCTCGTACTCCTTTTGGGCATCCTCATCCACGGCCGGGGCGCTCTGGGAGATACCGTAAATCATCACATCCAGATGGAACACCTTGATATTGGCCAGAAATCCGTCCCTGTTCTGGCGGATCAGCCGGGCGATTCGCTGTATCTGTGCGGACGTCACAGGCACGCCGAATTCATCGAGATTGTCGTTCTGAACATGTGCATTATCGTTTTTCCAGTTCTGAAGCCCGTCGTAAGCTTCGATCACATCCTTCAAATCCGCACTGGCGCGCATATCACCGCTCTCGAGGGCTCCGATCACGTTGCGCGAGATCCAGGTATACTCGTCCGGAGACATTTGCCTGTCGCCGAGCATGACGGACAGCTGATGCATGCTCTGCACCGTGTGTTCTTTCAATTTACTAAATGATTTCAGATTGAAATCATTCATGATCGTATCATAGGCGGCCACTGATGCCGACATGCCGTCTCGGACAGTCAGCCATGTGCGGAAACGGTCCGCTGAGACCAGACCGTCCTCCGGTTCGGCGAACGGATACTCCCGGTTCAAATCACCGAACGTTTCCTTGAGCTGAACGACTTCCTGACTGACATCCTTGAAAACCCTGAAACCGAAATAACCCACCGCCAGCAGAATGATAATGATAATGACCACGATAACGCCGCATCCGATCAATAAACCTTTCATGATCCACCTCTCATTTTTTTATCAATTATTATAATTCACCGCTGATCATTCATTATCTATAAATCCGCCTTGCACCAGCGGTTCAGCCATTGGATAACCGTATCATGCCACAGAATGGAATTGTGCGGTTTCAGCACCCAGTGATTCTCATCCGGGAAATAGAGCATCTGGCTCGGAATACCCCGCCTCTGCAGTGCATTGAATGTGGCGATGCCCTGGGTCACCGGCACCCGGTAATCGTTCTGACCGTGAACCACCAGCATCGGGGTTTGCCATTTCCCCACATAATTCGCAGGATTGTGCTTTTCGAAATGTTCCGGATTATCCCATGGCGTACCGGCATGATCCCATTCCGGAAACCACAGTTCCTCGGTATCATAATAAGCCATACGTGTATCGAAATTCCCGTCATGGTTCACGAGACAGCGAAAGCGGTCCGGCCAATTGCCCGCGATCCAGTTGATCATGTATCCCCCGTAACTTGCACCCAGGGCCGCGACACGGTCCGCGTCCATCCAGGGACAGGCTGCGAGCGCCGCTTTCAGCCCATTCTTTAAATCATCAAGCGGTTTTCCGCCCCAGTCATCGTGTATGGCATCCGTGAATGCCTGCCCGTAACCCGTGGATCCGTGAAAATCGACCATGACTGCGGCATATCCCGCACCGGCATAGACCTGCGGATTCCAGCGGTAGTGAAAATCATTGCCGAAAGAGCCCTGAGGACCGCCGTGAATCAGAAACGCCACCGGATATTTTTCAGAAGGATCGAATCCGGCGGGTTTCACGATATACCCGTATACGGTTTCATCATTCCAGCCCTTGAATGAAAACTGTTCGGGCTCACCCATTTGTACGGCTGCCAGCTGATTCGCATTGATGGAGGTGATTTTCCTGTCCGGTCTCAGTGAATACAGTTCCACCGGGGACCGGAGATGATCCATGCCGAAAACAATGGACTTTCCGGCCGTCTGCGCGAAGCGGACCGTCCCGGATCCCTGAATTTTCCGGATTTTTCCTTTTCGGATATCGATTTCAAACAGCGCCCGCTGTCCCATATCATCGGCCGTGGCATAAAGGATCTTGTTATCCGTTCCCCAGAAAAACGATCCCGGTGAACGGTCCCATTCTTCGCTGGTCCAAACTTCCCCGCCCGCCCGGTTTCCGTGCCATTCACGCAGGACGATACGGAACCGGTCCGATTCATAATCCGGCTGTTTCATGGCCAGATAAGCCAGCGTACGGCCGTCCGGAGAGAATGCAGGGGCCGTATCCCAGGCGGGATTGTCCGTGATTCTGGCGGGCGCCTGCGAGCCGTCGAGCGGCACGAAGTAAAGGTCGAAATTGGTGGACCAGGCTTCGGCTTTTCCGGCATCCCTGGCTGTAAAAACGAGTCCTTTTCCGTCCAGTGTAAACGCGACCTCTTCCGGACCGCCCCAGGGCTTGGTCGGGCTGTCGGTATCCATGTCCGGCATCAGGTCCACGGGTTCTCCGCCTGCAGCCGGCACCATAAACAGATGGGAGCGCCGTCCGTCTTTCCACGTATCCCAGTGGCGTATGAAAACGCTTTGATAAATCACGCCCGTGGATTTGCTTTTTTCCCGGACTTCCAGTTCGTGTGCGGTTTCAGCGACGGATTTTCCTGGAAACACTTCCATGGAAACGCAGAGCATCCGTCCGTCCCGGCTCAGTTTAAGCATACCGACATCGAGCGGACATTGCGTGATCTGTTCGGCCTCGCCGCCAGATACCGGGATGCGCCAGACTTGGACGGTTCCGGAACGGGATGACAGAAAGTAAACGGAACCGCCGTCCGGAGACCAGACCGGGCTGAAATCTCCCGCCTCATGCTGTGTCAGTCTTCTGAGTCCCGATCCGTCCGTACGGACCAGATACAGGCTCTTTCTTCCTTTATTGGCATCCAGATCCGTTTTACGAATCACAAAAACGATTTGCCGGCCGTCCGGAGATACCTGCGGCTCCGAGATGCGGTCCATGGCAAGCAGATCGTGAACGGAAAACGGATGGGACTCGCCGCCAAATGCCATGATCATACACGCTGCCATCATCAGAATTCCGGTCAACAGGTGAGAATGCTGCATTCTGCCCCCTATTTTTTTATGGTTGTGTAATAGACAATTCCGGCATGTCCGGCCCGCTATCAGGATCCGGGTGAGCAGAGACTGTTCACGTGCGCCTTGCGATGCCGGTACCTCGCGGTCCCTTCCACTTCGATCGCGATCCGGCGCATCATTTCAACACATTTCACGGGATATTTTCCAATCGAGGTCTCGCCGGAAAGCATGATCACATCCGTGCCGTCATAAATGGCGTTGGCTATATCGCTGACATCCGAACGGCTCGGATGCGGATTGTCGATCATGGACTCCAGCATCTGTGTGGCAGTGATTACCGGTTTGCCCGCTTCATTGCATTTTTCGATCATGGTTTTCTGATACTCGGGGAGCAGCCAGGGATCGATCTCAACGCCGAGATCACCCCGGGCAATCATGACGGCATCCGTGACCTCGAGTATTTCATCGAAAGCCCGTAAAGCTTCCGGATTTTCCACTTTTGAAATCACACGGATGCCAGTCTCTTTCAGACGGTGTTTCAGCTCGAGTACATCTTCCGCATTTCGTGTAAATGAATCCGCAATAAAATGAATCCGCTCCCGAACGGCAAACGAGATCAGCGGTTTGTCATGCGGCATGGTATAGGGGAAATTCACGATGGTATCCGGATGATTGAGCCCTTTCCTGGATCGGATTTTATTACCGTACATCACTTCGCATAGGATACGGCCGGTCTGAATTCCGACCACGGTCAGCCCGACATAACCATCGTCCACCATGAGCCTGTGTCCCGGCTTCACGGCTTCCTCGAGTTCCGGCGTGGTGATGGGCAGCCCCTGGGAGAAGTCGGACACCCGCGGATATTCAGTGCCGGGCTCTATCGGCAGATCCGTCCTGAGCACCAGTTCCATACCGGGATGCACAAACAGAGGCTCCGGCAAATCCCCGATCCGGATTTTTGGCCCCTTGATATCAAAAATGATCATGCATCCTGAATGGGTTTTTCTTGCTTCCCTGATGGCCCGTTGATGAAATTGCATGTTTCCATGTGAACTGTTGATCCGTATATGGTTCAGGCCCGCTTCCATCATATCGGGAAGCACATCAATTGAAGCCGGACCCATCGTCGCCAGAATTTCTGTATGCATGCGATCCACTGATTTTGGTTGCATATTGAGTTCAACTTGAATACATTGAATGGACAATTGAAGCTCCCCGCGACAAACCATGGGGAATGCGCCCGCTGTTCAGATTCAGAATACGAAAAATGAAAACGAAATTCAAGGACTTCTTGTACGAAAAATGTTTTCCGGCAGCCGGCAGCCTGTTTCTTCACGGCTTGTGCAGAACCCTGCACATTCAGACCATGGGAGAGGAAGCCATGGAGTCGCTTCGCCGTGAGGGTCAGCCGATTGTCTTCGGCTTCTGGCACGGACGGCATTTTCTCCTGGTGCATTATATGAGGCACAAGGACTGCAGCGTGGTCGTATCGACCAGCAGGGACGGCACACTCATCGCCAATATTCTGCTGCGCTCGGGTTTTTATGTGGTTCGCGGCTCGAGCAACCGGAATCCGGTCAGGGCTCTTGTCGAAGCCGTAAGTCACATGAAATTGGGAAGGCATATTTCCTTTACCGTGGACGGGCCGAAAGGACCGATCCATCAGGTAAAACCGGGTGCGATTTATCTGGCCAAAAAGGCCAAGGCCTGGCTCATCCCTGTCACGGTGGCATTCCGGAATGACTGGAAGCTGAAATCATGGGACCGGTACCGGATACCCAGACCCTTCACACGCGCCCTGATCGTGTTCGACACGCCTTACCGGCTGTCAGACGATCTGGCCGGGGACGCCATTGAGCATGAATGCATCGTGCTCGGGGATAAATTGAACGCGATCACGGAAAAAGCGGATTTACTGGTAAAAAAGACCTCGGATGGTTGACCGCTGACTGAAAATGCTTCGGAGTACCGGAGAAACGGTGAAACGGAGATGCCCAGTGACTGACCGCGGACCGCAAAAAAGTCAAATAACAAAAATCAAATAAATTACAAATCCAAAATTCTAAAATCTAAACGAAAGAATTAGATGTCGGACGGCAAACCGCTGACCGTGAATGCCTCGGAGAGACGGAGATGGGGCGAAACGGAGAAAAAGCAAAGGCACGCTTCTCAGATCTTCCATTACACGCAACATCCGTGATAGAGACGTAGCATGCTACGTCTCTACAGATGGAACATATCCATCCGTGTCACACCGTTTGTCAATATTGAAAAATCAAGCAACTCTTTTCTCTCCGTTTCTCATCTTCTCCGGTCCTCCGTTTCACGCTCCGACCCAACGACCCTATGACCCAAAGACCCTATGACCCAATGACCCTTTTAATCCTGATTCATGCTTTCCCGTTGAACCGGACCGTGAACCGGGTACCGTGATCCACGTCCCATACCAGTTCACCGCGAAGCTGCTGATTCACAAGAATCTCGACCAGTTTCAATCCCAGGGCATCTTCATTTTTATTCTTATTCAACACCTTCAGTCCGATCCCGTTATCCTCCACGGTCAGCACCACGTCATCTCCTTTTTTCTGCATACGGACCGAGATCTGGTTTTCGATACTGCGTTCCGCCGGAAATGCATATTTAATGGCGTTGCTGATCAACTCGTTGATCACCAGTCCGCATGGAACGGCCAGGTTGACCGGGAGTACAATTTCATCGATATCCATATTCAGCCGTATGACATCGGTTGTTCCGGAATAACTGGTCATCAGATCCTGCGCCAGATCCTCGAGATAATTGCGGAAATTAATACTGTGCAAATCCTTGGTTTTATACAGTCTTTCATGAATCAGGGCCATGGCCCTGACACGGTTCTGGCTCTCGATGAAAAGACTGCGCAGATCCTCATCCTGAATCCTGTTGGACTGCAGACTGAGCAGGCTGCAAATGATCTGCATGTTGTTTTTCACACGATGATGGATTTCCTTCAGCAGCACTTCCTTTTCCTGCAGGCTGGTCTGCACCTTGGCTTCCGCCGCTTCTCTGATCCTGATTTCCTCGTTCAGTTTTTTGTTCATCTGCTCCAGTTGAAGATTCCGTCTTCGAATGGAACCCACGCGATAGCGATGCACCGAGACCGCCAGTGCACAGATCATCAGAAAAACCGTCAGTCTGAATCCGGTCGTGTTCCAGAAGGCGGGTCTGATAAGGATATGAACGGATGAACCCGTTTTATTCCAGATATTATTGTTGTTGGAACCGGACACGCGGAACGTATATTCTCCGGCGGGCAGACGGCTGTATGTGGCAAAATGCCGGTTTCCTACCTCGTTCCATTCTGTCTCGAGCCCTTCCATAATGTAGGCATACTCGTTTTTTTCTGGAGATGTAAAATCGAGTGCCGAAAACTCGAATGAAAGGACATTCTCGTCATGGTTCAGCTCCAGACGGTCCGTGGCCCAGATGCTTTTTTCGAGTATGCTTCGACCTTTGTGCCAAGGACCGATCGGCACGGATTCGTTGAATATTTTAAAATCCGTAATCAGGACCGGCGGCACATGCGGGTTGATATGAATGTCCTCAGCCTTGAAAACAGTCAATCCGTTGATGCTTCCGAAGAACATGTCACCCTGTTTCCCACGGCATGACGAATTGACATAAAACTCATTGCTGGGCAATCCGTCGCTCATCGAAAAGTTTAAAAATGTTTCGGTTTCCCTGTCGAAACGGGAGAGCCCGCGTGTGGTACTTATCCAGAGATATCCGGAATCATCCTCCTGAATACTCTGAATTGCATTTCCCGGTAATCCTTGTTCCGTGGTATAGGTGGTAAACTGTTCCTCGAACCGGTCAAAACGATTCAACCCGGTTGTGGTGCCCACCCAGAAAATACCCGATTTGTCCTCATAAATACACAGCACCTTATTGCTGCTGATGCTGCCTGAATTCTCCGTATCCTTTTGATAGCCTTTGAACTGTTTTGAATCCTGATTGTATTCGTAAAGACCCGCGGTTTCGGTTCCTATCCACAAACTGCCCCCTGTGTCTTCATAGATGAACCATACGATATAATCATTGATCGTGGAGGGATCATCCGGTTTGACAGGATACCGGTAAAATGAACGCGTCTTCAGATCAAACCGATGCAGTCCTCCATAGTAACTTCCCACCCAGACCTGATGGCGGCTGTCTTCGAGCACCGCAAACACGTTGTCATAATCCATATCCAGTTCATTGATGGACTGAAACGGGTAATTGTCGAATCGCCCGGTTTTCCTGTGAAAACGGCTCAGTCCGTTCTCGGTGCCGATCCACAGACAATCCCGGGATCCTCTGCTGATCCAGCGGACAATATCACTGCCGATACTGCCGGGATCGCGGGGATCATTCTTGTATATCGTATACGATTCCCTGTCCCGGTTGAATTGAACCAATCCGCTTCCCCATGTGCCGATCCAGACCACATACCGGCTGTCCTCTGGATCCATATAAATCGTATTGATCGTATTGGATCTCAGATCCGTACCAGTCTCCCCGGAAGTAAAATAGGTAAAAAACTGGGCTTTTCTTCTGTCCAGCATATTGACACCGCCGAAATCCGTACCTATCCACAGCATTCCGGAACGATCCTCGTAAATCCTGAACAGGGCATCGCTGCTCAGGCTGTTGGGATCATCCGGATTATTTGTATACCGGATAAAACCGTCATGTTCCCGGTCGTACAGGTTCAGACCGCCGCCGTACGTGGCCACCCACAGGTTCCCGGCACGATCCTCAAGGAAATCCCGGATAATGTAATGCCCGATACTGGCCGGATCATCCGCTGAATAGGCATAGCGGATAAAACGGCCGCTATCGAAATCATACCGGCATAGACCGCCCCCCCACGTTCCGATCCACAGCTGCTGATGGCTGTCTTCCAGAATTTTCACAATCAGATCCTCGCTGATCGAATGGGGATCGGATGGATCGTGCTGGAAATGAGCAAACTTCCCGTCTTCAGCCCGGAACAGGTTCAATCCGTCATCCGTGCCCACCCAGACGGAACCGCGATGGTCCTCATAAACACAGCGGACGCGGCTGTTGCTCAATGAAGCGGGATCATCAGGATCATGCCGATAGTTAATAAAATGATCTTTCGACGCGTCGTAGCGGCTCAGTCCATTGTCCGTGGATATCCAGAGAACGCCCGAATGGTCGATATACAGGTTCCGGATCCGGTCATGGGCCAGGCTGGCCGGATCTTCCGGATCGTGACGATACCGGATAAACCGGTCCTGCTCGCTGTCATACCGGTTCAGCCCGCCTTCTGTAGCTGCCCAAAGCGCACCGTCCGGATCGACAACAATGGACCGGACAACATTCTGACTGAGGCTGTGAACATCGGTGGCATCATAATGGTATACCTTAAACTGATATCCGTCATACCGGTTCAATCCCTCATAGGTTCCGAACCACATGAATCCGGTTTTATCCTGGCAAATTGAAAGTACACTGCTCTGGGAAAGTCCCTGTTCGACAGAAAGCTGGTCAAACCTGAGATCCTTGGCAAAAAGGGAAACAGACAGTAACAGACTGATCATGAGCATGAAGGATGTATTTTTCATGGATGCTCGTCCCATTCAGTACGAATTCCACCGATTCGTTATCTAAATAAAAAATTGTTCAAAAACCGTACCATTCCATAGTCCAGGATTACATATACTGATTAAACTGATTTTTATGGATTTACATGCATTGATCGTCTCATATTGGAATGATTACATTTCATTGTCAAGCATATGAAGAGCAAACACATAAGATCCCAACGCTATGGCCCTGCTTGTACCTAAAACGGATATTCCTATGCCGGTTTTCTTACAGGGATCATATTCGATAATTCTTGAGGTCCCCGGCACACGGATCCGACGGTAATCCGGTTGAAGGAAATCATTCAGTTGACCGGGATTTTCAAGATTGAACACGCTGAGTTCCGTACGGGGCACACATGATCCGTCGCTCAGCACAATGGACCGGTTCATCTCTTCAACCGCTGCCGGTAAAAACAAGGGATATGCAAGGCTCAAACCCCCGCCGAGTACAATTAATCCGTCCGCGATCGTCAGCACCGCAGCAAGCGTGCCGCCCAGCGCTTTACCGAAACGAACAAATGCCTGCCTCGCCGCCGTTTTTTCCGCGGTGCTGCCGTCCATGAATCCGCCGGTATCCGCTTCCGAATTGTCCCCTGCCGCAATTTTATAAATCGTTTCCGGAGCCGGCGCCTCATCAACCGGAATCCCGAGAATGGCCGCATAAATATTTCGAATGCCGCGTGCACTGACGGTTTCCTCCGCATAAAAATCAGTCCTGTTCCCAGGCGCAGCACAATCCTGCACATTGGACCGATGCATCATCCAGATTTCGGATGCCGCATCATTGTCTCCTCTGAACAGGGACCCATTGCATACGAATCCCCCTCCGAGTCCTGTACCCAGTGTGGCCCCGAAAATCGTCGCGTATCGTCTGTCATTTCCGGAATCGGAAAGCAGACGATTGATTTTGGGCAGCAGTCCGGAAACGGCCTCACCATAGGCGAATAAATTACCGTCATTGTTGATAAAAACCGGGCACCGGAAGCATTCTCTGAGCATGGGTCCAAGCGGCACGCCGCCTCTGAAAGCGGGCATATTCGGCGGATCTCCGATAATGCCATTTTTATAATCCGCAGGCCCCGGAAAAGCAAAACTGATGGCTGAAGGATTCTCCGGCAGTCCGGACAGAACGGTCCTGAATCCGTCCTGTATTTTGCTGAAAAATTTCTCAACGGAAGTTGTTGATGAGGAGCAGGTTACCGGTGTCACAATTTCCCGGTTGCCCTGTATCGCGGAAAATACCAGGTTGGTACCGCCGGCATCGAGGGTCATGACGATGCGGTGATCTGCCTCATACCGCATGCATTCTTGCGCTGTCACCGTGAATCCTATTTTTGGAACACTGCCTTCAGTTTCCTGAACAAACGATTGCCGATCAGTCCGTGCATGGCATTGGATATGCGCTGAACAGCCGTGAGTAGCGATTCGGATCCGGTCCAGTAATGCTCTAAAATACCAGGAGGCACCTCTTTGAACAATTCATGCATCAGCAGGATACACAGAATCACATCATCAGCGAAACCGCCGGGTCCGATAATAATTTCCGGCATCAGATCCAGCGGATTGACCACATACGCGATAACCAGGGCCAGTTTCGCTTTGACAGACAAGGAAACCTCGGGATCCGCAGCCAGCTTCATCATCAAATGCAGCAGATCGGGCGCAAGCATAATCACGTCCACCCATGGATGCCGCTTCCCTTCATCCGAATTGGCCCAGGCGGATAATTTGCGGCGGAGCCGCTGATAAAAATCGGAAATTTCCTGATGCTTGTATTCCATATGGAATCCCGTTTGAACAGTACGACAGGTCCGGTGAACCACTTTTCAAAATAGTGAATTAATATTTGCCTGTCAATGAAAAAGGCGGTCATTTTACAGACCGCCTTTTTCATTGAAGAGGAGGGGCAACGATCAGATGGTTATTCAATCTCTGCAAGGAGTAATTGACTGTTAAAGGGCTCACGGAATGAATCGCCGGCCTTGAAGCCTTCGATTCGTCCCTGAGCGAATACATCGCGATCCTCATTCTGGGATCGCATTAGAAAACCGATAGAACGTATTTGCCGGTTCCGCGAGGGATCGAAAGAACACATGGAATGTCCCCCGGCATCCCTGTATTCAAAATGAAACGCCTCAATTCCGGCAATCACCGGGATTTCATTTCTCCACAATGTCCGGTATTCGAACCGATATTCCAGGGATTCGCCGCTTCTGTTCCGAATGAGAATGCGCTGCGGCTCTGCGGCCATGATACAGGATGCTTCCTGAATCTCGGCATGTAAATCATGAAGTTTCCGGGACATGCCCGCCGATACCTTGCCGCCGTAATACTGCACATCGCTCTCTGCCGTATGTCCTGCGCTTCCGGTGCTCCAGAATGCCACCGCAAGAATCAGGGCTGTGCCTATAATACCCGTTTCAATTTTCAGAGCTGTCCTTGACATGGTTACCGACTCCCAAAAGTATCGGGACGGGCTGCTTTCTCAGGACGGATCATGAGGGATCGTGTCCGTTGTTTATCAAGGGAAAACGGTCCGTATAAAGAGTTACGTTGTGAATGGATTGTGTTCATTTGATCCCGTCCTTGTTTCAACAATGAGCATGTGCAATCTCCATGCCATGATTGTTACAGGGCTGTCATATTTGCAAAATGAAATTAAGGGTTTGTAAATAAACCGGTTATATTTCTTCATTTAAGCCAGATCCAGCACCGGACGGATCATATTGCATCCGGAGTGAATGATTTCAAATTGAAGTGGTCAAAATTAACCAGGGACCGATAAAATAAATCTAACGGGACCTTGGCAGGCTGACCGGATCCGGGGGCATAATGAATAAATGCATTGAAAATGACTTGATATAAACCTTAAATAGTTGTACTTTATTCTTCATTTCATGATGTCCGGAATACAGTGATGCTTATTCGAGCAAAGGAAAATACGTTTAAAATTCGATTTCTGGACGGAGGCGAATCATCCTTCATCAAGGGCACACCCCTTTTTGAAATCCTGGAATTTCAGCGCCGGGAAAAGGACAAAGCCATCGTTCTGGCCCGGGTGAACAATCTGATACGCAGTTTGCACGAATCCCTCGATGAAAACTGTGTGCTGGAATGGATCCGGATTCAAAGCCCGGAGGGACGAAGGAGCTATCAGCAGTCACTATGCCTGGTTCTGATCCGGGCGACAAAGGAATTGTATCCCGATGCACAGCTCCTGATCGATCACTCTCTCGGTAAGGGGCTGTACTGTGAATTTCAAAACGGACTGAAGCTCAGCCACAGAAAAATCCGGTTTATTCAGGAGCGCATGCGGGAAATCATCGAAGCCAACGAGGCCATGCTCCCACAGAAAATGCCGAGGAACAAAGCGCTGGCACTGATGAAATCCAACGGGGAGGATCCCGCATGGCTGGATGGAAATCCCGAACTCATCAATCTGAATCTGTATCAATGCGGACCGGTTACCGATTATCTTGGATATCCGCTTCTTCCCTTTACCGGACGGCTGAACGTATTCGATTTGCAGTATTACCGGCCCGGGTTGATTCTGAGACCCCCGGACGAACATGATTTAAATGTGCTCGCACCGCGCGTTCGACAGAAAAAACTGTTTCAGGTTTTTCATGAATACGGACAGTGGCAGAGCATTCTGGGTACGAAAATGGCAGGCGAGATCAATAAAGCCGTCGTCAGTAAATCGATATTCAATACCATCAAAATCGCCGAAGGGCTCCATGAAAAAAAATTCGCCCAGATTGCCGATACAATCACGAGAAAAAAGCGGAATTTACGGATCATTCTGATCGCCGGTCCCTCTTCTTCAGGTAAAACCACCTTTGCCAAACGACTGGGCATTCAGCTTCGTGTCAACGGTCTGAAACCCGTCGCCATTTCCCTGGATGATTACTTTATCGATCGTGAAAAAACACCGCTCGATGAAAAAGGACAATACGATTTTGAATCATTGCGGGCGATCAATATTCAGCGGTTCAATGAGGATTTGATCAACCTGCTTGACGGCAGAAAAGTGGAACTGCCCAAATATGATTTTGTCAGAGGGAAAAGTATCCCGGGCCCGGTCTGGCAGCTGAAGCCCGATCAGCCGATCCTCATAGAAGGGCTGCACGGGCTGAACAATCATCTGACAGAAGCTATCCCGAAAAGAAACAAATATAAAATCTATGTCAGCGCGCTGACGCAGCTGAATTTGACTGCCCATACACGCATTCCGACAAGCGATGTGCGGCTTCTCCGCAGACTCATACGGGGCCAGAAATTCCGTGGTCACGACGCTACGGATACGCTGATGCAGTGGCGG
Source organism: bacterium (assembly GCA_016930535.1). Taxonomy (GTDB): domain Bacteria; phylum Zhuqueibacterota; class QNDG01; order QNDG01; family JAFGCO01; genus JAFGGN01. Next base: position 27,598 of record JAFGGN010000131.1, read on the forward strand.
ACCGTCCGCCTTGGAGAGGAAAAGTACATATTCCCGTTTCAGGAAACTGCAGATATCATTTTCAATTCTTCCCTCACTTATGAGCTCAGCGTACTGAGGGTACTGGCCAAACCCCTCCTTGAAACGGTTTCTCATAATCATATCGCCTATGCGGAAGCCCGGAGAATCCTGCACCTGCTCAACTGTTTTCTGCCGGTATCCCCCAAAGTGGTGCCCCTGAATTCTATTTTAAGGGAATTCATCGGGGGAAGCAGCTTCAGCTACTGAAACAACAGGTGATCAGCCTGTCCGGGCATTACCCCCCCCAAAAAAAAATCAAGATTAAAGAACAAAGATAAAAAGGTCTATCGGGTCGTTGGATCGGAACGTGAAACGGAGGGTCGGAGAAGATGAGAAACGGAGATAAAAGAAAACCGCAGGCGCAGAGAAATATCAATGTAAAAGAGTAAAAGTGTAGAAGAGTAGAAGGGGAAAAACAATTAACTAAAAGCCTTGCTATTTGTCGGGGATGGGCAGCG
>JAFGGN010000132.1 GCA_016930535.1 bacterium
AGGTTCGAATTACTCCTGCACTATATCAAAAAATAAAGGGGCGATCCTTCGGATCACCCCTTTATTTTTGGTAGCGGGGGGAGGATTCGAACCTCCGGCCTTTGGGTTATGAGCCCAACGAGCTACCAGCTGCTCCACCCCGCGGTATTGGTCAGGTGTATAGTATAACATATTCCATTCCGAATGTCAAGGGATTTTTAAAAAAGTCCGGAATTAACGTGTTATGGGGCAAAATTTGGAAAAAACGGGGGATTTTTCAGTTAAAATGGGACAAAACAGGCCGATTTAGAAAAAGGATCAATCGGGTTTTTGGGATTATCAATTCGTCGGGCAGGAGAAGGAAGACATGTTGTTTTTTCTCCGTTTCTCATCTTCTCTGTCTCTCCGAGGCATTCACAGTCAGCGGTCCGCCGTCTGCGGTTTCAGGGGCCTGGGAGAGGGGACCCATATACTCATATACCCTTCTACTCTTATACCGCTTTTCCTACGCCGCCCTGATCTCCCCTTCCTCGTCCACATCGTCGAACTTCACGGACACGATTTTGGACACGCCCTGTTCCTGCATGGTCACCCCGTACAGGGACGAAGCGCAGCGCATGGTCATCTTGTTGTGCGTGACGATGACGAACTGCGTTTTCTCCGCAAATTCGCCCAGGACACGCGTGAAACGCTGCACATTGGCGTCGTCCAGCGGGGCGTCTATTTCATCGAGCACGCACACGGGGCTGGGTTTTACCATGTACAGGGCAAAGAGAAGCGATATGGCTGTCAGCGCCTTCTCTCCTCCGGAAAGCAGGTCTATGTCCCTCAGCTGTTTGCCCGCGGGCCGGGCCTTGATTTCGATGCGGGCTTCCAGCGGGTCCTCGCCCTCGGGCAGCAGAAGATCCGAATCACCGCCCCGGAAAAACCGTTTGAATGTTTCCTGAAAGTTCGTTCTGACCTTCTGAAATACATCGTTGAACCGGGTACGGGCCGTTTCGTTGATCTTGAGAATGGTCTCTTCCAGTGTCTGTTCAGCGGACAGAAGGTCGTCCCGCTGCTGTTCCAGAAAATCGAGCCGCGTTTTTTCCTGATCGTATTCCTCTAATGCCAGCAGGTTCACGGGGCCGAAATTGTTCAGTTTGTTTTTCAGATCCTCGATGGTCCTGCTGGCCTCCTCCACATCCAGCTCGCCTTCGGGCGGACGCATCTCGATGTTCACGTTGTACCGTTCCCTGATGTTCGCTTTCAGGGTCTGGGCCCGGTGCGTGAGGTCGCTGATCTGCATCTCAAGCGCATGCAGCCGTTCGGACACCTCGTCCCTGTCCCTTCGGATCTGGCGGATCTCTTTTTCCTTGATGTCCAGCTCGTTTCGCATGTTCTGATAATCCGTTTCCCGCTCCTGCCGCACCGCTTCTTTTTCGTCCTTCTCCGCAAAATCTTCCAGCAGGTATTTTTGATACTGTGTGGTTTCCTCGGTCAGCCTTTCGATGCTCGCGTCCGCTTCTCCGATTTCCTGTATGCGCTGCCCGATCGTGGTCTCGATTTCCTGAATCAGATTGCCGGAACGCTCGATATCATAATCCAGGTTCTTGGCCTCTCCGTTCAGCCTCACGACGGCCAGATTATGCTTGTGCACCTCGTCTTCCAGCACCTCCTCCTCTTTCTCCAGCCGGTCCACCTCGGATTGTATGCGCGTGGTGTTTTCCTCGATTTTTTCCCTCTGCTCGAGGCAGGTATCCATTTTCGGCCGAATCGCATCGAGCCCGATCCTGCCCTGCTCGATATCCTGTAGCAGTTTCGCCCGCTCCTCCGAGTTCCTGGCGAGTCCGGCTTCGGCCTGTTCGGCCTCGAATTCAGCCTTGTCCCGCTGTTTTTCAACCTGAACGAGACCGGTTTCGACTTCCGAAAGCGTTTTTTCGATCTCCTGCAGCTCTTTCTGAAAAGCTTCGAGTTTCGCAGCGTCCGTTTCCAGCGATTTTTCCGCATCGCGCATGCGTTTTTCGATTGCAGCGATCTGCGCCTTCAGCTCGTCCAGGCGCTGACGGCGTCCGACACGGCCGGCATCTGGCTGTACGGCTTCCCGGGTGCGGATATGGCCCCAGGTGGTCATGAGCTCTCCGTCGAGCGTGACAATACGGTAAAACGCTCCTTTCAGGGAACCCACAAGCCGGCGCGCCGCTTTCAGATCTTTGACGACCAGAAGATCGCCGATCAGAAAATCCAGAAGCGGACGGACCTGTTTGTCACATTCGGCCAGGTCGTTGCCCCAGCCGATGACGTCTGCATCGCCGGAAAGGTCCGGACGTTTGGATGACGAACCGCCGGACGGCACCAGGTCCATGGACACCATGGTCGCCTTGCCCGCATCGTGGTTTTTCAGGTATTCCAGCGCATTCACAGCCGTTTCGGTTTTATCGAACACGAGATATCCGGCGGCTTCTCCAAGCCCCGTATCCACAGGCAGGCGATGGACCTGTTTCACCTTCAGCATATCCGCAAGCACGCCCACGAGCCCATTGGCCTTCACCTTGATCAGCTCCCGGGACCCGTTGGCCATGCCTTCCTGATTCTCGATCAGGTTCTCCAGAAAAACCAGGCGGCCCTGCAGGGAATCCGTTTCTCCCTGATCCCTGAAAAAGGCTTCTTTGCCGGATTCGATGGTTTTTCGTATAAATTCGATTTCAGACTGCACCTTGTCCCGGTTCGTGATCACGGCATGGCGTTTTTCACGCGCTTCCTGATACGCGGTTTCAAGATCCCTGCGGGTTTCACGGATACGGTCAAGCGTGGCCCGGTGATTGTTGTCTTCCTCGTCCAGACGGTCCAGGCGGCCGCGGTTCGAATCGTTACCTGCCCGCAGCTGGGTTTCTTCGCTCGACAGCCTGTTGATTTCCTCGAGGCAGCCGATGATCTGCTTTTTATGCTGATTCAGATCGAGCCTTTTCAGGTTGAGTCCCTGCTGAAAAACCTCGAGCTCTTTTTTCTTGTTTGTAAAAATGCGTCCCGTGCTGGTAATTTTAACCTGCAGGGCCTCACGGTCGCGGTTGGCCAGTTCCAGATGGCTCTTTTGTTCCTCGAGGCGTTTTTTCAGGGTTTCGATTTCACGGGCATGCCGTTCCTTGCGGTCCTGAAGCGAGGCGATACGTTCCTTGCCCACACGGATATCGCCTTCCCGGCGGTGAATGCGTTCGGTCACTTCGCCGAGTTTCTCCTGAATATCCACCAGGGCCTTTTCTTTTTCGGCCAGCCTGAGACGCAGCGATTCCAGCTCGGTCTCGTCCTTGGAGATTTCCGTGGTGCGCCCGTCTTTTTGCGTGGACAGGGCCTTCAGTTCCTCGCGCAGCGGTTTGATTTCGGACTGAAGCTGCACGTACAGATGACTGCCGCGCTGCAGTTCAATATCCTTGAGCTGGTTCTGAATTTCCTGGTATTTCTCGGCCCTGGACACCTGCCTTTTGAGCGATCGCACGGTGCGGTCCACTTCCTGAATGATGTCGTTCACGCGAAGCAGGTCCGTATGCGTGGATTCCAGCTTGCGTATCGCGGCCTTGAGCCGGTGCTTGTACTTGGTCACGCCGGCGGCTTCCTCGATGAGTTTGCGCCTGTCCTCTGCTTTTTCGCTGAGTATGTCCTCCACCATCTTGAGCTCGATTACGGAATAGGCATCCGCGCCGATGCCCGTATCCATGAGCAGGTCGCTGATATCCTTGAGACGCACCACGCTCTTGTTGAGCAGGTACTCGCTTTCACCGGACCGGAACAGGCGCCTGGTGACCACCACCTCGTTGTAATCGATGGGAAGCACGTGCCTCGAATTGTCGAAATGCAGGCTGACCTCGGCCATGCCCAGCGGCTTGGCGGACTGCGCCCCGCCGAAAATGAGGCTGTCCATGCGGTCGGCACGGAGTATGGACGGCCGCTGCTCGCCGAGACCCCAGCGGATGGCATCCACCACATTGGTCTTGCCGCAGCCGTTCGGTCCGACAATGACCGTGAGACCGCCGTCGAACCTCAGCTCTTCTTTTCTGGCGAACGATTTGAATCCGTGAATCGAGATTTTGGATAATATCATGTAACTCTGTCCCAAACACACATGAAAAAACCCCTCGGGGAGTGCGGCCAGGAGGGGGGATCGGACAACATACAGCCCATGTTGCTGCGGAATAAATATACCCATTTCGGCCATGGATGTCAAGTGATTTATACGCCCGGCAGGCACCTGATGTGCGGGCTGCTGACCGCATTGAAGCAGTATAAGTGTAGAAGAGTATATGGGTATATGAGGCCCCCGTCCCTGCAACCCCACGTGGAGACCGCGGACGGCAAGACCGCATGACCGCGCGCCGTAACCGGCGTCGGAGAACCGGAGATGCGGTGAAACGGAGAAAGAAAAAGGTCCGCAGACGGCGGACCGCTGACAGCGGCAAATCTCAAATAACAAATCCCAAAAAACAAATAAATCACAAACAACAAATTCCAAAAGAAATCGGGACCGCCGACCGCTCACGAGGGACGGCCAGGCTGGCCGTCCTACAGAATCATCTCAGTATCCTGTGTTATTGTTTTTTTTCGCTTTCACCCTTCTACGCTTCTACCCTTTTACTCTTCAACACCTTTAACCTCTGCATTCTCTGCGCCTCTGCGGTTTTCACCATCTTTTTTTCCGTTTCACACTCCGACCCAACGACTCAATGACCCAACGACCCAATGACCCAATAGACCCGTTTCTCCTTGAATCTTCCCTCTGAAACCCTTATCTTGTAAACGATTTTGTATTTTGAATTCGGGAAACATGGAAAAAGCATGACGAATCACATGGAAGCACCCTGGGCCGCCGATGCGGAATCCGTTTGCACGCACTGGGGCGTGAATCCGGAAACCGGGCTCACGGATGCGCAGGTACAGGATCACCGAAGGACCTGGGGTCGGAACCGGCTCCAGGAAATCCGGCCCGTAAGCGCCTGGACCGTGTTATGGAACCAGATCCGGAGCCTGATCGTTTTCCTGCTCATGGGCGCCGCGGCCGTGGCATTCGCCTTTCACGAAACCCTGGAAGGATTCGCGATTGCCGCGGTGATCGTGATCAATACCCTGATCGGATTTTTTACGGAAATCCGGGCCGTGCGCTCCATGGAGGCCCTGAAAAAGCTGGGCGGGCTCAGCACCAAGGTGCGCCGGAACGGCCACGTTCAGGAAATCCCCTCGGAGGATCTCCTCCCGGGCGATATCGTGATCCTGGAAGGCGGCGACCTGGTCAGCGCGGACATGCGCCTGATCACGGCATCCAAACTGCAGGCGGACGAATCTTCCCTCACCGGAGAATCCTTCCCGGTCAATAAAAACGAATCGCCGGCCGGCCGCGATCTGCCCCTGGCCGAACGGCACAATATGATATACAAGGGCACGGCCCTGACACGCGGCTCGGGCGAGGCCGTGATCACGGGCACGGGCATGCACACGGAACTGGGAAAAATTTCGGACATGATCCGGCAGGCGGACGAAGAGAGCACGCCGCTCGAAAAACGCCTGGAAAAACTGGGGCGCAGCCTGGTCTGGATCACGTTCGCCATCGCCATCGTGGTGGCCGTTTCAGGCATTGCAGCGGGCAAGGCTGTGTTCCTCATGATCGAAACGGCCATCGCCCTGGCCGTAGCCGCCATTCCCGAGGGGCTGCCCATCGTGGCCACCATCGCGCTGGCCCGGGGCATGTTCCGCATGGCCCGGCAGAATGCACTGGTGCGCCGCCTGTCCGCCGTGGAAACCCTGGGTGCGACCACGGTGATTTTCACGGACAAAACCGGCACGCTGACGGAAAACCGGATGACGGTCTCGACCCTGATACTTGCTGCCGTAAATATCGAACTGCGCCCGGATGGATTTTTCAGCGGGGACACCCCCATGAAATCCCTGCCGCCGGATCTGCGGATGGCCCTCGAAATCTGCATTCTGTGCAACAACGCCTCTTTGCCCGGTCCGGCCGTTAGCCAAAAAGCCCGGGCCGTGGGAGATCCGCTCGAAATCGCGCTGCTCGAAGCAGTGCGTATCGCGAACCTGGACATCGACCGTTTTCGCACCGGTCATCCGGAGGAAGCCGAAGACGCGTTCGATTCGGATTCCAAACGCATGGCCACATTCAACCGGTTCGACGGAAATTTCCGCGTATCCATCAAGGGCGCCCTGGAATCCGTGCTCGGCGAATGCAGCCATGTGTGGACCGCGGATGGCCTGAAAATCCTGGACAGCGAACAGAAAAAACATTGGACCGGGATCAACGAATCGCTGGGAAAAAAGGGACTGCGCGTCTTGGCGCTGGCCGTGAAAGAGGAGGATTCCGCGGAGGCCCATCCCTATCAAAACGCGGCGCTCGTGGGTCTCCTGGGCCTGCTCGATCCGCCGAGACAGGACGTGCGGGAGGCCATCGATGCCTGTCACACGGCCGGCATCCGGGTGATCATGGTCACCGGCGATCAGCCCGTGACGGCCGGCAACATCGGCGAGGCCGTGGGAATCATCCGGGAGGGTTCCGGCCGCGTCATGCACAGCTCCGCCCTGAAATCCATGGAATCCATGACGGATTCGGACAAAGCGGAAGCACTCGGCATTCCGGTATTCGCCCGCGTCAGCCCGGCCCAGAAACTGGACCTGATCGCGCTGCATCAGGAAAACGGCGAGATCGTGGCCATGACGGGCGACGGTGTGAACGATGCGCCCGCGCTGAAGAAGGCGGACATCGGCGTGGCCATGGGCCTGCGCGGCACGCAGGTGGCCCAGGAAGCCGCGGACATGGTGCTCAGGGACGATGCGTTCTCGACCATCGTCAGGGCCGTCCGGCAGGGGCGTATCATATTCGGCAACATCCGGAAGGCGGTTCAGTATCTCCTGTCCTGCAATGTCAGCGAGGTGCTGGCCGTGGGCCTGGCCTCCATGGTGAACGCACCGCTCCCCATCCTGCCGCTTCAGATTCTCTTTCTGAACCTGGTCACGGATGTGTTTCCGGCCCTGGCCCTGAGCATGGGCGAGGGAGAGCCGCAGATCATGAACCGGCCGCCGCGGTCGCCCAGGGATCCGATTCTGGGCCGCAGGCAGTGGACGGATGTATTTGTGTTCGGCCTGCTGATGACCGTGTCCGTGCTGGGCGCACTGGCCCTGGCGATCGGCGTGTTCGGCATGGAAACCCGTCGCGCCGTGTCCGTATCGTTCCTGACCATGGGCTTCACCCAGCTCTGGCACGTGTTCAACATGCGCGAACGGGGATCCCGGTTTTTCCGAAACGAGATTTCCGGAAATCCGTTCGTGTGGGGCGCGCTGGTGCTCTGCATCGGTCTTCTTCTTGCCGCCGTGTACATCCCGGGCCTGGCCGCCGTGCTGAAAGTGTCGGATCCGGGAATGCAGGGATGGCTTCTTGTTCTCGGCGCAAGTCTTTTTCCATGGATTACCGGGCAGCTGGTCAGAACGTTTGGCCGATGATGTTTTTGAAAGTAGAAGGGTAGAAGAGTAAAAGGGTTGAAGGGTTAAAAATGACCGCCGACGGCGGACCGCTTAAAAGCAGTATACGCGTATATGAGTATAAGTGTATATGGGACCCGGCCGCCCATCCATAAAACAACATCATTCAATACGTTTTACCCTTCTACGCTTCTACCCTTTTACACTTCTACTCAATCTCTGCGGTTATCTTTTTCTTTAATCTTGTTTCTTTGGTCTTTGTTCTTTGATCTTTGTTCTTGCTTTATCGCACCATAAGCATTTTCCTCACCCGCACAAACTCCCCCGCCTCGATGCGGTAAAAGTACACCCCGGACGGAACAGCTCGTCCAAACCTGTCGCATCCGTTCCACTCGGTCTGATACGTGCCCGCGGACTGAAGCGTGTTCACGATCTCAGCCACTTCCTTGCCGACCACATCGTATACCGTGACCCGGACCCTTGAATCCCGGGACAGATCATAACGGATCACGGTCGATGGATTGAACGGATTCGGGTGGTTCTGGTACAGGGCACAGGACAATGGGATTTGTGTTTTAACTGACGTGGCCGGTGTGACGGTCACATGCACCGTGGCCGTATCCATGGCGCCGTATTCATCCATAATCATATAATCGAAATACAGCTCGCCGGAAAATCCGGAGGGCGGGGTCAGGGCGAGTGTCGTGTCACCCGGATCGATGGAAACAATGCATGAACAGAAGGGATTGCGCAGCCCGATAATGGAGAATGCATCCCCGTCCGGATCCCAATCGTTTTCAAGAACATGCACAGTCATCATGCTGTCCTGCGGAACGGTCAGCGTATCGTCCACGGCCACGGGCGGATGATTCATGCGCTGAACCGTGATCCGTACCATGGCCGTGTCCAGCCCGCCGTTCCCGTCTGATATCACATAATCGAACTGTTCATTTCCCGTGAATCCCGTTTCCGGGGTATACGTAAGCGTCGTATCTCCGGAACCGATCTCCACGGAACCGCCGATTCCCGCCGCATCCACAGACTGGATCACGAGCGCGTCCCCGTCCGGATCCGTATCGTTAAGGAGAACCGGCACGGTGATCGGGCTGTCCTGCATCACGGTGACGGAATCGTTCATGGCCACAGGCGGACGGTTCGGAGGAAGTACCGAAGTCCTTTCCCGGATCCGGAGTCTTTGATTCACGGCCACACCCGTCGTGTCCCACACGGTTCCGCCCGGCCATTGGATCACGAGGCTGTCCACGATCGTCGCATCCGACAATCCGAAATGAGCCATCAGCTCGCTGCCGCCGCCGAATCCGGTCTGGCTCATGATTTCACGGACCTGATGGACAGGTACGCCATTGATGAGCGTCCTGATCCGTACTTTGACTCCGATACCGGACCGGTTGGATTCGACGCCCTCGCACATCACTTCCAGCCAGTGATGCTGGTCCGCGTTCATGTTCCGCCACAGCTGATCGGGTGTTCCGTCGTTGCAGACAAAGAGATCCATGTCCCCGTCCAGATCATCATCCGCTACGCTCGCACCGCGCGCATCGCTCACGCCCAGGGTATAACGCCTGAAACTGCCCTGGCCCAGGTTCATGAACAGGCGGTTCTCCTCGTCCTTGTTGGCCACGAACAGGTCCAGGTCCCCGTCATTGTCCATGTCCGCCCAGACACCGGAACGCGAATGCTGAGACTGGGTCACCACGTCGCTCGACCAGATCCGGGTGAAATGACCGGATCCGTCATTGTGATACAGAAAATTCACCTCCGCGTTGTTCGCCACGAACAGGTCCGGATATCCGTCGTTGTCATAATCGCCCCAGCTCGCGCTCCACGACTCGCCGCCGTCCGTCACAATCGATCCTGCGATTATTTTCGTAAAGGTTCCGTCCCCGTTGTTCGTATAAAAGAAATTGTTCTCCCCGTTGTTGTTCGCCACGAACAGGTCCGCGTCCCCGTCACGGTCCGCATCCGTCAACGCACCCATGACGCTGTATCCCCCGTCTGTGACCACGGGACCGGAAACAACTGCCGTGAACGCGCCGTTCCCGCCGTTCAGGTACAGGCCGTTGTTCTGGCCGCCCGTATTGGCCACGAACAGATCCAGGTCCCCGTCATTGTCCACATCCGCCCACGCGCATCCGCGTGACGCTTTCTCGTCCGTCACGGGAGCCCCGGAGAGAATCCTGGTCAAGGTGCCGCCGTCGTTCCTGTACAGGAAGTTGACGCCGACCAGGTTCGCCACGTAAAGGTCATTGTCCCCGTCATTGTCCATGTCGCCCCAGGCCCCTGCCCACGACCAGCCGCTGTCCGATACAGGAGGCACACCGGTCAGGGCTGTATAGCTGCCTCCATCGTTCCGGTACAGCCCGTTGTTCTCCCCCCCGTCATTGGCCACGAACAAGTCCGCGTCCCCGTCCCCGTCATAATCGCCCCAGGCGGATCCGATGGAGGCATCATTTAATGCCTGAAAAGGGGTGTTGACCAGCTGACCCAGATGGGGATACACGGGCGTTATTACGGGCACGCCTGTCGTGTGCCAGCAGGCGATACACGAAGAAATGCTGCCCCCGGCTTCCGTAAAGGTGCCGCTGAAATACACGTCGTTGCCCACGATTGCGATCGAATTTACGGGACCGTCCAGACCGCTGCCCAGGCCACTCCAGGTCTGCGTGTCCCCGTTCCAGACCGCCGTATATTGCGCTGGTTCGCCCCCGGCCTGGGTGAAATGGCCCGCCACGTACAGCTGACTGCCCATCACGCCCAGAGCGGACACATTGCCGTTCAGGCCGCTTCCGAGAGCGGCGAAAGAGGATCCGTTCCACAGGGCGATATGGTTCAGAGTCTGTCCCCCGATTTCAGTAAAGAGACCCCCCACGACAATGCAGTCGCCGTATTCATGAATGCATGCCACGCGTTCGTTCAATCCGGTCGCAAGGGAAATCCATGTGCTGCCCGTCCATCGCATGAAATCGAAATCGATCTGGTAGGAAGGCGTCCAGTAGACCTCGCCGGCGTACAGCGATCCGTCGATCCACGCCAGGGCGCCCAGATCCATAATTTCATCGTGCCTGGAAAGGATTCCCGTATACTGGGACCCATCCCATTGTACGACACCCTTCCCCTCAAAAATACCCTGGGCCTGATCGGTGAATAAAAACCGACCCGCCATAAACAGACTTTGCGAATTGCCGGCCAGACTATGAATCATGTAATCATCTTCCCGGTCCCAGATGGGAGGATTCATGCCTTCCCAGGAGCCGTTCGCCCATTTGCCGAAACCATGGGCATAATCGGATCCGGCCGTATTGAAATAGCCGCCCGCGAACAGGGCGCTTCCATTGTGATAAACGGCATTGACCTCTGCGGGAAGATAGTCGCCGGCCTCATGATGCCCGCTTCCCGTGATGCCGTCCCCCAGAGCCGCCCACTGACCGCCGGCATAACAGGCGGCGAGATTCGCGGCCGTGTTTCCCGCGGCATCGAACACGCCGCCCGCATAGAGCACGGATCCGTCCGTGCACAGATCCCGGACATTCTGGCTGAATCCCTGTCCGTTTCCGAAACCGGACCAGTAGGATCCGTTCCACAGGGCCGCATGATGCGCTCCCAGAGCACCGACCTGCATGAACTTTCCCCCGGCGAAGATCTGACCTCCGGAACCGGCCAGTGCGAGAACGACATCATTGGTGCCCGTTCCGACGGCCGACCACTGTGTACCGTTCCACCGGGCGATGCCCTTCGATACGACACTTCCGGCTGTTTTAAACTCACCGGCCGCATAGAGCCAGCCTCCCGATGGCCGCAGCGCATACACCATCGTGGGATTCTCCGTCGGAAAGCAGTACCAGGGGAAACAGTTGCCCTTGTAGTCGAAACCGCCGGTCAGGCCTCCGCCCATATCGGACCAGGTGCTGCCGTCCCACTGTGCGATGCAGTGAACGGGCTCATCGCCCGCATAGTCGAATCCGCCAGCCGCGATCACATGGCCGCCGAATACTGCAATGGCCAGTCCCGGCGC
>JAFGGN010000133.1 GCA_016930535.1 bacterium
AAGCACTATTTCCTTCGGAAATAGTGCAGACGCCAATGATGACAACCAATTACAACGCCTGCCATACCCGAAAATCATCATTGGCGCAGGAACCAGACCTTCATTTTACCCACGCCCCTGTTCGACCATATATAATAGGGTACCAGAACAAGATCCCCGCCGGCCGCTTTGCCCTGAATTGAAAGCACCCGGTCGGTCCCAATCGTTTTTTCCGCCGTCTTCAGGCCGATCCGGCCGGGAATAGCCAGTTTTGAAATTGCCGGATTGTCGATCTCCTCGGCGCAATACACGATCGGACCATACTCAAAAGCTACTTTGTTGCTGTCATCCTTCACCTTTTCACTGGCCGTGATCCGACGGACAGTCATGGGAAGGTCCAGGGTCACTTTATCTCCCTCTTCCCACATTTTCCGGATCTCGGCGTATCCTCTGTTCACTTTTACTTTTTGTGCCTTCCCGTTCACTTTCAGAGTCACTTTTTGACCGGAGGGTTCCGTATAGGCATACAATTCACCCGGAACCGGCCTGTTCACGGCCCAGCCCGGTATACGGATTTTCAAACAGAATTCTGCCGGATTCTCCGGCCGCACGGACAGTTCGATATGTCCGTTCCACGGATAACCAGACTGCTGTACAATGCGGACTTTCTTCCCGTTGACAGGCATTTCCGCCTGGCCGGCGATATACAGGTTGACATACAGATTCTCCCGGTCGAAGGCATAAATCAGGTCCGGAATCGAGGGGATGAAGCGGATCAGATTCGTCGGACAGCAGGAGCAGTCGAACCAGGGCTGCCGGGTGCACGATCCCATATTGAATTTATACTGACCGTCGGATTCCGTGGGATTGGGGTAGAAAAAGCGTTTTCCGTCCAGCGAGATACCGGAGATGAGGCCGTTGTACAGTGTCCGCTCGATGATATCATAATACTTCGAATCGCCGGTCAGCAGAAACAGCCGATGGTTCCAGTACACGCTTCCGATCGCGGCGCAGCTTTCATTGTAGGCTGTCAGGTTGGGCAGTTCATAGTTATCTCCGAAGGATTCGCCGCCGTGTCTTGCACCCAGTCCGCCTGTGATGTACATTTTTTTGTTCACGACATTGTCCCAGATTGCATGGACGGCCCGAAGATAATCCGGATCCTGAAACATCACGGCAATGTCCGTCATGCCCGCAAACATGTACAGCGCACGGACGGCATGGCCGACCGCTTCTGTCTGTTCGACCACGGGCAGATGGTCCTGACTGTAATCGCCGTTCAGATGATGCGTGGTCGAATCCCCGCGAATATCGAGGAAATACTTGGCCAGTTCCAGATAGCGCTGATTTTTGGTGATATCATAAAGCTGGATCAAACCGGTCTCCACAATCTGATGACCGGGAGGTATGCTTAATTTTCCGGGCCCGAACTGATCGACCAGCAGATCCGCATTTTTCAAAGCGATGTCCAGAAAATTCCTTTTGCCTGTGGCCCGGTAATGGGCAGCCGCCGCTTCGAAAAGATGACCGCTGTTGTACAGCTCGTGACTGCTTTCAAGGTGTTCCCAACGTGATGTCGAAGGCTTGACCCACCTTGCCGGCGGTTTCTGCGGATTGATGGTAAACCATGTGGTCAGATAGCCGTCGGATTCCTGGCCGGTTTTTATTATCGCAATAACCGAATCCATAAAGGCATCCAGTTCGGGATTGGGCTGACTGATCAGCGAATACGAGGCGCCTTCGATGATCTTGTACAGATCCGTGTCATCGAAAGGCATTTTACCGCGGCACTCGCCGTCCAGTTTCCCGCCTGCCACGAGGAAGCTTTCCATGCGCCCTTCCTGGTCGCATTTATCGAATGCATACCGGATCGTCGAATCCTGCACCACCTTGATTTTCGGCAGCCAGAAGGTATCCTGAATGATCACATCCCTGATGCTCACAGGCATGATAGGATAATCTTCATATCCGGGATCCCCATGAACCTGATTCATCATCATAAAAACAGCGGGTAAAAGGAACCATTTTTTCATTGTCATGCACCTCCGTTTGAACCGCATCGTGTTTCTGCGGTCTGCTTACAAGGGATAACAATTTTATCATATTCGGGATCTTGAACGTTCGGAACGAAGCCGATATCAGGATTTGATATAAACTGATGCGTTTGATGCAGTCGTGAAGAAAGATGCCGTAAAGCACGCCAATATCACTTTTGGCCGTGATCACGCGCCCTGCACAGCCATGCCTCTCCATTTTCCCCTCTCTAATCCATCACACCTCCCAGGGAGCCAAGGTTTCCGAAGGAAAGCCAAGCTCCCTGGGAGGTTCCTGCCTGGAAGATGTGCCTGGTAAAACTAGAAATCCCTGTCCTGCGGATTTCCCATATCGATTCTGAGCAAATCGTCTTCCGATGCGTCTGAGCTGTAGATCATGTACAGATAATTGCCGGATCCCCACACGAGTTTCGCTGCACTGGAAGGCACAATCCCTTTATAAATTTCATCGACACCGCCGGTCGCCGGATTATAATAGAGTATCGGAGACACATTGTCGGAGCCGATATAAATGCCGCCTTCCGAATCCATGGTAAATGTCTCAGGGACCGTTTCCGCATAGGCTTCTCCCGCCAAGGCCCAGTCGAATATCAGTTCAGCATCACCCAGATTGGCCTGATCATCGAGAATCGGATGGCGCCACACGGCGATTTCGGGGTGTGATTCATCCGGACTTCTCAATTGAACGAGAGCATAAAATGCATCGTCTTCGATACGAATGCAGAAAACCTCATCATTTGCATAAAGGTTCGCTTTCTTGATCGAGAGATCCGAAAGTACAATATTGATGTCGGTCCTTCTTCCGGATGTATAGAGATTGCCATAACTGTCAAAAGCGCCCGTATACACATTTTTATCGACCGTTGCATAGACCGTCACGGAATCGGATCCCACATCGTAAATATCTTTCCTGTTGGCAAACAGAACCAGTTTTCCATCCGAACGGACTGCACCGCCCTGTATTGCATAAGGAGCCTGGCCCAGGAGCTGCCTTTCGCCGTCAGGCGGCACTTCAAAAATATCATGCGCCGTTGAGTTTTCCACAACATAGACATGTTCATCCTGACCGACTGCCAGACAGCCGAGGGCCGTTCCGCTTATGAATCCTCCATAGGATTCATAAACAGGGGATATGATATAGGGTTCCCATTTTGCGAGATTAACGGCACCGAAAACATTCACACGGATCGCCAGTGAATCGCCGGAGCGGTCCGGACGTCTGATCCTGATCGAAGAACGGGAAAAATCGACGATTTCGGCCTGATAACCATTGATATAGACACTGACGTTCTCCTGATTGTCAGTAAAGTGATCACCCACGATGGTTAAAAAGTTGGCACCCGGAACCGCCGCAGCCGGAACGACTTCGGTGATCACGGGAGAATCGGTTTCCTCTCCCACAAGGTCCCATTGCGATACCGGGCCGTCGTATTCACACCCGGCCACGACCAGAAGCAGGAACGCGAATATGAGACCGGTCTTTATGATTGATTTCATGTTTATACTCCTTATCATCATCTTTTATCTTTGTTCTTTTGTCTTTGTTCTTTGTTCTTGCCTTTATAGTTGAAACCTCGCACTCATGCGTTGA
>JAFGGN010000134.1 GCA_016930535.1 bacterium
TCAACGCATGAGTGCGAGGTTTCAACTATAAAGGCAAGAACAAAGAACAAAGACAAAAGAACAAAGATAAAAGATGATGATAAGGAGCATAGACATGAAATCAATCATAAAGACCGGTCTCATATTCACGGCGCTGCTTCTGGTAGTGGCCGGGTGTGACACGTGGGACGGGCCGACCGCGATGTATTACCGGGATCAACCGGACTATCCGGAAGCCACAATTACCGGGATTACACCGGAAGTGGCAGCCGCAGGAGAAAATTACATCACAATTCAGGGTGAAAATTTCGCACCCGCTCTGAGTGACAACCAGGTGTTTTTCGGAAATGCCCTGGTGGACCTGGTTGACGGGACTGCATCGTCGCTCATTGTCCGGAGACCGAATGCGTACGGAGACAATATTACAGTAAAAGTGGTATCCTACGGCACCCTGGTAGTGGCCGAATTTCCCGCCTACAAGGTTACCCGTGTCGTTGAACCATATGGAAACATTCTGGCCGGAAATGATCCCATCGCCCTGGCCGTGGACCAGGACGAGAACGTCATCGTCATGCTCAGGCAGGCCGGCGTGGGCACTTCCGCTGTGCAGAAATTCACGCCGGACGGACAGCGGATCGATGTCGGAACCGTTCCGGTCTTTGCCGGTGATGCGCGAATCGCTCCCAACGGCAAAATGACTTTCGTCAGGGACAACAATAAAATTATCCGGCAGCTGGACCTGTCAACCGGTGTATCGGATACGCTGATTACGGTCAGCAAGAACGTGGCTTCGCTCGATTACGATGCAAACGGTGTTTTATACGCTGGCGGCAACAAATCGGATCTGCTCATCATCCCGCCGGATTTAACGGAAATCAAACCCGTTCTTTACGCAAAAGATCAGATATTCTCGGTCCGTGTCAGTAACGGTTATGTGTACCTGCTGGCAGGAATGGCCAGTCCGAACGAAACGACACCGGAACTGGGGATTTTCAGACACCAGATTATGGATGCGGCGGGCACACTGGGCCCGAGAGAAGTGGTGCTCGACTGGGCCGCTACAGGGGATTTCTCGGAATTCGCACCTGCCGCCTTCGCATTTTCGGCCTCTGGCACACTCTATGTGGGCTCCGATGCCATGAATCCGCTCCTGAAAATCAATCCGGACGGCAGCATGGATGTGATGTATAAGACCATCGTGTCGTCCAGTATTTTGGACATGGCCTGGGGTAACGGAGACTATCTGTACTATATTAAAGGGCCCTATGGTGATGATGATACAAGTGTTTTGATGCGTATCGATATGGGTGAGGCCGGAATTAAATAACCGCCCGACTTATTCAAATTTAAGAAAAAACCCCGGAATGCAACCAGATCCGGGGTTTTTTCTTGGCTGCAGTATTTTATTCAGCCTGTTAATCGGATCTACCTGACAAGCAGCATCTTCTGTCTGAATATCCTGTTTTCACTTTTCAGAATGCATATATAAATCCCGCTGGACACCGTCTGACCGAAATGATCGGTGCCGTCCCAGAAAACGGTATGATTGCCGGCCGCGACATTGCCTTGTCCAATCCGGTTGATTTGCTGACCCAGTATATTGTAAATATCCAGTTCAATATCGGCCTTATGACTTAAAATATAATTCAACCGTGTGCGGGAATTAAACGGATTCGGAAAAGCCGGCTTCAGTTCAAAAAGATCGGACAAAACCGGTTCCGTACTTTCGGAAATATCTGTGGCATCCTCCATGATAAGAGAAATATTATCAATGAAAACATTGGCTTCGGAACCTCCGGCATGTATCATGAGCCAGGAATCCGAATCCGTGGGATCCGTCATTGTAAACTGATAACTGAAATGCTTCAATTTTTGGGTAAGGTAGGTTTCACCGATCTTACTGTAATTTGTGTACGGTGAATCGTGTTTTCCGACAATCACTTCAATATTACGGGGTGAGACGGCCCAGGCATCAAATCCAATCACATAATTTCTTCCCTGAATGAGCAGAAAACCGCTCTGTGCCAGTGCAATATGTTCAAGCTGATTTCCGCTCTGCCTGATAATAAATTCCAGGGATCCGCTGTCCGTATCATAGTCGGCCGATGCACCGCCTGTTATTTCCCATATCCAGTGATCCTCACTCTGCTGAAAATCTCCGTTGAGCACCATATCGTTACCGGGGATCACAATATTCACCAAAATGCTTTCCTCGTTTGAATAAGCACTTTCATTACCCTCTTTATCGACGGATGTGGCCCGAAAGTAATATGTATTCCGATTTTCCAGATTTGTCAGACGCTTCAATGACAGTCTGGAAGTATCAATCAAGGTGGTCGGATTTTTATTCAAACCGCCGTAAATCCGATAATAATCCACATCCGCATCTCCGAATTGATTGATCAGCAGCGTGATATTGTCCAGCTGGGATTCGGCCAGCAGATAGGGTTTTTTCGCGATCCCTTCCCAGGGAAACTTGAAAACACGATATGTTGTGTAATGATTCACAAAATTCATTTCAAAGGCTTTACTGCCGTCCGGTCTGACTTCTGTCAGCTTGGGCAGATCAGAAACCGCCCAGTTGATCAAGGTATTCCCGTTCGGCAGGCGCTGCACATTGCCCATATGATAGGCATAGGTAGGCGGATCCTCGACAAACTGCCAGACCAGTGTGGCCGTCATCCGGTCCGTATCCAGTTCGTACTCGAGCGCCCGTGACACCTGGGGGCTATGCAGGCAGCCGTTATCAAAAACCGTATAATGTCCGTTCCCGAGCGGCCTGACACTGTGTTGACTGGAGAAACCGTTTAACGGATCATTGATAAACTGAAACTCATTATTCGCGCCCCCCAGACGCCAGATAATCTCCCCTGTGTTCCTGTTTATTTTCGTGACTTCACTGATGCGTTTGCTGGACAGGATAATGTGACCGTCATCATCGATACCGATGGAGTTCATATGCGGGAACCGGAATGTGTTGTCCGTCGGCTGATCATCGGGACTGAATCCGATCATGTCTGCGGGGTTAAAATTGTCCAGTGCGGCAAACTGAAGAATACACTCCCCGGAAGGCGTGAACATCTGAAGTGCCGATTCGACCACCCTGGCCTCTTTTTTTCCGCCCGGGACGATCTGACTCATATCGACGGTTACGGATCGAACGCCCAGCAGCAAATAAGTACCGTCCTCCAGCACCTGCAGCTCATGTTCATCCGTACCATACCCGTTCACGGCATCATAGGTCGCAACCTCCTCGTAATTCGAATTCAGAGCGATAAAACCCATGCCAAAGGGATATCCCTCCCGGACAAGCATGGTCAGGTTCCCGTTGAGCTGAACTTTGAAATCACGTCTTCTGTCGGGAGTGCGTTTGTACCATATGGGCGCACCGGAATTGTTGAAAATGACATTATACGGCTGATCGCCCCAGTTATTGAGAAAAATAAAACCCGGATCCGGATTATCATTCACGGATATGTCGATATGGGGAAAATCACTCGGAACCGAAACACCGGTTTGTGTAATCCCCGGCTGGCCGGACGACAATTGACTCCCTGGTTTCTGAAATGTCTGATCGGATGCATATGCCGGATCGATCTGCTCCGATTTGCAGGTGGTGAATTCAACCACGGTTGGCATGGAACCGGCCGCACCAGGCATAATTTCCGCCCGTATTCTCTGATCCGCAGGAAATCCTTTGTCCGGCTTGAAAATCAGTGTCCGGCCGTCCGCCGCGACCGATGTATGCCCTGAAATCCGTTGTCCTTTTTCATCCCGGACCAGAACACAAGAATCGACAGGATCGATGCCGGCCGGCAAAATGTCTGTCCAGCGGATAACAATTTCAGCCTGCGATGACACATGCTTCATGCCCGGCCTTGGATAAAGATACTGAAATCCTGGATCATTACGGGCCGTTAATACTGAAGCATACAGAATCATAACCGATATGGAAATGTAAGTATGGATATTTCTCAAACGGAACCTCCTCGTCAGGACCGGATCATCTGAGCGGGACCAGGCATGAGTGCTGTGAACAATGGCAATGCTTCAAAAACCGTCTTGCATCACATGGAATGGAAAGCAAAAATCCGAACAATCAACTTTGTGAAATACGGCCGGGAAAAACATCAGCATCCCTATCGGACGGTCCGGATCGCATCCGCTTGTGAATCGTTTTATTTCAGCAGAATCAGTTTCCGGGTTTGATGGAAGGATTCTGTGCGCATGGAGCACAGGTAAATCCCGGAGGGTAATTGATCTGCATCGAATTTTATTTCATGATGTCCCGCCTGCATCGGTCCGTCAATCAAACAGGCTCGCATCTGACCCTGCATATCATAAATATGCATTGTCACTCTCTCTTCCCTGTCAAGATCGAACGGAATGTGAGTCGGGCCATTGAACGGATTCGGAAAATTCTGATAAAGCCGGTGCCGATCCGGTTGAGGGATATCCGTTTCAATATCGACAATCAGCGTATCCTGAACAACCGGCCAGCCGGCATCGTCCCATGCCAGATTATTGATCCTGAGTACAGGCGTTCCGTTTCTTTGCACGTCATACGCATGATAAATCAGCCAGTACTGATCACCCTCCTGATAAACGGCACAATGTCCGGGACCTTTCCACCGGTCATACCCGGACAGAATCGTGGTGCCTCCGCCGGATGTCATCGGCCGGTTCCAGGAATCTTTATAGGGTCCGGTAACCAGATCGGATCGTCCGACCCGAACATTATAGGTGCTGTTCACGCCCTGACAACAGGCATCGAAAGAGACGAAGAGATAGTAATACGGCTCTTTCAGTATAATAAAAGGCGCTTCTATCGCACCGCCTCCCCGGCCGGCCAGAGAAACCATCGATAAATCGGCCGGTTTTCCTGTAACGGAATCAATTTCAACCATTTTGATCCCGCTCCAGAAACTGCCGAATGACAGCCATATCCTGCCATCCGCATCACGTACAATATTGGGATCGATGGCATTGTAGGTATCACCCGGATTGGATTCGATCACTTTGCCCTGATCCACCCACTCATACCCGGGATCACTGAGATCCAGTGTAACATTGGTCGCCAGTCCGATCCGGGAGCGGTTGCTGCCGAACGTGGAAAGCGAATAATAGAGATGATACAACCCATTGTAAAAAGATATATCGGGTGCCCAGATATTGCTCACGCCCGGCACTTCCTGAACTCCCCAGGCGGGAATATCCCGGAAAACGGAACCCATATATTCCCAGCGGTCCATATCCTTGGACCTCAGTATGGTTATCCGGCCGCTCGTACAATAAACAAAATAGCGATCCTTGCACTTGGTCATGCAGGGATCATGGACATTGGTGACAGATCCTGTCTGCCCGTGGATTCCGGCATTCAGTATCCAGAATAAAAGACAAAGAGCCGTTTTCCTGTGTGTCATATCAGTCCTTATCCGTCTCAGGAGGCCTCAGATCAATACAAGTGGGTTCATCCCGGTTGCAGACAAGCCTGCCGTTCTCGTATTTCAGTTCGACGACCTGAATTGAACTGCGGCGTTTTTCGATCCAGTCGCTTTCCGGAATCGATTCAATTCGTCCGGGATGGGTAAAATAGAACAAAAAAGCCCGGCCGTTATTGACGACCACATCCGGATGACCGCCCTTGACCCGATCGTCCCGACCCGTTCCCGGTTTTTCAAGAAGATTGCCGGGAATCCGTTTCCATGAACTGAAATCATCGGACTTATAACAGGCCAACCCCTGCCACACATCGGTCAGCATCCAGTTTTTACCTTCCCATGCGAATACTTTGGGTCCCTCACCGCCCTGATCCCCGACCGCCTTCCCCCTGTCCTGCCAATGGTACAAATCGGGGCTGTCTGCATAATATATGGATTTCCCATCCATTTCATTGTTGTACCACATTCGCCAGGTGCCGTCCGGCAGGCGGTAAACGCAGGCATCGATGACCTTGTCGTTCGCCAGGGGCAGCGTGGATTGATAGTCCCACTCAATCCCGTTCTCACTGGTCAGATGGATGATGTTCCGCGGATGTTTCCAATCCCTGAATATACCCGGAACATAAGTCAGAAACATATGAAACAGGCCTTCATGTACAATGACTTCCGGAGCCCAATGCGTGTACGCACTCATTCTGTACCGGATATCACAGGTGTCGCGATATTGCCAGGTGAGTCCGTTGTCCGAGGATTCGGCGATTCCGATACGTGTTCCATGTACCCAGGTGACACCGTCCAGTCCTTCGGCATTCGCCCGCCGGTTGGTATAATACATGAACCATTTGTTTTCTCCCCGATTCCAGACAACCACCGGATCAGCCGCACCGTCATAGACCGGATCGCGGAAAAGTGGTTTGGGTGCAATCCTGCTTCCGGACTGCCTGCATGAAATCATGGATGAAAATATCGCCATCAAAAGAAAGCTTTGAAATAAAATTTGTTTGTTCATTGTAATCTGCCTTCCGGTATGAACCGCCATTGATAATCACTTTTCCGGATTATCTTATCAGGAGCATCTTCCTGATCCGTTTACGCGATGGCGTGATCAGTTCATAAAAATAAAGTCCGCTGCCGACATCGGCACCCCGCCGGTCTTTGCCGTTCCATGTGACCTGATGCCAGCCGGATTCCTGTTTTTGATTCACCAATACCGTAACGGTCCGGCCCATGACATCGACGATACGTAAATGAACGAGCACGGTTTCGGGCAACTCATATTGTATCTCCGTATCCGGATTGAATGGATTCGGCACATTGTTGTATAAGCGACAATCCCTGATCCCTCCGGTTTGAGAGGCGCCGGACGCTGAGGTGGAAGTCTGACTGACCGTCACGATCACGGTGCTGTTTCCCGGGATGTTCACATTGACTTTTTGCCCATCGATCTCCGCATCGCCGGTTTCAATTTGTATATAATCCGGATTTGACATGGTATTCTGTGCAGTCAGGGATGAAGGAGCGATCTGTTCAACCCAGGTGCCCAGAGGTGTGAAACACGGATCGATATCCAGCTGAACTGCGTTATCACCTGCAGAAATGCTGACACATTTGAAATAGAGTGTGCTGCCGTCATCGGTGCACGTTGATACCACGTTCAATGCCGGATGGCTGCCCGTGGTCTCTATAAAATTCGGCGCATAATGATCGTGCCAGAATTTCATGACCGCATAGTTGGTTGCGGGAAACCATTTGTAATTATTGAAATTGATGAGTGCATTGTTCCAGTCGTTTGCGCTGGAATGACGCAAAAACAGGGCAGGTCCTCCGATTTCAAAGAATGATCCGTTCCGCTCGAATGTATTCAGCATGCCGCCCGTATACAGTCCGTTGCGCCAGTCCAGGCCGTTCCAGAAATTCCATTCGGACATATACACTTTAATATCCGGATTTGATGAAGAGGCGATCAGACCGCCCAGTTCGACCAGGAAATCATGATAGTTTTTGACGCCGGAAACATAATTCTGAATATCCTCATAATGATGGGTGCTGACATAATCGATAATATCCGCACAATTATTCAGGAGGGTTCTGTTCCAGTTCTGATCATAACTGCCGCTGCCGCATGCGATGATTTTAATATCCGGATCGATCGCCTTCATGGCGGGGATAAATACTTTTAAGAAATTATTGTATGTATAAATATTCCGTGTAAGCCAGATCTCGTTGCTGATTTCCCAGTACCTGACATGATACGGTTCAGGATGTCCGTTGGCCGCCCGCTTCGCACCCCATGTGGAGGAAACCGGTCCGTTGCAGTATTCCACCCAGTTCTGGGCCTCCTCGATCATTTCAGCCTGAGGCAGCGTGGATTCACGATGGCCGATATTGATCACGACGATCGGTTCGGCGCCCAGCTTGTCGCACAGCGCCATGAATTCGTCGGTACCGAACGAGTTCACATCCCGGTCGTTCCACGCCTCCAGAGGATAAACCATTCTTTCATGCTGCGGACCGATGCCGCTTTTCCAGCGGTAATACTCGGCGAAGTATCCTCCGGGCCAGCGTATCACGGGCGGTTTCAGGGCCTCTATGGCCCCGTAAAGGTCGGGACGGAATCCGCCGTTGTCAATGGCGTCCTGTCCCGTCATGCTGACCTGATCGAGGCAAACGGTTCCCGTATCATCAAAAGTGATTCTGAGACTGCCGTTGACGGTTTCCGAATTCGGCGTCAGCTGAAAATGATATTCCTGCCATTCCGAAGCGGGGGGATCGAATTGCGCCTGCGCAAGAATATCGTTCCCCTTAAGCAGGCTGATATGCATATTCCCCGAAGCATCACTTTTTGCCCAAAACGAACCCGTGTAGGGCTGCATTTTCAGATTGATCAGATTCTGCTGTATGCCGGCTCCTGATTCCATAATATGCAGTTTGAGCGCATAATGGCTGTTCAATGCATCATCACTGATATACGTGGTTACATTCCCTGCTTTCTGCCAGTTGGACGGCGTCGCTTCTTCCGCCATCATATCCGGCACTCCGTTGTACAGCGTATCTCCTGTTGCCAGGTCCTTCACCAGAAAATTCCGGTACCGGGCCTGCGTCACCCAGGTGCCCACACCCACCTGGCCGCTCATATGCGCAGCATCGTCGGTAAAATCGAACAGCTTGTCATCGTCCAGCCAGACCTGGAAATGGTTGCCTTCGCATCGGATACGGATATAGTACCATCGGCCGGTCTGTATCGACCCGTTAATCTGGCTGCCAAATACACTCCAGCGCACACCCGGTGTGCCTTTTTCAATGGCGTGCCGCGTATTGTTCCAGCCTCCCAGATTGCACCAATAGAAACTTTCACCATTGGCCCGGAAAATAATTAAAAATCCCTCGGCTCCATCATCTTTCCGGGCCTGCAGCGTATATTCATAATTTTGCCAGGATGTCTCGCCGAACAGCAACCGGACATTCTCGGCCGAGGAAGATTGAATCACTTCATCATCCACTGTCTTCCAGATTCCGCTGCCTCCGCCGTATCTTTCAAAACTGCGGTTCCATACCAGTTCGCCCCAGAGTCCGCCGTTTACCGAGTTGTAAATATGTTCCAGAAAATGACCATACACTTTTTCATCGATCCGGTGAAGCACATGATCAGGATTGATTGTATAAACCGTCTGTGCAAATGCCCATTTGCATAAAAACAATTGACAGGCTGACAGCAGAACCAGACAAGTTTTTAATACTGAACTTCGCATATAAATCCTTCGCTTTCTGTTAATCCCTGATTGATTCCCATTCGACTCTGTTTCTATTTCAGGAGCATTATTTTACGGCGGAACACTTTATTCTCCCCCATTCTGCAGTCAATGATGTAGACACCGCTGCCGACGTTTTCCGCCAGGAAACGGACCTCATATGAACCTGCCGCGTAATCCCGGTCGGTCAATTGACTGACCAGCCGTCCCGTGATATCGACAATACGGATCCGGACATGGACAGCCTGCGGTAAATCGAATGGTATGGTCGTTTCCGGATTAAACGGGTTCGGATAATTGGCATGCAGTGCAAATTCGGAAGGCAGCGATCCCATGCCCTGTTCCGGACAGCAGACATTCGTCGTCAAATCGGGACCGATGGTGATCTGATCCAGATTGCCGAAATCCGACCCGGTGGTTTCAAACCGGATCACATTGTCAAATCCGGGTTCCAGTGCAATGAGGACGCTGTCCAATGTCCAGTTGGTCCATTCGCCCGTACTGATCATGGTCAGGTTCCGGGACTGCCCGTTGACAATCAGGGAACCGGTCCGGTTGGTATTTCCCAGGGCATAACGGTAAATCAGGTTGAATGTCCCCCCTCCGAATCCCGGAATATCATTAAACTGCACGGAACTGCCGTCGGTATCAAAATTCACGAACCCGGTGCCATAAAAACCCAGATGATTTTCATCCAGGTACACGGTGCCGCCATGTTCGCCCTCTTCTGCCTGGAGCGTGATCGTCGAACCCGTTGTGATGCTGATCTCTTCGGAAAAGAACGATTCCAGTGCGCCCTGGTTCACGGATGTGATCACGTAATAAAAGGTCCAGCTCCTGGGAAGCGGTCTGTCAATGTATTCTTTATCCGTGACCAGGCTTCTGTTAATCATTCGAAAATCCGTACCTGAACTTGACGAACGATACACATTGTAGCCGGCAATATTCGTTTCATCCGGTATATTCCAGATTAATTTGACTGAACCAAGATCATTCCTTGCACTGAGATCAACCGGGACATCCGGACGAATGGTGGGTATGGCTTTCAGAATATCCGAGTAATCCGATTCATTGTCATCCGTATCCACTGCAGTCACCGTGTAATAATACGTCGTATCATTGAACACATCCGCATCTGTATAATGCGTACCGGTCAGGAGATCCGGATTTAGTTTATTAAAGGGACCTTCTTCCAGTCTCGACCGATACACATTGTATCCCGCAAGGTCCGATTCATAATTGGCGCTCCATTCAAGTCTGACCGTGTCGGTCATGGCATCAACTGCAAAATGCTGCGGAGGACCGGGTGGTCTCAGACTGTCCGGTATAAACATGCCTTCACCCACATAGTAGCTGGTATGAGGCGGCTGATTGTAACCCACATTCTGCCAGGCAATACCCAGCCGGTACACGCGGTCATGCATCAGCGTGGTCAGTCTGTACCGGGTTGTGTCCGTGGTTGTATAGATGCGTATCGCCGTGTTATCCGTGGTTCTCCAGATCACTTCCTCACGCCAGTCCCCGAAAAGGTCCGCCTGCAGGCACGGATTCGATTTGGTCCCGTTGTTGGAGGAACATCCGGTCGCCAGCAGCAAAACAGGACCGTTATATTTTCTGATATTGTTGCTGTCCAGAAGTTCCCGGGCCAAATCGTCGTCCCACCAGACCACATGATTGGTGGATGACGGAGAGGAACCGGCATAAATATTTTTGCAGCTCCGCAGGCCGGAAGTCCCTCCCCAGCACTCCATACCCCGGTGGGATTCCACCAGATTGGCAGCTGTGCCTCTGCCCACATCACCCGCACCGGTGCCCCATATGATTTCCCCGGTCCTTGCATCGATCAGGGCCGAACCAATCGATGCGTTCTCATGAATGCCCCACTTTTCGAGTCCCGCCCTGTCCGGATCGATGTCACTCACATGCATGGCATCTCCGTGCCCCATACGGGTGTTCCACAATCCGCTGCCGTCATCGTCAATCGCCATGGCGCCGTAAATGATTTCATCCTTGCCGTCGTCATCCACGTCCGCCACGCTCAGATTGTGATTGCCCTGGCCGGCATACGATGAATACCCGTTGCTGCTGTCAAAGGTCCATCGATGGGTGAGCTGATTGTCCCGCCAGTCCCAGGCGGCCAGAACCGTCCGTGTATAGTATCCCCGGCACATCACGACGCTGGGGCGTGAACCGTCACAGTAGGCCACACAAGCAAGAAACCGGTCCACGCGGTTTCCATAACCGTCGCCCCAGGAACCGACACTCCCCCGGGCAGGTATATAATCGACAGTGGCCAGCGCTTCGCCGGTCTGCCCTGAAAAAATCGTAAAAAATTCCGGTCCGGCAAGTATTCGTCCCGTCGTATTTCTGTAATCCGCATTGGCATCGCCGATCACCTGCCCGAGGCCGTCCTCCGTGCCGTCAGCGGTCTTGCAGGCGATCTCCGCAAATCCGTCTCCGTCCAGATCATAGACCATGAACTGTGTATAATGCGCCCCCGCCCTGATATTTATACCCAGGTCAATCCGCCATAACAGCGTGCCGTCCATTTCATAGCCGTCGAGAAATACATTGCCCGTGTAGCCATCATGTGCATTGTCATGAGAATTCGAAGGATCCCACTTTACCACTATTTCATACTCGCCGTCTCCATCGAGATCCCCCACACTGCAGTCATTGGGCGAATAGGAATAGGACACGCCGTCAGGCGTGTTTCCTCCGGATGGCCGCTGAAGACTGATTGTCCGGTAATTCTGAGCCCATGGCATCACTGTTTCTGAAGCATCCTGTTCGAGGTTGTCCACAACGGGTACAACCGAATACTGGTCACCGGCTGACCCAAGCGTGTCCAGAAAATTAGTGGAGCCGGTTATGGGTTCATCATTGATCAGGATCCCATTCCGGTACAGGTTGAATGCAATGGAATCCGCATCCGTCGCCAGCAGGCGCCATCCCAGATAAACATGACCGTCTTTCATGACGGCAACCAATCCCCTCCCCAGACTTTCCAGCTGGGACTGCCCAAAGCCGCACAATGTCATGAAAATCATTATCATAATGACTGCAAAAGTTGTTGTATTCTTCATCGATCCGTCTCCTTCATGCAGCAGGGATTCATTCATTTTCAGATGGATGAAGTGTCCCATAGCTGCATTGCACTTCAACCATCCGGCTGACCGGACTTATGACTCTGTCTTTATTCGGCCATGTTTTCCACGACCAGGGGGATTATTTTCACGGGACCCAGCAGGCCCGATTCAACCGGCTCCCACGAGGCCGCGGTAAACAATCCATGTGCATCTCTGTTTTCTCTGTCCTTTGCCGGAAAATTGACATTGTAGAATTTTTTATAATCACCGCCATTCTGATCCATATCAATAATCCGGTTGGCCATCAGATTGGTCACCTGTATATCGAGCTCATTCCTGTCCCGCAGGATCGTATCAGGAACACGGATCTGATAAGGTGCCGAAATCAATGTATCCAGTGTAACGCCGTTCAGAACCACGACCGCGGTTTCACGGACAGCACCCAGGTCCAGAATCCAGGCATCCGCTTTGATTCCGGGTCTGGAGAAATGCACAGTGTAGCTGCCTGTCCCTGAAAAACGCCTGACATCCCTGCCCCCCAATCCGGTCCACGACATTAGTTTATCGGTGTGGATCTCATCAGGCAGAACGGGACCGCCTGTAATGAACCGCAATTTCCATGGACCTCCGATTTCAACCGCTTTTGCTTTCACCCGATAATGCGTGAAACGGGGTGCTTTGATCACATCGTTGAAACACTGTAAAATGCATGCTTCTCCAGGATTCAACTGAA
Source organism: bacterium (assembly GCA_016930535.1). Taxonomy (GTDB): domain Bacteria; phylum Zhuqueibacterota; class QNDG01; order QNDG01; family JAFGCO01; genus JAFGGN01. The sequence continues at coordinate 12,992 of JAFGGN010000134.1, forward strand.
GAAAAATCCCGGTGGATCCATCCTGCAGGCTTCTGCTGGCGGCCAGCCCGGCTTCACCCGACATGGGATCAAACTGTGCGACAGATGCGGCCTTTGCCCGGATGCGTATCCAATCGCTACAGGCATTCCCGGACTGGTTCACGATAAAGTATAAAAATCCATCATCCGTTTTCCGTTTTACATACCGAAGATCATGCTCCGGAATGGATTCAGGGAGAACACCCGCATAATGCAGCATGTCCCTAATATCATCCCCCAGGACAAATCCTCCCTTGCCGATTGCCGCACAGGAAATATTCTGCCCTTCGAGGGGTTCGAAATTCCATTGACGGGCCAGTTGCACATAGGCGGTTTGCTTTTTGCGCAAATCGGACAGTCCCGGAACATCCGAAGGCATTTTCTTACAGAAAATGACATGACCGCCTGCCTGTGCAAGCGCAGCGAGTTTTTCCATGGATTCCAGAGGCATGAATTGACATTCTGGTATGACTACAGTCCGGTAACTGTTTCCACTGGTTTGAAGATCCGAACCGTTATAATGACATTCCAGTAATTGCCTGTCTGAAATAAAATCAAAGGAAAATCCCTGTTTTAAAAGATCTTCCGCCAGACCGCGGACCTTTAATCCATCCAAAGATCCTTTAAAATGATGAAGCAGGCTGTTTCCTGGTTCCGACCATCGGTCATGAATCGGGTAATACAGCAGGATATCGTTGGACGGTTTCCCCAACTGCAGGAAAGACTGACAGCGCGTGATGTACCGGTTCAATTTGGGAAAATCGGCCCAGAGGGAATTGGTGGGGCCAAAATGAACGGCTGCATAGAAAAGCCAGCCGGGCCAGGATTCATCCGCGGGAGAATACGGTGTGCCATGAAAGACGACATGATTGATTCCCCCCAGAAAAAACAGATCCAGCGCATGCTTGACATCTCCCAACGAGGCTGTGAAATGTTCATCGAGCCAGGTGGCGGCCTCGCACGATGCAAGGATTTTTCCCGTCACATTGGCCGCGGATGATGCAAATTTATACTGAATGACATCACGCCCCTCCGTTTCGGGGATATCGCTGACTGCATACAGATCAAGAATATTGGCCGGAGAACCATGGGCCTGATTTCTGACAATGGCGCCCTGGCTTTTTGCCCAATCTCTCCAGGGCTTCGTAAAATTGTCCAGCAGCAGTTCGGAGATCACTTCCCTGTAATCATGAAGCAGCCGGCTGCGTTCTCCCGTGGATTCTGTCGAAAAAAGCACGGAGAGATGCCGGGCAAGATCATATCCCTTGCGGTTTTTAAACTCAGTAAATAAATCCGGAGTGTAATTGGCCTCACCGCTCGCATCATCCACCTCGTAAGAATCGTTAAAAAACGCCCTCAATGTTCCGATGCCGGACTTTGAAAACGCCTGATTGAATTTTTCAAGGTATATGCTCAGTGCGTCTTTGGAAAAATGATCGATCACATTGCCCTCTCCGCCGGGAGCGGCCCGTTCGACCATTTTACCGTGCCATCCCTGAAATACGGCATCAATCGTCCAGCTGCCGGCAGGTGCGGTCCAGTCCAGGTTACCGCTCTCATCAACCCTGTCCGTGATGTCCAGAAATTCGCCGTTTTCAGAACAGGCCATCAATACCTGCAATGGTAACGGTTTTTCAAAGCGGATCTGTTCCAGGGCAAGTTCCTGCAGGTTCTCATTCTCGCTGATCGGCTCCTTCACATCCGATATACCGATACGTTTTCCAATGGCCCGCGCCATCGGCGGCTGATTGAAAATGACTTTTTCCCGCAGCTTTTGACCGCCATTCAGTTGATATGTTTTGTGAACGAAATTCTTACAGGCAGCCTCTGCACCGATCCAGGGACCGCCAAAAGGCCAGCCTGTGCCCGTAGCCATGTCGATCCCCAGATCCAGTCTTTCAGATTCCTGAAGCGTATGAACAAACAAATCCACCCACTCAGGTGACAGATAAGGGACGAATTGGTCTTCATACCCCCTGACGCCGTAAATCGGAGTGATTTCCAATCCGCCGAGCCCTGCCTTTTTATAGTTTTCCATGACGGCTGTCAGGTCTTTTTTATTCACACTGCTGCCCTGCCACCACCACCGTGTCCAGGGTCTGCATTGCCGTGTAACCTGCGGCCACCGGAGCTGTGATGCCGGAGCGAAAGAATGCATGGACAAAACGATCAGCATAAAAACTTTCAAAGGAACCATGTGAAATTTACGTTTCATGTCAGACTCTTTTCATTGATTAATGTTACAACCATCCATTGACGGTCACATTGCAAAAGACCAGAGAACCGCGGCACCCTTCATCGATCACTTCGGCTTCAAATCCTCTGTGCTTTGTTTTGTATGAAAAGCGATTCCGGCCCGTTCTTTCTTTTCAAACAGTTCTTCGATGACTGCATATTCGATCCTGGTTTTCGGATTGAACCGGTCCGACAGCATATATTGTGTCAGGCTATAGAGCAATTGTCTGGCTGCGGGCCGATCGTCAGGATCGCTTTGAAGATCCGCACTGCAGACCATGATTTTCCCTTTGCCCACCTGCGCTTCAAATAACAGCGCCAGCCGGCGATTTAAAAACCAGGTGTCGATCGGCTGAACAATCGGCCTGAATTCCGGAGGAAACCGCTCAATATTCATCACCTGCTGCCGGTCGAGGATCTCCCACCATTGCAAATCGCTGTGAAAATCCGTCGGGAAATATGCAAACGCCGGATGCTCCGGATCGCATAAAATTCCGGTTGTATGCGGCGGCCGCATCTTGAACCAGGATGTATTCCAGAATACCGGCCTGAAATACTGGACCACATCTTTTCCGTTTTCAACATGGCCTGCAGCGTGTATAAATACGTTTCCTCCGTTTTCAAGAATAAATTCAGCCCGTTCATCGGGTTGATTACACACATAAATATCATCACTGTGCTGCGGAGGAATCACATCGGGATAAACCCAGAAATTCCAATGATTCACATGATTATCCACAAAGAGTTCCAGTTTCAGCTTTTGCGCCGTTGATATCCCGGCAAGAGACCATTCGATTTCACCAAGGGGAATACAGTTATCGATGGGAATATCCCTTTCTTTCAGAAGACCCTGTGCCAGGACAGTCCCGTCCGGATCCGTGACCTTCCAGCGGGCAGCAATACTGTTCAGCGGATACCGGCCAAAATGGGCCACTTCAAATTCTGCATGCAATGTTTCACTGTTTAAAAAAACAAACTTCGGCATTCGGGCCAGTGGCACGGTTTCTCCGAAAAACCGGTTGAACTGCTGTGCCGTGAAATATTCCTTTTCGTCCCAGAAAGCGTCAAGCACGCCGACGAGCGCTGTTCCCTGGCCGGGGAAATCGTTCAGACCGAGCAGCTGAATACCTGCCAGCCCGCGCGTTCGTAATGCCGCTTCAATCTCAGATTTATAGCATAGTGCCTGCAGTTTGCCCGATGCCGTTAAAAAGTCGCCGGCCTGATCTCCCATATGGTTTTTTACCAGCGTTTCCTGAAACAATTCGAAATTTCTGGCTTTGTAAACGCCCGTGTATTTTTTTATTTCCCTGAAATTGGGAAATACGCAGTACTGTCCCATTTCATGAACGACGTACGGTACCGCATATTTTTCGATCCGTTCGGCATAATCAAACATGCTTTGAGGGCGCTCTTTCCAGGGAAGTCCGCGAGGTTCGGACCGGACGATGAATTCACTCTCGGGCACAAGCGGCCAGTTTTTTCCGATCGAGGCGCTCGTATATACCCTGCGGTTGTCTTTCGCCTTCCAGTAGTTTACAAATTCCCCAAGATATCCGGCCTGATTTCGTCCCGCAGGTTCGTTGCCGTAAGCCATCATACAAAATGATGGGTGGTTGCCATAGGCATCCGCAATGCGATTCGTTTCGTCATAAATATACCGGTCTATCGGCAGGCCGTCTCCCAGACGGACACCATGATTAGCCCAGCTCGGACCCTCGACCTGCAAATAAAATCCCAGTTTATCTGCAGCCTCAAATGCCGCCTCAGGCGGGCACCATGAGTGAAACCGCATATGGTTCAATCCATGGTCCCTGCAGATCAGAAAGACCCTTTCCCATGAAGTGACATCCACAGGCGGATACCCTGTCGCGGGGAAAACACAGCATTCCACGGTTCCTCTCAGGAAAACCGGGCGACGATTAATTTCAAACCGGGTTCCATTGATCACGAATGACCGCATCCCGAACTGGCTTTTCTTTGTATCCCGATTTCCGGTTTCATCCGACAAAACAACGGTCATCTGATATAATGCCGGATCGAACTCATCCCAAAGCTGTACGGCCTCGCCCATGGAGTACAGGATTTCAATCGATGACTTCCCTTTGGGCACTGCGATTTCCCTGACTGATTGCGGAACAACATGTGTCTTTGCTGAATTAAACGACCTTGCATCAAGTACGATTCGGGAAGTCCCGTCTTTACCGGTTCTGTTGTCCAGTTGAATAACGGCTTTCACCGATTTATCTTCAACATCCGTGAACAATTGGATTCCGTCCATAAAAACAGGCGCCGTCGATTTAAGGCAGATATCGCCCGTGATTCCGTTCCAGTTGCCCTGCGTATGATCCGTGATGCTGTGCGAGTCCGGGCCCACATTGATATCCTTGATGCGGTTGTCCACTCTGATTGAAATGAGATGGCGGCCCGGTTTCAACAGGTCTGACAGATCATAACGATGCGGCGTTGAAAGGCTGTTCTGTGTTCCGGCCTGAAGACTGTCCACCCATACCGTGGTTTCCCAGTGCGGACGCTCCAAAAAAAGTTCGATATGCCGGTCCTCCCACTGTGCGGGTATCACGACTTCCCGCTGAAACCATGCGGCCCCGACATAGTGCTTGTTTGGCGTCAGCCAGAATGGGAACTTTAAATGGTCTTTTTGCCGGTATTTGGCCAAATCTGTGCGGAAATACCAGGAACTGTCATAAATACTCCCGGTCCATTTTGTCTCGAGGGTAAGTTCATCTCCTTTATTGTTCTCCCTCATGGATCCGGGCAAAGTGACAGTATCAGCCAGTCTCGACCGGTACCAATGATTTGTTATACCGACATCCTGCGGGTCGGCCTGAAACGACCATTTCCCTTTTAACGGGATTGTATTATTCTGCTTCGCTGGGCTGCAGCTTAGAATCAACAGGATAAATAATAATAGAACTGTTATTCCTTGACTTTTAATCATTTTTTATTCTCTGATCATCCTGACAAATAAAATGAATCCTGAATACGGATATCCGTACTCAATTAAACTGAAACCTCACTTTATACTCCGGGACAAATCTGATATGGTTTAATTTAAAATACTTCCTGGATTCCTGAAAATCAGGAACGCTTTCAGGCGCAAAGTCCTGAAAAAAGGGCGCATCCTTGGTTAATGGTCTGAAATACAAAACCATTTCATTGCCGGATGAGCCGTCCCAAAACCGTTTTAAACCGATGTCCCATGTTTTTCCGAAATAAAAATGGTCGGCGACAAGCTCTCCGTTTAGAAACAGCATGCCCGTATCGCCGGTATAATCGATATTTAAAAACAGATCATTCAGATGCTTATCCTTTTCAGGAAGCGACAGGCAGTACTTATTTTCAGTAATTTTTTTAATACCGGGTTCAATTTCAATTTTCGGAAGGGATATTTCAAAATGAGAAAAAATTGCTTCATCCGCAGGGCTTTTTGTAATCGTTCCAGCGTCGGTCGTTGCCTCACCACTCAATTCCGGATAGATATCAAATGCGATGAGCGGCTTTCCACGACTGACCGCTTCAAATTGACCGTTGTTTTGCAGAACAACGGCATCTGAAAAAATCAGATGTTCATTCCCGTCAATGACCGCTTTCCATGCATGCAATGCCGTTTCACGCGGGACCACTAAAACTTTAACCTGTTCATTGATTGTCAGCTGACCAGGAAGATCCGCAGAAAATCGAGCCACGACATGGTCCCCGCTTTCATGAACCTGACAATTGATGGTTTCAAACGTGATATCCGGACCGGTCCTGATCGACAACTCGGGTTCGATCCCGTCGATTGCAAAAAACACGGTCATGTGATCGTTTTCATTCTCCAGTTTTGTCAGCAGCTGAGCGGAAGCATAATTCAGATGAAACCCTGACATATCGAAATTAAAGGGCAAAATGGCATTCTCTTCACGCTTCAGGGTAAACGAGGAGGCTTCAGGGATATGCATGAGGCCGTGCCGTGTTTCCAGTTGGAACTGAATGTCCTGAATATCCCTTGTCCGCAAATGATCCTGAAAATTCAGCATAAAGATGAAACCGCTGTCGCCGGATTTCCTGACAGCGTAGCGCAGCGTATCCGTATTTTTAGGATTTCGATTGGACTGCCCGGGAAGCACGACACCCATGGGAGCAAGAAGATCACCGAAATCATTGAGAAAATAATGCAGCAGTTTCAGGCGGTGAAAGGATTCTTTGATCTGGCCGAATTCACCGACAGGTGCCTGGAAATCGTATGATATTTTCGGGTAACCGTAGGCCTCATCACTGAAAAAACCGTTTTCGCCTTTGGGCGTGGAACCGCCATGGACCATATAATAACCGATACCGTTGGCCCCGCTGCCGATAAAACGATTGATCAGCGCATCCAGACTTTTCGGCGGCACAACCGGGCGCCGGTTGTACCGCACCATGATACCGCCGCTGATTTCTGCAGCAAAGCAGGGATAATCCTCCGCATCGTAACGTACCGGCGCATAATCCGGATTCTTTTGAAGCTCTGTATAAATATAAAACGGAGAGAACTTTTGTGACGACCATGTCGGATACGCATAGGCAGCCGTCACGGGCAGCGTTTCATTTTCTATGATGGCCGCATAACCCCATCCGGTTGCCGTATAAACGGGCACATCGATTCCGGTTTTTTCCGCCAGTGCCTTAAGGATTTTCATATGTTCAATACCCAGACCGGCATAGGGATTTATCTTTTCGGCGCTGCCCGCACCTGCCGCAGTATATTCCCTGTCCCGTTCGGCATAAGTACCGTCATACGGCTGGCCGGGATAGGTCAGTCCCCAGGGCGCCCAGGAATGCTGAAATTCATTTTCCAGCTGCACGGCGATGACGGGACCGCCATCTTTGAACAGGAGTCCTTTTATCTGCCTGAATATTTCACCGTAAAACCGTTCAACATACCGCAAATAACCGGGATCATTGGAACGGACGATCACGGGCCGGCCAAGGAGCCAGTCCGGAAGTCCCCCGTTGCGGATTTCACCGTGGCAGAACGGTCCCACTCTCACAATCACCCTGAGATTGTTTTTATCACACAGCTCTATAAATTTCCGGAGATTTTTATCTCCTTTCCAATCGAATACACCTTCTGTCTCTTCATGGATATTCCAGAACACGTACGTGGCAATGATATTGACGCCGCCTGCCTTTAGTTTCCGTATCGACTCGTCCCAGTATTGACCTGGGTAGCGGGCATAGTGAAATTCACCGGTAACAGGAATGACCGGCTTTCCGTCCATGGACAGATAAAAACTGTTCACCGTGATTAAATCGCCCTGACTGTTTTCGCCCCCCATTTGCAAATGACCGGTCCGGACGGGCTTTTCCGGTGATGTCAGATTGATTTTATATAGTCCGGCAGACAAGGTGCCATGATGAACGAGGCTGCCCAAAATGAATAAAATACAGCAGCACGCACCCGTTTTGGGTGATCCGGTCAGCTTCATTTTCTCATTTTCCCGGATAACTGAAAGAAATTATATCGTCAATGAACATTCGATTGAGCACTCCATTCTACTGATTGAATTCCTTCACCGCATCGATCATGGCCACAATATTTTCAACGGGCGTGTTTGCCTGAACATTGTGAACGGAGCTGAATACAAATCCCCCGTCCCTGGCAAAAATTTCGCATTGCCGCAAAACCGCTGTCCGGACTTCACCGGGCGTGCCAAACGGCAGTATTTTTTGCGTATCCACACCGCCTCCCCAAAACACAATCTGATCACCGTATTCATCTTTTAATTGCCGGCAATCCATGTTTGCTGCATTGTACTGAACCGGATTCAATATATCAAATCCTGATTTGATCAGGGATGGAATGAGTGACTTGATCGATCCGCAGCAATGTTTGAATGTTTTCCAGGATGTATTTTCATGGATCCAGTCATTGACCTTCCGGTAATAAGGCATCCATATACTTTCATAGGTTTCCACGGAGCAGAACGTGGAGTTCTGTGTCCCGAAATCCGTGCCGCATATGAATACGACATCGACGGCATCACGGATAACCGGCGCCAGAACGGACAAATTCTGAATGGCGATTTCGGATTGTGTTTCAAACATCCGATGAATGTAATCCCGCCTGGTCAATGTTGAAATATACCATTCTTCGACATCCCTGATTCCTTTGGGATGTTTTAGCTGGACCGCGGGAATCAGTGCCACATCGCCGAATGCGGTGCCTCCGATATTCCCAACCAATGCGTTTTCGTTATGCCTGTTCGCTTCGATCACACGCTTCCAGCGGGATATGTCTTCCGTGCCGATTACATTGAATTCTTCCGTGTTGTCTTCAGGATTGAGATTCGAATCCTCAATCGGCCCCTGCCGGTTCAGGGCGTCGAAAAAGAAACTCGATTTGGGCATTTTTGCACTGGGGGCAACGGATCGGTCACCCTGCGGATAAATCAGGATGTCGCCGTTTTCATCCTTCATTGTGTTGAAATCACCGGCGACAAGGACATTCTGTTCCCAGGGTGTTTTCCACTCTTTCCAGTTTTCATTTCTGAAACCGAACATGGTGTTTCCAATATCGACCGGCCTCGTATCGATACCGATGATGTCGATCAATTCATCATCTATTTCCCCCAGCATCTGATAGGGTTCGATGACTTTCACCTGTTTTTTCCCCAGTCCGTAATAATTTCTCAAAGCCTCCACGCAACTCACATGCATGCCGGTCTGGCCCGTACCCCCAAAATCGACAGGGACGCGGTCCGGCTGGCTGTGATTCAAAGCCTGTTTGATTCTTTCTTTTGGCAACATAACCATCCCATCGACGAACGGAGTTATTTCACGAACTCTTGTTCGATCTTTTCAAGTGTTTTCCCTTTGGTTTCAGGCAATCGGGCTTTGATGAAAATGAATCCAATAAGACAGATTGCAGAATAAATCCAGAATGTCCCTGCTGCACCCAGGGATCTGTTCAGGAACGGAAATGTATAGGTCAAAACGAAACAGGCGATCCACAGTGCAGAGACGGCGATTGACATGGCGGCTCCCCGGATCCGGTTTGGAAATATTTCAGAAATGACCACCCAGGTAATCGGTGCCAGTGACATGGCATAGCAGGCAATTGCCGTGACCACGAGTATCAGCATATGGATTCCCTGGCTTCCCATAAAATAACCGAAACCGGTCAGCAAATAAATGCCGGTCAATCCGAATGCGCCCGTAAGCATGAGTGCCCGCCTTCCCCAACGATCCACGGTGAAAATGGCCACAAATGTAAATACCAGATTCACGGTACCTGTAATAACGATGTTCAACAGGATATCGCTGATACCGTAACCGGCCTGGGAAAACACTTCTTCGGCATAATTAAAGATGACGTTGATGCCGCACCACTGCTGAAATACGGCCAGGAATACGCCAAGTCCCAAAATTTTCGTCATACCCGGCTTGAGCAGGTTTTTAAAATTCACTTTTTCAAAGTCATCCGCCAGCGTCTCTTTTATCTCAGCCAAAGTGCGGTCCGAATAATGATCTCCGCCGATTTTAAAAAGAATCAGGGCGGCCTTATCCTGTTTTGCATTCCTGATCAGCCAGCGCGGACTTTCGGGGATAAAGAACATCAGGATAAAGAACATGAAGGCCGGCACGGTTTCGGCGCCAAACATCCAGCGCCATCCGGCCTGTCCGTTCCATGAATTTAAAATATACTCCGCTGACGCATTTTCAGGCACAGGCCTGGCGATCATCCAGTTGATTCCCTGTGCCATTAAAATACCGATTACGATGGTCAACTGATTGATTGAAACGAATCGCCCCCTTATTTCGGCCGGTGACAATTCAGCAATATACATCGGGGAAAGTGTGGAAGCGATTCCGATACCGATACCGCCAATCAGCCGGTAAACAACAAACAGGGTAAAATCCGGTGCCAGCGCAGTTCCGATGGCCGAAAGCGTAAACAGGAATCCGGCACAGATCAAAAGCTTTTTCCGGCCGAATCGATCGCTCAATCCGCCTGCAATCAGGGCTCCGATCAGACATCCTGCCAAGGCGCTGCTCATTGCCCAGCCGATTTGAAATGCGGTGTTCAGGCTGAAAAATTTCTCATAAAAAGGTTTCGCTCCGCCAATCACGACCCAATCGTATCCAAAGAGCAGACCGCCCATGGCTGCCACCAGACTGATAAACCAGATGTAATTCATATTGTAAGATCTGTCTGTCAAGTTCAGCTCCAATTCATGATACCTGCGGTTTGATGACGAAATCCGGTCACCGGTATTTTTCCGTTTCCACGGCATAGATCTGGCTGGATCCTTCAAAATTGGCCCTGAAAATCACCCGTTTCCCATCCGGAGCAAAATGGACGTTCGGTTCCAGATTATAATCATGACGGGCCATATTCACGAGCCGGTCCGCTTTCAGGCTGTCCTTTTCGGGATGGAACAGGTATAACCATTGACCGTCTTTTGCATGGGCGACCTGGGTCGAATCTCCCCCGTCACCGCAAAAGGTGGTTTGATCCGGTGAAATGTTAAAATGAATGGACCATTCATCCCGTTTCATGGCATAACGCTTTTCGTGTCCTGTTTCAATGTCCACACCGGCCAGAAAAAAAGTATCGCCTCTTGGAATCTGAAGATCGAACCAGATCGTTTTTCCGTCCCTGCTGAAAAATTCATGCCCTGCTATTTCACGATATACGGTTCGTTTATGCATCAGCCTGACGTCTCCGGTATTGATATCCGACAGCCATATGCGATCGAGCAGATGCCACGGCCCTTCATGACAAAACATGAGGCATTCGGGATCTTTTGGCGAAAACTGAACGTGATTCAGCCAAGCCGTATCACTGTGAACGATATTGAACGTACCATCCTCAATGTTTATGGTAAACAGTGTATGCGGCAGTCTGGCCTCGAAAATGAGATTGAAATAACTGCTTTTCTGTGGATTTTTTCTGAGCAGTTCCCGTTTTTCCGGCGCACTGTAAACACCGGCCAGCAGAGTCTCATCCGCATTGAGCGTCGTTACATGGCCTTCGATCGATTCGGGGAACACATAGACCAGCCGCGTCTGACGGTGATCGACATGGGCCGCAAAAACACTGTCGCGGCTCTGAAAAAATACTTCCCTTCGAACCCTGCCGACAATTTCACCGGAAATAGGTCCGGGATGACGGGTCAATTGATCGATATCCCCTGTCTTCAGATTGATCGTGAACAGCTGCATGCGTTCTCCGGAAGGCCCGGCAGACCGGCCAGCGATCGAGCTCCCGTAAAAAACCATGATATCGCCTTCATCGCCTAAAGCGGGAATAAACGGATTGTTGTGAAAGTAAAAACTTCTGTTGTTTCCTTCCCTGCGTGACAGGCGCACGATTTTATAACCGGTGTCCCTGTCAATCCATTCGAGCGGCATCGGTTTTTGTGATCCGGTTTCCAGCCGTTCTATGGCCCGTTGACCGTGAACCGCTGAAATGCACAGCCAAAGCAGCGTCATGATCCGGATATTCGCTTTCATCATACACATCCTCGTTCAAATTGAGCCGTCACCATGTTAACAATGGAATCGCTATTCCCGGATCGGGCTGTTTATTCCAGATAGAAAACCTCCTCAAGAGGAATGGACACGGGAGAATTATCCGGATTCGTATCCATGATATCCGCCATGTATGCCCACCACTTTTTCACAATTTCTGTCTGACCCAGATCCTGTGAACCGCTCTCACCCACTATTTTCTGAACCGCAAACAGTGTACCGGTTTCTTCATCGAGAAAGATCGAGTAATCCCGGATACCGGCGTCATGCAGCAGCTTTTTAAGCTCGGGCCAGATTTCATGATGCCGTTTTATATACGCATCCTTGAAACCCGGTTTCAATTTCATTTTAAAAGCGCATCGTTTCATAATCATCATCTTTCTGTTAGTGATCCTGGTGCCATCCCTCCGCTTTTTCAAGTTCGGTCAGATCGGGTTTTTCAGCCGCAATCCGGAGTGATTCCTGATAAAGCCCGTTCAGGTTGCCTAAATCGATTTTTGATCCCTTTCGGATGAAAATGGGGATTTTGTAGGGAGGAACTTCTGTTTCAATCATTTTTCCGCCCTTATGGACTTTCTTCCCGTCCCAGGCATCGATCCAGTTTTCTCCGGCAGGCAGATACAGTGAATGCCTGGTTTTCCCTTTTTCCCACACGGCCGATACCAGGATGTCCGGTCCGAACTGATAGGTTTGCCAGTCTTCCCAGGCTTCGGGCTGATCCGGATATAACAGAAACAACGGACGGACAATCGGCATGCCGGTCTGACTGGCTTCTTTGGCCAGGTCATGGAGATACGGCACGAGTTTCATTCTTGTGACCGCATAGAGTCTCCACGTTGCGATCAGCTCTGTGTCATAGGCGGGTGTGTCGGGAGAATTCCAGAAACCCCGGTCGACATTGGGGCCGTTTTCCATGATCGGGCAAAAACAGCCGAATCCCAGCCAGCGCATGCAGGTTTCCCGGTTGAACATTCGGCCGTAGCCTCCGATATCGGATCCCCAGACCGGATATCCCATGACTGCGCAGCGCTGAACTGCGATAATGACGGAACGCAGCCCTTCGGGAGTTCCCCTCGGATCACCGGACCACATGGCGCCGTACCGGGCGCTCCCCGTATATTGCGCCCGCGGAAACAGAATGAAATCCTCGTTTAAAACCGGGTTGACTGCATGATAAGCGGCCCTGACGTACTGAACAGGGTAATCATTGTAATTTTCACGGTAGGTTGTGCCGGCCGATGTGACGAGATGAAGGGAATCCAGTAATTTTTCACCGTCCGCCCTGTCCATTTTGAATCCCTTGATTCCCATCCTGGCCAGCTTGCCGGGACCGTTTTCACCCCACCATTGACAGGCCTCTTCATTGGTAAAATCCATAAGCACCTGGCGTGCCTGTTTCCAGATGTTGCTTTTCAGAGAATATCCCTTTTCCTCGGCCACATCGGCCATATCGCCCATTACGAACGGCGCGATCCATATCATCATTTCAATCTGCCTGCTGTTCAGCCATCGGATCATCTGTTCCGGATTGGGGAATCTTTCGGGATCGAATTCATAATCATCAAATCCTCTTGGACCGGGCCCCCATGGACGGTCCAGCCAGTACGCCGTACAGGGGATTCCATACGCCTGCATCATCAGCACATCTTCCACAACCTCGCTGTTGAACGGCGCGTGGACCTCGGTTCCGTCATAGTATTCCTTGCGATGCACGTGGTTGTCACGCCAGCGCCACGGGCCGAGTGCCCATTCCGGCGGTACAACCGAAGGACCGGTTTCCAGGGCGTGATTCTGAACAATCTGCAGGGGATTCCCGAGATAAATTTTGAATGCGAACGCAGGCCCTTCAAAGGCGATTTGTACCGTATTCTGATATTCCCTGCAAAAATCGAAGTTGCCCGGCCAGGTTCCCCTGACAAAAATGCCGTAATTGGCGGATGAGATATAAAACGGTGCATACGCAGAAACCGTGGGCTTCAGTTTCATCTCGACATGCTCGCCACGCAAATTCATGGCCGTTTCAATGCCTTCCGCCCAGGAGTTGGTTTGAGGACCATCCACAACGCGTTCAAAAATGCCCGTAAAATATTCGTCCTCATCCGCTGCGATATTGATAAACCATTGTGTGGCCTCCGCATGGTCCCCGGTTTTCAGGGTGAAGGCCCATTCGATTTCATTATCCCGGGTATCAACCTGCAGCTCGACCCTCGTGAGCGAATCGATTTTCCACAAACAGGCGGTCGCTCCCGCTTCACCGGCCATGATTTCCGGCTTCCCCTTTATCCAGAAAACGGCGCCGTCTTTTTCGAATCCGATGCTCCCCTTCAGAGAAGATACCGGCCGGATGTTCACCTGCCTGCCGGACGGATTGAGAATTGACACTGCCGGGAATCCGTTGTCTTTATCGATGATGACCCTTTGTGCAAACAAAGAGAAAGTAAAAACCAGGGCTGCGGTGATCGCCGTGACTGAATGTTTTGAAGATAACATGATTTTCAACGCTCCATATTTTATCAATTGAATTTATTGCGGCTCGACAACTTTGAAATACTGATTCAGCGAAAAATCCTTGACTGCTTTCAATCCTTTGACAAGGCAACCTGCATTCATCTGCGCACCCGCGGCATTGGTATGCGTCGTTTCATTGCCGTCGAAGTACAGAGCGGTCACCCGTTCCTGTCCGATTTCATCGTAATGATCGCAGATCAACGTATTGAGATCGACGAATACAGCCTCTTCCTGCCGGGCCGCCTGTTCGGCCCATTGGGCATAGCTGTCCACTGAACGGTTGATTTTGCCATCGGTCCAGCGGTTCCGGGGGATCAGCGAACAGACAATGGGTACGGCATTTTTGGCCTTGATTTCCTTAATATACTGACGAATGTACCATCCGTAGCTGTGAACGGTCTCGCGTTCGCCTGTGAGCAGGTTGTCTATTTCTTCGGTTTCCTCGCCATTTCCGTTAATCGTGCCTCTTGCACGGCGTTCATCGTTGACCGGGCTGCTGTCGTTGTGCCCGAACTGCATGATCACATAATCGCCGGGCTTCAGTCTGTCCAGTACGGGCTGCCACAATCCCAGGCTGCGGAACGTACGGCTGCTCGTGCCGCCCATGGCTTTGTTTTCCACATTCAGGCGGGTGCGGTCGAAAAAATCGGCGATGGGTGCGCCCCATCCCCACTGGCCGTTGGCGCCGTTACCCAGCCGTCCCGTCCGGACGGTCGAATTGCCTATGGCGATCAACGTGTTTTTCGTGGAATCGGACTGCGGCTGCGCCTCGGGCATCCAGGTGGATGTCATCCATTGCCGGACCTGCTCCACAAACACATCCGGACCGTAAGGCGTCACACTTTCTCCCAGATCCGACAGCAAACCGGCCAGAGGGCTGCCAATCGCCCTGAGTCCGGATACGACCATCGCGGCATTGATGAACGCCCCGTCGGTTCCGGTATGCGTATGATCCCTGGGAAACAGCTGCCGCACACGAACCGGACCGAGCAGCTCATACTGATCGGCAATCATGTTCCTCAGATCGATAAAGGGCACGCCGTTTTCGACCGCAAGCTCCTTTGCCAGTGTGCAGAAGGTGTTTTCCCGTTCCATTTTACCGTCGGGCCACACATTGCGGGCGGTCATGCTCATGACAATGGGAACGGCGCCTTTGGCCCTGGTTTCATTGATCATTTTGCGCATGTACCAGCCGAACGTATGCACGGTTTCATGTTTGCCGGTCATCATATTATCGATTTCCTGCGT
Organism: bacterium; assembly: GCA_016930535.1. Lineage (GTDB taxonomy): Bacteria > Zhuqueibacterota > QNDG01 > QNDG01 > JAFGCO01 > JAFGGN01. The sequence continues at coordinate 28,517 of JAFGGN010000134.1, forward strand.
CTCATCCCCGTTGGTCGGAATCGAGCCCCTGGCGCGGCGTTCATCATTGATCTGGCCGGCGTCGTTGTGCCCGAATTCGATGATCACATAATCACCCGCCTTCAGACTGTCGCGAATCGCATCCCACAGGCCTTCGGTGATAAATGTACGGCTGCTGCGGCCGCCCCGCGCTCGGTTCTTTACGGTGAGTTTACCCGGATCGAAAAATTTCTGCAAATGACTGCCCCAGCCGTATTCATCGCCATTTTTCGCAGTGGAGTTGCCGGCCACATACAAGGTCGGACGGTCCGGATTCATCCGGGCCATCTGCCAGCACATTGTCACAAACGCGCCCAGGCCGTGCAGATCATTGACGCGGCGCGGACGGTGCAGATAATATGCGCAGTCGTTCCGGACCATGGTCCCCTGGGTGACGTCTTTCAAATCGGCCATGCCCATTTCATCGAATGCCAGTTTATGTTTCAAAATACCTTCATATCCGCGAATGGCCATTTGCAGGTAACTGTCGGGGATATAGCCCTTTTCCATCGCCCTCGCCGTAAAATACACAACCATGCAGGAACAGGATGTTTCCAGCCAGTTATCAGGATCCTCCGGCCGGTTGACAAGCTGATACCACAGTCCGGTTTCCGTATCCTGAAATCTGGCGAACCCCCCGATCAGATCCGACAGAATCTGAATGAGCTGCGGACGCCTGGGATGATCCGAAGGAATGACATCCAGAATATCGACAATGGCCATGCCGAACCAGCCCATGGAGCGTCCCCAGAAGCAATGCGAACGATGCGCGTCATTGTCCGCCCAGTCTTCCGAGCCGTCCTCATCATACGCATGAAAGAGCAGCCCCGTTTCCTCATCCTCCAGATGGCTGGCATAAATACAAATCTGATTCGCCGCTTCCGTATAACACGCCGTATCACCGAATGTCCGGCCATAAGTCACCAGAAACGGCAGCGCCATATAAACACCATCCAGCCACAACTGTCCTCTTTTGGCAGTATCGTGATGAAATCCGCCGTCCGACGTACGCGGAAAGGTCCGGAGCGTTTCACGAATATGATCCGCAGCGGCCTTGTATTTTCTTTCACCGGTTTCCTGATAAAGGTACAGCGCGGCCAATCCCGGCTGGCAATTATCCAGGCTCCATATATCTCTGTCGATGACACCGTCCGCATTCACATGATCATCGATCCAGTCTTTGATGTATTGAAGATACGCCGGATTGCCGGTTTCCTTATAGATACGGTACTGGGCGGACATGTAAAAGCCCGTAATATAAACCCAGCGTCCCAGTTCCCGGGCGGATGTCCGTTTCATCTGCGATTCGATCACTTTCTGGGCGTATTCCATTTGCGCGTACAGGGATGAGATTATGGAGAATGTAAAAATCAAAATTGACACGATTTTATGCTTGTTCTTTTTCATTGTTCCATATTCTCCGTTTTGAAATCATTTTTAAAGAACAGATGGAACCGTTATTTTTTCACACATAAGCCCGTCACTTCCCGATGACGATGAACCGGGTTCCGTACGGTTCCAGATCCAATGTCAGGGTCAGATACGGGCCGCCGGACGATGCTGTTTCCAGGCTGCGGATTTCCCCGGTCATGGCATCCCATTCCCTGGCCCGTCCCTTCCCGGATAGCATCATCCGCGTTTCCTGCCGTTCCCTGCTTTCATTGAAGAAAAAATATACATCGGCATCGGCCAGTTTCCGGTGAACGTATTTGATCGCAGGGCAGGCTTTTTCCAACCGGACATCCGGCTGAGGCAGCGCTTCCAGCACATCGGACGTCACTGCTCCGGAAGGTTCGAAAATGGCCCAGCCCAGGTCACCGGGCCCGGCCGCATCGCGAAATGTCCGGTCGACGACAAGAGACGGGGTTTTGCCGAGAAAAACGACTTTCCCGCCGGAAGCGGCGAACGCCTCCAGGCGGACAAGCGTCTGCTTTGACATGGCCGCAGTTTCAGGAACGAGTATGGTACGATAAGCCTGACCGCTCAGGTTTATCAATGCGCCGTCCTCAAGCTGCATGACGGATGAAATCGCCGTTTCATCAACAAAATCGAAGTCGCGCTGCATTTCGAGCAGCTGCTGCATCAGTTTCAGCGTGTATGCATCGGATTCTCCGTGTCCGAGCCATAAACTGGTTGTGGGGTAATACACGGCGAAATCCGCGGCCGGCCGTCCCTGGGACAGCAGGTAGCAGGCACGATGGACGTATTTCGCAATGTCCGGAAATTCTTCGGCCGCATTCCAGCCGGAGAGGCCCGGTTTGCCGCGCGTGGAAGCAGGCACAAACATCACTTCGACCATGTTGATGCCGCGTGCAAACTGATGATCCAGTACCCATTTGGCCTGAGCAACGTCCGGCTCGTCACGGTAGGCTGCAAAACTTTCGGTGAATGACCGCGGTTTGCCGTATACATGGGCAGCGGATGATGCGTATTTGGGATAATCCGTCACTTTGTCGTGATCCGGCCAGATCTGATTCCAGATCGCGTCTACACCCGGCATCTGGACATGGCGCATGCATTTGAAAAAATCCCCTTCGTGCGCGATCAGGAGCATCATATCGTCTTCCTTGTTCAGATGAACGAGATATTCAAGATTATGACGGGCACACCAGTCCGCCTGTATCCTGAAAAAGTTTTCCCCGAACAGATCCGACCAGACATCCCAGTAATCCGCCTTGATCCGTTTTTGTTCCTCCGTGGGCCTGGCCGTAAAAAACGAGGCTGCATACGGCGCCACATCGTATCCCTTGCGCCTTTTGAATATCTCAAAAATTTGCGGGGTCCAGGGTATCCCGCGAATGCTGTAATCCGGTTCGTCGCCTCGAAAACCCAGCACGGTCCGGCCGAATTCCGGACCCACGCGTTTTTTATGTTCTTCATGGGTGAATTCAATAAATTTCAACGTGGCCGCAGGATCGAGATAATCCAGGAGCGAATTGCTCGGATCTTTGCCGCGCGTCGGATTGTTGACGGCCCTTGTCGGCGAACTGCGGAAATCGTGCCTGATCAGAAGCACTTCCCATTGACCTTCCGGCGCCGTCCATTCGAGAACGCCGGTCTGGACATCCAGAATCTGATTGCTCGAATCCGCCGTGTTCATCGCGATCGCACTGACAATATCACCGGACAATTCGCGGGAGACCGTTTCACCCCCTTTAACTTCCAACCGGTCGGCTGCAACCAGCGCTTTCATGCGCAAATCCGGTGCGTCGGTCGTAAATTTCCCGCCGGCGAACCCGCTCGGATACTTTCCCTCATCCACAATCCAGACCCGCATGTCCCGCTCGCGGGCCAGTTCCACGGTACGTTTAACCATGTCCAGCCATTCCGGTGAAAGATACGGACTGCCCATATCATAACCCGACTCCAGTGTGACAATATGAACATTCCGCGCCTTGAACGTATCGAGGTCACGGGCAATGACTGCTTCGGTGATTTCACCATCCCAGCCCCAGTAAAATGTCATGCTGTATTCGACAGGCGGGGACAGGAAGCCGGCAGCCGCTTCATCCGCACCCGTATCGTTGAAATGCTGCCAGGGACGGGCGGATGCGCAACACAGCATATTGACGAAAAGAAAAAAGGACAGGATTGTTTTTAATTTGTTCATCTGTTTTGTCCTATCATTGAAATGTATTTTACAGTCTTTTGTCAAAAACTTTTTTCTTTCACGTTGTCAAGCTCCGTATCCGCAGCGGATTCACATTGAACCGTTTTAAAATGCTTCACATCCCTCAGCATAAAAGTCGGCCCATCTTTCATCTTCCGCGTATCGACATTGTTGAATTCCGCATTCCGGACATCCTCCAGCACAAAAGCGGGACGCATGTCCTCATTCTCACAGCGGATATCGACATTGTTCAATTCAATGCCGTCCACATGACGTATAAAAAAACCATAGGCCGGGATTTTGCCGAAGAAACGGGGATCCGGGTAGTGCTCCTCCAGTTCGGGAACATCGATCGTCCTGTATTCCTCGGATGCACCGCCTGTGACCAGAAAGTGGATATTACTGATTTTAACATCTTCAATGGGATGACCCGGGATGCCGACGATGAGCGATGCGGATTCAGGGTCGGCCGTGTGTACGATAACATCACTGATGCTGATGCGGCGCATTTTGCCGATTTTCATGCCCTCCGGGGCGCGCATCCGGCGGCCGAGTCTGAGAAAAATGGGGGAATTGGTAATGTCCCGCATCGCAATATTGGATATGGTGATGTCTTCGAGAATGCCCCCGTCCACGGTTTCCAGCGCAAAACCCCGGCAGTGATCGAAAGTGCAGTTGGTTATCGTGATGTTTTTAAACCCGCCGTTGGATTCCGTACCGAATTTGATGCGGCCGGTGACACGGCCGTGATCGGGCGCCTCGGCTTGTGTTTTCTGAAACGTCCCGTCCAGCAGCGTATGCAGATCATAACCGCTGACCTGACAGTTGACAATCATCACATTCTCGGTGGCCCTGGCATAGCCCAGTGCATAGGAACTTTTCAATACGATGGCATCGTCATTCGGCGTATTGATCAGGCAGTTCGAGATACGGACGTTCACGCAGCAATCGACATTGATGGCATCCCGGTTGGTATCGATGGTGAGATTGTCGATTGTAAAATTATCGACTCCTGTCGGCAGAATCGCAAAGTGACCGCATTTTTCCATGGTGATGTCCCGGATGAGTACATTGCGGCAGTTCTTCAGCGCAATCGCCTTGTTGCCGGCGCCCTCTTCATCCGTATCCCAGCGCTGCAGCCCGTCTCCCTGAATTTTGCCCGGACCAGTAATGGAGATATTTATCAGCCCTTCACCCACAATCAGGCTGTTACGCCAGTGGCTGTGGCCATGATCCTGATACATATCCCATTCGTTCGGTTCCGCCGGATCGTATTTTCCGTCATGCTCCTTATGACTTGCAGCCAGGATCACTGCGCCATGATCGAGAAACAGACCGGTATGGCTTTTCAGGCGAATGGTAAAACTCAGATAGGTCCCTGCCGGAAAAATAACGGTTCCGCCTCCGGCTTCCGCTGCGGCATTGATGGCATTGTTGATGGCGGGAGAATCGATTGTCTTCCCATCCCCGGCGGCACCGAAGTCTTTCACATTGTACTGGGCGGCAGGCAGCAATGCCGCGATGGATATCATGAATAACAGGAGAATCCGTCGTATAAAACAGGTGCTGAACATGCTGATGTTCCTTTCTGCAATTGACCTGGTTAATTCCTGAGTTCCAAAATCCGGTCACTCCGCATTTTTTTGAATAATCGCATCCCCTTCTTCCACGTCAATCGTCAGCCCGGAAAGGTCCAGGCCTTTCACATTTTCCAGTTTAAATCCGATTCTGGCGTGGATCGTACAATTCTCGAAAACCACATTTTCAATCGGGCTGTCTTCGAGACCGTGCATATCTCCCACCTGATCCACTGTACCGGAAACATTGATAATATTTACATTGCGAACCTTCGGAAGCGGATCCGAGGGCGGCTTGACCGGCGGTACCATGCGCCAGGCCATATTGAATTCAAACGCTTTGCGTGTATCCCTGAGCACAATGTTACGATATGTAATATCCTCGACAATACCGCCGCGGCTCGGCTGCGATTTAAACCGGATCGGTGCCCAATTGTCGGCTTCGACGGTGCAATCGCGAATCTCGACCTTACGGATGCCGCCGGACATTTCACTGCCCATGGAGACACCGCCGTGTCCGTAACGGAAAAGGCATTTTTCAACGAGAATATCCTCTGCCGGACGGTTGACGCGCCGCCCGTCTTCATCTTTGCCTGATTTGATAGCGATGCAGTCATCGTTTACATCAATATCGCAATTGGTGATACGCACACGCGTGCTGGAATCCACATCGATTCCGTCGGAGCTGATGATGTCGTGTTCGGCACGGATGATCAGGTTTTCAGCGATCACATCCTCCGAATAGAGGATAAACAATCCCCAGCATGCCTGATTCTTTAAGGTGATTCCCGATACCAGCACGTCTTTACAATCTTGAATCGCTATCAGGCGGGGCCGTCCGGTTTTCAGCTCCCGGCTTCCCCGGGGATACCGGTCCATCCACTGATCGCCTGATCCGTCCACGATGCCTTCCCCGCTGATACGGACGTCCGTCATCCCGAACGCATTGACCAGGGCTGCGGTCCATTCCTTTTCTTCGCCTTCCCAGCGTGTAAAAACCTGCGGATAATCATCGGGATTGACCGTGCCTTTCAGCACGCCACCCTTTTCGATGAGAAGATGAACCCCCTGTTTGAGATAAATCGAGCCGGTAAGAAACACACCTTCCGGAACGACGAGCGTGCCTCCGCCGTCTTCGGCGCATTGGTCAATAACAGCCTGAATCTTCAGGGTGTTCAACGTCAGGCCATCGCCAACGGCGCCATGATCCGTAATCAGGGTCTTCGATGCATGGGAATCAACAGATCCATGAAGCAACGCCGATAAAATGAATACTGCAGTCAAAAATCTTTTCATTTAATACTCCCTGTTTCACTCACGCTTTCTGTTCTTTAAATCCGTTTCAATGGTCGCCAGCAATTTGTCGTTCACAGGATAGAAGAACAGCAATATACCGCAGACCGCCAGGAATCCGGCTGGGACCAGACTGAACAGCATCTTGATCCCCTGGACAATTTCATGCGTGATTGGCGCTCCCTTGATATAGCCGAATTGTCCCAGTAAATAGAGCGCCAGGAACCCGCCTATGGCTACACCGGCCTTTATCGCAAACATGATGCCTGCCGTAACCAGTCCCGTGGCACGCTGATTGAACTTCCATTCATGAAAATCCGCCACATCCGCGAACATGGCGAACAGAAATACCGGCATGGCCCCGGCCAGAACCGACCAGATAAAATTCATGACACCGAGCAGTATGAAATTTTCCTCCGGAAGCCAGTAAAAGACAGCGCCGCAAAAAACACCGCCCAGCGTCACCGCGATGATGGTCAGTTTTTTATCAAAATATTTCTTAAGCGGCGTGCTGAGAAAAACGCCCGCCATCATGCCGATGGTGCCGATGGTGAGAAACGTGGTCGTCTGATCAAAATCGAGTTTCAGCGAAGCGATGGAAAATGACCAGAGCACCTTGCTGCCTTCGCCGTTCACATAATCAAAATAATAGGCGACCATTCCATTGCGGATCATGTTGTGCGTCAGCCAGAAAATGGCCGCGATAAATATCACGATCCAGGGGACATTTTTCGATACGTCCTTCAGGTCGCCCGCAAACGAGCGCTTCTGTTCCCTGGGCGGCTTGACGCGTTCACGGGTTGTCAGGAACGTAATGAGCAGCAGAATGATGGCCGCGGCGCCGAATACGCCCATGGTCACCTGAAAACCCAGGGCCTGGCTGTACCCCAAATCGGCACTATAGCCGGGATGGGAGGGGTCATTGCCGAAAAAGCGGGCCAAAGGCAGCGTAAAGGTCGTAATCAGCATGGCCCCCACAAAGGCGAAGAAAAACCGGTATTGGGCCAGCGTGGTCCGCTCTTTCGGATCCGGCGTCATGACCGCCATCATGGACGAGTACGGAATATTGATGGCCGTATAGGCCATGGTTGCAAGAATATAGGTGACATAGGCGTAAACAATTTTCATGTTTTGGCCCAGGTCCGGTGTAATGAACATGGCGAAGGCAAGAATACCGTACGGAACGGCCATCCATAACAGGTAGGGGCGAAACTTGCCCCAGCGCGTGTTTGTACGGTCCGCGATCATACCCATGATGGGATCGTTGATCATGTCCCACACACGGGTAATCAGGAACATAAAACTGGCCACTTTGGCATCGATACCAAACACATCCGTATAGAATATCATCAGGAAAAAACTCCATGCCTGGTAAAGAATATTGGATGCCGTATCTCCGAGTCCATAGCCGATCTTTTCAGCCACAGACAGTTTTCCGTCGAAACCATTCAAAGGTGTGACCGGAGCGGATTGATTATTGTTCGCATTCACAGTAATTTGTTTCCTCCTTCATAAACCAGACATGAGATTTGATAGATGCCGTAAAAGGAAGCCGGAATCTTCTGCTGCCCTTTCTGCTTTTGCTCAAAAATGTGAACATCCGGTGACTGAAAATCATTTACGACATATCCATTATTTTTATACCGTGCGGTTCCAGATGAATCCGAATGGATTTCCCGGCAGCATCGAACACGTCTGTTGTTTCCGCAGTATCACTGCTGCTGATCACCACAAGTTTTTTAATTCGCGGATAAAAGGCACAATCCGTGCGGATATTGCTGCATGTCCAGGCACGGTATTCCGGTTCTTTGCCGGCTGCCGTAAAGAGGGACCGATGGAGAAGACGCGTGTTTTCCGGTGAGAATTTAAAACCGGACATATATATCGTTTTGCCTTTACCGAACGAATTGACCGTGATCCGGGGTGATCCCTCTTTTTCGGTCAGTACCTCCGTATCGCTGCCGAGCACATACACATTGTCGATTTCCTTGCCAAAATCAGGCTCGCCATCGAAGTCTTTCAGAATAAAATGTGTTGACGACACAGTGACAGGCAGTTTGACATGACTCAGCGTCAAACCGATTTCACGATCCACTCCAAGCAGATGGGCCAGCTGGAAATACTGACTCGAATGCCTTACTGCGGAGGGTTCACCGATACCGATAAATCCGCCGCCTTGAGCGACCCAGCCGGTGATCGCTTCAATAACGCGTGCGTCTTTCCAGTGTTCTCCGCCGCTCCAGACACTGCCGGCTTTGCCTGCATTGATGATGATATCGACACCGTCGGGAATGCCGTGTTTCTGAATGTCCTGAAAGCTGATGAACGATACATCCACAGGCAGTCCGGCCAATGATTCCGTGACTTCATAAATTTCGACGCCGGGTATGAAATGGCCGACATAATCCCACGAACGCCATTTGCCCCATGCTGTCAGAACGACGGCCTTCAGCGGTGCGGTATAAGGCGCTCCGCCGGCATGGAATTGTTTCAATGTACGGAATTCATTCGTGATATGCTCGATTGCATCGACAAAATCAGGAAAGTCCCTGACAAGGTGCAGATAGCCCCCCAGACCAATACGGTCGATCGGCATGCGCAGCAGTCCGCGCCGGATATTGACCCAGAACCGTTTGGCATCCAGTGCCGGATTGCCTCCTTCCATAAATGTAGGTTCTCCCTTCAAACCGGTGGGGAACAGATACGGATGCAAACGCAGTTCTTTGGTCCGGACGCCCTGAACACCGGCGCACAGCCTTGCTTCGAACGCGTTGAAAACGCATTTGATCAGTCCATCGAAATTCAGGTCCCTGTACCGCCTGCCCCATGGCTCGGTGCCGACCCAGTGATCATCATAAAACATATAGGCCAGCTTGCCGGCATCATGGATCATATCGATGCACTGACGCCCGAAACGGACGACGAATTCATTCATAAAATCCATCCAGTCCCACAGCCGGCCGGAGGGCACATTATGGCTGGAGCAGTATGCGCCGTTATTGACAAAATCTTCACTGGTCATTTCGTACCCTTTGGCTCGGGAAAAAAGCCGCATGGCCATCGGACTTACGGTCATTTCATAGGAGCCCCAATCCGCATAACGGAATTTCTGAATCGCCGGATCACCCCAGAACCAGGCAAAATTGTAAAACAATGAGGTGAAGCGTACGATTTTGGTCCGCGGGTGTTCATCGAGCCATTTTTTCAGATAATTCAGCATGGCCTGCTGGGCTTCCGGATAGATCGGATCGATCGGCATCTGATGCTCCCTGTCCCCCCAGTCGTTCGTGATATGGTTGTACATCGAGATGCCTTCCCAGATACGGTAGGCCAGGAAGTTCACCGTGTATTTGTGCCACTTTTTCACGTTTTGCACAGTCACGGCACCGCTGTCCTTATCAAACGTCCATTGATCTTTGGTTACTTCCTCGGCCGTTGTCCGGTCGAACACCTGCCACCAGGTTTTCGGATCGTCATTGGCATTGATCTCGAACTGTTCGCGGAAAAATCCTTTCAATAAATCGATGTCAATGTGTTCTTTTTCTGCCACAACCGGGTCGCTCATCAGATAATTCTGCTGAAGTTTGTCCCGGTTTGCCTTGGCCCATTCATTATCCGCCCGGACCAGGCAAATCGTGGAATAGATGGGATAATCCGCTTCAACAATTTTATCGGACAGCACGGTACCGTCACTGTCGCGTATGGCATCCGCGCCCCAGCGCTCGGCAAGCTCCAGGGTCATATCCTCGTATCCCGCCTCCCCGGGCAGGGTAAAATCGCCTTTCGTTTTCGGTTTATCAGTCATGCCTGACCTTTCATATAAATTGACCGGAGATTAAAAAACGGGGATCCGTACCCGGTCCCGGTTCTTTACCCTTGTTCTATTGCTGAGCCATTTTACTTTTTAATTTCAAAATCTCGACGCCCGCATCGATCACGGCACCAAGACCATGCGTTTCATTGGTCCGGGCCGGACGATTGTAGTAGTACACGATGCTGTCATCGATATTGGTGCCGACGCAAATATCCTTCAGATTTCCGTCCACCGATATTTTATGTGCTTTCAGTCCTTCCCAACCCCGCAGAGCTATCGAAGCATACCGCTGATCAATCCAGCCTTCGTTCACAGCTTTCGCAATACCGTATACAAACATGGCCGTACCGGATGATTCCGTATATGAATCGCTTTTATCCAGCAGCTGCCGCCACAGGCCCTCGGCGGTCTGATATTTGGCCAGCCCCAGAATCTGGCGTTCCAGATTCTGCCGCAGCGCCTCCCGCTGTGCATGATTCTCCGGCAGCAGCTCCAGCAGATGGCATTGCGACATGATGATCCAGCCGTTGCACCGCCCCCAATGGGCCACGCCGTTTCGCCCGAGATCATTATAATAACAATGAAAGAACAGTCCCTTCTCCGGACACCAGAGATACCGGGTGAAATTGAATACCTGTTTCAAGGCATCATCAAAATATTTGACGTCACCGGTCAAATGTCCCATGCGTGCAAGAAACGGAACGCTCATATACATATCGTCCGCCCATACGGTCATCTCATGCGGCGTTTTGCGGCACAGCGTGCCGTCTGCCAGACGGTCCTGCCTGTTCATGATAAAACCGGCCGTCTTGTCAATGTATGCCCTGTATTCCTTCTTTGTATCCATTTGATACACGTCGATCACGCTTGCCGCCATTGCCCCGCAATCATCCAGCGATCCCATGGTCCAGAACTGCCCGTACGGCCATCGGTAATGTGGGCGGTCGTGTTTGAACCGGTCCTGGAAATACTTGTAGCTGTTGAAACCGTTTGCCACATGCCTGACCGGGTAATTTGTATATTTTTCTTCACCCAGCTGTTCGCCGAGATGCTCCATGGCCAGATTCATCACGCCCATCAAATATCCCCATTCCGTGTATGGATCACGGAAGCGGACCTCCACACCGTCCGGAATATCTTTGACTGAATCATACGTCGTTCCTGATCCCACGGCCTGATATCCCAAGGTTGTCCGGGCCAGGACATTGTCCGCAATCTTCCGGATAATCATTTCATCGGACCGGCTGGTTTGCGAAAAGCACATTGTCATCATCAGAGGGAGCACAAGGAATGCCCGCATTTTATTCATTTCAAATCCCTTCATTTATCTCTCATTAACGTGATGCCCATCAGCCCTGTAACGACTTCATTGGCTGAAGTTTTCAGTTTTATTTGTTTTAATTCTTTCAGCGGATCGAGCGGAATATCCAGCACTGCGGCCGCCCCTCCTTCAATCGCCCTTGTGGTAAAACCCGGTATTGAAGTATAATCATTAAAATCACGGCCGATGTACCCTGTTTTGAGATGCACCCGTACCGGTTTCGGTTTTTTAAGCGAGAAAGCAAAACCATCCTCAAAATAATCCTGCTCGATGGGCCACCATGTCTCCGGGTTTCGAAGCGGCAGGCAGTCCTCCCGGCCGTCTGCATATTCCACAGTTATCATGCCGTTGGTGAACTGGCTCTGCATCGGATTGGTCGAACCCGTCATCAGAAAATAGGCATGACCGGCGTATCCGGATAAAGGAATAACAACGGAATCGGGATAATTGTCCCACAGAGATGTAAAAACGATATTGTTCTTATCCGCCTGACCCGGTGTTGCGAACGGGATCCCCTGCGGAATCACGATTTGATTTTCGTCACCGGCCAGTCTTCTCAGACCGGAATCATCGATATCCGGTTTGATCCGGGTTGAGCACCAGTTGCCGATTCCCTGAATGGGTGTCTGCAGTGTCGGGTAGGGTGACCGGGGCGATATATACCGGTTTTCAAAAATACGGGTCACTTTGTCATTAAAAAATGATGCAAGATCGATTTCTTCCCACGGCTGACTTTTATCCGCATTCACTTCCCAGCAAACGACGCATTGCTCGATCAATTGTCCTTCGCCGTATTCAATCCGGATCCGGTTGCTTCCCGTAACCAGATGGGAGGCAGGTACATGAATTTCCCGGCTCGACCTGTTGGGCTGAACCGACAGGTCCGTTTCAAAGGCACGATTCCCCGGATTGACAACTACTTTCACTTTCTTAACAGCGGACGTATAATTGGTCACCTGGAAAATCAACTGATTTATTTCCTGATCCATTGAGGCGACAATATCCAGGGGATGTTTTACTTCGAAACAAAGCGGTTCCCACCAGGTCAGATGGCCCTGCTTCAGTTTAATGAAAACCGTGTACCGGCCGCATCCGGCACCGATATGTGCACGCAATCCCTTCACCGACACTTCAACATCTGACCAGACTTTCTGGGGATCTGAATATTCAATCACATGTGCACGGTCAAAACCGAGCTGAAACGGCTCATCCGCCGTATAATATTCCGCAAGGACCGGCCTTTCCGGCTTCAGGCCACCCCATTCGATCACGATGTGATATTGAGACGCCGCCGGACAATTGATATCTATCAAGGGATTCCCGATGGCCGGATCCGCATTCTGCCATGCCCCGTTTTCACCATTGACAGTCACGGATTTGATTGAATCCATGACCGCAGCCTGCTGAAATTGTAATTGAAGCGGTTTGGGAAAAGCCGGGATCACCGTAACCAGATCCCTGTTTTGTTCCCGTATGAAATTAAAAGAAATATCCGGGGTGCTGAGAGAAGCATGATTCCATTCCCGCGGCAGGCCGGGGCGAATCCGGATCATGCGGTTTAAAAGATCCGGGGAAATGCCGAAAAGACCTTCGACCACGGTCCGTGCAGCCACGCCGACGGGATCGGCAAAATCGCGGTACAACTCGCCCCGGAAAGCATCGTAAAAGGACAGCTGCTGAAAATTTCCGGGACTGGAACCGAGATACATGCTTTCCAGCAATGCGCTTTTCCAGATTTTAAAGGCCTGTTCCTTTCTGCCGGTCTGCCAGTAAGCCAGCGCGGTGTTCAGGATCTCGGCCAGAGCCACATTGTTGATGGACCAGGTATAGGGCTGCCAGTTTGTCGTGGACAGTGTGTAATACGATTCATCGGGCAGTCCCGCCGCTCTCACCGGAATATGGGGGATCTCTTCATCCACGTAACGCAGCATCTGAAACGCCTGGAAAGGATCCGCGATATCCGAATCGATTGCATGATACACAGTCCATAAGCCGGCAGAGGGATGAATCCGTTTCAATCCCAATAAATCCTTGTATTCCGCAAACCGGCCCTTATCAGGCATCCACAGTTCGGACCGGAGTGCATTCACTATTTTTCCGGCTTCATTTCTGAACGGTTCGGGATCTTGCCCGATAAGCGCGGCCAGTTTGGCCGCCGTCTTGTTGGCCCTGTAATTGTAAGCCGATGCATGCGTTACACCGCCGCCGCTGTACTGCAGGGCATCACTCGCCCAAATGCAGCAATATGCATCATACAGGCCGTCATCATTGCCGTCGAAGCAACGCTTTTCCCATTTAAAATGCCGGTCGAGTACCGGCCACATTTCCTTTATCAAATCAATATCACCGGTCCAGTCAAAATGCCTCAGGAGTGCGTCGATAAAAACGAGATTCATATCATAATGATGCGGTTTGGAAATTTCGCCCGGTCTGCGGCTGATATAACCACTGGTAAACAGAGCGGTTCCGGCCTTTTCCTGCTGACGTGCCCAATTATTATCCGGATCAGGAACACTGGGACCGTTTGCCGGCGATGTATATTGTGATTTTGCGTAGGCCCGGAAATGCGTGTTTGCACGGTCATGCCAGCCCAGAGGATCCGCCGCATAAATCCCGCGCCAGCCGTGCAGTCTCGATCTCCAGGCAACGGCCCCGTGCAGATAAGATGGATACTCCCATATGGCATCGGCCGCCATGCTCAATGCACCGCCCAGTGTATTGATATACGGATCAGGCGTATCGATTTGAATTCTCCCGGCAAGCTGCTTACGCGACCTCTCGGATTGATCGAACAGTCCGGGAATATCCCGGTATGCAAATAGTTCGCATGATCGGGGATTATAAATGGCAAAATAGTATTCATGACCTGCTTTTAACTGCAGCCTGCAGGCCACCGCCGGATTTTCATGTGCTTCGGATCCGATGAAGTCAGCCGGTGTGTCCTGATTTTCCGCATCAACGAGACGAATTTCTGAATGGGGCGGAAAAACGGCCGCCAGCCGCTTTGCCCCGTCCCTGCCGTTCTGATTATAAGTGACATCAAACGTATTATCCCGGATTACGTATGCATTGCCCCGGCAATATTCGGGTTTCAGGTAAAAGCTGGATTCGGGATCAGCGCCTATGTCCCCATCCCGATGAAACCGTTTTCCGCTGACGCCTCCGAAAAAACACAGCAGATCGGATCCATTCATCTCCGGAGAACAGGCAAGTTTGACCAGCAGCCCTTCAGCTTTATCGATAGCCAGCACCGTCATATCGATCGATCCTTCATCAATCAGATGATCCCGGATCCTGTACAGCATCGATCCGGGGCGGTATCGGGCAACCGTTGAATCGGCATGAATGAGCCACTTTGATTCTCCGGCCGCAGACAATCCGAATTTCAGGCTCCCGCCCATCCCGGGCATATACAGCGCAAACTGAGGCAGATCGCCGGCTTCGATCCTGAAACCACTGTTTGATCCGTAAATAGCCCGGTTAAATCTCCGGGATCCATTGGCGATAACGAAATCCTCGCCATCAGGGCGATAATTTATCGATCGTTCTGTATCATGCCAGAAATCGGGATTGGACCCATAGCAGATCCGGTTGTCTGCAAAAAAGCAAATAAGAAGCGTAAAACAAACAGCAGGGGCTGAAATTTTCATAAACCATATCTGCGACATGAACGTCTTTCTCTTTCAGATTGCGTCAGTTACAATAGCGTCATGTTCATGATCAGACGAACAACCATTAACCCATTGTAATAAATGTCAATGCTCTGATTCAATCCTCGGGCTGACCGGTAAATCCCAGTCATCAAATGCGTCCGGATGTCCCGGATCGTAGGCAGGCAGATCATGAAGCAGGTATTTTTCAATCTCCAGATGACTGGCCCTGATGCCTTCGACAATGCATTTTGAAAGCTGATAGGCCCCATAATTGTTAAAATGGGAATCATCTTTAAGTGCTTCTTCCTGCCCCGGAAATGATCCGGCAGGATAGTGTACAAATGCGTGTTTAGAGCCCTCGATCCCCAATGATTCAAATAACACCGCACTCATTTCGAATAAATCGATCAGCGGCACCGCTTCTTCCTGCGCTGTCTTTCTCATGGCCTCAGGATAATCGCCATGTGTATTTACAATCCGTCCGTTCTCGTCAAAGCGCCGGCGGCACACGGGGGTCACCAGGACAGGATTCGCACCTTTTCGTCTCGCCTGATCGATGAACTGTTTCAAATAATCCTTATACCCTCCGAACGGTTCAACATATGCGGCACTTTCCTTTTTCTGATCGTTGTGCCCGAACTGGATGAACAGATAATCCCCCGGCCTGATTGTATTCATAATTTTCTTCAGCCGGTTTTCGTGGACAAAGCTTTTCAATGCTTCACCGCTTTCGGCATGATTGGCAACAGCCATCTTCCCTGGCTGAAAAAACCTGGGCAGCATCTGCCCCCATGATGCCCATGGTTCGAACTGCTGATCGGTCACCGTGGAATTTCCAGCAAGAAAAACGGTCACGGCTTCAGTTGTTTGAACAATTTCCAGTGCACACACACAGGGGCGCGAATTGTTGAATTCAACGGTCAGTCTGTTATCCCAATCCGGATGCCCGGCCTCGCGTGATTTCAATTTGACTGATTCATTGCTGTCTATCCGGCTGTACCGGACGTTGGTGGTAAATTCAACATCCTTAAACTCGCCCGCTGCCGTATGCACCCTTTCACACATGAGCCGCCGGGATTCGGCTTTTATCGTTGTGATGCTCTCATTTTCCCAATCACCCAGTGTGACGATTACATTATAATTGCCTTCCGGAACATCCACGGCAAAAATAAATGCGTTTTCACCCGTCAGAAAATCTCCTCGGAGTGCATCATCCATATTGCGCTCAACGGATACAACCGTTGAATCACAATAAAGGCCATACCCCGGATCATTAGAGTATTTCATATCAGGCAGCACCTGAATATAACCCGGCGCCTGTTGCCCGGCACCGAAATCAAACTTCAGATGCAGTGGACCGGAAGCCGGATGACCTTTTAGTCCATGGGTCAAAATGCAACTAATGCAGAAAACGGTTTTCAATCCTGTTTTAAAGGATCCCATAACTCATGTTCCCCTGCCATTAATTGCCGGCTGAATTCTTTTTCAACCGGATGATTTCGATACCTGCATCAATAACAGCACCGAGACCGTGCTTTTCGTTGGTTCTTGCCGGACGGTTATAATAGAATACCATATCATTTTCAATCCCGGTGCCGACGCAGACATCCTTGAGCTGTCCGTCATAGGTAATTTCATGTGTCTTCAATCCTTCCCAACCCCGAATCGCTATCGAGGCGTACCGTTTGTCTATCCAGCCCTCGTTTACGGCCCTGGCAGTACAGTACACAAACATGGCGGAACAGGAAGATTCGACATACGAATCGGTTTTATCGAGCACCTGATGCCATAATCCGTCGGCATTCTGATATTTCGCGATACCCAGGATCTGGCGTTCCAGGTTCCTGATTATCCAATCACGTTTCGGATGATCCGCAGGCAGAATATTCAGCAGGTGAACCTGCGCCATCATGACCCAGCCGTTGCAGCGGCCCCAATGAGCCACGCCGTTTCTTTTCAGATCGCTGTAATAACAATGATAATACAGCCCTTTATCCTCATTCCAGAGATATTCGGTAAATTTCTCGACCTGGTGAATGGCATCATCAAAATATTTTGAATCACCGGAAAAACGGCCCATACGCGCCAGGAAGGGCACACTCATATACAAATCATCCGCCCATAATGTCATTTCATACGGGAATTTCCGTACCAATGTCCCGTCATCCAGTCGATCCTGCTTTTCCGTGATATGCCTGGCTGTGTTTTCAATGTATTCTTTATATTCGGGCCGTTTTACCTTCTGATACACATCGATGACACTGGCCCCCATGGCCCCGCAGTCATCCAGTTCTCTCATGGTCCATAATTGGCCGAAGGGGTAATGGTAATGTGCACGATTCCCGTCAAATCGCTTTTGAAAAAACTGATAGTTGTCAAAACCGAACGCCACGTGTCCGGCGGCAAATTCCGAATATTTGTCTTCATTCAGGTAATTGCTCAAATTGATCATGGCCATATTCAAAACGCCGTTGGTGTAATGCCATTCACCGAAAGGACTGGCAAATCTGACTTGTTCATCTTTCGGTATGTCTTTTGTGGAAGTGTAGATGCGCCTGTTCATGATTCCCTGAAATGTAAATTCCGCATGTTCAAGGATATAATCCGCAACGCGCCTTGTTACTGCTTCATCGATATCATTCGCCTGTGCGTGGACCATTGATATCTGTAAAAATATCAGGCCGATTGTCATCCATTTTTTCATCGTGTTCCTCCTGACGGACCAAAACAAAGACCGTTTGTTGATTACATAGTGATACCTGCAGGCTATGGCATTGGATACAGGCCTTCCCACTCAACATGCCATCCGCCGTCTGCGGGAAAACCGGGAGCATGACCTTCGGGCGCACCATCCCAGCCTGCGGCCATCATCGCCGCGGCGGTCAGAAGCCCTCCGTTACCGGGTAAATACAAAGTCAGTCTCCTGTCCTGATAATTGTGCCCATTGGTCAAATAGGTGTTTCTCTGCACATCCATCAGCAATGCATCGACGGCCATTTCCGGTTCACCGACCCTTGCCGCTGTCATGGCGATGAGCGGGTAATCCCAGCCCCAGGTTCTGTCCCAGTTCCATGAGTTCAACACCTCTTTCAACGTGCTGCGCATGATCTCCACGTCAATATCCGCATTGGGCAGCATACCATAGGCACCCAGCAGTGTGGGATGATCGTTCCGATGAAACGCATCTTTGAATGTATTCATCGCTGTTTCCGTGTTCTGATAAAACCCGTCGTTTTCCGGAATTTCAGACATATGTGCGAGTATATGATCCCATTTCTCATTTCTGGACAGACCCAGCCTTTCCCGCCAGTGCTGAGCAGTTCTGAGTCCGAAGGCCCAGTAGGACAATTCAAAAGCCGGATTGATCGTGGTCTCCGGTTTGTAAAGCTCCTGAGCAGGAATCAGGGGCGGTCCGAGCACATACCGCTTGCGCGATTCATCCCACACAGTATATGAAGCCATAAAACCGGCTGTTTCGAATACGATCTTTTGATAACGGTCCAGCAGGGTCCTGTCTTCTTTATTCCGATAAAGCAGCTCCGCATAGTAAATCGGATGCGGCTGCTGCCAGACCAGAAAGACGCCCACGTTGGAAGGACTTTCCCGGCCGTCCGGATCGGTCATTTTGGGCCATCGGACGCCTTCGTAACCCTGACGGGCCGCCTTCTTTCTTGCGGCAGGTAATATCGCCCCATACCAGTCAAAACTTTTTTCCAGAAGTTCGGGACGTCCCCAGAGAGCAAAATGAACGGCATGCCACCAATGCATTTCCAGATGAAATTTTCCGAACCAGCTGTTGCAGGTCAGGCCTGTTTCCTGAGGCGGCATGGATCCTGCGCATTGAACGGCCATCAGATATTGTGAAAGTACGATACGTCTCTCCAGCTCCCGGGCACGCGGATCCTTACTTTTTGACAGATCGATGGCCCCTCCGCTTTTCCAGAAACGGTTCCAGTGATCGGCGGATGCCTCAAAAGTTTCATTGATCCCGGGTAAATCCTGAACGGGTTTTTCCGGAGAGAAATGACAGATAAAATTAAAATCGTCGGAACCGGCCGTTTCCAGCCTCAATCTGTTTTTTTCAGGCAGGTCGAACCGGGCCTGACCTTCCCATTGAATGGTCACATAATACCGGCTCGAATCGAGCCTGCGTTCCAGGACAACAGAATGGTTCCCTTTCTCCAGGACAATGGTCCGGTGTTTCTCCGGACTCTGCCAGTCTCCGGATTCCTTGCCCCAGGATAAAGAACCATAGGGAAAATTAAAAATAATCCCCAGACCGGCATCACGGATCATGTCCGAATGAATCCGCACTGCAATCTGATCCGTCTCCGGATGACAGCATGTCTCAACCTGTACCTTTATGCCATCCACTGAGAAACGACTGGACAGAATGCCGTCCCATAGGTTCAATGTCTGATGAATCTCATCAAGTTCATGCATTTCGACAGGCATTCCATGA
>JAFGGN010000135.1 GCA_016930535.1 bacterium
GGGAGAAGAGAATCGGAGAGACGGAGAAAAAGACTAAAGAGGTCATCGGGTCTTAGAGTCGTTGCGTCATTGAGTCGTGAGGCGGAGCATAAAACGGGGAGAAGAGAGTCGGAGAGACGGAGAAAAAGACTAAAGAGACAAGACCAAAGATCAAAGATAAAAAAAAGCCCCGTAGGGGCGACATATTTATAGCCTTGAAGATGTAAAATATAATCTTAGTCCCGTAGGGACGTAATATTTGTAGAAGCCGTGGGGGCGTAATATTTGCAGGTGAAACGGAGAAGAGAGAGACGGTGAAACGGAGAAAAGAAACAAATCCGGGTTTGGGGATAATCAGGCCCGAACATCGGGTCCGATGATCGGGGCCCGATCATCGGGATCGGTATAATCGATTGATGGATTCTATTCATGCATAAAAACACCCGTCTGAAACATCGGTCCGGTAAAGGCCGGATCGGATTTATTTTAACCGGAATTGTCTCTCTTCTGTGGTTCCTGATCCGTGTGGTGCCGAGACCCAGCCGCATGGCGTATCCGTGCCAGCGGGCTGCGGCTCCGGTTTCAGCGGCATTCCTGGTCTGGCTGTCGGGCCTGGTGGGTGCACATGTACTGATGCGGAAATGGATCGCCGCGTTCAGGCGCACGCGTTCCCTGGCACCGGTCCTGATGCTGATTCTGATGGCATGCGTACTCTTCGGATTGTTCGTATTCCAGCCGGCACGGCCCGTGCGGGCCGGAATTGCTGAGACCTTCGTGCCCATCGACCCGCCGAATCAGCCCATGGGAACGCCCGGGGGCATCTTTCCGGGAAGGGTGGTCTGGATGCACGATCCGGCAGCGGTTTCGTGGGACGGCGTGCACGGCCACTGGTGGGACGGTCCGAATATCGATACGGAAAGGGTCCGTGCCATGCTGTCGCGGTCCATTCAGAACCTGGCCGGCGAATCCACAGACAGTTCGGCCTGGGACGCCCTGTTCCGGTATTTCAACCGGAACAGGCGGAACATGGATTCCGGGTATCATATCGGCGAAACCATCGCAATCAAACTCAATCTCGTTCTCAATGACGCGCATTTCAGCGAAAACAACATGCCCTATCCGGCGCCCCAGCTCGTGCATGCGCTGCTTCGACAGCTCGTGAATACAGCAGGTGTCCCGCAGCCGAATATCGTACTCTATGATGCCACCTCGAAAATCCCCATGAATATTTTTACTTTATGCAAGGCGGATTTCCCGGACGTCCGTTTTGTCGATTGGGAAGGCGGGGACGGCCGGGAAAAATATGTCCGGGACACTTCCGTTCAGGTTCACTGGTCACAACAGCTGACGCTCGAGGCCAAGGGCGGTAATCCCGCATATCTGGTTTCATGTCTCACCCACGCGGATTATGTCATCAATCTGGGCAATTTGAAGGGACATGATCTGGCCGGGATTACACTGTGCGCCAAGAACCATTTCGGATCCCTTTCCGCGGATTATCAGGGCCAGCCGCATCAGCAGGCGCCTCAGGCTGCGGGTGTGCATCCCTACATATCCGTTCATGATATCGATTTCGGAGATCCGGACTGGATTTTTTCAGGCAGGGCCATGAATACGTATACACCGCTTGTGGACCTGATGGGGCATGAACATGCGGGCCTCAAGACACTGCTTTTTCTGGTTGATGGTTTGTACGCGGCACAATCCCAGACAGGGGAGATCGACGACACACAGCGCTGGCAGTCCGCTCCGTTCAACGGTCACTGGACGGCCAGCCTGTTCGCCTCGCAGGACGGCGTTGCCCTGGAATCCGTGTGCCTGGACCTGATGCGGAACGAGCCCGCAATGACACGGGTTTACGGCAATGTGGACAACTATCTCCACGAAGCGGCGCTTGCGGACCAGCCGCCGTCCGGCACGTTTTACGATCCCGAAGGGGACGGCACGGGACTCGCGAGCCTGGGCGTCCACGAGCACTGGAACAATGCGGCGGACAGGCAGTACAGCGGCAATCTCGGAACCGGTGCGGGCATCGAGCTGCTGGAGAATCCCGGACCGTTCGTGAAACAGTTTCAGCTGACCGTCGTTTCGGAGTATGGATCGGTCACAGGTCCGGGAACATATACCGAAGGATCCAATGTCGGGGTATCCATTACTTCGACTGTCATGGATCTGGAACCCGGTGTCCGCGCGGTGTTCTCCGGCTGGACCGGAACAGGTGAAGGCGCCTATACGGGAAGTGATTCCGTGTTCCATGTGATTCTCCATCAGGATATCTATGAGACGGCCGTATGGAAAACAGAAGTGTTTCTGGCCCTCTCGGCATTGCCCGGGTCAGGCGGCACCGTGCAGCCTCCGCCACCGGGTACCTGGGTTGAAACGGACACACCGGTTCAGATATCCGCGACACCTGCGACGGGTTATACATGGTCGGGCTGGACCGGTGATACCACGGGTGTCGGGACCGTTTTGGAGTTGACACCGCAACATCCCATGAGTATCGCAGCCCTGTTTACACCGGATCAGACCGGCGTGAAAGCTCCGGGAAATCCGCTGTCATACAGCCTCGGACAAAACTTCCCCAATCCGTTCAATCCAGTGACCTGCATCGAATTCTCGATCCCGGTGTCGGGAACCGTGCATATCGAGATCTTCGACATGAGCGGAAGAATGATCCGGACCCTGCTTCATCGCGATCAGGTTCCCGGAACCTGCAGGATAGCGTGGAACGGCCTCGATGAGGGGGGGAATTCCGCGGCCAGCGGCACCTACGTCATCCGCATGCAATGCGGGGATTTCCGCCAGGAGCGAAAAGCCCTGCTGATCAGATAACAGTTCCGGGATAAACCGGATATGGAGCTTTCGGAAGATGCCGGTGTCCATCAAGAATATCTTTTGTGAAATTCCCCTTTTTTTATTACATTTAACCTATCTCAGATTCATTAAAAGTAACCAGTTGAATTCAGCTGCCTTCAGGGGATCCTTCGTCAGGGAATGGTTCGGATAAGCGGAATTTTTTCATGAACACGGTTCAAACGGAACAAGAGATCGCCCATGCTCTCAGAAACTCGGATAAGACCGCGCTGAAGGCGCTGTACACACAGTACTATGTTCCCATTACTGAATTTCTTTTTTACCGTGTCAGAAACCGGGACGAAGCCGAGGATCTCGCCCAGGACACCTTCTTCAGACTTTGGCAGAGCCGCGATAAAATCAATCCTGATAAATCCCTGAAAAGTTATCTCTATCAGATCGCCAACAATCTTTTCATCGACCAGGTTCGGCG
This sequence comes from bacterium, assembly GCA_016930535.1. GTDB lineage: Bacteria > Zhuqueibacterota > QNDG01 > QNDG01 > JAFGCO01 > JAFGGN01. The sequence continues at coordinate 3,266 of JAFGGN010000135.1, forward strand.
GAAAAAAATCGAGAGACGATACACGGAAGGGCAGTCCCGTGTTTCACCTCAGGGACCTGAAATTGAAACCGGCATCACCGTGCAGATGGCCATTGACCGGCTGCCTGAAAAACTGCGCACGGTTTTCATCCTGAGCCGGGCCGAAGGATTTTCTCACAAAGAAATTTCGGAAACCCTGAACATCTCGAGAAAAACCGCGGAGCACCGGATCTACCGGGCCCTGGAGCAGCTTCAAAAAGAATTAAAAGAGTAAAAAAAATTTGGGGAATTCGGGGATACTTCTTCGTATTAATCATGACGGAGCACAGTCGAAACATATTACGGAGGCAGTCCCGCACAGGTACTGCCGGCAGCATGACCTTCCGTCCGGGAATCGTCCTGCTCATGATTTTCGCATTTCATTGTGCGGAATATGAGCATCACAATCCCGTGCACACAAATGAACGGACGGATGCGGAACTGCTGACCGGATACGTGCAAAAAGGGCCTTTTACACAGGGTGCTTCGGTTTTGGTCGCTTCGCTGAACGAAAGGTTCGAGATTTTCGACAGGGATTCGGGAGTTGTGATGGACAATACGGGATACTTCGAGCTGCCAAGGGACGAAGCCGCGCTGGTTCACCGTATCGTGGCGCAGGGGTATTCATATCATGAGGTTCTGGGTACGATGACGGAAACACCGCTGACACTCAGGGCCATTGTCACTCAAAACATGAAAGCAGGCAACGTGAACGTGCTCACCACACTGGCCCATGACCGCATTCAGAAACTGGTTTTGGAGGACGGTCTCGCCATCACGGATGCCGTATGCCGGGCCGAAACGGAAGTCATGTCCCTGTTCGGCATACAGGATGCATCGGTCTCCGGATTCTGCACGATGAATATCGCCCGGTCCGGCAACCGGAACGGTGCGCTGCTTGCCGCCTCGCTCCTTGTCCTGGGAGATACAACCGCACAGGCAGCCATGCAATTGATGACGGCCCTGTCGTCGGACCTGAAAGGGGACGGTATTGTCAATGATTCCATCCTGGTCCGCCGGCTCGTCCGTCATGCGGAACGGCTGCATCCGGCTGAAATCAGGCAGCATCTCGGGAGTTACTACGAAAATTTAAACATGACTTATATAATCGCGCCCTTTGAATTGTATGCCATGAGACTGCTTCCGTTTCATGTGATCTCGGTTCTTCCCGGGCCCGGTGAATCGGATCAGGCCGTGGAATCCGTGATCCTGATGGATTTCAACAAAGCGGTTCATCCGGCCATGTCCGGTCCGGGCTGGGTTTCGGTGAGCGGACCGGATCAGGAAATCACGGGCTCCCTGCTTATCGAGAACGGGTCCCGGCTCGTTTTTGTACCCGGGGCGCCGCTTCCCTATGAAACGGATATTACCGTGCTGCTCGGACCCGGATTTATGGCCGAGGATTCCACGGCTCTCGGCATACCGTACTCATGGACATTCGCATCGCAGAAAGCGCCCCTTCCCCCGGGACTGCCGGATGCATTGTCTTTTGGGGAACCTTATGGTGCAGGATCCCTGACGATCAGCAATTCGGGAGGGGATACGCTGTTCTGGGAACTGACATCGACCCGGTCCTGGCTGCAGCCGGATCCGGCACAGGGATGGTGCACGGACATGTCCACCCAGGTCCTGGTTTCCGTGGATACGTCGGGTCTCGAACCGGGCACACATGCAGGCAGTCTTTACCTGAAATCCAACGGCGGCGACGATTCTGTCGCGGTCACACTCGTCATTCCGGCATATCCTGAAATTTCACTTTCAGGACCGGATACCCTGGATTTCGGGATCCGCGATTCGAGCCGCAGCCTGGAAATCCGGAATTCGGGAACAGGGATCCTGGTATGGCAAACGGAACCGGATGCGGAGTGGCTCTCGGTCGATCCGCCGAACGGGCAAACGGGCCGCACCGCTGAATCCATCCAGGTCACGATAGACCGCAATCTGATGTCCGGGGGATATTACGCCGGCCATATCGTTTTTACATCCAACGGAGGAAACGATACGCTGACCGTTTTCGCGGAGGCTCCGTATAAACTTGAAATCCGGCCCGATGCATCGGAAAGCCGCGATGCGTCCGTATGCAGCCTGCCGTGCACCATCAGTCAGACCATCATGAACAGTCCATGTCAGGACTCCAATCTGGACAGCCTGACGGTGCTCAGGCTTGAATCGTGGACCTATTCGGGGTATCAGGGGCATTATCGCAGTTTTCTGGGATTCGATTTGTCCATGCTCGATGCGGACGCGGTGGTGGACAGCGCCGTACTTGCGCTCTATTTTCCGGATGAGCCGGAAGCGGGTCATGCGGGCGACAATGGATACATCGTACACCGGGTGATCGCGGACTGGAATGCAGCAACGGTTACCTGGGCCAATCAGCCGGCCGTGGCCGGCGGAATGTCCGCCACAGACCGGGTCGTCGTACCCGAGAGTGTGAGTGAGACACAGGATTACCGGATCGATGTCACGGACATGGTCCGGTTCTGGCAGGCCGGTCCGGCGCAGAATTTCGGCATGCGCCTGTCCCTGAACAACGAAACCTTCTACCGCCGTGTTTCCGTGGCCTCAAGCGATGCGGCCGATGAGAACAGGCGTCCCAAACTGACCGTGTATTACCGGGAAACGGTCCCATGACAACCAAAGACCAAGCGGGGGTATTTTGTTTATGATTTCAGGAAAAATGAAAAAATTATGCGTACGGGCCTTGCGCCGGGAACTGACAGCCGTCGAGAAAGAGGCATTCGAAGGCTGGCTCGGCGCCGGACCGGAAAACCGGGCCTATTATGAATCGCTCAGGTCCGTGTGGTCCGGCAGCGCCTATCCCGTACTCGACGATATCGATGTGGAATCACGGTGGATAGAATTCGAATCCAGATACGATCTGGATGAAACAAAAAGACCGGAACGCCCCCCGGTCCGAGTGAGACCGGCACGCACCGTATTCCGCTTCGGCGGTTCAAAATGGATGCCCGCAACCGGATTCGCCTTTGCCCTGGTTCTGATCACCATGATCGGCATTCAGCAGCACTGGTTCCGGCAACCACGCGTGATACGCATGCAGGCATTTACGCAGAATGCCGAAACCATGCAGGTGGCATTGGAAGACGGAACAATCGTGCATCTGAATCATGCCAGCCGGATCGAATATCTGCAGCCGTTTTCCGATACCCTGCGATGTGTGAAGCTGCAGGGAGAAGCCTTTTTCGAAGTCAGTAAAGGCAAGGTGCCTTTTGAAGTCATTACGGATCAGGCTTCGGTCCGTGTTCTGGGCACGAGGTTCAATGTCTGGTCAAGGCAGAGCAGGACGCGGCTGATGGTGACCGAGGGCCTGGTGCGGTTTTCCGGCGAGGCCCGCTCTGCAAAACCGGTGCTGGTGGAAAGGGGACAGCTCAGTCAGGTGACGGCCCGGTCCGGACCTGAGGCTGCCCGGGATTTTCCCATGGATTCCTCTTCCGTCACACCGGCCTGGATGCGCGGCCTGCTGGAATTTGTCCGCATGCCCATGGAAGAAATCGTGTGTGAGCTGGGCTGTTATTATGATACGCAAATCGAGATCCGGGATCCGGTTCTCGCAAAGCGCTCCGTCACAGCGAGTTATCAGAACGAGCCGCTGGAAACCGTGCTGAAATCGCTGGCGCTGACGCTTCACATGCGCGTTGAAAAAACCGGTAACGGGTATGTGCTTTCGCCCGGGGATGAATCGCGGAAGCGGCCGTAATTCAGCGGCCTTTGCGTCAACGGCGTTCCGGACGCTTCGAACCAGGCGTCCGTGTTTTATCAAACATCCGGACGGCAGATATGAAACCGAGATGGATCATTTTTTTGGTTTTCTGCTCCATACTGACGGCGCGGCCGGACTTCATACGGCCAGTGACCGCGGCATACGATCATGCGCCCCTGCGCACGGTTCTGGAGGACCTGTCCGATAAAACCCGCCTCAAATTCGTGTTTTACGACGATCTCGTCGAAAACCGGTCCGTGACCTGTGATTTTTCCACGCGGTCGGCCACGATCCTGCTCAACCGCATCATTCTGCCCCTGGGTCTTTTTTACGAGAAAACCTCCCCGCAGGTCATCACGCTGTATCACCGGAACATGAAGCCCCGGTCCTGGGTGCTTCAGGGCCAGGTATTGACGGGACCGGATTCCGCGGTCGTGGAAGGCGCCTCGGTCTCGGTCGGGGAAAACGGGCGAACCGGGTTTACGGATGTGCAGGGATGTTTCGTGTTCATGGACATTCTCGAATCCCCGTGTGCCGTCACCGTTCAGCATCCGGAGTACCAGGTGCAGCAGCTGACTGTGGATTCACTCAGGGCATTCTATACCATCGTGCTCGTTCCAAGACCGGTTCAAAAGCTGAAAACGGGGAATGTGCCAGAGGATATTCGTGCCCGGCACGGACCGGATCCGGTTGTGCACAGGACCGGACTGCTGTCTTCGGTTTTTTCGCGAGCAGTTCATTCGGTTCAAATCAGCCGGTTTGAACTCTGGGTTCCCGCGGACCGCATCCATGCGCAATGGAACGGGATCTACCCCGAATATCCGGGTCAGCCTGTTTTCAGGGCTGAATCCGTGAATCCGGCCGGTAGAGATTTTTTGCCGGTCCCCGATCCTGTCCGGTTCATACCCGGAATATCCGGTTTGTTATTTGAAGACGATCGTGATAAAACGGAAATCCAGCCTCTGGATGCCGAGGGATATATGAATCGTGTCATGATCGCCCTGGATCCCTGGCAGACCGGCCTTTCGGCTCGCATGCAAACCCGCTCCGGAATCCAGTTTGCCGGCGATATACGGAAATCCGTTTTCTGGCCGTCCATGAATCCCCTGCATCAAAATACGGATGACTATCAGCAGCTGATCCGGTTTCAGACCCTGAGGCCGGTCCGGGATCACGTTCAGGATGTCCTGGACTGGAACGGCCGCCTCGGATGGATGCCGGGACTGCGGGATACAATCGGGATACAATTTTTCAGATCCGGCAGCGCCTGGGATACGTCCGTGGATTACATGGATTCTCCCGGCCTTTCGGAAACACGGAAAGACGAGGCCAACTGCGGGACTTACTCAGCAAACTGGCGCCGCGCATGGAAACCGGGCCGGATCTCGGAACTCCGGTTCGGGACCTTGTCCCAGGATGACCGTTATACCTATGCCAATCCGCGCATCGGTGCGGATAAATGGACAGAGAAGGACCATCTGAAACGGACCGGTGCGGCTTTCAGGCATACGGAGCGGATCAGGCCGCATTGGAACATGGCCGTTTCGGCGTCGGCGTACAGGCTCACCCTGTCGCATCCGTCCGGGTGCGCATCCGTGCATCCTGAATCGGAGAATACGATCCTGGGACTCGGACTGGAACACCGTTTCGACCTGTCGGTGCTGTGTCATATGAAGGGCGCTCTGAATGCGGATTACCTTTCGGGACCCGGCCAGTGGATGTTCAATCCCCAGGTTCTTTTTCATACCATGCTTGATGAACATACCGGTGTGAATCTCCGCTGGAAACGGATTCCACTCTATGTGCACACGATCGTGAACCGGATCCGTACCGGGAATTACTGGATGACTCCCGTGATCCGCCTGGGCCCGGACAGTTGGAAACAGCCTGGATTTGCGGACCGGCTGTCCCTTCAGGTCAACCGTTTTTCGGGTACCCGCAATCTGGATTTTTCATTCTTTTATGAGCGGCGTTCCCGGACTTACAGTGTGATACCCTATGATGCGGATGCCCCGGCCGAATCCGTGCCGTTCCAGGAAGGGAACGGATTTACGGCCGGATTCACGGGATCCGCGGAAGCCGTGATCCATCCGGTCGTCATGCGTACCGTGTATCAGGTTGAAATCGCGCGCATCCGGTTTCCATACAATAACGGCAACCGGTATTATACACCGGACGGGGAACGCGGGCACCGGCTGGAATTCGATTTACAGACCGCGCCCATGAAAATCAATACGGCCCTGCACGGCATTTTCTGCTCCGGTGCCTCGTTCGCGGAATACGATCCCGAATACCGCATGACCGAGTCAGGGCCGGATTACAGGCCAGAAATGCCCGAAGGCCCCTGGACATTCATGAAGACCCCCGTGTATTTCCGCCTGGATCTGTCCGTATACCGGGAATTCCGTATCCGTAACCGGAACAGCTTTGTGTTCGGCATGTCCGTGCTGAACGGCCTGAACCGCGCCAATGTGATCGGGCCGTATTATTATATCGAGCCTTCCAGGCCGTTCACACAGATGCCGCAGCTGTACCGGGATATGAACGATTTGCCGAGAACGGCGTATCTGTATCTGCAGTTTTATTTTTCCTTATAAAAAAATCCCGGGAATTCCGCTCAGTCAGTTCGTATTGTTAATGGCAGATACGGATAACGGTCATCCAGGTAAAATTTAATCCAATATCTGAGAAAACGGAGTGGGCATGATTAAAATGCAGAGGGGCCTGTTTGTTTTGTTCCATTTTCTTGCGCTGTCTCTCTGCGCCCAGCCGCAGGAGCAGATGTTCCGGATTCACCATGCTGTGCATGCGCCCATGATCGACGGTTACAGGGAAGAGGTGTGGTATTCGGCCGCAACAGAGCACCTGTCCCGAATCGATGACAGCGATGCCGCGGAACCGGACGGACTGCTCGATCTGTGCGGGACCGTGCAGATGCTCTGGGACTCGCAGTACCTGTATGTATTTGTCCAGGTGACGGACGATGAGATCAGTGTCACTTCCGCCGATTACCGGCTGAATGACGGGATCGTGCTGTTCATCGACGGGGATCACAGCAAAACCTTCGAGGGAACGGACAGCAGGGATGTTCAGATCTGTATACCCTATTATGATCCACGGACCCCTGAAGGAGACGAAAATATCGTGATCGACGACTGGGAAAGCCTGTGGAGCGAGGCATACGGGTACCGCATCGAAGCCGCCCTCCCTCTGGCAGACCTGCAGATTGTTCCGGCTGCAGGATCTGCCTTCGGACTGGAAATACAGTTCAACGACCGGGATCACGGCATGCTTGAGAACCGGATGCGATGGCACAGCGCGGACTCCCGGACCCCGGACTGGGCGCATTTGTGGGGCGATGCCGGGCTGAGCCGGTTTACGGCAGATGATTTTTATGCGGTATCCAAAACTCCGGTAGCACCGGTGATCGACGGTGTGCTCGATGCATGCTGGGAAAACCAGTGTCCGTCCCTCGACTGCATGGTTCCCCTTTATACGCCTACCTATCCTGGTGCCTATCCGGTTCCTGTTCATGATCTCATGGACTGGCAGGACATTCATATGTGTTTCAGAACCCTGTGGGACGATTCGGCCCTGTATATGTGGTGCGAGGTGCGCGACGATGAAATCAGCATATCGGATACGGCGGCCGCTCTGAACGACGGGATCGCTCTGTACCTGAAGGGATACGACTTCAAATCCGATCAGGGCATTCTGTGGGAATACATTCATGACTGGACCTGGGTGACGGGATCCCGGGGGTGGCCGGAGGAGGCGGGCATTTTTGCCTGGGGTGACAGAACGGACGGCCTCTCGGGTTACACATTCGAACTCAAGCTCCCCTTTTCCGGATTTCTGATGGACGAACCGCCGCCCTGCAAATTCGGACTCGAGATTCAGGTGAACGACCGGGATGCAGACGCCTGGCAGAACGGTCTGCGCTGGTGGTCCGAATCGAATATGATTACCGGTTTTTACGGGCCCGCCGCATTCGTCATTCCGGAAATTCTGAAGCTGGAATTCCCCAGCGAGGATAATATTGTCATGCACATCGATTCCGTGTATGCGATTCGATGGACCGCCGGTCCGGAAATCGAACGGGTGCGCATCGAACTGATCGATCTGTTCCACCGGGTTGTGGCCGTGATCGCGGAATCCGCAGATGCGCACCAGCCTTTTGAATGGCTGGTTCCCAACAACCTGCCCGTGACCAGGCGTTACCGCATTAAAATTTCCGATGCGGACGATCCGGAATTTAATGATGTCAGCAAGTACATGTTCGACGTCATCCTGTATCCGCGCATCGATGTGGATATCCATGATCCGCAGAACGGATATTCTGCGGGTAACAGATGCACAATCGTATGGCTTGGAAAAGGCGATATCGGAGATTCACTGCGTATAGACCTTATAACGGCTTCCGAGCAAATGAACATAACCACCCTTGCCTCCGGGGAAAGTCCGTTTATCTGGACTGTTCCCGATACAGTGCCATTATGGACCGGGTGCAGGATACGAATTACCTCTCTGCATGACAGTTCCGTTTACGGGATCGGTCTTCATGAATTCGATATCGTTGATATGTCCGGTGTGCGGGATCCGAAACCGCTGAGAACCTTCCTGAATGGCAATTATCCCAATCCCTTCAATCCGACGACAATGATTCGTTTTGAATTGTCCTGCCCGTGCGATGTCAGGCTGTCCGTGTTCGATATTCTCGGCAGATGTGTTTTTGAGGTTCGGGAGAACAGGGATGCGGGAACTCATGCTGTTCTATGGGACGGGACGGATCTTTCAGGCCGGCCGCTGCCCGGCGGTATGTTTTTCTGCAGGCTGGAAACGGGGGAGTACAGGGCGGTGAGGAAGATGGTGATGGTAAGGTGAGGCAAGAACAAAAAACAAAGATTAAAGATAAAGGACATGCAGCGGAGAAGAAAGAGATCCACGAATGGATAGAAAAGCTGGCATGAGGGTGCGGTTTATGTTAATTCAATTTTATATTTATTATAACGATCAAGGAGAATTATGCAAAAAAAGATAAAATTGTTGATCATGGTCCAATTCGGACTGGTCATGTTCCTGTTTGCTGGTTCCCGTCCGGATCCCGCTGAGAAACAGGCTGTGATGGTACAACCGGATGCGCCGTACTGGGAGGAAATCCTGATCGACGATTTCGAGGGGGATTTTCCGTGGCCCACATGGAAACTTATCGATACGGTCACCGGTGATTTTCAATGGGGTGTGGTGTCCGCATACGCATCGTCCGGCAGCCACTGTCTGTGGTGTGCGGGACGATCGACAAGCGGTCCCAGGCTCAATCCTCTGACCGACCGTCCGTTGAGTAAATTCAATACAAATATTGAAACGATAGCGCCTCTGGATCTTTCGGATTGCACGAATGCCGAGCTGATTTTCGATATCATGACCACGGGCAGCGATGAATACGGTATCCATTTGAGTGTTGACGGCCCGTTTGAAGCTTATTTTATGGATCCCACATCAGGTATCTGGGAGGAGATTCATGCTCCCGTAACGGATGATTCTTATATTCATGCCATCGGCCGTGATGATATTCAATTGCATATCGGGACACTGTATGATACTAAGGCAAACGGTCAGGGGTATTTCATCGACAATATACGATACAGGAAATACAGACCCGGCGTGGCAGACCTGTTATGTGAAAGTGCATCGTTTTCCAGCGGATTTTCATCACCCGGAGATTTCATATCCGTATCAGCGATCTTAAAAAATAACGGCGGATATAAAAATATGCAAACTTCGAAAATTCTGTATTATCTTTCTCTGGATGCGGTATTCTCGCCGGACGAGGATATTTTGTTAGGATATGATTTTATCGGGGAACTGGATTCTCAGGGCACTCAGACGGTTCACCGGTTCTGCCGGATCCCGGAGACAGTTCCTTTGGGTTCCTATTTTCAGTTGACCGTGATCGATCCGGATGAGGAAGTGCTGGAATCGGATAAATCCAACAATATTCATGTTTCCGGGCAACCGGTTCTGATTGTCCGAAACCAGGAACAGGAATACAACATCGAGTTCCGTGACGACTTTGAGGGGGATTTCAGAGGGGCGAAATGGAATGTCAAGGATAAGATTGAGGATTTTGCTCTGGAGGATTGGGGATTCGGCTGGAATCCCACGACTTTTCAGCCATACAGCGGATCCAGATGCCTGTGGTGTCTGAATAAAATATGGGATAAGAATCTCTATACAACAATTAAAATGGATCCATCTGACCTGGACCACCCGGTTCCGCCATATTATACGGAAGCGGAATTTTTCTCATCGGTCGATTTATCCGACTGTGCCGAAGCGTACCTGATTTTTGATTATCGGGCCGATGATATACCCAATTCGCATTTTTATATAAGAACTTCATATCCGTACTATTATTCATCATTCTTTAACAATCGTGATTACAAGACAGTAAATAACTGGATCCAGATCCAAATCGCATTAAGTACAGTGTATCAGGATTTTTTCGGCAGGAAAAACGTACTCATGAAAATTGAATACGAGAACAGTATTTCCAAAGTGTCGTTTCCCGGAGTATTTCTTGACAATTTTATCCTGCTGAAATATAAACCGAAGGCCGAATTGAATTTCACGGCACTTCACTGCTCCGATCCCTATATCTCCCCCGGTGAATCCCTCCCGGTCACCTGGAAACTGGCCAATCAGGGGCACAAGGCAGCGGGAAATATGAACGTGCACTTTTATCTGTCGGAAGACACAACCGCATCACCCGATGATTTATGGCTGAAAACCACACAGCTGAACGGCCTCGATGCCAATACGGAGTCTGAGGAATACATATCATCATTCACGGTCCATTCTCAAATACCGAAGGGGACTTATTATTTGATCGCGGCTGTGGATCCGGAAGGGATGGTGGCGGAACTGATCGAAGACAATAATGTTACCGTATTTGCGGAACCGGTCACGATCGGAGATCCTGAAAAACAGGTCACTATAGGAACCGATCCTTTGCCCGTCTCCTTTTTTGTGGACGGAGTCACCTATGAAAGTATGACCAGTTTTTCCTGGCAGACGGCTCAGAATCATACGCTCTATGCGGACAGCCTTGTTTTTCCGGCGGGCGGATTGCGCTGCCGCTTCATTTCATGGAGCGACGGAGCACAGGCCCGCATGCGTTCCGTCACTGCCTCCGCCATTCCGGATACGCTAACCATGCTCTATGCACTGGAGTACAGGCTGACCGTGCACAATGTCATGGGTTCAAATGAACAGTCCTGGGTTTCCGCGGGCGCTTCCGTAACCCTCACGCCCGATTCGCTTGTGTCGATTGGCCCGGTCCGTTATCGCCTGAATGGGTGGACAGGCGATGTACAGTCCGGCCGGGCGAATCTGACGCTCGTGATGAATGGTTCCAAAGCCATACAGGCCCTTTGGCAGAAGCAGTTTTATCTGGATCTGTCCGTTTATCATGAAGAAGGCGGGGCCATCGCATGCTCAATACCGGGCCGTTGGATCGATGAAAAACACTGTATTGAGCTCACAGCAGTAGCGGATACGCTGAACGGATACGTGTTCACGGTATGGAGAGGAGACATAGTATCTGCTCAGAATCCCGTTGCCCTTCTCATGGACACCACGAAAGTCGTTCAGGCTCATTTTTCGCAGGCATCACGGATCGCCTCTGCAGGATTGATACCGGCAAAGTACGATCTGTATCAGAATCATCCCAATCCGTTCAATCCGGAAACCACGCTGAGATACGATCTTCCGGTTGCTTCGGATGTGCATGTTCTGATCTGCGACATGCTCGGTAAGATCGTGTACGAGAATCGGGAACGTCAGGATGCGGGTCAGTACCGGATCCGCTGGCGGGCCATGGATGGAACGGGCCGGCTGCTGCCCAGCGGCGTGTATTTCTGCAGGATGGAAGCCGGGGAATATACGGCGGTGAGGAAGATGGTTGTTGTGAGGTGAAATCAAGATTAAAGATTAAAGAACAAAGAACGAAGAACGAAGAACGAAGAACAAAGAAAAAACCTGGGAACACAGACAAGAATAAGTCACAGATTTTCTTATGAAAAAAACAATTCTGCTTATTCTGATTCTCCCAATCTCGTACGGTTGCTGGCCGGTGATTCCACATCAGGTCCCGCTTCATGATTATGCCGGAACATGGGTACTGACCGGATCCGTTTATCCCGGCTCAGGGAAATATCTCAATGAGGGCACAATCACACTTTCAAATGATTCGACATGTCACAGTAATTTTTCCTTCTTTTGGACTGCCGATACGCTTCAGGGAAATGATTCGCTTGAAGGATCATGGTATCCCTGGCAGGATGCGACGTATCATGATGATTATTATATAGAAATTCATATACAAATTGAAGGAGAATGGAAAAGCTGGAGGACATCAGGCTCCTGTAAAACGGGATCAATGGAGTGGTACAGCGATGAGTACGGCCGGAATAATGCATATACATGGACATTACAGGAATCGGACTAAGATGAAAAACATCACAGCAAACGGAATATGGCTTCTGCTTCTCATCGTCCTGATCGCAGGCAGCCGGGCGATTGCCGAAGTGGAATCCGGACTCGTGGGATACTGGCATTTCGACAACAATGTGCTGGATGCCAGCGGATTCGGTCATCACGGCGCCAATTACGGGGCACTGTACGACGCGGGAGGGATGCAGGGGGCGTGCATCGGGCTCGACGGCGCGGATGATGTGATCGAAATTTCCAATGCGGACGGCGGCCTGACGCCGGTCAACACGGTCAGCATAGAGGCCTGGGTGCGGATCAGGACCTATCAGACCGGATACCGGGACATTTTCAACAGCCGAAGCGGACTGAGGCTGAGCGTGAATGACGGGTATGTGGCATTCGCCCTATCCGGGGCCTGGTGGTCGCCGCACAGCTTCCGTCTGGGCAAAAATCAATGGACCCATATCTGCGTGACCTGTGACGGGAACATCAAGAGGCTGTACATCGACGGCATTATGAAATCTGCGGAATCGGACGATGCCTATATCAATGCGAGCAGCTCTGTTCTCGTGGGATCACCTTCGCAGTCCCTCGATGCGTATCTGGATGAAATGAAGGTGTACAACCGCGCCCTGGTGTCCAATGAGGTGTATCAGAACTATTACACGGACAAATGGGGCGTGTGGGATCTGTCCCTGATCACCTTCTCTTTGCATTATCCGAATTCGTCCGGCATCGTGCTTGCCGCGGGAGACGATGCGGGCATTCAGTGGGATGCGATTCCCACGGCAGGACAGGAAGTAAAAATAGAGCTGCTTCAGGGAAACGAACCCAAACAGATACTCACCGCAAGCACGCCCAATGACGGATTTTTTTCCTGGCGCGTATCCTGGCAGCTGGATCCCGGAACGGATTACCGGATCAGGGTGAGCTCGGTTTCCAATCCCGATATTTTCGATACGGGAAACGCATTTGAAATACAGCAGACCGGACCGGCACCCCTGAAAAAGGAAGCACGCATTTACCGGGTAGATGCATCGGACATGCCCGTGATAGACGGAATCCCCGGCGATCTGGTCTGGGAATTCGCACAGCCTGAATCCCTGGTTACGGGCAATGTTGCGGAAGCCTATGACGTACCCTGGACGCAGTGGCAGGACAACCTGGTGACATGGAAGGGGGTCTGGTGCGCAGAAACACAGACGCTCTGTCTCGGCATTCAGGTGAGGGACAATATTCGCGGCACCTTCGACAACGGGCCGGGCTCCGTCGATTACAGTCCGGAAAATGATGAAAGCCTGGAAATCTACATCGACGGGGACATGAGCGGCGGGGATTACTGGGGCCTGTTCGGGCCTGCGCAGATGTTCCGGGTGACAGGGGAGAACAGCGTGGACCTGCAGCACTACCCGGATATGGCGCATTCGCCGTCCGTGTACGCGGGGCCGGGATTCAGCTCGGCCGTGACCTGGGGAGATGCGGGTGACTGGTTCTGCGAAATCGAGATGACGGTTTATGACGCTCTGCCCGGGACTGTGCATATACCCGGTGAAGGGGACGAGATCGGCCTGGATGTCTGGTACAACGATTCGGATGATGGTGTGTTCAATGGATCGTATCAGATGGAGCATCAGACAGGCTGGGCCTATCACGGCAAGGCCTGGCGCAATGCGGACGAGATGGGCATTTTATCCCTGGGCGGAGATCTCAATGTACCTCAGCTCGGCATGCACATGCCCGGAAACTGGGCCACGGGCTACAGGCAGGAAGACGGCATCGTGCTGAGCTGGGAATCCACACCGGGTATCGGTTATGTGCAGATCGACCTGTATCGCGGAGATGTGTTTCAATATACACTGGCGCCATCCCTTCCCGCAGACAGCATTTTTTTCTGGGCGATTCCGGCCGATCAGGAACCGGGAGAGGATTACCGTGTCAGGGTCACCAGCCTGCTCTATCCTGCGCTGGCCGCATTCACGGAGTATCCGTTCGAAATACTGGCTTTGCCCCGGCTGTTCTGGGTGACGCCCGCGGACACGGGCCGGACCGTATGGCAAACGGAAACCACGGTTACGCTGAACTGGAATTCACAGGGCGAGGTGGGGAATGCCGTATCCCTGTCCCTTGTCCGGAACGATGCGGTTGTTTACGAGATTTCCGAATCCACGGAGAATGACGGGGCCTATGCATGGACGATCCCTGAAAACGCGCAGCTGATGGCCGGGGATTTTCAAGTTCGGGTGGCTTCGACTGCCGATCCGTCCGTGAATGCACTGACCGGTCCGGTTGTCGACATTCTGGCCACACAGCATCTGGATCTCGTGTTTCCCGATGATTCCGGTATTGTGTTCCACCTCGATTCCACGTATCAGGTTCTGTGGGACAGCCGGTATACCGGTGCATTGAGAATCGAACTGTTTCACGCGGATACGCTGGTTATGCTGATTTCCGGGAATGCGGATGCGGACGTTCCCTATGCATGGCACGTGCCGTTGGACCTGCTACGCGGCTCCGGTTATGCGATACGCGTGACTTCCCTGTCCGATACGGCCGTTCATTCGCAGTCCGTAAAGCCCTTCGATATTCTGCAGTATGCTAAGATCCAAGTGCAGTCCGTATCGTATGAATCCCCGGTCGGAACCGGGTATGTGCTGAACATGGCATGGACGGCTGCAGGTGAAACCGGGGATCGTTTTACAGTGATGCTGTATTCCGGACAGAATCTGATCCGGATTCTGGCGGACAGCATCCAGGGACTGTCATATGACTGGACTGTTCCGGAGAATTTCCAGGATGCGGCCAACTGCCGCATCAAGGTGATTTCCTGCCTCGACAGTACGATATATGATTACTCCGAATCCGTATTCGATATTGTCACAAGAATGGTTCAGAAGAGCCTGAATCCGGTCCGCACGCAGCTGCACTCCAATTATCCCAATCCCTTCAATCCATCGACCGTGATCCATTACGACCTCGCCCGGCAAGCCGGGGTCAGGTTGTCTGTTTTCGACATCCTGGGCAGATGTTTATACGAACAGCGGATGGTTCAGGATGCGGGATCATATACGTTCGAGTGGAAGGCAGAGGACCATTCCGGCCGGCCCCTGCCCGGGGGCGTGTATTTTTACAGGCTGGAGGCGGGGGCATACCGGTGTACGAGGAAAATGGTAGTCATGCGTTAACGGACACCTCCGGGAGGTGCCCAGCGACCTCCCGGAGGTGTCCGGATCCTTTTTACTCTTCCGTCAGCACCAGCCTCCCGAACACGCTCGCGGTCTGCCAGCCCAGGTTCCGGGCTTCTCCGACCGGGCCTGGGATGTAATTGGATCCGTAAAAATGTTCCCTGTTTCCTGACGCATCCGAATCGCAGTAGGCGCACAGATATCCCATCAGTTTCCCGTGTTTCAGCACCGCTTTGGGGCTGTTCACGCCCATCACGTCCGTGTAGGCTGAAGTAAACACGGTCAGGGCCATTTCCCATGTGGTCTTTGTTCCCTGATTGGTCCGGAACACCGTCATATGATCCGTGTACAGGTGCGGGGAACCGTCTGTCCCCAGGTCCACGGCCTGATAATCCAGGGCCACATGATAGGCGAAGGCATTGAAATTGTAGGTATGATCTCCGCCCGATGCATCCTCGTCGATGAAGAATTCGACACAGTCGTCCTCCCAGTACTGCGTGAGGGGATTGGCACGCCTGTCCGAGTACAGGTCATCCGTGATTTCGAACAGCAGGTACAGTTTGTTTTCATCCCAGGCGATTTTGTACCGGCCGGTGAAATCAGAAGCAGAGGCAGGCAGGCCGTCGAACGAGATCCACAGCTGATCCATCAGGCCCCATCCCGCTTCCTGCCAGACAGGTTCATCCGCCAGACCGTCGATGTCCATGGCCGTGGCTGTTTTGGGGGCATAATAATCGGCTTCTGGCAGAGTTGTTTCTCCGGGTTCGGTTGACGATTTTTTCGAACAGCCGGCAGCAACTGCCGTGATGAGGCACGTCATCACGAACAGGGAGACTATATAAAAAACAGTTTTTATCATGGCCTGTCCTCTTTTATCGGAGCCTGTGATTTTTATTTATGCACGGACAAGTTAATTAAAAAGACCGCAAAATGCAAATCCGCTGCGGATGCTTTTTTGAGAAAAATCGGCTGCCGTGTTGCAGTTTCCCGATTAAAAGGTTACCTTGAAAAAAACGTGATCTTGAACAATCAGAGAGGAATTCCATGGCCGGTCAATCCCCGATGAACAGGCGGGATTTTCTTAAAACCGTCGGAGCGGCCGTGCCGGTCATGGCCCTGGCGGGCCGCGGACCGCAAACGGCGCATACCGGAAAATACAATGTGCTCTTCATCATCTGTGACGATCTGAATGATTCAATTGCAGGTATGGGCGGGCATCCGCAGGCACTCACTCCCCATATCGGCCGGCTGATGGAAAAAGGCGTGCGCTTCACGAACGGCCACTGCAATGCACCCATCTGCGCACCATCCCGCGCCAGCCTGTGGACCGGATTGTACCCCTGCACCACGGGTTATTACGGGTTCGCGCAGCAGGAGAATCACTGGCGCAAGTTTCCGGCCCTGGAACATGCAGTAACCATGATGGAGCATTTCAGGGACAACGGCTACAGTGTCTATGGAACCGGGAAGGTGTTTCACAACGGGCACGAGGACAATACGGTGTTCAACATGACGCTCGACGGCGGACCGGCGAGTTTCGGGCCGTATCCCTGGGACGGCGAATCCTATGAAACCTGGGGCAAACCGCTCGCCGCGGGGCATCCGGACATGCCGCCGTCACTCCAGGATGAAAAATGGGAGGGATTCGGCTCTCTGGACCGTATTCCCGAGGTCGGGAACCACACCGGCTGGATGCAGGACTGGCAGGAGCCATGGGACTTTGAATACAGAAGTGCGGATGACCGGGATCCGATGCCGGATGAAATTTCCGCGCATTGGGTCGCGGATGTGCTGAATAGTTCCCATTCACAGCCGTTCTTCATCGCCTGCGGATTCAACCGTCCGCACATTCCAAGATACTGTCCTCAGGAATTCTACGATCTGTTCCCGCTGGAGCATATAGAACTGCCGCCCTATCTTGACAACGATCTGGACGACTGCGCAAAAATCCTGTGGACCGATCCGGTCACGGGACGCAAAACCCCTTCGGCCCAGGCACTGGACAAGCTGCTTACGGCAGGAGATGAAACCCCCGAAGGCGGTCTCGCATGGTGGAAGAAATGGATACAGTCGTATCTGGCCTGCGCGGCGTTCGTGGACCATCAGGTGGGCGTGATCCTGGATACACTCGAGCAGAGTGCGTACGCAGACAATACCATCGTTGTACTGACCGGCGACCACGGCTATCATATGGGTGAAAAGGATCATTTTCATAAAACCACCATCTGGGAGGAAGTCACACGCGTTCCCTACGTCGTGTCGGTCCCGGGTCTGACACCCCCGGGCAGTACATGCGCCCGTCCGGTTTCCCTGATCGACTTATATCCCACGCTGATCGATCTGTGCGGCCTGCCAGGCCATCCCAATGCGTCCGGAAACGGGCTGGCCCTGGATGGATTCAGCCTGAGGCCATTTATGGAAAATCCCGAAAGCGGTGTCTGGGACGGACCCGATGTGGCGCTGAACCATCTGCATGGTCCGGACCTTATCGCGCAGAATACACCGGCACCCGTTGAAAAAAATCATCATTCCGTGCGTTCGGAGCAGTACCGGTATACGCTCTGCAGCAACGGTGAGGAGGAGTTGTACGATCATGAGGCGGATCCCAATGAATGGACAAACCTGGCAGGGGATTCCCGGTTTGCTGATATCAAAGCCGGTCTCAGAACTAAACTGCTGGCCATGACCGGGCTGGAGCCTGTTTCGGTTCCGGCCCGATCGCCGGTCAGTTCAGATCCCGGAAGTTTCGGACTGCGCCGGTCCGCACCGAATCCTTTCAACGATACAGTCCTGATCGAATTTCAGGTTCAATCGGCATCGCCCGTCCGCATCGATGTTCTGAATAACCGCGGACAGTGCGTCCGAACGCTGATTGAACGGAGTTTGCAGACCGGTACCCATTGGACCACCTGGGACGGCCGGAACAGTCAGAACGGGACCATGGAAAGCGGGGAATATCTCGTGCGCTTGCGCGCCGGAACAAGGCAGGACAGGATGAAAGTGATTCTGCTCAAATGAAGCGGGCCGTACAGGATTCATCGGATCCGCAGAGTTGTTGTGCAGGAACGTAAACGGTGAATGGGAGAAACGGAGAGACGGAGAAAAGATTAAAGAGACAAGATTAAAGAACAAAGACCAAAGATTCAAAAAAGCCCCGTAGGGGCGGCATATTTATAGCATTGAAGGTGAAACATTTAATTATAGTCCCGTAGGGACGTCATATTTGTAGATCGCGATATTTCCGGCATTATAGAAGAAAGACGGAGAAGGAGGCTTGTTTTTTCTCCGTCTCACCCTTTCTCCGTTTCTCCGGGGCATTCCCGTTCCGCGGTCCGCGGTACGCGGTACGCAGCAGGGGGTTGGGAAGCGGGGCCTCATTTACTCATATACCCATTTACTCATATACCCATACACCCATATACCGCTGTTCATCGTTCTCCGGAAGCGAAAAACCTTGGAACTTTCATAAAAATCAATTACTTTAACAGTCATTGAATCTGATCATACTATTGAATGACGGAGTCTGCATTACATGAGGTATCCGAAGCCCGTTAACATATGGATGGCCGTGTTCCTGGTCTATCTGGCCATACTGACCCTGAGCCCGTTTCAATTCTCGGTTGCGCATTTAAGACAGTCGCTCAAACCGGGAATTGTACAGCAGATTTATGAATGGGTATATTTCAAGGATTACGATCTGGTTACAAACCTGTTACTGTTTATGCCGTTCGGATTCCTCCTCAGGCTTGATGCGCAGACGCATCAAAAATCCTGGTCCTGGAAACGGGCCGTGATCCTGGGCGGTCTGATCAGCCTGTTTATCGAATGCGCGCAGCTTTTTCTCGAGCGTTCGACCAACGGCATGGATACGGTCATGAATATGGCAGGAAGCGGAGCGGGATTTTATATGGCCCGCAGCATGTGGAACAAGCTGCGCAGGGCGTGGCATTTTGTCCATCATTACAGGCAAGCATTTCTGACGGCGGGGCTCTTGTTCTCATCCCTGTTCATCTCCCTTATCTGTATGCTTCCGATGTGGTTCACAACACCTGCCCACTGGAATCCGGATTATCCGCTCCTGTTCGGGAACGAGCGGACCATGGACAGGCCCTGGCTGGGGGAAATTCATTTTGTGACCCTGTACAATCATGCGCCTGCGCCGGCCGAAGCCAAACGATGGTTCGAGACGGCCGGGGATCCGGCCGGCATTGCAATCAGGAAACGGGCCGGTGCAATCGCGCTGTACGATTTTGCGGAGGGTGCAGGCGACACGCTTCATGACCGGTCCGGCATCCTACCCCTGATACGCATGATCGGAGATTCCGTATGCTGGCTTGAGGGAGGCGGCGTTCTGAGCCATGGCGGTATATTCAGGAGCCTCGATCCCGTGAATAAAATCACGGAAGCCGTTCAAAATTCCGGGGCGTTTGCTGTCGAGGTGCTGTGCAGTCCGGGGAACCTGGACCAGGCCGGTCCGGCCAGGATCGTATCTTTGTCCGCCAACACACAGGTCCGGAACTTCGCGCTGGCACAGCAGGGCAGGCAGGTCCATCTGCGCTTCCGTTCCGCGCTCGGCGGATGGAACGGCAGCGACGTGAATCTGCGTGCGGATCATGTTTTGAACGATACGGATCCGGTTCATCTGATTGCCACATTCGATCATGGAGTGGAACAGCTTTACGTCAACGGCCGCCGGCATCCCGGCGTCATATACGGCCATATCGACTATATGCCGGTCATGGCGGGTCTGGGACGCGGTATTCTGCCTCAGATCACATTTATCCTGGCTCTGTTTTTTCCGGCTGCAGTGGCGGCTGCCTGCCTTTTCCGAAGGCACCGTTTCATGATGACCTGGCTGCTGATCACGCTGCTGTCCGCGGCCGTGGATCTGGTTTATATCATTGCGTTTCATGCGCCCCTGTGTCTGCGCCTGATCGTCACGGCCTGGGGAGCCGCTGTCCTGGGCGTGATCTTTGTGCATTCGGTCCGGCCGGGACAAATGGAGGGAGACCATTCATGATTTTGTTTTTTCCTTCCTTATGATTATATTTAAACAGTGTTTCAAACAGGATCACGGATTCAACCAACACGGATTTGATAACAGGGTCTTTTCATGAGCGATTACGATTTTAAGGCCATTGAAAAAAAGTGGCAGGAGTTCTGGGAACAAAAGGAGCTGTATAAAACCGACATGTCCGATACGGCCCGAAAACTGTACTGCCTGGTGATGTTTCTGTACCCGTCCGGCGACAGGCTGCATATCGGGCACTGGTGGAATTACGGACCGACGGATACATGGGCCCGTTTCAAACGCATGCAGGGATTCAATGTATTCGAACCCATGGGATACGATGCTTTCGGCCTGCCCGCTGAAAATTACGCCATCAAAAAAGGGGTGCATCCGGCCGTTTCCACAGCCGAGAACATCAAAAACATCCGTCAGCAGCTGATGGCCATGGGTGCCATGTACGACTGGACCAGGGAAATCAATACATCGAGTCCTGAATATTATAAATGGACGCAGTGGTTTTTCCTGCTTCTGTATAAAAACGGCCTGGCCTATCGAAAAAAAGCACCGGTGAACTGGTGCCCCTCGTGCAAAACCGTACTGGCCAATGAACAGGTCGTGGACGGGGCCTGCGAACGCTGCGATTCAGAGGTCAGCCAGAAGGATCTGGAACAGTGGTTCTTCAAAATTACCGATTATGCCGAACAGCTTCTCGAAGGCCTGGACCGGATCGACTGGCCCGAAAAGACGAAAATCATGCAGCGCAACTGGATCGGCCGCAGCGAGGGCGCGTCCGTCCGGTTTCCGCTGGACGGGCGTAAGGATGCCGTAGAGGTTTTTACGACGCGCCCGGATACGCTGTGGGGCGTTACCTACATGGTGCTGGCGCCGGAACATCCGCTCGTGACCGAACTGACCGTACCGGATCAACGGTCCGCCGTGGATGAATATATTGCCGAAACCCGAAAACTGACAGAGATCGACCGCACGTCCACGGAAAAGGAAAAAACGGGCGTGTTCACGGGGAGCACCTGCATCAATCCGGTGAACGGTGAAAAAGTGCCCGTGTGGATCGCGGATTATGTGCTCGCTTCATACGGCACCGGCGCTGTCATGGCGGTGCCGGGACACGACGAACGCGATTTCGATTTCGCGAAAAAGTATGCCCTGCCGGTCCGCGAGGTGATCTCGCCGGACGGCCGTCCCGGTCCGGAACTGAAATCGGCCTATGTGGAGCCCGGTATCATGATCAACTCCGGTCCCTTCTCCGGGGAGCCTTCAGGTCCGGGCATCGCGAAGGTAATCGGTTTTCTTGAATCCAATGGCTGGGGAGGCCGGCGGATCAATTACAAGCTCCGGGACTGGCTGATCAGCCGTCAGCGGTACTGGGGTGCGCCGATTCCGGTCATCACCTGCGAGGACTGCGGCATCGTGCCCGTGCCGGAACCGGAGCTGCCCGTGGAGCTGCCTGACAAGGTTGAATTTACGGGCGCAGGCGAATCTCCGCTTCTGACCAACCCAGAATGGGTCAATGCGCCCTGCCCTTCATGCGGCAAACCCGGACGTCGTGAAGTGGATACGATGGATACGTTCGTTTGTTCGAGCTGGTATTTTCTGCGCTTCCCCAATCCGGACCTCGGCAGCGCCGCATTCGATCCGGATACCGCCAATCAATGGCTGCCCGTGGACCAGTATGTGGGCGGTGCGGAACATGCGGTCATGCATCTCCTGTACGCCCGTTTTTTTACCAAGGTGCTCAAGGATCTCGGGTATATCGGTTTCGACGAACCCTTTACCTGTCTGGTTCATCAGGGCGTGATCACGAACAACGGGGCGAAGATGTCGAAATCCCGGGGCAATGTGATCAATCCCGATGATTATATAGAAAAGTACGGCTCCGATATATTCCGCATGTATCTGATGTTCATGGGAGCTTATACCGAGGGCGGAGACTGGTCCGACGAGGGCATTCACGGACTGAACCGGTTCGTGCTGCGAGTCTGGCGTCTTGCGCATCAGATTCTGGAGCAGTCCTCCGGCACCGCAGGGGAGAAACAGGAGGGGGATACAAAAAAATTCGGAGAATTGGAACGTGTGTGCCATTATTCCGTAAAAATGGTAACACAGGATCTGCAGCGGTTTCAGTTCAATACGTCCATCAGCCGTATCATGGAGCTGGTCAATGCCACGTATCTGTATATTCAGGATGTGCCGGCCGGCCTTCAAAACCAAACCGGTCTCCGGAACGTCCTGAAGACATTGATCCTTCTGCTGGCGCCATTCGCACCGCATCTGGGCGAGGAGCTCTGGGAAAAATCCGGAGAGCCCGGCAGTATTTTCAATGCGGTCTGGCCCGGCTGGGATGAGGAAAAACTGAAAACCGAGAATGTGACACTGGCCATTCAGGTCAACGGCAAGGTCCGGAGCCAGATCGAGGTTCCCGCTGATGCACCGGAAGAGGCAGTGAAGCAGTCGGCTCTCGCAGATGAAAAACTGCAGAAATGGATCGAAAACAAAGATATCGTCAAAATAGTCGTCGTGAAGAACAAACTGGTCAGTGTGGTGGTCAGGGGATAAGTTGCGTTGAAAAGAAAGTAAAACCGTCATCAACCCTATCAGAGGAGGCTTGTCATGCGCTGTCTGAAATATTTGATCGTGACCGGTATCGTGCTGGCCGCAGGCTCCGTGCTTGCCCAGAATATGAAATCACTGGAATTTCAGGTAGGCAATCTGAATCCCAACGGCACGCCGGCGGGCGTCATATGGGATTTGAAATATGGTATTGCCGTGGATGAAGCCGTGGATATCAGTCTCGGAGCGGCCTTTTTCAACAAATCCTACACCAAGGTGACCGCCGTGGCCGAGCAGAGCACGGCCAGCGGTGTGGAGCCGACGACCAAACAGGCGGAGCTTGAAT
Organism: bacterium; assembly: GCA_016930535.1. Lineage (GTDB taxonomy): Bacteria > Zhuqueibacterota > QNDG01 > QNDG01 > JAFGCO01 > JAFGGN01. Next base: position 26,605 of record JAFGGN010000135.1, read on the forward strand.
ACAACACGAAGCTTTTCCCGATTTCAGCCCAGGCCACCGTGCATCTGCCGCTGAGCCATCCGTTCGGGATTTATTTCGGCGCGGGACTGTCCTGGCAGTTCCTGCTCAACAAGGAAAATAATTTTGTGGACGGCATCGAAGAAACACGCAAATACAACGGCGGCGGATGGATCGCACGCGTGGGTGCTGAGATGAAACTCGGCACGCGTTCGTCCCTGATGGGAGAGGTCCATTACAATCATTGTACAGTCAAAGGCGACGAGGACAAAAAACAGGGTCTGCCTGTCTGGGACGAAGTGGATGTAACGGGACTGGGATTCAAGGTGGGGCTGAGAGTGGAATTTTATTAGAACGGATGCTGCCAGGGCAAACAGAAGATTCTGTTTGCCCGCTTTCAGCCATGCGGCAGCGGCTTTAACAGAATCAGCCGGTATGATTCAATGATGCAAATTCAGGATTGACGGAAACGGGACCTTATGAACAATTATCATCGTGTACGCTTCGGATTCGGGGACAGGGGATCGACCAATACGATCAAGCAGCTGCTGATCGCAAATGCGGCCGTTTTTATACTGCAGTATATACTCAGCGACCGGATCATTTATTATTTCGCATTGACGCCCGCTCTCGTCTGGACGCGGTTTTATTTCTGGCAGTGGTTCACATATATGTTTCTGCATGGCGGCGTGATGCATCTGGGATTCAACATGTATGTGCTCTGGATGTTCGGCAGCGACATCGAACGCATGTGGGGCAGCCGCGCCTTCCTGCAGTATTACCTCATTACGGGCGTGGGAGCGGGCATTTTTTATTCGCTCGTCCGCTTCGGTTCAGGCATACCGACCATCGGTGCATCGGGTGCGGTATATGCGATCCTGGTTGCATTCGCCGTGATGTTCCCGAACAGGCAGATCATGATGCTGTTTCCGCCGGTTGCCCTGCCAGCCCGGACCCTGGTCATGATTTTTCTGGGAATCGAGGTATTTCTCGGTGTGACGGGCAGCAGTGACGGTATCGCCCATTTCGCCCATCTGGGCGGCGCTCTTGTCGGGTATATTTACATGAAGCGCGGGATTCAGCTTCCGTTCAGGGATATCCGGAATCGCCTGGATCAATGGAAGCACCATCAGGAAATCAAACAGAAATGGAAGCGACAGGCCGAGCTGAACCGGCTTCGCAGGCTGGTCGATGAGCTGCTGGACAAGGCCAATGACGTGGGTATCGAGAATCTGTCCCGGGAAGAACAGGATTTTCTGAAAAGGGCAGGGCAAATATTAAAAGATGAAGAGCAAGATTAAAGATTAGAGATTAAAGAACAAAGAACAAAGAGGGGGAGGTGGTTGTTGGGGACAGGGGGGACGGAAAGGTTCGATAAGAAGATCAATTCAATGACATATACCCTTCGGGGCACAATTTTATTCATTCTCATTTCAGCGTCTGCCTTCATATCCGGACAGGATGGGCAGTCCATCGAGGTGATGACAGACGGCCGGTCCGCGGGTCAGATGCCCGTGGTCATCCAGGGCAATGTGGCTTTTGTGCCGGTTTCCGAAATCACCGGACATCTGGGATTGCGTTTCTTCGAGAACAAACAGAAAAAAAAGGTGGTTTTGAGCCTTGGTCAGCGGTCCGTGATTCTGACCCATCGCAATCCGTTCATTATTGTCGATAAAAAGGCCATGCAGATGCCGTCGCCTCCGCTTGAGATGGACGGCCATATGTGGATTCCTCTGACATATTTTATTCACGCGACACAGGATTTTTTTACACAGAAACTCGTTTTCGACCCCGGTTCCATGGTATTGAATATACAGTCCGCCGCCTGCAATATCACGGACGTTCAGATTGAATCCATGAAAAACGGATGCCTGATTCATATCAAAACGGGCAGGACATTCGGACTGCAGGATATCGGACTGGCCGTTCATCAGCGATGGCTCAACATAACGATATACGGCGGGTCCCTGGATTCGACAAGGCTTGCCTCTGAGGTCCGGAACGGCATCATCGACAAAATTGTGCCCAAGGCCTTTAAAAACTCGGCCCAGATTGCTTTTTTATGCAATCAGACCATCCTCCACAAGGAAGTCGAGGTCAATTCAGATGAAATCCTGATTCAACTGCGGACTCCGGTCGTGAGCGCAGAATCACCGGCACATAACGGCGCTTCGGACAGGTCACGCTGGCTCATTGACACCATCATTCTGGATCCGGGACACGGAGGAAGGGATCCGGGAGCGATCGGAAAAAGCGGGACAAGAGAAAGCCATATCAATCTGAAAATCGCTCTTAAGTTGAAGGCCTATATGCACAGCATTATGCCGGATGTCAAGGTGCTGATGACACGGGACGATGATACATTTATCGGACTCAGGGAACGGACACAGTTCGCCATCGAAAATCGCGGGAAGCTGTTCATCAGCATTCATGCCGATGCCAATACCAGTTCCGGTGTCCGCGGATTCTCGTCCTATATACTCGGCCGTTCGGGCAGCAAGATCGCGCTTGAAGCGGCCCAGAAGGAAAACTCGGTGATCGATCTCGAGGACGATCCCTCGGCCTATCAGGAGTTTGAGGGTGTCGCGTTTATCATGAACGCGATCGCCACGAATGTTTACATGAAAGAAAGTGAAAACTTGGCGCGCATGGTCAACGAGACCATGAAACTGAGAACGGGCATCCCGGACCGGGGCGTGCATCAATCCAGACTCTATGTCCTGATCAATTATGCCATGCCGACCATCCTGATCGAGACCGCTTTCCTGAGCAACAAATACGAGGAACGTCTGCTGAAAACCAACTCGTTTCAGCAGAAAGTCGCCGAGGCGATCGGGGAAAGCATTAAACAGTTCAAGGCGGTTTACGAAAAAGGAATAGGATAAGGCAGGAACAAAGAACAAAGAACAAAGATTTAAGAATCAAGATTAAAGATTAAAGATAAATGACAGAGATATCTCAACGGCCGATCGGGGTGTTCGATTCCGGAATCGGCGGGCTGACGGTTGTTCATGAGCTGCTGAAGCAGGTGCCGGCTGAAAGTATCGTTTATTTCGGAGATACGGCCCGTGTGCCTTACGGCACCAAATCTGCTGAAGCTGTCCGGCGTTTTGCGCTTCAGGATGCCGCATTTCTTGCGGGCCACGGGGTCAAGATGATCGTGGTGGCCTGTCATACGGCTTCGTCGGCCGCACTCGGGCTTCTCGACGGCCGCTTTTCGTTTCCTGTGCTCGGTGTGACGGAGCCCGGTGTGCAGGCCGCGCTGCGAAAGACAACCGGCGGGCGCATCGGTGTGATCGGAACCCGGGGAACCGTGCAGAGCGGTATCTATGTCCGTTCCCTGACTGAAAAAAACAGGCAAATTCAGGTATGGGCCCAGGCCTGTCCGCTGTTCGTACCGCTTGCCGAAGAGGGATGGCTGGACGGGGATGTCACAAGGGAAATCGCGCGGATATACCTGGAGCCCATGATTCAGGCGGAAGTGGACACCCTGATTCTTGCATGTACGCATTATCCGCTTCTCAAGAACGTGATCGCTCAGGTCATGGGCGATTCGGTCCAGCTGATCGATTCCGCCGAGGAAACCGCGCGTGTCGTCAAACAATGCCTCGATACGAACATGATCGCCAGTCCCGGAACGAATCCCGCCGGACACCGGTTTTATGTCAGCGATATTCCCATTCAGTTTCAGGAAGTCGGAGAACGTTTTCTCGGCAGAAAACTCGGTTCGGTCCAACAGGTGGATATCGAATCCATACGTATCGATGAACCGGATTGAGCCTTTTTGCGCCGCTAAAAAAAGGTTGCAAAAGATACAGAAAAAACATATATTAAAATTCCTAAATTCTGGCCTGTTTTGTGTAACCCATGCGGTCGAAAGACGCATTTTATAAACGAATAGCTGACATGATGTGTAGGAGAATTTTATGAAAGGCAAGATGCTGTTTAAAACCATTCTGGTGTTGTTTCTCCTGGCGTGGGCCCTGTTTGCTCTCTGGCCCACATACAAACTGCAGACCCTGTCCGTGGAACAAAGAAACGCATTGGATCTGAAGGGTGAACTGATGCCGCTTCTGGAAAAGGGGATACGGCTCGGACTGGATCTTCAGGGCGGAATGTATCTGACCTATGAAATCGACCTCCCCGAGCTGTACAGCCAGCTTGCGGAGAACAAGGATCCGGTTTTCGAGGAAATTATGAACGAGGTTCGCGGCAAAGAGGATGTGCTCGCATCCATGTCCGAGGCGTTCAAAAAAAGAGAACTGTTCATGCACCGGTACTGGGGTGATATCCGGGATTCTGACGAAAAGGTACTGAGCTATCTCAGCAAACAGGCTGAAGATGCCATGGACCGGGCCATGCAGAAACTCCGCAACCGGATCGATCAGTTCGGTGTCGCAGAGCCGAACATACAGAAGGTGGGAAGCCGCAGGATTCTGATCCAGCTGCCGGGTGTGACGGATCAGGAACGCGCCAAGGCCCTGATCGGAAAGACGGCCCTGCTCGAACTGTGCCTCGTCAAGGATTCCAAGGTCCTGATCGAGACCATTGAAAAGATCGACCAGGCCGTGGCCAAACAGAGGCAGGGCCAGTCCATCGAAAATCTGGAGCCCGTGCCGCGGGACAGCAGCGAGGCAATTGCGGAACAGAAGGAGAGCAAGGACAAGGAAATCCTGGTCAGCGACCTGTTCGGGGAAGAGACGGTTACAACGGATTCCACGGCCGCTGAATCGGATTCCACGCTCGTGGTCGCCGAGGACCTGTTCGAAGAGAATCCCTTCATTGCCCTGCTTCGCAACATGCAGGGAAGGGATATTATCGTCCCCGTTGAAAATATCAAGGCGGTCAAACACATACTCTCCCAGAAGGAAATTAAAAAGTACATTCCGTCGGATGCGGTTTTCCGCTGGGGATCCGAGGATCTTGAATATGAAAACAAATTCTACCGCGAACTCTACCTGATCAAGGAAGATCCGGCGCTTCTCGGCAAGCACATCACCGATGCGCGCGTGACCATTGGAAGCGGCGTGAGGAGCCAGGGTATGCCGGTCGTGAATTTCACGCTGGACGGCAGGGGACGCCGGATATTTTCGCAGGTGACCGGCGCGAACCTGGATAAGCGTCTGGCCATCGTGCTGGACAGCATGGTGGTGTCGGCCCCCGTGATTCAGAGCAAGATTCCGGACGGGCGCAGTGAAATCACAGGAATTCCGACCATGGATGAAGCGAAAATGATCGCCATCGTTCTGCGCGTCGGTGCGCTGCCCGCTCCGCTGACCGTGATCGAGGAACGCACGGTCGGTCCGTCTCTCGGTAAGGATTCCATTCAAAGCGGCAGTATCGCCTTCATTGTCGGTCTGGGACTAGTGATTCTGTTCATGATGTTCTATTACAAGCTGTCCGGGGTTGTGGCCAATGTGGCGCTGCTGATGAATATCGTGCTGCTGCTGGCCATTCTGGCCCAGTTCGGTTTTACGCTGACGCTTCCCGGTATTGCCGGTATAGTACTCACCGTGGGTATGGCGGTAGACGCCAATGTGCTGGTATTCGAGCGTATCAGGGAAGAGCTGAAAACAGGTAAAACCGTGCGTGCATCCATTGATCTGGGGTACGGCAGGGCCTTCCGCACGATCCTGGATGCAAATTTAACCACGTTGATGACAGCCTTTGTGCTTTATTACTTCGGATCGGGTCCCATCCGCGGATTTGCAGTGACCCTGGCCATAGGTATTGTTGTCAGCATGTTCACGGCACTGGTGGTGACACGCATGATTTTCGATGCGGCCACGTCACGCAAAGTTATGACAAAATTGAGCATTTAAATTTTGATGTGAAAGGGATGTCCATATGCAGTTTTTTCAAACACCCAATATCGATTTTATCAAACGGCGCAAAACCGCCTATTTCATATCGCTTTCTTTTCTGGTCTTTGGTATCGTCTCCCTGGCAGTAAAAGGCGGACTGAATCTGGGAATCGATTTCAGGGGCGGCACGTCCATCGTGCTCGAGTTCCATGAGGAGATTCCGATCGGCGATCTGCGCAATGTCCTGTCCCAGGCCGATCTCGGCAATGTGGAGATAAAGAAATTCGGTCACAAGAACGAAGTGCTCATCTATGTGCAGCAAAAGGAAGGTGTCAGCGCCCAGGATATGGCTGTGCTGGTGGAGCAGGCTATATCCAGGGGGATGCCCGAGGCCGGGCATTCGCGCATTCAGTTTGACACGGTCGGTCCCAAAGTGGGAAAAGAACTGCGCGTGGCCGCAGTGCTGGCCATTCTCTTCTCGCTGCTGCTCATTCTGATCTATATCGGCTGGCGGTTCGAGCTGATATTCGCCGTGGGCGCCATTATCGCCCTGTTTCATGATGTGCTCATTACGCTGGGTATTTTCAATATGCTTGGCTTCGAATTGTCCCTGAAGGAAATCGCGGCTTTCCTCACGATCGTGGGTTATTCACTGAACGACACCATCGTGGTGTATGACCGTATCCGCGAAAACCTGAAAGTCATGCGCAGCGAAAATCTCGGCACCATCATCAATACGTCCATCAACCAGACGCTGAGCCGCACCATCATGACATCCTTGACGACTTTTATCGTGATTCTGGTTCTCTTTATCCTGGGCGGTGCGGTCATACGCGGTTTTTCCTTCGCCATGCTGATCGGTGTGATTGTCGGTACCTATTCATCGATCTTTGTAGCCAGTCCGCTTGTGCTCGAATGGCAGAGCAGGCATGGTGACAAGGGGAAACTCCGCATGATGAAGCGGAAATAATAAATGGTCCGGTTCGACCTGAAAACCGGCATGTTTTATATGCGGAGAGGATCGATATGAAGATCAATATCTCTGAAAAGAATGACGTGGTCATTATTACACTTATGGGGGAGATGGTCGGCGGGCCGGACGCCTCGCTGCTGGCCGAAAAACTGCATGACCTGATCGCCGAGAACAGGAAAAAAGTGGCTGTCAACATGGCCGAAATCCGCTGGATGAACAGTTCCGGGCTGGGACTTCTGATCGGGGGACTGAACACCATCAGGTCGGCCGGCGGCGATCTGAAATTGTTTGCCCTGACCGAAAAACCGCGGCATTTGCTGAAAATCACGCAGCTCGACAAGGTTTTCGATATCTGCGATACCGAGGAAGAAGTGATTGAAAAATTTGTTTGATAAATACCGTACCCAGGTTGTTCTGGGCATGCAGTGGGGGGATGAAGGCAAGGGAAAAGTCGTGGATCTGCTGGCCGAACAATGCGACATGGTCATTCGTTATCAGGGCGGCGCCAATGCGGGTCATACGGTGCAGTTCGACGGTAAACAGTTCATTCTGCATCTCGTCCCGTCCGGCATACTCAGGCCGGGACTCACATGCGTGATAGGCAACGGTGTGGTTCTGGATCCCGAATCCTTTCTCGAAGAGATACACTCCCTCGAATCCGAGGGCTTCGAGGTGATGCCGCGTCTTCACATCAGTCATCTGGCACATCTGATCCTGCCGTTTCATAAATTCATCGACAAAGCCAAGGAAGCCAGCAAGGCCGGTCAGAAAATCGGAACCACGGGCCGGGGAATCGGCCCCGCCTACTCGGATAAAATATCCAGGGAAGGTCTGCGCATCTGTGATATCATGGCCCCGGACTGGCAGGACAGGATCCGGACATTCATGGCCGTGAAAAACCGGCAGCTCGGCCTGTATGATCATGAGCCGCTGCCTGACAAGGAAGCCATCGATCTGATCGGCCGGTTTCGCGGCAAAGCCGCAGGATCGGTGACGGATACGCGCCGGTTCGTATATCAATCCAGACAGGAAGGCAGGCGCATGCTGCTGGAAGGCGCACAGGGAACCCTGCTGGATATCGATTTCGGCACGTATCCCTACGTCACTTCGTCCAATACGACCATCGGCGGCGTGTTTACCGGCCTCGGACTGAATCCCCGCAATGTGGACCGGGTGATCGGTATTCTGAAAGCCTATACAACCCGTGTCGGAAACGGCCCTTTCCCCACGGAACTGACAGACGATACAGGTGAGCACCTGCGGGAAAAGGGTCATGAATTCGGCGCCACAACGGGCCGCCCCAGGCGCTGCGGCTGGTTCGATGCGACCATCGGCCGGTATGCGGTGCAGGTGAATGGCGTGGATGCCATCGTTCTGACCAAGCTGGATGTTCTGGATAATATGGAAACCATAAAAATATGCACCGGATACAGGATCGGGGATTCTGTATTCACCGAATTTATCAATGATTGTTCCATGCTTGCTCAGGCGGAACCCGTTTATGAAACCATGCCGGGATGGCAGACGGATACGTCGGACATCAAAACGTACAGGGATCTGCCCGGACCCGCGCGTGCATACATCGAAAGACTTGAAACACTGTGTGAAACGCCTATCGAGACCGTGTCTCTGGGACCGGCCCGTTCGGCCACACTGTGGCGCGCCGTCGCATGACGGCCATCGGGCCCGAACAATCAATCCGGGCATGAAACCCCGGCCGGAGAATTCATGCAGCCCGTGTGAAAAAACACATGGGCTGCACGTTTGTTAAGGCACATTCTGAAATTCATGACACGTGAGTAAAGGACTCCATAAAGATTCTTTTTTTTGCCTGAAAAGATCATATAATAAATTGATTTTATTACAATTGTGTTTATTCATGACGCCGGATTGCTGCACCCGGTCGTTCACCGCGGTATACTTTTTGAGGCAATACCTGTATTTTAATTCATGGACTGCCATGAATTTTTCTTGACAATTAAAAAAAGTTTGCCTATGTTTTTAAAAATCAGTCATGTGCATGCTTTGGAGGCTTTCCGTATGAAACAGGGCACCTGGATGCGTCTGCTTTGTGTTCTGATCATTCTCTGGCCGTTTGTGAATGAAATTCAGGCACAGAAACGGCTGTTTTATCTGCAGGCACGAAGATTGGATGATCCTTCCCGAACCATCCTGGACAGTCCGTACCAAGAAACCATCACCGTCTCTCAAATGCTGCCCATCGAGGTGTTCCTTGTTTTTGAAAACAAGGACGATGAGGATTACGAATACAGCCTTCTCTACAAGGACAAGGTGCAGCTGCCGCTGTATTTCGGAGCCTGGAGAGATACCACGGTCCTATCCACACAGAAGGGGAAAGTCGATACATTAAAACGGATCCTGTATTTGCGGCCCACCGGGACCGGCCTGCTCGAATTTACCATTCAGGGGCTTCTGAAAGAAAAATGGGGAAAAGCGGCCGCATTTCAGAAATTCAGCATCAATGTGATTCCTGCGGATCCGGACATGATCCCGTCCCTGGTTCCCGACTCGGCTTCGACCGCGATCGGATATTCGGCGGGAAGCACCATGCATCTCGATTGGAAACCGGCTTCCGGCACGGGCACTGCCCTCTCGCAGGATGTTTACGCATTTTCGGCAAAGGATCCCGCCACACTCGTCCAGTCGATGAAACGGCTCTATAAAACCACGGACGGATTGAGTCATGCGGTTTTCGAAAACCTGCAGGACGGGCAGGAATATGGTTATTTTGCCAGGGCGGATTTTCTGACATCCGACGGACCCGTGATGATGGTCTCTGACCTGTTCCGGTGCGTTCAGGACAACAGTCCTCCCGGAAAGGTGAATGAACCCATCGTGGTTCCGGAAGAAAACGGACACCGTGTGTCATGGGACCAGGTGCAGGATGCGGTCAGCGGTGTCGGCAAATATGTGATTTACCGTGCATCCGACACGGGGCAGGAATCGATCGTACACGTGATGAACGCCCATGCAAATCCGTTTTACGTCTGGATGGACGAGGACATCGATCCGCAGGTCCGCTATTATTACCGGGTCCGCGCCGTCGACCGTGTCGGCAATATGGGCGACGGATTCCGGTCCGATCCCGTGGATGCCGATACGGAATTCCCGTCCAACAATGACATTGTGTTTCCCGAAGTTGAAGAACAGACGGTGAACGGGATTTTGTATGTCGCAGGAACCGCGGATACCATTCCCCTGATCCGTGCGGACAACCTGGACAGCATACGGGTGATTTCCGTTCGCAACGAGATGTCCTTTTTTGACAATCCGCCCGATCTCGGGATGCGTGTTTTCGACAGCGGTTCCATAACCGCGCCTTTTCCGCCCTACTGGGTTCTCGATTACGGATTTCACGGATCGGTTCAGGTGCTTCCGGACGGACAGGTTGTCAGGGGACCGGGAGGCATGATCGATCCGAATTTTGTGAACGGCCAGACCTACAACCCCATCGTCACATATTATTTCAGACACAGTAAAACCATTGTCGATACGCTGGTTCCGCGCGTTATGGACTGTTTTCCTCCGGAGGATGTCAGGAATGTACGCGTCCAGTCTGTCATCGCCGATGCCCCCGCATATACGGAGTGGAATATGCAGCTGGTATGGGAAAAGCCCGAGGATGATCAGGGAAGCCCTATGGCCGGATACCATGTTTTCCGCAGGCTGAACGAGACAGGACCGTTTGCAGAAATCGCTGTCGTGGAGCCTGACCGGACTTTCTATGTGGATGCGGATGTACTTGAGCCCGGTTCACCGGTCAATCCGCGCATCACTTACAGGGTGGTCGCGGAAGATGCAGCCGGGAATATGCGTTTAGTGGATGCATGCGCCTGGGACGCGACAGACCGCGCCTTGAACGCTCCGGAGCCCGGGTTCTCTGTCAGGAACCAGCTCGAGACGCTGATCAGGGATACGTTGTATACGCATGCAAGCGATGCGATCCTCTCCCTGAAGAATTTCGACGTACCGGCGGCGGGCCAGTTTCTGGTATCCGTCAACGGCCAGACCCGAAGCTACAACAATCCGGGAAACGAATTTCTGACCGTGACGCTGGATCCCGCGGACCTGACATCCGAAATCAGGCTGCGCGCGGTTTACAAGGGGGGAAGATCCAGTGTCTGGTCATCCGCCGTCATCGCTGTCGAGGATTCCGTACCGCCTTCAATGCTGAAAGTCACGAATCATCCGGATTCCTCGTTCGGGCATCTGTACCTGGAATGGGACAGGACCTCTCTGGCAGCGGATAAATACCATATCTACAGATCGGCCGACGGCCAGGTTTTCAGACGGGTCGCGACCGTTCCCGCAAACCGGGATACGATGCGCTGGACCGACAGGGAGCGGCTCGTTGCCTATGATTACTACACGTACAAGGTGCAGCCCTATACCAAGACGAACAGGCTAGGGGAGTTCTCCAACACGGACAGTGATTACTGCAACCGCCCGCCAAAAACGTTCCGGCACACGGTTGTGGATCGCGAAAACGGGCACTTCGAAATTTCCATCGAATGGAACCGCGGATGGCCCATATCGGTGCCCAACAGTTTTGTCACGGATGTATCCATCTACAGGGATTACATGAACCAGGTGCTTCCGTCGGCCATCGTTTCAACGGAGCCCATGGATACATCCTTCGTGTTTTATGATGCCCTGCTCCGGCACAATTACATATTCCGCCTTGTTGAAAAACTGGACAATGATTCGCTGGACAGAACCAGCGGACTGTCGCTGCCCTATACGGTGTCCCTGAAGGCACTCGAGATGGAAGCGCTGACACAGCCGAAGAAGAAGATTTTTCTGTCCTGGGACCGCACGATCACGGATACGCTCGATGTGACGGGATTTCACCTGATCCGGTCGGAGAACGATCAGATTCAGGTGGATACGCTGCTTTCCCCGGGACAGTTCACCTATATCGATCAGGATCCTTCCCTGATACACAATCATATGTACGATTACCGCGTCATTGCGCTGAACAAATATCATCATGTGCTTGCGGCGAACGATACCACGGTGCTTTGTGATTCCGGGCTCGTGTACATTCCCACCATCGATCCGCTGCCTGCCTATTTCAACGGAAGATCTTTACCCATTTGCTGGCACTGGGAGATGGACGGCGTCATCGATACGACCACCACGCGCGGCGCGGACAAACTGCTGCTCCAGATCAGCACGAAATCGGGATTTCCGGCAACACCGGAAGGTCAGACCGTGGAATATCAGATTCCTGCGGATCCCGGCAGCCGTTGCGGAAGTTTTGAAATACCGCCGAATGCGGGAAATGTCAACAGTCAGCTCTGGATACGCATGTATGCCATGGATAAATGGGACAATCCCCATCCGCGTATCGAATCGAACAGGGGATTTACCAAATACGATTCCGTGTATCCCATTCAGGTGGATTCGTTTCATGTGGATGCGGTTCACGCCCTGAATACGGCGGACGATTCCGTCGTGGTTACGCTCACATGGAACGATGTCAGCCTTCTGGATCAGAATGAACTGGTTTCCAACGTATCCTACTACAGGCTGCTGAGAGGATCGGGCGGAGCAGAAACCGTGGCGGGTATATGGCCCGGTGTGCTGAATCAGTTGAATTACACATTCAGGGACACCGTTTCCAATCTGCCTTTCTCCTGGAGGCTGGTGTCCGTGGATGCGGCGGGCAATGAAACGACCAACGGCTGGATACAGGCGCCCGTTTTTGTTGAAACGCCGGACAGCTCGGCCCTGGATCCGCTGGAATTCCGTTCCTGCCTCGTTCACGGCCTGCCGGACAATGCCCGCGAGTACTTTGTCGAAATCGCGATGTTCGATGACCATTTCAAACTGGCCCATGAACTCGATGGCGACCAGCTCGATTTTCTGCTTTGCCGGAGCGGATGGATTTCCTCGATGACGGATACCTTCACCTGTTCCACGGGCTGGGGCGGGAATTTCGTGATGGACACCACCTATTTCCGCCTGAAAACGAGATACGGCACCGGCTGGGAAAGCGGCTGGTCCGATATCCGGATTTTCACCCAGAGCATGGGCAAAACGGACGGAGTCAGTGCCGTTGCCGGCGACTCCCGGATTCCGGACCGGTTCGAAGTGGCGCCCAATTTTCCGAATCCGTTCAATTCAACAACGGTCATCAAATACGGACTGCCTGAAGCGGCCCACACACGCGTGCGCATTTTCAATTGCACAGGTGCCCTGGTCTGCGTGCTCGTGGACAGAACCATGTCTGCCGGTTTTCACGAATGCCAGTGGAACGGCCATGCGCAGGCAGGGGAACCCGTTGCCACGGGTGTTTATATCTATGAAGTGTCGGCCGAGACCGAGACCCGTGATCACTATATTTCACGCTTTAAAATGATGCTGCTTAAATAATCTGAGGAAGCCTTATGAATCAACGATTATTCTTGATTCTGATATTCACGACCGGATTGCAGGTCTGCTTCGCGGGGCATCGAAGACCCGCATGGCAGACACCGAGACAGATACAATCCGTTCTTGCCGAGCTGAATCTTGCAGCGGATCCCCTCGCAGAGGATCCCGATCTTCCTGTTCCTGTCCTGGATCATGAAAAACCCTATACACGGGGCGTTCACAATACGGTCACATGGGTGGACAGTATGGCCGGCGTTTACAGCCGGCTGCAGACCATGCAGCGGTCAATTCAGTTTTTTGCGGTCGAAGCGGCCATTGCCGGTGCCGATACAGTCTGGGGATTTGTGGACGGCACCGAAAGTTCCGCCACGTTCACCAATATGCCTGAAGGGGTTCCCATTGCATACCGCATACGCTATTATGCAGCCGATTTATCCGGTGCGTTCAGCATCAGCCCCTGGTCCAGGGCGGAAGTTTCCATACAGGATGCCTCTGCTCCGGTGATCGAGTCCATTCAGATTCACGGACTTCAGGATATCTGTACGAATCCCTGGGTTCTCGGGCCTCAGATCCGGATCGATATTCATGCCCGGGACATGAACGGTCAGATTATGCAGATGGCCATTCAGGAGATCAGCGATTCCGTGGAATGGGAACTGTTCGACAATCTGGATGCACATCCGCGTGCGCGGGTGGATACGACACTTCAGTATGAAATCCGCACGGATGCCAATCAGACGCTGACCCTGAATTTCTGGGCGGTGGACGTTGCGGAATTTAATTCGGATACACTGCGGCTTCAGCTCTTTTACCAGATTCCGGATCCGGCAGTCACCTGTTTTCCGAATCCGTTTGCACCGGCTCATGATCGCTGTATATCCATTAAAATCGAGAAGGAAAACGTACAGGAAGCCATGATATTCGATCCTTTCGGAAATCTTGTGCGGGTGCTGAGGAAAGCGACCGATGTCCTCGTGTTCCAGTGGGACGGCACCGATGAACAGGGGAGACCGGTTTCAAAGGGGGGATATCTGTGCGTCATTGACGGAAACCGTGATTTGTACTGTAAAATCGCCGTAATCCGATAATTACAATCCATGGTGTGTGATGAAAAATCCAATGAAATACCGACTGATGTTTGTACTGATGCTTACCTGTCTTGCCCATCTCCGGGCCGGGGATGACGGCGGACAGGCGGGGGCATTTTTACGTTACGGCGCCGGGGTGAGGGCCCTGGGTATGGGCCGTACCTTTGTAGGGATTTCCGATGATGCCAGCGCCGTATACTGGAACCCGGCAGGAATGCTTGGTGCCGAGAGAACGGAAATCGCATCCATGTATTCCAACCTGTACTATGACAGCCGGTATGCTTTTATGGGACTCATCATTCCCCGGCCCCTCGCGCATGGAGAGAAATTCTGGCAAAGATGGCTTTTCGGGCCGGGAACGGCCTGGGGCTTCGGCTGGGCGGGGCTCAATATGGCGGGTTTCGAACAACGGACCAGCGTGAACGAATACCTCGGTCAGTTCGATATCGGTGAAAATGCCTGGATGATATCGTTCGCCAGGGAACATGTCAGTGCGGCCGGTATTTTCCGGGCCGGATTGACGGCCGATTTCGTGAATCAGCAATGGGCCGGTCTGAACACGTCCGCGATGCCGCTTGAGGGCACCGGAACGGACTGGTCGGGCGGACTGGATGCCGGATTGACCTTTCAGCCGATCGACGCGCCGGTTTTCCGCGTTATCGCCCTGAAATATCTGCTGCCGCTGCGTCTGGGGCTCAGCATGCGCAATATCGTTCAGCCCGGCTGGGAAACCAGCGATAACGGCAGGCAGTCTTTTCCCAGAGTTCTCCGCTACGGTTTCAGTTACCGCTGCATTCTCCGGGACTGGATGCCGGATGACTGGAACGTCAAACCTTTTCTCGGGGAATCCGCCATTCTGCTTGCTCTCGACAGGGAACATATTTCCGATACCGATGCAGGCACGTTCTTCGGGATGGAAGGACAGGTTCCCCTGAGACGCATCAATGTCTGGCTTTTCCCGCGCTTCGGTGTCAATACACGGTCCGAGGGGCATTCACTGGGATTCGGACTTTCCGTTCCCTTCACCACGGCCATTTTGAAACTGGATTATTCGAGCACGGCGCATCCGTATCTGTCCAACGATTCCCGATTGAGTATTTCCGTGCAGTTTTACAAACAGCAGGGAGCCCAGTACTTCAGGGACCGGGCGAAGCAGGCCTCTCTCAGCCGGGAGATGATGGATTACAATCATCTTGTGCTGTCCAAGTATCCCAACGATGCAATGGACGATGCAGTGGCGGATATCGCGACCACGGCGGACCGGAACTATGAGAAACGGCTGTACGCCCTGGTCGGCGGCATGCGTCATGCGGAACTGCTTCTTGAAGATGCCAATATTCTTCTGAGGCAGAATGATGTCGGCGGAGCGCAGAAAAAGGCCCTGGAATCTGCCAAGGCGTATGCGCCCTTTTATCTTCAGTCCGAAAATTATCTGACCGATTCCCAGATGGAGGATTACGGCGAGGCGCTGATCATTTCAGGAGAAATGCAGGATGCGACACTTGTGCTCGGTGAAGTGGAGAACAGGACCATCCGTTCGGATTATCTTCTCGGGACCGGGTATAAAGGCATTCACGATCCGAGGGCAATCGATGCATTCGACCGGGCCGTCCGCAAGGTGAAGCAGGATAAAAACAGCATGATGACGCTCTCCTATCTGGGACTGGCCGAATCCCTTGTTCGCGACAACCAGTTCGAGCCGGCTCAGACCGCGCTTTCGAGCCTTCTGAATTTTGGTGATAAAATTCTCGATGAAAATTATCCTCGCCATCCCATATTCGGGGACCGGTATATTCAGGATGATGCCATGTACCTGATGGGTCTGACGCAGATGGCATCGAAGAATTATGACCAGGGTCTGGCGACACTGTATAAAACCTTCCGCTACTTTCCGGGGCTGAAATTCGGTCAGAGGGCCAATCTGCTGGTGGATGAAATGCAGGAGGCCGTGGGCAGAAACGATTATGATCATGTCGATAAACTGGTGCAGGACCTGCTTCTCTCGTACTATGCCGAGCATGATCCTTCCAACAAACAGGCTGACCATTGAAACGGGAAATCACGGAGATGAAAAGGCTTCTTCGAATGCATATTGGCGGAAACGGATCCGGGAAGCGATACGGTTGCCGGTTTGTCCTTCCGCTGCTCCGGACAGCGCCTGTCTGGATCTGGCCGGCCATTTTGTTCTGTTTTCCGCTTGCCGGAGCAGAAGGTCCGGGCCCGGATCCCGAGATCTCCATTATACAGCCGTCCAGACGCGCCTCGATGACGGCGGAAAGCATGACATTCAGATGGGTGCTTCGCCCTCCGCAGGATTCGGCTGCCTTTATTCCGCAGTACTATGAAGTCATGTTCTGGTCCAAGCACCGGAATTTCAGCTATATCCGTACGGTATACTCTGACGACGCATACAGGGGGATTTTCCGTCTGAACGATGTGAAACAGCGGTTTCACAGGCACGGGCGGTATTACTGGCAGGTACAGGCTGTTTCGGAAGACGGAAGACGTATCGAATCCGAGGTTCGTGAACTTGTCGTTCCGATTCCGAAACAGATGCAGTCCATGCTGCCCGCCATGTTTCCCTACGCGCTGCAGTGGAAGCAGACAAAACGGCTGTACAGCCGGGATTTTCAGGAACTGATATCGGAAGTCTATCCGAAAATTCATTTTCAGGGACATACGGATCTTTGTCTCATCTTCAAACAGCCGTTCGACGGAAGAATTCATTTCGATCTCGAGGAACAGCTGCTGATGAATTCGAGTATCGGGCTGGGCGGTGAATTTCTGACACGGCTGCGTCTGTATGAAAACACCTATTTTGCCCTGCATCCGACCGTTTCCACGGGATTCTGCCTGTACGCCACGGGTCTTCAGCAGTATTCAAGCATGCGGTATCAGACGCTTCTCGGTGTGGATTTTATCATCAATCCCAAGGGATATGTTTCGGGGTACGCGAGATGGGTACCCATGCACCGGTTTCATTATGCGATGAAACACGACGGATTCCGCACATTCGAGGGATATGGCTGGGAATGGGGTGCCAGGGTCGTCATTCCCCGCAATATCATGAATCCGTTTCAGATTCTTGGATTTGAAATGGATATGGAACGCATGCCGATAGAATATACATACAGTCGGCTCACCGATAATTACACTGGTGTGGTTATGCCAACACAGGAAGTGGGAATCAGCTTCCTTTTTCAGTGAAATGGATAAAGGAGATCCTTTCATGAGTTTGAAACAAAAATACTTGCTCCGGGGATTGTTGATGATGGTTGCCTTGTCCGGCATGCTGACCGGACAGGACCTGTATCAACCGCATATCACGGTACTGAACCGGGACATTGAGAGAAACTGGATCAATGTGCCGCAATCGTTCGAATGCCGGATCGAATGGGACGTGATGAAGCAGGAAGACGGGCGCTGGATTCCTTCGGAGAAAAAACCGTTTCATGATTTTGTCATCGAATGCTATCAGGAAGAGAATCTGCTCTCGAAAAAACAGACGGCTTCTTCCGAACCGCAGCTTTGTGTTTTCAAGGATCTCAGGGCCGGTTCCAGATACCGCTTCGTGGTTTCCGGAATCCAGGAGGGGGATACGGTCCGTTCTGAAGTGGCGGAAGTGGTCACAGGGGATATTACCGCTGCAGGAACCCGGGAAATTCAGTGGTATCACCGGTTTCCGATTCTCAGCGGACGCACGCCTCTGCAGCTTGTGGGAAGGGAAAAATTCTACGACAAGGCCACCGAAGCGGGAAAAATCGCGTTCTGGGTGATCTGGTGGTTTTTCCTGTCCGCCGTTCTGATCAGTACCCAGTGCTGGCGCTACCTGAGAATCGGTCACGTGCTTCCCATGGACCGCATGTGGGCCGTCGGGCACGGATATGACGCCATCTATGAGCGGAACAAATCCAAAAAATTTCAGCGGATTCTGGATGAATGGAAACAAATTATTGCGCTGGTTCATAAACGGGTGCGCGATCATCTGACGGGCAGGGAAACACTCGGTTCCCATGAAATCGAGGGTGCGGGTGCCAAGTTCTGGCAGGAGTACGGTGCGGATGCGCTGAATGATCTGATTAAAAGAATAGAAGAGTACGATGATTATCCAACGGCCAAGATATTCAAATCCGGGATGCAGAATCATGAGATGAACGGTTTTCACTGGATGAAAGTGTCGGAGGAAGTGGAACGCGCCGTGGAAAACAGGGCCTCGTCAGAAATAGAGAAACTGCGAAGAAAAAGTTTTATGGACTGGCTGTGGAACCTGGGTACGTTCGCCCCTATGGTGGGGCTTTTCGGAACGGCGACCGGTATTTCCAGTGCATTCGGCAAACTGGAACGCCTGTCCACGGACACGGAACAGATGCAGATGGTCCAGGAACTGGCGGGCGGTATTTATGAAGCACTTTGGACCACGATCGAAGGTCTGGCCGTGGGCATCCTGCTGATGCTGATTTATCATTACTACCAGAACAAGCTCAGCTGGATCTATTCCAAGTGGGAAGAAATCTATGTGGATATCACGGGCAAATTATAACAGAGAATCCGCCGATGGCGTTTAAAAGGGTACATGAAAAAAAGGCATTCATGAGTCTGCCGAGTCTGATCGATGTGATTTTTCTGCTGTTGATATTTTTTATGGCCACCATCAACATGTCCACAGTCGTTTCGGACCGGAACCGCGGTATTTACACGCAGAAGAAATTCGATCTGCCTGAAATCAGAAACCGTCAGACCGGGCCCGTACAGGATATTCTTCAGACCCTGATGTTTCAAATCGAACATGCGGATCCGCAGGATAACGCATCTCCGATGGTGGTTTATGCATTGTGGCCCTCAAGGAGAGATTCGCTGACCGTTGCCAGGGCCAGGGACCAGGCCGCTGCACGGAAAATGGTTGCATACTTCGTTCCGGATGCACAGCGTAATGCCGATCCCGATATTCCCAATATTTCACCCTATGATTTTATCACACGGGAAATCAACCGGTACGCGGATCAGTACTTCCGGACACCCAATCCGAAGAATTACATCGAAATCCGGGCCGTCAAGGAAACGGAGTTCAAAACAATCAACCATATTCTGAATGCCTGTTCAGAACTCGAGGACAGGATCCCGCGGATTTATGTCCGCACTTTATCCGGAGAACTCGGCGCAGATGTCTTTTAAGAAAAAATACAGTGCGAAACAGCCCCCGGAGCTGGTTTCTCTCATTGATATGATTTTTATTCTCCTGGTATTTTTCCTGGTGACGAGTTTTGCCATTAAGATGCCGCTTCAGGAGCGGTCGCTCCTGGTGCCCACACCTGAAAACAAGCCCGGACGTGCGCAGATTTTCATTCAGTTTCTCGATGAGGATCATCTTTTCTGGCTCGATGAATCGGCCAACCGGGACGTGGAAACCTGGGACCGGGAACTGTTTTATATGCTTGGCGATCAGAAAAACCGTGAAATCATACAGCGTCTGATCCGTAAAAACCAAATGCCATCAGGCGATTTTTACGGGAAATTGCGTCTTTTCGTGCAGCATGCAAAAATGCAGAGAAACAGGACCTTTTTTATCGTGATCCGGTGTCCGGACCATGTCCCTTATGTGGCCGTGATGAAGGTGCTTTCCATTCTGTCCCAGGCGGACAATGTGGAATACGGCTGTCTCGGCGGATCGATCGACGATCTGCTGAAATCCAGGATCTCAACCGGCGTGTATCAGGGAAAGACGGTATTAAAAATCGACTTTTAATTTTGACGGTATGAAAAGAAAAAAGCCACTTATTCGAAGAAGATGGGTTTTGCTCGCGCTGATTCTCTATACGGCCCTGAGAGAAGGTTTTTTTATGTTTCAGCGTGCCCAGATGAGACAGTTGCCCAAGGATTCCATCCTTGTTCCGCCGTTGATATCGGAAATCGAGCCGCCCATGAGGCCCGGCATGAACGGCATCTGGATCATGGGCCCGCCGGTAAAAACCCTGTATTTCGAGATCAATCCCTTTCATGCCGGCTCGAGGACGCTGCAATGGGACGCCCTGCCCCAGAACACACGGGTCAAGATCAACTGTCTCGTGGATGAAGCCGGGAATCTGCTGATCGACTCATATGAAATCGAGGGGCATCCCGAGGCGGGCCATCTGATCATTGAAACCCTGCGCACCTGGAAATACAGGAACCTGAAGACGGGCGAAATCCATTTTGATTTCAAACTGCCGTCCCGCAGGGAGAAACTGACGATATACACGAAACTGGACAGAAAATCTTCGATTCCGGACAGCCTCCAGATTTATGACGGCAGGCTGTACAATATCGATGGAATCGCGGAACACGAACTAAATATCGAGAAATTGTAAATGCATCAAAGACAATTTTTTAAAACATCGAGGTCTTTCATGGTCCTGAAAAAGGATTTCCTCAGAGTGTCGGTCCTGGGATTGCTGGCAGCCGTGCTGACCGGTCAGTCCGCTGCCGCCCAGTCCGGTATTGAGCTGAATCCGACCGTTCTGTCTGAGGCGCTCTCAGAGGCGCTGTCTTTTTATGACCGCGCAGATTACGAGACGGCCATTTACCGTCTGACAGAGCACGGCAAAAAATATGCGGCCGAAAGCGGCATCGCCTATTATTTCGTCGGAGAGAGCTATTACAATCTCGCTTTGGCGGGAGGCATCCCGTCTCAGGGCCGTATCAGTCATCTTGAAGAATCCATCCGGTACCTGAATTATGCGCTTGAAAACGGTTTAACCGATACGTATCCTGAAAAAGAAGATATCACGATATACAAGCGGGCCTGGGCCAGTTTCCGGCTGGCCGAACTCATGTGTGATCCCCTGAAGAAACTGCAAGCTGCATATAATGATTTCGATTTTATCGCCGGCGGGCCGGGGGACAGGGAACTGACGCAGGAGGGCGCTTATATGGCCGCTGAGGCATTGATCCGGACGGCCATACTCAAACGCATTCAACTGTACCGGTCCATCAATACAGGTGAAAAAATAGCCCTGTACAAGGAAATTCGTCAGAATATCAATATGGCACGCAGCCATCTTGAAGACATCATCAAGTCTCCGATGGCCTCACAGTATCTGAAGGCCTGTGCCGTGTTTCAGAAACAGAAATGCATCCTGATTTTTGCGAGGACCACGGTCAAACTGAAACCGGATGTTTTCGAGGCGATTCGGGACGGGCTCACGGGTGAAAACGCCCGGGAAACCACGATCGGACTGGTTCAGTCCCTCGATTTTCAACCCGTCACACAGAATCTCAGCCAGGCCATGGCCATTCAGCTGCATCCCCTGATACAATACGAGAAAGCCTATGCCTCGATGTTCGAATACCTGCTGACCGGTGAACGCATGTTCGAGGTCAATGTGGCACTGGATTCCCTGCCCAAATCCCTGTTTCGTTCCGACTACCTGTTTTTGCAGGGGAACCGGGATCATAAGGCGGATATCGAAGAAGAACGCTTTATGCAGCTTTCCAGGAACGATCAGAGTTTTTATTACGAAGTTTCAACCATATACCCGGAAGCCCTGTACTGGCTGGGATGGGTGCAGTATATTCGCGGCAGCAGGGAAAGTGAACAGAATTTCCGGACATTTCTCGAAAAAATCGGATCGGATCAGTGTGACGAACGCATCAATTTCATGAAGGAAGATGCACAGATGCGTCTGTTCTATCTCGCATTCGACAACAATGCAGTGACACCCGGTCTGCTTAGTGTTCTGAAACAGGAACTGATACAGTTTCATCCCACGGTTCCGGACCTTCAAAAAGAGCGGAACCTGCTGCTGTCCCTGGTACGGGTCGGACTGCAGGAGCAGGCAGGTTCCATTTTTGACACGGTCGAGGAAGTCGTCGAACTGATCCGTTATATGCTTCCGAAGGCAGCCCTCGTTTATGGCAAGGAAAGGGCGCAGTATTTACGGTATCTGGATACATTGCTGAAAATTTCACAGTACCAGAAGTCCGAGCAGACCAAGTTCTATCAGGGCATCGTGACGTTTCTGAGGGCCGAAATCCAGCCGGATGACCGCGATGTGCTGAACTATTACAGGCAGGCCGCAGACTTCATGAAGGAACTGCAGAAAACAAACAGCAAATATGTACATGAGGCGCGTTATATTACGGCAAGGGCCTATTTCGATGCGGCCAAACATGAGAGCAATGTCGGCGATAAGGAAAAGCTGTATCAGAACGCCAAGGATATCTTTATTCAGCTGGTCAGGGAAAAACAGAGTGTGCGGTCATTGTTCTATCTGGCCGAAATCCTGATCCACGAAAACAATCATCTGGCGGCCGCCGAGTGCTATCAGGCCGTCATTAATGCGACATGCCGTATCGACGGCGGTGAATTCTGGTGTTCAAGCGCGCGTGCAGGATTGCGGAATTCGAGAAGCAGGGGCAATCTGACCGAAATTCAGGGGCTTCCGATAGATCGTGTGCTTTATCCCGAAAATCTGAACCAGGCCGATGACGAGGAAATCACGCTCGAGCAGTTCGGATACCAGAAATATGTCATGAAGAATCTCTGGGTGGAGTCCATCGACCGGCTGACTCAATTCGGCCTGCCGCCGCGCATGCTGTACCCGGCAGCTGTCCGTATGGAAGATTCCCGGTTTACTGGACGCCAGTTCGAAAGCCTGACCGCGGGTTTGAAAGAACAGATTATCGGATTGAAGTCGGGACTTATATTGAACGTGATCCTGCCGCAGGAACTGACAGCGAGCGAGCAGGGCGTGACCGTATTTTACAACGGAAAACTGCTGACCAAGGAACAGGAAGGCTACCGGATCGAATCCATCCCTTTGAATGAAACGGCCGTTATCGAGGTTCGCAACGACCGGTGCTATTTATATAAACAGATTTTCCGTTTTACGCAGCCACGGCAGATGAACCTGTATATTCCGCTGATTCAGAAATTCAGGTTCCGCAGAATCAACCATGTCCCGGATATCGGAGACCAGCTGCTCTATTTGCCGGACCGGCTCGATAAAAATGCCCTTTTCAATCCGTGCGGTATTTTTTCGGAATCCTCGGAACTGGTTCAGCATTTTGACCAGCATCTCTATTTCAGGGATTTTGCCTGTGCGAAGGACCGCATCCTGGCCGTAAAGGACAGCGCGGACCAGCTGATCCAGTACAGGCTCGACGGCAGCACGCCGGACGATGCCCGGGACCGGATCTTCCCGCTCGATTTTTCAAGAACGTCGTTCAGGCTCATGACGCCCGAAGGGATCGCGGTCGATTCACTGGGAAATATTTATGTCACGGATGTCGATCAGAACAGGCTTTTTATCTTCGATTCAAACGGACGTCTCAGGTCGACCATCGGCAAACATGCACCCATCGGAGCCGACAGTGCGGATGCGGTTCCGTTTGTGCGTCCAAAGAGAATTGCACTCGCTGAGGATCTCGAAGGGATTTCATTCGAAGGCAAAAAAGTGGTCCGGCCGACCCTGATTTTCGTAACGGACCGTTCAGGAATACACGTCATGAACAGCCGCGGGGATATGCTGGAACTGATTCCGAACACAGAGAATCAATCCGGTATTTATTATGACCTGATGGTGACCGGATACGGCCATACGAGCCAGATCTTTGTATGGAACCGTCAGAAGGGTCAGGTCGAGTGGTTCAAGGCTGAACCGGTCATGCGATAGTGTTTCATTTTCAATGGGTCCTCAGGACTGATGAGACCCATTCAAAAAGCGATGTCGGCACTGTACAGAAGCCTGTCATTGGTAAAACTTTATATTTTAGTGATTTGTATGCTGTCGTTGTTAATTTTCCGCATCATTGTAAACCGATTCCATTGCCATGAATCCGAAAAAGAGACTGCGCACCAAAGTATTTGTGAATCCCGATTCAAAGCCGGGACGCATCAAACGGTATTTGAAGCCCGCTCTGTCGATTTTAAGGAACAACGGATTTGACCTGTCCGTCTATTTCACCAAGGCATCCGGTGAAATTCAGAGCCGGGCAAAACAGGCCGTGGAAGATCAATACGACGCCATCATTGTCGCCGGCGGTGACGGGACCCTGAATGAGGGAATCAACGGCATACTGCCCAGCGATGTCCTGTTGGGCATACTGCCTTTCGGCGGAAGCAATGTACTCGCCAGGGAGCTCAGGATCCCTCTGAATCCGCTGGAGGCGGCCACGGTCATTGCCAGGAAACATACAAAACGCATCGATCTGGGCGTGATCAATGGAAGGTATTTTTCGATGATGGCCAGCTGCGGATACGATGCCTATACAATCAGCCGCACAAGCAGAAAAATCAAGCGGATCATTCACCGGTATGCCTATGTCTGGGCCGGAATCAAGGATTTTTTCGGTTACCGGCCTTCCAATATTCATGTGGATCTGGATCACGGCAAAACCACGGATTTCGGAACATTCGTGGTTCTCGGCAACACGCATTTTTACGGAGGATTCCATCAGCTGACGCCATTTGCCGAGGTGGACGACGGTTTTCTCGATGTGTGCGTATATAAAGGGAAAACACAGATAGGGCTCATGCGTTTCGTATTGCGAATGCTCGCGCAAAAGCATCTGAGCATGCGTGACGTCCGGTATTACCGGACAAGAGAAGTATCCCTCTCAGCCGAAGTGCCCACACTGGTTCAGGTGGACGGCGACATACTGGGGCATCTGCCCATGACCGCCAGGATTGCTCCGAAGGTGCTTGAGGTGTTTCTATAAAGTAAGGACCGCAGAAGGCAGACCGGGGACCGCGAAAAACGGTAGAAGGGTATATGAGTAAATGGGTATATGTGTCCCTGCTACCCGGCCCCGGTTTTGGACCGCGGACCGCGAAAAATCAAAAATCTCAAAACACAAATAAATCACAAACAACAAATTCAAAATTCCAAACACAATCGGACCGCAGACCGCAAAAAGCAGTAGAAGTGTATATGGGTAGATGAGTATATGGGGCTCCGCAACCCATCCCCAGGAATAGCATTGTTCACTCTTACATGTTTTCCCCTTCTACACTTTTACGCTTCTACTCGTCTACTCATTCTTTGTGTCTTTGCGGTTTTCTCACTCTTTTTCTCCGTCTCTCTCTTTTCTCTCCGTTTCTCCGAATCAGACCAACCTGTTGCACCATTAAAAAAATTCCCCCTTGCATCTCATCCGAACTTCATTTACATTTGACTAAGTGTTAATAACACCGGGTGCCTATGCCTGCCAACTTACCGCCTGATTACTATGCTGCTGAGAGACGGTTCAGGGCGGCGAAGGATATTCAGGAAAAAGTCGAAATACTTCGTGAGATGCTCCGCATTATGCCCAAGCACAAGGGCACGGATCATCTGCAGGCGGATCTGAAAAGGAAAATTGCAAAGTTCAATTCCGAGGCCCAGAAAAAGAAAGGCGCCAGCAGGCAATCGGCTTATGATCATATCGAGCGTGAAGGCGCCGGTCAGATCGTACTGGCCGGCGGTCCGAACACCGGAAAATCCTCGCTTGTCAGTCAGCTTACACACGCCAAACCGGATGTGGCGGACTTTCCTTATTCTACATTCAAACCCGTATGCGGCATGCTGAATCATCAGGATATTCAGATGCAGGTCGTGGATCTTCCTCCAATCGCGGATCATTTTACGGAAGTATGGGTATACAATGTCATTCGCATCTCAGACGTGGTCCTCTGGGTCGTCGATCTTTCGGATGATAAAATCACAGAACAGATGAATCGCGTGGAAGCATGCCTGTCCGAACATCGTATCAGGCTGTGTACACTGGGAGAAAAACGCCCGCAAGGCGCAGAGGCGCTGAAAACGACGGTACTTGCAGGCACGAAAGCGGAAACCGATCCGGCAGGGACACGATGGGAACGGTGTCTTGCAGCGCTGAAAAACCCGATGAAGACGGTCCGGTTGTCCGTACAGGCGCAAACCGGAACCGAATCGCTTGGTCAGGCATTGTTCGATGCACTGGAAGTGGTCCGGATATATACGAAAACACCGGGCAGGGACCCGGACATGCTCAAACCCTACATATTGCCCTGCGGTTCCACGGTTTCGGATGCGGCCATGACCATACACAAAGACCTGGCCGACCATATGCGTTTTGCACGCATCTGGGGTTCTGAAAAATACGAGGGTCAGCGCGTCAACCGGGATCATGTGCTTGAAGACGGGGATATACTCGAGATCCATACGAATTGAGGAGAGATCATGAGTGAAGAATTCAGACCTTCCATACTTGCAGGAACCTGGTATCCAAAAGATCCGGAAAAATTGCGGAACATGATCAACGGTTTTTTCGATAAAACGGATCCGTCTCCTGTAAAGGGGCATGTTTTAGGATTGATTTCCCCCCATGCCGGATATATGTACTCGGGCCAGACTGCGGCGCATGGTTATAAGGCCCTGCTGAACAGGGATTATGACGTGGTCGTTATTTTCTGCCCGATGCATCATTACGGACAGGGGGATTTTGTTGTCAACGGTGATATCGCGTACGAAACGCCGTTGGGTCAGGTTCCCGTCAACCGGAGCATTCTGAACGAACTGAAGTCCGCCGTTCCGATCGAGGAAATGTATTTTGACCAGGAACATGCCATTGAAATTCAGCTCCCTTTTCTGCAGGTCGTACTGAAGGATTTCACCATTCTGCCCATCATGGTCGCAAAAAGTGATTTTGAGGGGCTCGAACCCATGATTTCAGGGCTTGTCAGGGTCCTTTTCGACAAACGGGTGCTCATGATCGCCAGCACCGATATGCATCATATCAACGATTATCAATCCGTACAAAAGCAGGACAGGAAAGTCGCGGATGCTTTGGCCACTTACGATATGCCGACCATACGTCATACATTGTCCTGTCCCGGCTGCTCCGTTTGCGGCCGTGTTCCCCTGATCATTGTACTCGAAACGCTGAAACGTTTCGGAGCGAAAACAATAAAAATACTTCATCAGACCCATTCGGCCGATGTGATCGGAAATTACGGATCGGGTCAGTATACAGTCGGTTATCTATCAGCCGCTGTCCTATAAATTTCTCTTGATTTTATTAAAAAATTTATTAAATTAGTAATGGTTCTTATTATTGTTTTATGGCCGGAAATGG
This sequence comes from bacterium, assembly GCA_016930535.1. Taxonomy (GTDB): domain Bacteria; phylum Zhuqueibacterota; class QNDG01; order QNDG01; family JAFGCO01; genus JAFGGN01. The sequence continues at coordinate 53,937 of JAFGGN010000135.1, forward strand.
CAAATACAGCAAAATACAGCAAGCAAAGGGAATTGATACTGAACATACTCAGATCATCAAAAAGCCATCCGACCGCAGATGAGGTTTATGAACAGGCCAGGCTGCAGATTCCCAAAATCAGTCTGGGGACCGTGTACCGGAACCTGAATTTTCTGGCTGCCGAAGGCAGAATACAGCGTCTGGGATTTGACAGCGGCATTGCCCAGTTCGACGGCGATTTAAGGGACCATTATCACATCCGCTGCACGCGATGCGGCCGGATCGAGGACGTTCCCCATGGAACACACAGGGTGACGTACGATGAAGTGGAATCACTGACCGGATACAAAATTCATCATTTGCATCTGGCATTTTTCGGATTGTGCAGGGAATGCAAACAAAAAAGGGAGGAGGAACCATGAAAAAAGTGATATGGATTTTCGCGGCAGCCGCTCTGCTTCTCCACACGGCCCGGCCTGCGGAGGCACATCCGCCCTCAAATATGACATTCTCCTGGGATCCGAAAACCGGGATTCTGCAGATCGATATGCATCATCCGACGCCCGATGTACTGAAGCACATCATCAGCGAAGTCGTGATCGAACAAAACGGCCTGGAAATCGTCCGTCAGGAATTTAAATTCCAGGTTACGGCCGAATCCCACAAAGTCCTGACTTTACTTACCGGCTCAACCAAACCCGGCGATACAATACGGGTGACGGCCAAATGCAACGTCTTCGGCAAAAGGACGGAGTCCTTTGTGATTCCGGGGAGCAGCTCGCAATGAACATGAAAATGTGGACAGCGGCCCTGCTTGTTTTGCAGGGCATTTGCACGGGCTATGAACGCAGTTCCATGCCCAACCTGATCACGCCTTCCGAGCTGGAAGCCAGGCAGCTGGTTTTTTCCGTGATGCACCGCTTCAACGGATTGATCGACGAGGACCCCCTGGAAAATTTTCTGGGCATGGATCAGGGCGCCAATGTCGGTCTGGGACTGCGGTTCTGTGCGGGCAGGGGATTCGAATTCAAGGCCATGCGCCGTCTCGTATATCCCAAGGAAACCGGCCTCGGCCTGAGCTACAGACACGCTTTCGACAAAATCAAATCAAGCGCCCAGATCGATATACAGATGGTATCCTTCAGATCCAGTTTTCTCAATGAAGACCGGGAAACGGACTGGTTTCTGCTTTTCAGCATGCAGGCGAATCCCCTGGAGGGCAGAATCAGTCCCGTCTGCAATATCGGATATGATCATTTCAACGAACATGCGGGAATCGGCCTGGGGCTCAGTATCCGGCTCACCGAGCACATTCATATGCAGGGCGAATACGCGCCCTCCGTCATTGAGAAAGACGGATTGAATCAAAACAGTTTTTCGGTCGGATTGAAACTGCTGACCTACGGCCATCATTTTCTATTGATGGCGGGCAACAACACTGAAATAGGACCACGTCATACGATGCTCGGAACCCGGACCAGGGATCTGACGTTCGGATTCAATATATTGAGAATTATAGAATTTTAACGGCTTTTTCCGAAGACAAAACACAAACTTCAATTCAATCGGAATATTTGAGTATAATCAGAACGGAGGATGAATGATGAAAAAGATGACGGAAGAGTTTCTTCGTGCTTCCTATGCAGGTGAAAGTCAGGCCCATATGAAATATCTCATTTTCAGCAAACAGGCCCAGGATGAAGGAAAAGTCAATCTGGCCAGACTGTATAAAGCGATCGCTTTCGCGGAGCAGGTGCATGCGACCAATCATTTCAAGGCGCTTGGCGATCTGGGCGATTCCGTGGAGAATCTGGAATCCGCGATCGGCGGAGAAAATTTCGAAGTCGAGGAGATGTATCCCGCCTACGATGCCGTGGCCAAGCTGCAGGGAGAAAAAACGGCCATACGGTCCATTCATTATGCGATCGAAGCCGAAAAAATACATTCGGCCATGTACACGGAGGCCAAGCAGGCGGCCAAAGAAGGCAAAGATTTGGAATACGGCGATATATATATCTGTCCCGTGTGCGGATATACGGTGGAAGGGGATGTACCGGACTCCTGTCCTGTGTGCAGTGCACCGAAAGACAAGTTCGTTCAATTTTAAATCATCAGAATCAAAATCCAAGGAGGTCGAAATGGAAAAATATGTCTGTGTCATTTGCGGGTATGTCTATGATCCGGCAAAAGGGGATCCTGATAACGGTATAGATCCCGGTACGGCATTCGAAGATCTTCCGGATGACTGGGTGTGTCCGGAATGCGGTGCAGGAAAAGATGATTTTGAACTTGAATAGGATGTGAAGGAGGTCGATCCATGTTATCAAAAAAAATGACGGATGCATTGAACGAGCAGGTGAACAGGGAGATGTATTCGGCTTATTTATATATGGCCATGTCTGCGCATTCCGAAAGCAAGGGCCTGAAGGGATTTGCGAACTGGTTCATGGTACAGTACCATGAAGAGATGAGCCATGCCATGAAAATCTATCATTATATTCATGAGCAGGGAGCAGAAGTCAGCCTGAAGGCCATTGCGGAACCGTCTTCCGATTTTAAATCGGTACTGGATATGTTCGAAAAAACGCTGGCCCATGAGCAGTTCATCACCAAGAGCATCAATGACCTGGTCGATCTGGCGATGGCTGAAAAGGACCATGCCACCACAATTTTTCTGCAATGGTACGTGACCGAGCAGATCGAGGAGGAAGCCAACGATCATGAAATCATCGATAAACTGAAAATGATCGGAGATTCCCCGCATGGCCTGTTTATGGTCGATTCACATCTGGCGTCCAGAAAATTCACTCCGCCTGCCAGCGAAGGCTGAGGCACATCATGACGCTGAAAACCGGCCAGACCGCGCCCGAATTCTGTCTTCCGGACACCGGCAGTCATACGATATGCCTGAGCCAGCACAGGGGCCGATGGATCGTTGTCTATTTCTATCCGAAAGACAACACGTCAGGATGCACGCTCGAGGCTGTTCAGTTTACCCGGGCCGCACCTGAATTCGACCGCCGCAATGCCGTCATTCTGGGGATCAGTCCGGATTCAGTCGAGAGCCATTGCCGTTTCACGGACAAGCACCGGCTCGGAATCACGCTGCTGAGCGACACGGGTCATTCGGTTTGTGACCTGTACGGTGTCTGGGCGCTGAAAAAAATGGCGGGAAAATCATATCATGGTGTTGTGCGCAGTACATTTTTAATCGATCCGGCCGGTAAAATTGATACCATATGGACCAAAGTCAAGGTGGCCGGACATGTTCAGGAAGTGCTGGATCAGCTGAATACGTCATCGGGCGGATCCGGGTGAGCCTGCCGGCAGCCCGGCGTATTCCGCCTGAAGCAAAAACGATCATCACAAAGCGCACAAGGATGGATGGTGCAGCATCCGTTTCTGCTTTCGTACATGATCTTTGTGCGCTTTGTGGTTTATTTAATTTTTTTCAATAGTTTAACATTGACCCCGATACAGATGAATCCGGACACGTCTTCACAGAACCAGGTTGATTCGCACGATTTTTCTCGTTTTTTATTGCTTCACTCATTCGGCATGCTTATATTGAAAAGATATATGTTGCGTAGGGTTCGTACGAACCCGTTCCGGGCCGGGGCCGCCCGCCCTTGATACCGGAATGAGAATAAATTTCAGGAATGATTTTTGTAATATTTTTTGATTCATATGGAAGCGTCGATAACGTCAATCGAATACAAAGTCCTTCTTATCGAAGACAATTCAGGGGATGCCCGCCTTCTTGAGATGACATTGGACAAAGTCACAGAAAAACATGCCTCCAATATCCGGTTCAATGTTCGATGGGTGAATCTTCTGGAAACAGGCATACAGTATCTCCGTCTGCAGGATTATCAGCTCGTTTTTCTCGATTTGTCATTGCCGGACAGCAACGGTTTGCACAGCATTGAGGACATTGTGGCGGAGGCCAGAAAGGCCCCGGTGATTGTCCTCAGCGGTACGATGGATCAGACGCTGTATGACGATGTACTCGATCATGGCGCACAGGGTTATGTACTGAAAGGCGATCTGACGGCCGATAAGCTTCTGCTCATATTGAAATCAACCATGATTGGTTTTTAATAAAAATAATTATCCCATAAAGGAGGAAATGTTAGATGTCACGACCATGTGTTACCATTGATGGAAATGAGGCGGCGGCCTATACGGCATTTCGTACCAACGAAGTGATTGCGATCTATCCGATCACACCGAGTTCACCGATGGGTGAGCATTCGGATGCGTGGGCCGTTGAAGGCTTGAAAAATATCTGGGGTACGGTGCCCCAGGTCACTGAAATGCAGGCCGAAGGCGGCGCAGCCGGTGCCGTGCATGGTGCACTTCAGGGAGGTGCATTGACCACGACATTTACCGCATCGCAGGGACTGCTGCTGATGATTCCCAATATGTTCAAAATTGCCGGAGAACTCACATCCACTGTATTTCATGTTTCGGCAAGGTCCGTAGCCACGCATGCGCTTTCGATTTTCTGTGACCACAGTGACGTCATGGCTGCCCGGTCGACCGGATTTGCATTTCTTGCCAGCAACACGATTCAGGAAGTGATGGATTTCGCACTCATCGCACAGGCGGCCACGCTTGCATCCCGCGTTCCGTTCGTGCATTTTTTCGACGGATTCAGAACTTCTCATGAGGTTTCCAAGGTTGAACAGATTTCTGAAGACGATATGCGTGCCCTGATCGATAACGAGCTTGTACGCGCCCACCGGCTGCGCTGCCTTTCGTCCGACCATCCCGTGATCCGGGGCACGGCCCAGAATCCCGATGTGTTCTTTCAGGCCCGTGAAACGGTCAATCCCTATTACGAAGCCTGTCCGGACCTTGTGCAGAAGGCGATGGATCAGTTCGGCAAGGTCGTGGGCCGGTCATATCATCTGTTCGATTATGTGGGCGCGAAGGATGCGGAGCACGTGATCGTTCTGATGGGATCGGGCGCGGATACAGCCGAGGAAACCGTGCAGTACCTTCAGAAAAAGGGTGAAAAAGTGGGGCTTCTCAAGGTTCGTTTATACCGTCCCTTCTCGATCCGGCATTTTATCGAAACCCTGCCTCCGACAGTCAGGAATATTTCCGTACTCGACCGGACCAAGGAACCCGGTGCAGCCGGCGAGCCCCTGTATCAGGATATTGTCACGGCACTCGCCGAGGCGAAAGCCGGGGGTATTTCATCGTTCAGTAACGAACCGAAGGTGACAGGCGGAAGATACGGCCTGTCATCCAAGGAATTTACTCCGGCCATGGTGAAGGGTGTTTTCGACAACATGAAACAATCTTCCGCAAGAAATCATTACACGGTGGGCATTCTGGATGACGTTTCGAACACCAGTCTGGAATATGATCCGTCATTCGTGGTGGAACCCGATAACAGGACGCGGGCCGTTTTCTACGGTCTGGGATCGGACGGCACCGTCAGTGCCAACAAGAACTCGATTAAAATTATCGGCGAAGAGACGGAAAACAGTGCCCAGGGATACTTCGTGTACGATTCAAAGAAAGCGGGATCCGTTACCGTGTCTCATCTGCGGTTCGGTCCCGATCCGATTCACTCGCCGTATCTGATTTCAAAGGCCAATTTTGTGGCATGTCATCAGTTTTCCTTTCTTGAAAAGTACGACATGCTGAAGGTGGCGGAGGACGGTGCGACCTTCCTGTTGAACAGCATTTACAGCGCGGATTCGGTCTGGGATCATCTGCCGAAGATGGTGCAGCAGCAGATCATCGATAAAAAACTGAAATTCTACGTCATCGACGCATATAAACTGGCCAACGAGGTCGGGCTGGGTGTACGTATCAATACCATCATGCAGACCTGTTTTTTCGCGATCAGCAATGTGCTGCCCAAGGATCAGGCCATCGATCTCATTAAAACATTCACGAAAAAAACCTACGGCAAGCGCGGCGAATCCGTGATTCAGATGAATTTCAAGGCCATCGACATGGCCGTGGATCATCTGGTGCAGGTTCAGGTTCCGGCCGCAGCCACGAGCAGTATTCCGATGCGCAGTCCGGTACCGGACGAGGCCCCGGATTATGTGAAAAAGGTCACCGGTGAGATCGTGGCCGGACGCGGCGACGACCTTCCCGTCAGCGCATTTGCACCGGACGGCACGTTCCCGTCCGCCACGACGCAATGGGAAAAACGCAACATCGCGCTCGAAGTCCCCGTCTGGGAATCCGATATATGCATTCAATGCGGCAAATGCGTGTTCGTCTGTCCCCATGCAGTGATCCGGTCCAAGGTATACGATGCATCCCTTCTGGACAAGGCTCCTGAAACGTTCAAATCCGTTGACGCCAAATGGAAGCAGTTTGAAGGCAAAAAATTCACGCTTCAGATTTCAGCCGAAGACTGCACGGGCTGCGGCGTGTGCGTTTCCAATTGTCCCGCAAAAAGTAAAACCGAACCGGACAAGAAAGCGATCAATATGAGCGCGCTGGATCCGATCCGTGAAAAGGAGCGGGCAAACTGGAAGTTCTTCCAGACCCTGCCTTACGGCAACCGCAAGGAACTCAAACTGAATCTGGTCAAGGATGTGCAGCTGCTCCAGCCTTTGTTTGAATTCAGCGGTGCCTGCGCGGGATGCGGCGAGACGGCCTATATCAAGCTCTTGAGCCAGCTTTTCGGAGACCGGGCTGTGATTGCCAATGCCACCGGATGTTCCTCGATTTACGGCGGCAATCTCCCCACGACACCCTATGCACAGACACCTGAGGGCCGCGGTCCGGCATGGTCCAATTCGCTTTTCGAAGACAATGCGGAATTCGGTATGGGTATGCGTCTGGCTCTCGACAAGCAGATCGAATATGCCGGCGAGCTTGTCAGGCGCCTGTCCGCTTCTGTCGGCCAGGATCTTGCGGACGCCCTGCTTAATGCGGATCAGACAACGGATGAAGGCATCGAAACACAGCGTGAACGTGTCGTTCAACTGAAAAAGAAGCTCGAAGCCGTCAAAAGCGACGAAGCCAGAGAACTGCAGAGCCTGGCCGATGTCCTGGTCAGCAAAAACGTCTGGATCGTCGGCGGTGACGGCTGGGCCTACGATATCGGGTACGGCGGTCTGGACCATGTGATTGCCTCCGGACGGAACGTCAACATCCTGGTGCTCGATACGGAAGTGTATTCGAACACGGGCGGTCAGGCTTCCAAAGCCACGCCGCGCGGCGCGACTGCCAAATTTGCCATGGGCGGCAAACCCGTTCCCAAGAAAGATCTGGCCATGATGGCCATTTCCTACGGCAATGTGTATGTGGCACGCGTCGCACTGGGTGCAAATGACGCACAGACGCTGAAAGCCTTCAGGGAAGCCGAGGCCTATAACGGTCCCTCGCTGATTCTGGCCTATTCGCACTGTATCGCACATGGATACGATCTGGTCAAAGGTCTGAGTCAGCAGAAACTGGCCGTGGAGTCGGGCTACTGGCCCCTGATCCGCTATAATCCGGACCTGCTTGGGGAAAACAAGAATCCGCTGACGCTGGATTCAAAAGCACCGGCCATTCCGTTGAAGGATTATGTATACAACGAGACCCGGTACAGCATGCTGACCAAGACGAGACCCGAGGCGGCCGCTCAGCTTCTGAAGGATGCACAGGAGGATGTCCGGAAACGGTGGAGGGCCTACGCGCATCTGGCCGAAATGCCCGTGAACGACAAATAGTGAAGCTGTTCCTGTCATCTGGCCGGAACCTTTGATCATGTAACAACGTATTTTACTGATGACTGTTTTTGAAAAGGGTGAATTGTTCACCCTTTTCAAATTCAGCCCAAACTGAATCGGGGCGGAATGATCCGTCGAATATCTACGGCAGATTGTTGAATACAAAATCCGGTAATCGTGATTTTGATTCCGCCCCTGATTCAGTCGTTGTACAAAAATCGTTTTTAAAACGAACTGCATGAATAAGGGAGGCATGGCCATGGATCTGTCGACAGAATATCTCGGATTACCGCTAAAATCACCGCTTGTTATTTCTTCTTCGCCGCTGGCTAAGGATGTGGACAAAGTCCGGCAGATCGAGGATGCGGGCGCGGGCGCGGTCGTACTGCATTCTCTTTTCGAGGAGCAGATTCTCATCGAGGAGAAGCAGCTGAACGAGAACCTGCTTCAGGGAACGGAGAGTTTTGCAGAAGCATTGAATTATTTTCCCGAGCTTACTCGTTTTCATCATGGACCCGAAGGGTATCTGGCACATATCAGCGACATCAGGTCCGCGGTGGACATACCCGTAATTGCCAGCCTGAACGGTATATCCGTGGGGGGGTGGATCGACTATGCCAGACAAATCGAAGCCGCCGGCGCGGACGCACTTGAGCTCAATCTGTACTTCATCCCCACGGATCCCGCGGTCATGGGAACACAGGTCGAGCATATGTATACGGTTCTGGTAAAGGAAATCACCGCGAAAATCAAAATTCCCGTGGCCGTGAAACTGAGTCCCTATTTCAGTGCCACGGCCAATATGCTCAGACGTATCGATCAGGCCGGCGCCAAGGGACTTGTCCTGTTCAACCGGTTTTATCAGCCTGATTTTGATCTGGACAGACTTGAGGTCAATCCCCGGATCGTGCTGAGCAGCTCTGATGAACTCACACTCCGTCTGAGATGGACCGCCATACTGAGCGGCCAGGTGCACTGTGATATCGCGGTGACCGGAGGCGTTCATACTTCAGACGATGTGATCAAGACGATTCTGGCCGGAGCACGCGTGGCCATGATGACTTCCGCTGTTTTGAAACACGGCATCCCGTATATAGGGGATATTTTATCCGGCGTTGAAGCATGGATGGAAAAGAAGGGATATTCTTCGGTGCAGGATATGCGTGGGATTCTTTCAATGAAAAAAATCGCCGAGCCGGCGGCTTATGTCAGAAGCAATTATATGAAAGTGCTGGGATCGTACTGACAATACCGGCATGGCTGTAAAGTGTTCAGTTCAATTTCAATGCGCAACCGTCTTGAATAAGGAGGTACCCATGGGTAAATTTGGTGAACATATCAAGGAGGCCGACTGGAAGAGCGAAAAGCACGTGCCGGTCATCGAATGCCCGGATGAAGTGAAATCCGGTGAAGTATTTGAAGTCAAAGCCGCTCTGGGCAAAGAAATCGCGCATCCCAATACCACGGAGCATCATATCCGGTGGATCGCACTGTATTTTCATGCGGACGGAGAGAAATTCAACTATCATGTCGGCCAGTTCGAGTTCAATGCACACGGCGAATCCGCCGAGGGCGCCAATTCCGGACCGGTCTACACGCATCATACGGTGACCACGGGCATGAAACTGGCCAAATCCGGAACCCTGCATGCGGTCGCATTCTGCAATATTCACGGACTTTGGGAATCTTCGAAAACAATTAAAGTAAAAGAATAAAAACATAGACCAAAGACCAAAGATAAAAGATCAAAAAACAAAGAAGGGGATTACGGTCCTGATGCCTGATCCGGGTCCGGTCCCCGGCTTTATTCAATTTTAATATATTTCATCCTGAGAAAGGAGGTCTGACGGGCCATGAAGGCTTCGATGCTGAGTGTGGAGAAGGCACTGTCGGTTGCGATCAAATCCGAAGTCGTGGCCGAGGATGTGTACAGGAATCTGAATAAGAAAGTGAAGAATTTCGTGCTGCAGGACAAGCTGAAATTTCTGGCGGCCGAAGAGAAAAAACATCAGAAAATACTGCTCGGGCTGTTTCACCGGCTGTTCCCGGAACAGGAGCCGTCCAAAGAGGACAAATCGCTGCTCCCTGCCATGGAGCTGTCTCTCGAAGAAGAGGCTTCCGTACCGGATCTGCTTGAAATGGCCATGGAGGCCGAGAAAGTATCGGAAGAATTTTATGACGAACTCTCCCAGGAGGTAGAAGACCGCACGGCCAAGGAAATTCTGCAGTATCTGGCCAGCATGGAACACGGACATTACTTTCTGATCAAGGGCGAGTACGATCTCTGTATGCGGGACGAGGATTACTATAACCGTGATGAATTTTCGGTGGACATGGTTCATGTGGGACCCTAAACAGGATTAAAGAACAAAGAACAAAGACGGAGAAGCGGAGTATCGGAGAAAAAGATAAAAGAGGTCGTTGGGTCTTAGGGTCGTTGCGTCATTGGGTCGTTGGGTCGGAGTGTGAAACGGCGAGGTGAGAAACGGAGAGACGGAGAAAAAGATAAAAGAGGTCGTTGCGTCATTGGGTCGTTGGGTCGGAGTGTGAAACGGCGAGGTGAGAAACGGAGAAAAAGATTAAAGAGACAAGATTAAAGATTAATGAACAAAGACCAAAGACCAAAGATTAAAAAGCCCCGTAGGGGCGGTATATTTATAGCATTGAAGATGTAAAATATAATTATAGTCCCGTAGGGACGTAATATTTATAGAAGCCGTAGGGACGTAATATTTATA